>JBIKKT010000011.1:0-71662 GCA_044360195.1 Bdellovibrionota bacterium | reverse complement strand
CAAAAACTCTTGACGCGAATAATTGCACGCCAAAATTGATGAGCAGTGGTCGCTCGTAAATTACTTGTAGATATCAGTGAAATCGATATAGCCAAGCGCTAATCGGTCAAAACACCTCGCGAATCAAAAAGTGCGCGAAACAGTCATCTGTGAGCCTTATACGAGGTCCAAAAAACGTAGGTTATACTCTCGTAGTGCTGTCAAAAATTGCTTAGTGGAGTGAAGGCTATGAACGCAGCTATCGAAGTATTTATCAATGCCAATTCAAAAGAGCGCCGAGCGATCGCAGAGGTCGTAAAGAGCCTTATACCAATTATGGATGAGAAGCTTTATGTGCAGGAGGGTTACTCCTCGCTATTTGCTTTTCTAACAGAGCGGTGTCGTTACTCTGAAGCCTCAGCATATCGCCGGATCGCAGCAGCCCGTGTCGTAAAACTCAAGCCAGAGAGCTTAGAGATGTTAGAGACGGGCAACTTAACGTTATGCTCAATTGCTGAGATATCCAAGATAATCAATCAAGAGAACGCTGCTAGCCTCTTAGAGCAAACTCAAGGACTCTCAAAGCGTAAGACTGAAGCGTTGGTTGTTAAACAACTTCCACCAGCGAAGGTAAAGCGTGAGACTATACGAAAAGTTGCTGTAACCCCATCACTTCCACCAGTGAAGACAGATGGCATGACGGCTTCCTTGTTTGATCAGCCACAGAGCCGCATCGACTCAGAGCTTCCAAAGGCTCGAGAGCGTGAACTTCCACCAGTGGTAGTGACCAGCTATTCGTTCCTTGGTGACCAAGAGTTCGACGATCTTGTAAATCAAGTTGTTGTTCACACGGGTCGCAAGACCCTAGTTGAGATCTTAAAGACGGCAATGCGGTCATATCTAAAAGAAAGGGTCCCCAAGACCGGGAAGGTGCGTTCATTTAACTTAGGGGGCCGATATATTCCTAAACATGTCCGTCAAAGTGTAATCGAGCGGGATCAAGGACAGTGCTGCTTCGTATCTGAGAATGGTGTGCGTTGTACGAGTAAAGCAGGTTTACAGATCGATCATATCGCTCCGTTTGCTAAAGGGGGATTAACAGAGCTATCAAATCTTAGAACTTTGTGTTCTGCGCACAATCTTTACGAGGCCGAGAGAGCTTTCGGGCGAGAGAAGATTTACTTCCACCAGCGGAATAAGGAGAGACGCGTTGATCGAAATCAATGAATTCTTAGTAAGCGAATGCTGCCACTACCGCTTATTTCGATCGCCGATACGGAGCGGGATTTTTAAGTGTCCCCGCAGTATCGGGCGAGCGAGATAAGCGGCTGCCGAGATACTGACAAGCTATTCTCCGGTCGGCGCGCTAAGCTGGCCGAGTAATTTGGCTGCTAGTGGTTATTCTATGCCCACGGAAAGAGCGCATCAGCAGACTTGGATGATTGTTGCATCGAGCGCGTAAACGGCACTGGATACTTACTCAAGGAGAGCTGGTTTCTCCGCCTTGTGTGGCTCTTAGGCACATGCGATCAGCACTCGCGCGTAGTCGGCGAAAATCCACCAGTCTCGATTGGCATTGGCATGAACAAGAGTACTGCGAGAAACCGAACCTCTGATTCCCATGTGATAGAGCTTCTTTCCTTAAGCACGCTTCCGTGAGCAGCCGCGATTTATGGGTCAAGACAAGGGCTTACGCTATCTCTATCCTCGGTGCCACTCACTCGATTCCACGAAGAGCCAATATTTAGTCAGCTCTGAATAGGTCTGTAGTGCCACAGTAATGTTTGGTGTATACGTTCACCACCATGAACCGGACCCCGTCTCGCGTCGGAAGCATTACTACTCTCTTGTGCGCGTCTGCACTCTCAAGTATCGGATGGATATTTGAAGGAGAGGCTATAGCGCGGCTAGAGCCTCTTGCTGTGTCGAGCATCGCACTCCTTCTTGGCGGAGTGATTTTACTGTGCGTAGCACGACTTCGCGGCGCCATGCCTCTTGGTGCTAGCGCAACCGTTACTTCGCCCGAATTCCTTACATTCTCGCTTATTCGTTCAGCGTTGCTCTCAACTATTTTTTGTTACTGCCTAACGCTGACAAGCAGCACAAAGGTGATGTTCCTCACAAAGATCGAACCGTACATAGTGCTTCTTATCCACATTATCTGGCAGAACCACCGCACGACGTGGCAGCATCTTACTCTCCTAGCTATCCATATTGCGGGGGCCGTACTTCTATCGACCAGCGGCAACTTTTCTCTGTCGTTAGACACCCTAGGAGACCTCCTAGTACTTATGGCTGTTACAGCGAGCGCTGCCCTGTACGCTCCAACACAACGATACGCTAAGCATTTAGGGCCGTCGTATGCAGCCGGCTTCTCTCAACTCTTTGGGGGTGCGATTCTGCTCCCCTTGGTATTTATCTACAGCACTAACTCATTCACTGTCAGCGAAGAACACGCGCTTGGTTGGTTCTACGTGTTACTGACAGTGCTGGTATTCCACGTAATCAGCACCGGACTGTGGTTTTCCTCGATACGCCACGTTCCCGCGTGGCTCGCGTCAGCTCTTCGAAGTTTCGGTCCTGTATTGGCAGCTCCAATTGCTTGGCTGTTCTTCGACAAACCACTCACAAGCATTCAAACCTTAGGTGCCTGTATCGTGATCCTCACCTCGGCATGGATGGTGGTGCTGGAGGGTAGGCGCTCCACATAAAAAAGACCTCTCGCTAAAAGCGCTCAACGCCCGAAGCTCCAGCCACAAGCACCTCAGCGGCGTAGCCTATAAAGAGCCCACTCTCAACTACTCCAACGATGCTCTTGATATCCTGCTCAAGAGTGGCTCCTATACTGGAAAACTGCGCATCGAGTATTAGATTACCACGTTCGGTAATCGTTGGTCCGTGCTTCCCTGAGCCACTACGAATAGCAATCGATGTAGCCCCCAAGCTAAACAACCTCTGCTCTACTACCGCTAGAGCCTCAGGGATAACCTCCACCGGGATAGGACATCCCACACCCAGCACAGGCACAACTTTCGACTCATCAACGATAATAGTGAACTTCTTACAGCGCGCAGCGAGTATCTTCTCTTGCAGCAGCGCTCCACCCTTTCCTTTAATTGCCCAGCGTTCTTTGGTGACCTGATCTGCTCCATCAAAGCCCCATGAAAGCTCACCACGGTACCCTGGGTAGAGAACTGATAGTCCAAGCTCCTGACAACGCCACGCGCTCTGGTAGGAGCTTGGGACCACCGAGACCTGCAAGCCCTCATTCTTCACCCTACGTCCGATCTCAGTAAGCGCAGCATCAACGGTTGTACCAGTACCGACCCCGATAACATCACCGTCAGTAACTCGACCAGCTATCTCTCTTCCAACGATCTCTTTCATAACCAAAGGGTATCCTGCTCTGGGAGCGCTGTAAAAGGCTAAAAAGGTGGTATATAGTGCAGCCCTTATGTCGAACGACCACCAAATAGCCTACGTAGCCTTTGGAGCCAACCTAGGCGACCCGCTCAGTACCCTTGAACAGGCTCTCCCCCTGCTTAAAGAGCGTGGCCTGGGAGAGCTACTGTCCTGCTCATCCCTCTACCAGACTAAAGCCCTGACCCTTGACGGCTCAGTCCAGCCAAATTACGTGAACGCCGTCTTCGCCTTTAAAACTACGCTCTCGCCCCTACAAGCGCTTCAAGTTCTCCTTGAGGTAGAGCGCTCCCTCGGTCGTACTCGCGACAACGAGGCCCGTTGGACACCACGTGCAATTGACTTAGACCTGCTCTTTTTAGGGGGCAGCGTTCACCAGGACAACGACCTAACACTCCCCCACCCTGAGCTCCATAAACGTGACTTCGTACTCGTGCCGCTTCGAGAGATAGCCCCGTCGTTTATTCACCCCGTACTCCTTGAATCAATAGAGACCCTAGAAAGCACGCTGCAGCAACGCGGATTCGAGCGGTGTGTTTTAGCCGAGGCTTGAGCCTACTCAGTGCGCCACTGCTCAAGCGCCTCACGCTGCTGTGCTGGATTATGAACTCGAAGATATAACGGCACGTCACTAGAGAGCTTAGAGGCTACTAGCACCCCGCACATCGCTGTTATCCGATCCCTTTCAATAGGGGACTGCTCATCTTTTCTTTTAAGAAAACCTTTGCGAGAGCACCCAAACATCGCCCCTCCACGTGGCCAGTGTATCTCAGCATAGTGACGTATGAGATACCACGAGACATCAGCCTGCTTACTTAAAAACGCCCCCATACCGGTGTCAAAAACTAACTTTGAAGGCCCCCCTCCAGCTCGATGAAACTCTGCCTCAACTCTCTCAACCCAAAGTCTAAACCTCTGAATGAGCTTGTCATGCGATACTCCATCTCCAAATAGATGTGCACCGCCGTGTGGATTGAACATCGCCACATAGAGCGCCTTCGAATCAGCAACTAGCGAGAGCATCTCAGGGAGCGTTTCGCCGGAGATGTCGTTGATGCACTGTGCGCCCTCAAGTAACGCACGTCGTGCAACCTCTACGTGATGCGTGTCAACTGAACACGCTATCCTATGCGCCACACCCTTGAGAACAGGAGCCACTCGACGCCACTCCTCTTCAGGCCCACAGCACTCGGAGCCAGGTCGGGTTGAATCACCACCAAGGTCGAGCATTTGAGCACCATCATCGATCAGTTGCCGCGCACGATCGAGGCGGGTCGTTGTCGTGGCTTTAGGATCTCCGTCAGAAAAACTGTCGGGGGTACAATTCAAAATGCCAACTACGGTGATATTCTCTGTCGGCAT
Organism: Bdellovibrionota bacterium; assembly: GCA_044360195.1. GTDB lineage: Bacteria > Bdellovibrionota_C > UBA2361 > UBA2361 > OMII01 > OMII01. Next base: position 66,901 of record JBIKKT010000011.1, on the reverse strand, counting down.
CAGCGGGCGCTAGCGTTACTATCACTCTCTTTTAGGATCCGCTCAAACACCGCCTCTAGCACCTCAGGAGCAAAAGAGGATAATTTCTTATCGTTGATCCAGAATGATGGAGTCCCCTGCAACTCAAGCGCATTACCATCTTGCACATCACGGTGAACCGCCGAGAGATACCTCTTTGAGGCCACACACTCCTTTAAGGCCTCTGGATCAAGGCCAATCTGGCGCGCAGCACGCTCAAGCAAAGCCGGCTGGACTTTCTCAATCGACTCCTCGCTTTCTAGCTCCTCAGCCGAGAAGAGAAAGTTATTAACCTCCCAAAACTTCCCCTGCTCTCCCGCGCACCGTGCTGTATACGTTGCTAGACACGAGAATTGGTGAAACGGTTGAGAGATAGAGGGATTGCAGGCGCTATCGAGTGGATAATCTCGGAAAACGTAGAGGTACTTACCCTCGTATCGAGCAAGAAGCTCGTGCAGAACACCAGACATTATTCGGCATGCCCCACAACCGTAATCCGCGAATTCAACGATTCGTATGGGAGCATCGTGTCGTCCCTGCCAGTAGTCACCGAACACTCCATCATCCAGTCGCACACCGGTTGCTACCACCGGTGCTGCTTCCCACGCCTGAAGCGCAGCCGCATGAGTTACAATATTCTGGTGAGCGCGCTTCTCTTTGTAGTAAGCCAACAACACTTCAGGTGCGACCACATTCCAATACGCCAGCAGCACGAGACCAACGGCGATAATGCGAGCCGCCCAACTTGAGCCGGACATCCCACCTCGAACAACAACTCTAGTAAATGTTCCGATGAGGTGTACCGCTTCGGTAAGAGCAGCCTTCATTCGACCCGGAAAAACACCGCGCCACAAAAGAATGAGAAGGATGAAGTTTATGACGTAAAGCCCTATACATATCAGGCACAGTGCGCCGATCACAAACCACGACAGAGGAAAGAGATAAAGCGTCCCGAGATTAGCCGCGACGCTGAGTAGCAGAGCAAGCGCTGCAAACGCCTGCGGTGGAAACACACGCATAATGAGCGCCGAAAGCGCTCCCCCGATAAGTACCAGGTAAAAGAACATCCCGTACGAGGCTATCGGGATACCTAAAATAGACGACCACTCACTCGCATTTACAGCATCGCAGTTAATGGTGTCAGAAAGGGTACAAAAACTGGGCCCTGTGCTTAAATTGTTGGTAAGGAGGACGTGTTGCTGCAATGCAACAACTGAGAGAGCGAATCCTCCCAGAGATAAAGCTAGTGCAAGTAAGATTATGACTTTTAGTTGCCGAGCACTCTTTTCAACCGTCAACACGTCTATTCCCTGTGTACAACTACACTTTGTTCATCGCGGTAGAGTATCGTCCACTGCGGGCGAAGGAGCAACTGGTTCAAGACACCCGCATGCGGTGGCATGATGGCATCAGTGACCCCAAAAACCTCTACTATAAGGTCAAACGCAGCGATGTCCTCTAGGCTAGCAAAGTAGCCCTTATACAGCGCCTCTCCGATTAACGTATTACGGTCATCAATGACAGCCCGATAACGGGGCCACAATCGATAGGTTATCGCCCCACCCAGATTAGGGGATGTAAGCACCACACCTTCACCTTGCCCCCCTCGACCCCGAACGCTCTCAAGCACCTGCATCACTGGGACTAGAGACGAGGCATTAGCTGGACCGAGTGCTCTGGCAAAGAGCATGTGAGGAGCAACAACTGAAATCAAAGCACTACTCGCTACAAGGAGACCACTCACTCCCAGAGCTGTCGGGGAGCGCAACACTTCCCAGCGCTGCACGACCTTAATCACCCGGGCGGTAAGTGATAGGCACCGCGGCAGCGAAAGATCCCGTAAAGTGTGTAATCCCGTCGCAGCAACTGGTAGCAGCGCTAGAGCTGCAAACGGTGCGTACCTGACAGAGCGCACCGTAAGCAAAAAGAGAAGGCCAGAGACCAAAAAACCAAAACCGTTGCTAGCTGAGCGCATCCACATCGCTCGCACGAATCCAATAAGTGCGAATACTACTAGCCCAATCAGAAGTATCCCCTCAAAGCTTGAGAGTTTTAGCGGATGCCACTCCTGATTAAGCGACATAAAGTAATCACTTACCCCAAGGGCAAAGATGCTCCGATGCAGCATCAAACCTTGAGGATTTACGACAGTACCAAGAGCGCTCATCACTACAATCAGCGCTGACGTTTTGATGGCGGGAAAATTGCGTGGAGAACGAAAACACTCAGCAACAAAATATACCCCCAGAACACCAAGACCAAGAACGAACGCAGGATGAATATTTGCCCAAACTATAAATAGGCAGCTCAAAGCGAGCACCGGTCGCCACCTTCCACCCGTTGACCACTCGCGCATGCCCTCAAGCGAGCAAACCACTCGCAAGACAATCGCAAAAAACAACACCGAAAAGACAACCGGCCGGATAATCATGTGCACCTGACCTGCCTTCCACGCCATAATGCCCGCGATCATCACAGAGAGAGTTGTCACTCCGCTACGCAAGAGTCCATCAGACGTCACTCCCCAAAATGCGAGCAGAAAAACACCCACAACAGACGAATACAGGAGTGGCCATCCGCCAAAGACAAAGAGTTGGTGCAGAATAAGGTCCCCAAGCCACTGATCACACACCCACTCACGCCCAGATGTGGGAGCACTGAATGGATTCGCTTCAAGAGCTGGTGCGAGAAAGGGATCAACCCGCGGAATCTCTAAGTTACTGGCGATTAGAGCACCTGTTTTAAGGTGCCATCCCAAACCGGGATCGCTTGCCATGCCGTCAATCTGACCAAAAAATACGGACACGAACGCAAGCGTAAGGACTACAGTAATAATTGAAAAATAGCGCGGCATACTTTTGTTATGCTTACGGTAAAACAAAAGATCCTATGAGGCTACACACCTCCCACCTGTCGGCCATAGTCGATTCCATAGCGAACGAGGCATTTTACGGAGATTACTCAGCCCCAGCGTTTGAATTATAACGCTCAATCCAGCTACTATTATCACTATCTGAATAAGGGTAGTCGTTGTTACACAGGCTCATCTGCGAAGATCAGCAAACCATACGAGTGGCTTTCGTAGGCGATGCCTGAAAAAAGGTTTTTTACTATGTTTGAATCCAATCAGTCGGTTGTACTATCCACCGCAGCTATAACCTACGCTTACTTAGCATTAGTGAGCTTTGTCCGGACGTGGCAACCATCCAACAAATGGCAAAAATGGGGTTTCCTGTTTCTGTCGATACTGCGCTGGTTAGGTCCTACTGCTATGGTGGTCCTGCTAGTGACAAGCTCTCTGCCTATCAGCACAAAGATCCTCCTAGGAACCGTGTTGACCTTGTCAGCTGTTGTGCACGTAAGCAGTCGCAGCTAGTTTCAAAGGGGCACCGAATTGTTTTTTAATTGGTTTTGTTCGGCTCGCCCCTCTATTTTTGCCTCGACTAATTCAATCCAGGTAGTTCTGCCTGTTCGGCTGGCTTGGGTAAGTAACGCAGAGCGCGCGGAAGTCGCGGAGTTTATCTAAAGAGCCGCTCCGCGAACCACGAATTACTAGCAAAGCCTATATAGGGCCCAACCAAAAACACCCCTTAACCAATAAAACCAATTAGTTAACACTACCGCTTCCTCTCTTTCCTACCCAGCTCCGCAAAGAGATACAACGGGTTGGAGCCCCTCGATGCCACCTCTCCAGAAAAAAAACGCGCCAAACCGTAACGATTAACCGAAATCAGCCGTTACTCCTCGATAAGGAAGACCGAGCTCAAATACTGAGCTTACCAGGAAGGTAGTAGTCGCCATGTCACTGACGCTGGCATCAAATTTGTTATCACTTCGCGCTCAGACTGCTTTGCAGCGGTCCACCAGCGATCTCGCCAAGGCTTATGAGCGCGCATCCTCCGGTCTCCGAATCAATAAAGGATCAGATGATTCAGCCGGTCTAGCCCTCGCAGACACGCTTAAAAGTCAGAGCGCAATGTTGGGGGTCGCCAGCAGAAATACTAACGATGGAATCAGCTTTGCTTCGTTGGCAGATTCCGGCCTGCAGGAGATCACTAATATTTTGGGCCGCATGGCCGAACTTGCAACCCAAGGAGCAAATTCCACCTACACAACCAGCCAACGCTCCGCGTTCCAATCAGAGCTTAGCTACCTAGGATCTGAGGTCGACCGAATCGTTAATACCCTCTCATTCAATTCACAAGCGATTCTAACTGGTAACTCTCCATCAATCCAGGTGGGGTATGACAACACTGCAAACTCACGAATCTCAATTGGCGGAGTCACGGCGAACCTTTCGGCTCTATCACTCGGAACCGGCCCTTCGTTGACTTTTAGTATTTACAACTCTTCAACCGACACCCTCTACACCTCAATTACTGCTTCTCGCGCTGCGTATACTGCAATCAACAGCGCTATTGATTCAATCACCGTTAAGCGAGGAACGGTTACCGGAAACTTGAGCCGCTTACAGAGCGCCCTAAACTACATAACGGTTACTCGTGAAAATCTCATGAGCGCCGAGGCTAACACACGCAACACTGACGTTGCTCAAGATGCAGCAGAGATTCTCAGACTGCAGATACTTCAGCAGGCGCAAACTTCACTTTTGGCGCAAGCTAATCAAAACCAGTCTCTCGTCTTGCAATTACTGCAATAGAGGGGGGCACCACTTAACCCCGCGAAGCGGTCGTCAAGTATCCCTTCCTACGAACGTAAGAAAGCGTGTATGCAAAGTAGCTCCCGGTAACACCAAGCCACACGCAAGTCAGAAGTAGCGAAACACCGATCTGCGACCAAGGAATCTCACCGCTACTAAGCACTGTTCTCATCCCCTCAAATATGTAAGTACATGGAAAGATCGCAGCGAACGATTGCAAAACTGACGGTAGCGATGACACCGGATAAAACACCGCTACGAATGGCTGCACAACAAACGGTACTATCCACGCTAATGATTCAGCCGCCTCGCCGTACCGTAGAATAAGTGCTGACGTAAAGAGCCCAATGCTCCAACCAAAAAAGAGGAGCGAACCAAACAGCGGAATAAGGCCGATACCTAAGTGCAACACATTAAAGGAGTACAGGATGTAGGCAACTATACTCAAACCGGTGCTCGTAATAAGAGCTCTGATAAAACCGACAAGTGCTGTGGACGCCACCAACTCCGCTGGTCGCAACGGCGAGACGAAGAGATTAAGCGTATTCCCAACCCACATCTCCTGCAGTACCGACATTCCAACACCCTGCTGAGCGCGGAAGAACACATCCCAGAGCACTATGCCACCCAGCATGAAGAGCACAACCTTTGATTGGGTTACCTGCTCTAGATACATAGTGACAAATCCCCATACGAGGAGATCCATCAGGGGGAAAAAAATGAGCTCTGCCACTCTAATTCTAGAGCGCTTATAAATAAACAGGTACCGAAGCACCATTCCAACAACTCGTGAAATCATTCCTTGGGCACCTCTTGGCTATCACGCAGCTCACCATCACGAGCAATCGATACGAACACTTCTTCAAGATTCCGTAGTTGCGAACGCTCCCGAATTTCTTGAGGTGTGCCTGTCGCAACGATTGAACCGCGAGCAAGAAAGATGACTCGATCGCACAGCTCCTCAACTTCGTGCATGTAATGTGAAGTATAGATTACGGTGGTCTCGTAGTTTTGCCTGAGCTTCTTTAAAAGCGCCCGCACCTTTATGGCGATATCGGGATCTAGGCTCGCTGTGGGCTCGTCGAGAAATAGCACTTCAGGCCTATTCAGCAACGCTTTACAGAGATTAAGCCGCGTCTTCTGTCCGGCAGAGAGCATACCGATCAAGCTCTTTGGATCGAGGTCCACCTCTAACTCTGCAAGCACTTCCTTTGCGCGCTGATTGGGGTTCTTTACGTTATAGAGCTTCCCGTATACGTACAGCGCCTCCTCAATAGTGAGATTGCCCGGTAAAGACACATAAGCCGAGGCAAAATTGACCCGCTGAAGAATCTCGTATCGATCCTTGGGCATATCGAATCCAAGAATTGATATCGACCCTTCATCATGCGAGGTAAGTCCGAGCATCATGTGAATGGTGGTGGTTTTACCTGCCCCGTTTGGACCGAGAAGCCCCATGATCTCGCCGCGGTCCGCTGAGAATGAGATCCCCTTAACCGCGGTGGCATCACCAAACCTTTTGACTACATTGCGGACGACTACTGAGTTCACACTATTCTCGCCAGAAATACCTGTAAAAGCCACGCTATCAACCAACAAGTGATGAGGAAGACAACGTCAGCGTGACGGGCGTAAGTACCATCGACGCTTGTGTTGGGTCATAAAGTAGCACAGCAACGGAGAGAAGTCCTCCCCCACTCCTCAAGCTGCTTGCGAGTAACGCCACTTCCGCCGCAAACGACTACAAGCACATTTCTAAACGGGATAAGCTCCGGCATCGCCTCATAGGCAACAGAAAGTGACGCGCCACAGGAAGGCTCAACCAACATACGGTGATCATCAAGAAACTGTTCACATGCAGAGACTGCGGACCGATCTGAGACCACCACATTCGTAATCGGGTGAGTTGAAACTAAATCAAAAGCGTGTTGAGAAACCCGTTTTGCTCCCAGGGTAGTCGCTATGCTGGTAATAGCTTTGAGCTCGACTACCTCTCCAGCTTGCACGGCAGCTTGAAAAGATTCAGCACCCTTCGTCTCTACCGCTATCACGGGGACCGAGCTCAAACCATTTCGCTGAAGCCCAGCAACTACTCCCGCTAGCAATCCACCGCCACCTACTGACAGCACAACTGCATCAGGCTGACATCCCGCCTGAACAACCTCATCGATAAGCGTTGCATGGCCCTCCCACAAGAGCGGATGGTCGAAGGGATGGATAAAGGCATCCGTCGGACTAACCATTGATAGCGCATATTCATTGGCCTCCTGCCACGAGGCTCCGTGAACACGCACTTCTGCGCCTTCTTGACTGATAAGCTCTTGCGCTCGGGCTGAAGTGCTTTCTGGTACAACGACTGTCACCGGAACCGAGAGCACGCGGCCGGCATACGCTACAGCCAGTCCAGCATTACCACCGGATGACGATACGAAGCGGTTGCACCCTTGGCGCTTGTACTGCTCGCAGGCATGACCAATCCCACGTATTTTAAACGACCCCGCAGGCTGCAATGCTTCGAACTTAAGCCAGATGCATCGCTCCGCAAGAGCGCTCAAGCGGCTTGAGCGCAATAAGGGGGAATTAATGTGCAGCATACCGAGACTACTACGCCTCAGCATCTCCGAAGAGAAGCGGTGGCTTACGTAGATTAAAGCCCGACTGCGATAGCTTGACCCAGATCTCCTGCAGGATCTCTTTGTTTTGACCATCAAGGAGATCGTAGATCGTATCGAGGTTCATCACCTGCTGCATCGCTGCCATCGCGAAGATAGGCGCTGCCTGATCCTTCAAGAGGCGATCACGCACATCCGTGATGAACGCTTTGAGTTCGCCCTTATTGGTTATCTGCGCAAGCTCGCTTCCATCCTTCATAGTCTCTTCTGTTTCTTTGCTTTTTGCTTCTTTCTTTTTCATATCATCACCGATCTATCGCAATTATCTCTATAGCTTGATTGTATCGAGTAGGATTATCAAGGGGGTCTATTACCACTGGGGCATCCACAACCACCGCCCTTGTCTGAACCCTTCGAGGCTCCATTCCAGCATGAATTAACTGATTAGCGAACTCCTTTGCTCGCTCCTCGGTTAAGTGCCGGGGATAAGGGGATTCTGGAGAAGCGCCCTTTGAATATACTGCCACCACCAAGCTCGAGTACGGCAGCCGCTGCTCATTCATGAGCGCTAGCTCTTTAATGACAGCTAGACCTGACTGGCACACACTCACATCATCGCCGTCAAAGAAGAGATCGGCTGGGAATATATCCCGACTTGGGTGTAACGCAATACGACGCTTGTAATGCTCAGCTAATATCTCCTGGGCAGCCGCTCGCGCCTGCTGATCCTTGATCTGCTGTTCGGTGCGCATAGCAACATCTTCATTAGCGTCTACTACTGCCCCGTGAATAGCTCCAACCACTGCGCCCAAACCAGCTCCAACAGCGGCCCCGGGACCCGCACCAGCAGTTAACTGAGCGCCAGTGACTGCACCTGCACCGGCCCCTTGAAGTGCCCCTACAGCTTCGCCCACTAACATCTTGTCTGGCCCCTCAACGGGCCGATTGCTTGCGCAACCCGATACCGTTACCAGAAATGCCCACGCAATACCTGCGAATCCAACGCTTCTTAGACAGGCAGAAGAACCATTTTCATCGCGTTTTGCAAACGTTCGAATATTCATCGTCTCTGTATGATGACGCGTAGTCACTTATTGCACCACAATAGCACTATCAAAACCCAGTTTCTCTAGGCCAAACGTCTTAAGAGGCGAACCGGGCTCCTGAGCAGCCCTCTGTAGAGCGCTGTAAGCCGCTTCATTGCCGACAACCACGATGATAAACGACTCAGGCGACCAACGGGTAGAGGCTACTTCTCGCACCTGCTCGGGTGTCACAGCACCTATCTTTGCAAGGAAGGTCTGATCGTAGTCAGCCGGATACTGAAGCAACTCGAGCTGCGCTGCGCGCAAAGCTATGTCATCGAGCGAATCAAAATTAAAAACGTACGAATTCCTGATCGCTGCTTTTTTTTCCTGCATCTCCTCTTCGGTTGGAACCTCACGCTGCATCGAAACGAGAACCTTGATTGATTCTTCGATAGCAGGAGCAACGGACTCTGCTTTAGTCTGGAGAAAAACATAATTAGCCCCGCGCACGGGACCTGCCGAGATTCCACCGCCAACGCCGTACGAAAGCCCAAGCTCTGTGCGAACTTTATTCATTAAGCGTGAACCGAACCCTGAAGACCCGAACACCTCATTAAAGACATCGATTGCGGGCCAGTCGGGGGATAGTCGCTTAACTCCAAGTTGCCCGAATTCAACCGTAGCTTGCGAAAATGGAAGCTCAACAAAGTAAATCCCTGACTTCGGTTGGTGAGTAACCGCTGGAGGTGGCGGAAGCAAAGACCCGCGCGGCTTCCATGCACCGAACGCCTTCTCAACAATGGCAGCAACCCGATCCTTTTCAACATCACCAGTTATAACAAGGATGGCACCATCAGGAGCAACAAAGCGCGAATGCAACGCTGTGAGATGTTCGCGATTGAGCGCTCGAACATCTCGCTCCTTGGCGACCCGCCCATATACGCTGTCTCCATACAGGAGCTGCGAAAAAGCTATTCGTGTGACCGTTCCAGGATCGTCCACGCGGCGCCGAATACCCTCAAGCGCCTGACCCTTATAAAGGGAGAGCCGCTCGTGTTCAAAGCGCGGGCGAAGAACAACATCAGAGAATATCTCGAACAGCCGCTCAAAATCAGAGCTTAATCCGCCAAAACCTACACCACCAAACTCTGCACCGAACGACGACGACACATTCGCCGCAAGCTTCTCAAGCTCGCGGTCTAGAGCATCAGCCGAAAGTTCTCCGGCTCCACCGCTGCGCATCTGGTCTCCCATCGCACCGACCGCTCCGACCGGCATCTGCTCAGGGGTCCACAACGCACCACCTCGCATAAAAAGTTTACCGCGCACTATTGGCAACTCACGATCACGCGAAAAAAGGACCGTCAGCCCATTTGCCAACTGCCACCTCTCCGGAGCTTCTGGCTTAAATGAAGCAACTTCGTCGGCACGCGTCGCAGCGGGAGGTGCAACAACACCCATCGGAGGCACACAGCCTGCCACAGTCAAAAGAAACGACGCCCCCACCAGAGAACCCAGCCAGCGCCTCACTGATACCCGTTTACCCACAAACAGTTCCCTCGATCTATTATCGTTCAATCGTTGCTACAGTCCTTCGCTCAGGGGAAAGATATTGCTCTGACACCCGTTTTACATCAGCCAACGTGACCGCCTTCATCTTGTCATACCACTCAACAGATGCCTTCCACGTTCCAAAAACAAGCTCTGCTGACGCAAGATCGAGCGCTAGAGACTGATTAGACTGTAGATGGGCGAGGTAATCCATCCCTATCGAACGTTGCGCAACCAGTAGCTGCTCCTCAGTCGGACCACTCTTAGTGAAACGAGCAATAACGCTGTCAAAGGCGGCGAGCACATCCTCTGGGGTATGCGGAGCTTTTGGGGTGGCGGCAAACATGAGCAGGTTTGGATACGCAACCCCTGGCCCCTCTTCACTATCGACCGCAGCGGCAAGTTGTCGTCTCTTCACGAGTTCAACGTAAAGGGGCGAAATGCGACCGCCCGCGAGAATCTCCGCTGCTACACTTATCGGAGCATCATCGGGGTGAGGATAGTTGGGTTTCTGATACGCCACTATCAGCTCAGGTGATGCCTTGAGTTTAAGCGATACACGACGCTCTCCCTGTTGCGGTACCTCTGCCGGAACATCGCGGGTTACAGGCCCCGCATCTGGAATAGCGCCGAAATACTCTTCTATCAGCTTTATATCCTCATCAGGATTTACTCTTCCCACGACACTTACAACCATGTTGCGTGGGTTGTAAAAACGCCGACGGAAACCCTCAAGCTTTGTTGCCGTAAGCTGACGAATATCATGCTCGTATCCGATGACTGGATCGCGATACGGGTGACGTTGATAGGCTATACCCAAAAGAAGTTCATACAACTTTCCGCCTGGAGAATCCTCAAAGCGCATGCGCCGCTCTTCGAGCACCACATCGCGCTCCTGGTAGAACTGACGCATAACAGGATTGATGAGTCTATCTGATTCCATCTGACACCACAGCTCAAACGCAGAGCGCGGCAGGTTAATAAAATACTTCGTAAATTCCTTATCCGTTGTTGCGTTAAGACCAACCCCACCCTGCTTCTCGTAGCGACGGGTAAAATCGTCCGATACCCAGATCGAGCGCAGCTCTTTATGAACCGCTTCCCAATCCTTTTTCTGATCCGCCGACATCTCTTGCGCAGAGCGAGAAGCAGCGGCAATAGCTTCTAGTTTCTCAAGGAGAACTTTTTCACGCGCGAAGTTTGTTGTACCGATAGTGCGCGTGCCTTTAAAGGCCATGTGTTCAAAGAGGTGCGAAATACCCGTGTCGCCAACTGTCTCATCACTTCCCCCTACTCGAACCACCACCGCACCGGCGAAAACTGGGGCACTACCACGGTTGTAGAGAATTACCTTTAGTCCGTTCTTAAGTGTATAGAAGCGAACCTTTGAGACCATGTCTGCGAGCGCGCTTGCAGAATCATCGGCAAAAGCAGGTGAGCTGTTAAGCAGCGCACCGCTTAAGGTGAGACTGGTTGCAGCGACAAGCGCCCCAAAAAACACGCGCACTACTACTCTCAAGGCTTTTCTCATACAAAGGTAATATAGATTTGGGTTAGTGGGCTTTCAACACGTTTTTTCGTCTATTGAACTCTGTGGTACCACCAGGCTCACTATCGAACCTCCATCCTCTCGGACTGCAAACTCAAGGCGAGCACCATGAATCAGAGCATAATGGTGAGCTATTGAGAGCCCCAATCCACCCCCCTGCTGCTCTAATTTACCACGATTGATCTGACCGAAGGGCTGGATTGCTTCTCTAATACGAGACAGATCAATACCACTACCACGATCCTTCACATCAAACCACACCTCTCCTTCTACCAAGCGCACGTGTATCTCAATCTCTTTGCGTCCTGGCGAGAATTTAGCAGCGTTGGACACAAGTCTATCTAAACAGTCAATTACATACGCCTCAACTCCGAGAATCTTCGCCCGACCACTGTGGTCGGTACGAACGACTACAAAACCTTCTCCGGCAAGATCTTCGTCACGAATATCTCCGTGCCTCTGAAGGAGGTGTTCGACTGACAACGGCTCAGCACACGAATCAAAGGTACTCTTCATAACGCCCGCACCGAGCTGTTGCAGAACCATAAAATCGCCTACCAGCTTCTCAAGGCGCACACCACCGCGTTGCACCGCTTCAAGTAACCGCTTTGCTCTATCGGTGCCAAGCGATTCTCTGTGATTAAGCAAAAGCTCCATCCCGGTATTGATCGCCACCAGAGGAGTGCGAAACTCATGCGATAAGGTCTGAATAACCCTGCGCTGATACCCTTCAAAGCGGGTATTCACCTGACTATTCAGCAACCTCCAACGCGCAACTTTCCCGCGAATCACAGCCAATAGATCGCGCGGCTCAAAGGGTTTACAGAGGTAATCATCAGCCCCCAACTCTTTTCCGTGCCGAATCTCATCTTGATGATCAAGGGCCGAGAGGAACACAAACGGGATATGGTTTGCCTCTGGGTCGCTACGCACCAGTTGATGCAATTCAAAGCCCCCCATCTTGGGCATGATGATATCGCAGATAATAAGGTCAAACGGCTGCTTCTTAACGAGCGCGGCAGCCTCCTCACCGTGCGTTGCTTCGACAACGGTGTAGCCGTTCGCCACCAAGAGCCCCCGCAACACGTTGCGCATCAACGGATTATCGTCAACCACCAGTATGGTTGCCGCTTCCTCGCCCGGGAGCTTGTGTGGTGATTCTGTTGAAGTAGTCTCGTCTCTTGACATCCGCCCTCTGCCCTAGAATTATCGGGCGTCCAGCTAGGACCCTTGAAGACTAAAAAACGATATCGACAGAAGGATATATATGGCTGATATGTTTGCGCTTTTCCCCGGTCAGGGCTCTCAAAAAGTTGGTATGGGCAAGGAGCTCCATGAGCACTATGAGGCTGCCAAGCGTGTTTTTCGTATCGCTGACGAGGCGTTGGGATTCTCCCTTTCAACGATCTGCTTTGAGGGACCCGCGGATAAGCTGACCCTTACCGAAATAACTCAGCCCGCAATCTTAACGGTCAGTACGATATGTTTTGAAATCGCGAAGACTGAATCCGGTAGCGCGTTCCCATCAGTCGCTGCGGCTGCGGGCCACTCGCTTGGTGAATATTCGGCTCTTGTGGCTGCTGGCGCACTCGCGTTTGAAGATGCTGTTGTGCTGGTGAACAAGCGCGGACGCTACATGCAAGAAGCAGTTCCCGTGGGAACCGGAAGGATGGTTGCCGTCCTAGGAAAAGAAGTGAGCGAGATCGAAGCTGCTCTCGTAAACGAGGACGATAAAGTTGCTGAGATCGCTAATATCAACGCACCTGGCCAGATCGTTGTTGCAGGCTCAGTGTTGGGAGTTAATGCCTTCGTTGAAAAACTCGGCGCAGCAAAAGTCATCGAACTGCCAGTAAGCGCGCCCTTCCATTGCAGCTTGATGAAGCCTGCCGAGCAGCGTCTCCGAGAGGACCTTCGCACTGTTTCAATTAAAACTCCTGCGTTCCCGGTCTACCAGAACTTTTCGGCTATCGCTGTAACCGACCCTGAGACGATCCGAGAGAACTTGGCTCGACAGGTATGCGGACGGGTTCGTTGGGTTGAGTGTGTAGAGAATGCGGTGCGCGAAACTACTCCGGCAGCAGTCTGGGAATTCGGCGCAGGCAACGTGCTGACTGGCCTTGTAAAGCGCATCAACTCTGCCATTACGCGCGTCAACATCGACTCACCACCCGCAATTACCGCTATTGCGGCTGGGTAGAGGGAGGGGGGCTGAAAAGACGGCCCTGCTCGGTTTACTAATTTTCGCGGGCTCCAAAGGGTCGAGACCCCTTACACGCGTAGCAGGCTATGGAAGCCGGTGAAGGTCCGGGATGATGAGCGGGAGGAGTTAGAGGGTTAGGTTTGACATAAAAAACTAAGCCTCGCCCGCTCTCTCCAGAAAGCGGTGCGAGGCTTTTGATTTTTTGCGAAAACTCGCGATTAGGTGACACGACCCCACAGGATCGCTCTTCCTTAATTAAAAACGTCCGCCGCCGTGTCCACCGTCGCTACCACCGCCGTGACGACGAGGACGATCTCCTCCGCCACCACCACGGTTAAATCCACCTTCTCGGGGTGGTCGCTCACGCGCGATATCTACCACCATAGCTCGGCCACCAACTTCAGTGCCGTTCAACATATCAACAGCGGCTTGTGCTTCTTCTGGGGTCGACATCTCGACAAATCCGAAGCCTCTCTTGCGACCAGTTGCTGGATCAAGAACAACTCGCGATGATGTGACTGTGCCTGCCTGAGCAAACACCTGAGAAAGCTCAGCATCCTCTAGGGAAAACGGAAGGTTCCCTACGTACAACTTATTATTCGACATTTCATTCCTCCACGGCATTAACAATTCTGATAGGCCGCAGGAGCTCAGTGCCGAAACGCACACTGCTGCGAAAGACATTGCCAGAAGAGACAATGAACATCGACCGGTAAGGGTCCCGGAGCGGTAACCAGATACAGCGCCTAGGATACCCTTTCCGGGTTTACTGGGTCAACGACGACCAGAGACCCCGCTCAAAAAGCCGACGTTAACCTATAAACACCTGATAAGACCACTATATTACGAAATTCCCAAGCGCTGAACCAGACGGTTGTGCGGCCATCTGCTCATACAGAGTGCGATAGGTAGCGGTAATCCTGTCTAACGAATAGCCGGCAGCGATTCGCTTACGCCCCCTCCTGCCCAACGCTTTGCGCTCAAGCGGTGATAGGTGCGAGATAGCTAACAGCGCGTGCGCCAGATCTTCAGAGGACTTTGGTGGCACGACCAGCCCTACCCCTTCAACCAACTTTCGAGAGGCGCCCGTATCGGTTACCACGCACGGCACCTCACACAACATCGCCTCAGCCACAACGTTAGGAAATCCCTCCGCCACAGACGACGAACACAATACATCGAACATTGGATACACCTCCTCAATGTGCGCGCTCTGCCCGAGTAAAATAACACGAGATGCTATGCCCACACTCCGCAGCGTCTCTATCAGCTCCTTATTGCTCCACTCTGAGCCTCGACCAGCAAGGGCAAGACAGGCAGATGGATTCTGTGCCAAGACCTGCTTGAAAGCGCCAAACAAAAAGTCACGCCCCTTGGCGTGATCGTACCGACCGACACACCCGACCACAAATGTATCGTCAGCGATACACAGAGTTCTTCGCAATGAAGCACGCGCATCAGGATTAGGTTCAAATCGTTGACTATCAAACCCATTGTCTATAACAACCCCTGTTGTCGAGTTGTAACCGATAGCTTCGTGCTGCGTGCGACTGCGTTCAGTGCAATAGATAATTCGGTGTGGGCGCGCAGAGAGGCGAGCCGAAGCTCTCACAAAAAGGTGAGTCGAGAGCTTTAGAGAATGGAGGTCGTCCAATCCTCGACGCACATTCCACACTAAAGCCGGGCTGCCCCCCGCAGATCGACACGCTAAGGACAGCACCACATTTGCGTGATACATCCATCCTTGAACCACATCCGGCTTGATAGTTTCAATCAGTCGTCGCAGCGCCGCTACTCCAGATAGCGCTCCTCGCACATTCGTCATTGATAGTGGGACAACGGGTACACCGATATCGCTACATGCGCGACTTAATTCATGTCTCCCCTTGAGCGTTACCACCGTGGAGTAACATCCAAGGCGCTGCAAACTGTTTATGAGCCGCAACAACATGTGTTGCGCGCCGTCGCCAGAAAGACACGTGATACAGTGAAGGATATGCATCGAACAGTAGGGAATAACAAAATCTTCCCGTTGATACACTGGAACGCTTATCAAACTGTATGATGGAGATCGCAATAGGCTGGGGATTGGCGAGATTTCGTGGGTTTAAGGGAGTATGTCTTGTGAGACACTCTTGTGCTCGTTAACGCGGTACGTTCAACGTTTACGTCTTACCAGCATGAGCGGATGCATGTTCACGTAAGCGCATCACCATACATCTCAGACAATGCCTTACCTGCATCACGTTCGATCTTCTGCATAGCATCGCGGCAATATTCCGTCCGCATCGCCCCCAGCCCCTCGGTACCTAAATCCTCTGCTGCGAACCGAAGCGCCTTGGTGAACGCCTGTGCAAAAACGATCAGCGAATCGAACGCTATCTCACTATCGCCTAGCTGATTGAGCAAAAAAGCGGTCACGTGCTCTATACGACTCTCGTACGGCTCCCACTTCTGAACCCCCTGAAGCTCGCGCTCTGCTGGCGTTCGCTGCAACGCACGCGCGATCTGGTTATCGATAGCTTTCATAGCCTGCAACAACCCTTCCTCGCACTTACCAACTTTTGCATTCATACAATACCTATCCACTATCTCCTGCGCACTGTCTGGGAAACCCGCACGGTTCGAGTCCGCACCTCGCCTCCCTCACTTTGGACAAACAATCCGAGATACCTTCTGCGCGGGATAGCGACCCTGACAAGGAACTGATACCTACCATCTGCGTCAGTTGCAAGAGCTGCAACAGGATTTCCTTTCAGCATAAGATGAACCACTCGCCCGGTTCCTGGCAACCCATCGGCTGTCCGCACCGTCCCGTATATACGAATCACCGGTATGCTATTTACCATAGCCGACCGTACTCGGATTGAGATCGCTCCCCCAACGAGGTCGGTTGGCCCTGGTGGAACGGGGGTGGGTTGAGGAGTTGCTTCAGGCGTCGGGGTTGGAGAAACCTCAAGGCTCTCAAGCGATATACAAGACCCAAACCTCTGCAGGTGGTCAGATATCTCTGCTAGACTTACGCTTGAAAAGCGATCCGCTGATGGAACCTTGATACTAGGATACATAAGCCCTTGCATGTCCGTTGTGTCGTGCATTGCTCCGAGATTGTGCCCGACTTCATGAGCGAATATCCCCATATTTGCTGCAGGCACATACGATTGAGTAACACCGTAGGAGTATGGAGACGCTGCACACACAACGCCGACATAAGCGATTCCAATGACGCTGCCATCTAGATTCTTTCCAGTAAAGAGGTGCTTGAGATCGACACTCTCATCGAAATCTGCTGCACCCTCACCGAGATTCTGGGGGTTCTCAGGATTTTGCAAAAACGCCGTCAAGAGTTCACCTGCGGCCGTGGTGGAATAGGGAGAGGTATCGGTATAGACGTGTTGTTTGACGATCTTAAACTTTACCTCTAGCTGCCGCTCATAGATCACCTCGGCAGCATTTATGATGCTGGCAATTTCGGCGTTGCTGTTCTCTCCGTTCTGAGCATACCACTCCTGATCTGCATCGGTGCTAATGGTCAATACTTTCCGTGTCACCGTGGCTGCTTCTGCGGTCTCAAGAGCGGCTACGGTGCGAGCGGGCTCCTGAAGATCTTCCGTTGCCGCTCCAATGGGAGCGGCGCAGGCACCACGCTGAAAGGCGTTAACGGGAATACTTGCCACGCGGGCTGTAACTTTAACTGATCCATCGAGCCTCAACCGAATGGTGTAGATTCTCTGTCGCGATTTACGCGCACCTCGAACACGCCCGGGAAAAGTAACCTTTAACTCTCGTCCGATAATAGAAGCAGCACTCGGCAAGACCCGCTTACCACGCGGCCGATAGCCTCCACCAACTGCGAGCTTCCCCTGAAGCAGAATCGGTACGACGGGATCAACAGACTCAGCGCCGCGCTTACGTATTGAGGACTTCCAGGTCTTATTTTTTCGAATGTTGAATCGGGCATCGATACGCCCCTCTGTGCGTAGTCGGCCAGTTATTCGCACCGTAGGAATTATCTCGCGCTCCCCAGCTCCAGCTGACACCGAGCGTAGCTCATAAAACCCTTTAAGCTCTAGCTGCGAGCGATAAGGAGACGGTAGCTCCTCTGCGCGCGAATTACTTATGAAACCAAAGAGGATGAACACACCTACGAGTACAACAAGGAATCGGGAACAACCGACTGCACCTACCATACATCCCCCGCTAAAACCTTTGAGCAGTTCATACGAACAACCCTCTACTAGTTTTGATGCCAGGCGATACGTAATGACTCTCAGTATTCTGAAATCCCCCTTGCCACACTCCGTGTGGGGGCTTACAAGTCTTTAGTGACACTTACAGAACACATCACAATGACTGGGGAAATCGACACCTTCAGGACCATGTTTTTTCGTGCCGGCTGGGGCTATTGGACGGGTATCAGAAGCACCATACTTCGAGCACTTGCAACGCTTTCAGCACTTGTCTGGCTAACCGGTTGCGCTCGTACCCTCTTACCGTCTCCAGAGGCCGCTTTCCGGGAGATCTCCGCTCCAGCGCTCAACGATGACCTCGAACTCGCAGGGCTTATTGAGGCAATCGAGGCGCAGCGCGGAACCCTCCTTCGAACTTCATCCAAGGTAATGCAGTTTGGCCCCGAGACGATCACACGGGGAGCTTACGTTGAAGCGTTAGATCGGCTACTCGTTACGCTTCGAAGCCAAGCAGCCCCTGAAGCAAAGCTTGCATACATTAGGGATAATTTTCGCTTCTTTGAGATCTACGGCGGCAAGAAATGGGGCGATATTCTGCTGACCAGTTACTTTGAACCAGTGATTCCAGGTAGTATTAAAAAGACCGCCGTATACTCCCAACCACTGTACGCCAAACCAGCAGACCTAGTCTCGATAGAATTGAGCCAATTCGCTGAGAGGTTCAAGCAAGAGGGGCTCTTGAAGGGGCGGGTATTTAACGACCGCGTATTCCCCTACTTTTCGCGCGAGGATATCGACGGCAAAAACGTTCTTGCCGGACGTTCCCTTGAGCTGTGCTATGTTGACCCGGTTGATGCATTCTTTCTGCACATCCAAGGGTCAGGAACAGTTCGATTAGCAGATGGTTCAGAGATCTACCTTAACTATGCCGAAAAAAATGGGCTCAAATATGAAGCCGTTGGAAAATTTTTACGAGAGAAATTAGCGCCCCTCCATATTACCATGCAGCGCGTAGAGAGCACGCTGCGGTCAATGAACGAGACCGAGAGAAACCGCATCCTCTTTCGCAACCCGAGCTACGTCTTCTTCAGAAAGAACTCAGAGCGTGCTGTCACTTCACTTGGGGTGCCTGCCACACCGGGAAGAACGATAGCTGCCGATCCAAAGTTTGCTCCCAAAGGCGCCCTTGCGCTGCTTAGCTTTCCGAAACCCATCTTTGCACCAGGAGATGAGCACCGCGCCGATCCGTCCTACAAGCAGGATGTTTCCCGCATAGTTCTCGATCAGGATTCAGGTGGAGCGATCACCGGCACTGCTCGTATTGACCTCTTCTGGGGTCGAGGCGATGAGGGAAAACGCCATGCAGGCGTCGTGCAGGAGCGAGCACGGATTGTGTATCTGCTGCCTAGGGCTGTTGACAAAAACCTTTAGCTAGGAACACGACATCCGCGCACTCGGGCGAGTAGACTAGCAGACTACACCAAGGCAGCCTTCACGCGCTTAATGCCCGCTGCCACGTTCTCTTGCTTCTGAATCTTAAAGCGCTTTGAACCTTCGGCGATCTCAGATGTTGCAGCAACGTGTGGCCCGCCACAGAACTCAGCAGAGAACCAGTTCTTTTGATCGCCAATAAAATAAACGCTTACTAAATCAGGATACTTTGCGCCGAACTCCATCTGCGCTCCAAGGGCTTCAGCCTCCTGTAGCGGCATCTCGACTCGCAGCACGGGCAGGTTCTCGCTCATCTGCTGATTAACGAGCTCTTCAACCTTGGCGATCTCTTCCGGAGTCATCTTGCGGTCTAGATTAAAATCCATACGCAAACGCTCGGCGGTTATGTTACTTCCCTTCTGCTTGATATTTGGATCAACCAACTTCTGCATCGCTGCCAGAAGAAGGTGATGCGCCGTGTGCAGCTTAGTAGTCTCCCGCGATTGATCCGCTAAGCCACCCTTAAATTTTGACTCAGCGCCAGCGCGTGACAACTCACGGTGTTTCTTCTCGGCCTCGGCGAACTGCGTCGAGATAATTTTCGCTCGATCATCGGTGATCTTTAACTCATCAAGAGTCAACTCAAGCGGAAATCCGTATGTCTCGTAAATAAAGAAAGCCTGCTCACCCGAGATGGTAGCACCAGGCTCAAGCTGCGCCTGAATCTTTGAAAGCTCACGCAGACCCTTTGAAAGGGTTTGATTGAACGCAACCTCTTCGTCGTGAATCTTCTGAAGGATTACATCTCTATTCTCTTCAAGATGCGGGTAGGCATGCGCTAGGGTTTGAATGACCGCTTCAGCGACCTCTTTAGTGAACTCTTTCTCTATCCCAAGTTTACGACCGAAGCGCGCAAGACGACGAATGAAACGACGCAGGATATACCCTTGATCCTTATTCGACGGAGAAACGCCATCAGCAAGGATAAACGTGGCAGCGCGCCCGTGGTCTGCAATCACTCGGAAAGCTGCCGTGTCGCTATTTTCGGCTCCATCGCTCTTGTACTGACGACCCGAGATTGCAGCAACACGATCAATAATCGGCGAATAAATATCACTCTCGAAGATATCGAGCTTGTTCTGCACGATCATGCACACACGCTCAAATCCGCCACCGAAATCGATATTCTTCTGCTCAAGCGGCTGCCATGTAAGCTCGTTTGAGAGTCGGTACTCCATAAATACATTGTTACCGATCTCGATAAATCGACCCGAGTCGTCGTTAATGTGGTACTTATCTTGGGGTCGCTCAACTACCCCCATGTCGTAGAACATCTCAGAGGTTGGACCACCCAACTCTCCTGGTGCCTCTGCGCGTTGCCACCAGTTCTTCCCCTTTCCATACGGGAAGATGCGATACTTCCACGTCTTACCTTCCTCAAGGGTTGAAGGCACAGCGTGTACATCGGGTGAGAACTCGGCCTCTACACCGTACGAGCGAAAGACTTTCTTCCAGGTTTCAATCGCTAGGTCATCTCGTGGTGCGGTTCCATCTCCAGCAAAAACCGAAACGTAGAGTCGCGATGGATCCATCCCGAGCACTTTGACCCATAGCTCCATGATCCAGGGGATCTGTTGCTCTTTAGTGAAATCTCCAAGCGACCAGTCGCCGATCATCTCGAACATCAACGTGTGTCGGTTATCTCCGACCTCAAGCATGTCATCATAGTTGGTGCGTAAGCAGCGCTGAATGTTACAGAGACGTTTACCGAGCGGATGCGGCTGGCCACCTAGGTAGGGCACCAGCGGAAACATTCCTGAGTTCACAAAAAGGAGCGTTGAGTCCACATTAGGGACAAGCGACATGTTCGGCACGACTCCGCATGAGCGAGGAGCCTCGGTCCAAAACTTTAAGTATCTCTCCCGAACTTCGCGCGACGTAAGCATAGAAACAACCTCAAATCAGCTCTTAGGAACTTATTAGAACAATCTCAGTCGCAGTGTAATCGGGCTCTGCTATCATGGCAAGAAAATCGACGGCGAAGCACTACCACAATTCTTTCTACTTCCGACCCCTGGCGGTGCGTTGAAAATGTGGCAATGGCTGAGAAATCCGGGTACACTCGCCAGCCGGAAGCAGTAGCAATGAATCCTGAATTCAACCCACAGAATAAGCCCCCACGCGATGAGACCCCTCTGGTCTTCAAGTTTGACTACGACCCCTTTGAGTTAAGACTCAGTCAACCTACTGTAGAGGAACTTGAAGTCTGGCTAACTACCTCTCTTGCTGTGCTTATTTCGCGTGATCTAGTCGTGCACCTTATGGACTGCGCGCGGAACCAAACACCCATTGATGTAGGGAGCCTGACTGAAGCTTCCGACACGAGCAATGTCTTAATCGAGGAGCGGCGCTGGCTATCGTGCAACGATTCGGAAGTCGCCGAGGACCGAGACATAGTTATCTCTCGCCCGGCTAAGGATTCATCAGATGTTAATGAAAAACCCGAGGGCGATATCGCCGTAGCAGAAGAAAGCAGCGCGCCAAGTCGGGAACCTCTCGTGCTGGAACTGATCTCCCCTAAGGTCGGTCGATTGGACGCCGTACTAACATTTAAGAACGAAGACCTAAGCACTTCACTCAATGATGTGAACAGGCGTTGGGAGATATTCGAAGAGCTGATTTTCAAGCAGGGTTCCCCCCCTCCTTTGTACGACCTGGGCGAGAATGTGCGCGCCGATGACTTCAATCCCCAAGAGCCAGTATTCATCTGTGGCCAGGTCGATATCGCTGCCCATCCTGTTCCATCGCAAGTCTCAAACACTTACTATGACCCTGATGAGGCTGGGGTTTCTGATGATGGTGATGATGATAAAAACGACGGGCTCTTGGAATCGCCACAACAGGGAAGCGACTCCGCGCAGAGGCACCAAGAGAAGAAAATGCCCGCGCCCGGTGAGCCGCTAGCAATTTCCGACACCTCCGCTGAAACAATTTCTAGAATCGCTACCTTAAGCGGATGTACCCTACCACTTGAACACTGCAAAGAAATCCTCGATCAGGCGCGGGGGACCGCAACATTGGGTACGAATTTTATGTCCCGCCTTCCGAGGGATATCAAGGAGAGATTATCTGTGCACACGAGAACGTGCCACGTTCTCGACGGCGACTACGCTTGTAGCGCCTATATTCAGATCGAATACAGTAGCAGGCGAGACGATATCGCTTTTAGCATATCCCTTAGGCCAACAACCTTTAACTCAGAAGGCGTAGCAACGAGGGTCGAAGCATCCTTTGATTGGTGCACTACTAACGAAACTGCAACCAAAAATTGGGCCCAGATACTTAAATCCGCTGGCTATCAGGGACAACGTTAGCCGGAGCACCTGCTGTCTAACAAAGAGTTTACCTAGCAGAGCGCGGAAAACATCCCCGTAGCGGAGCTCCCTAGCCGTCTTCCTCTACATCAGCCTCAGCATCACCAGGTATCATCGCTGGCGGCTGCGGCGGCTGATTACGTGCAGCCGCGCGCCCTGGCTGTGAGGGAGGCTCCGTGTATGGTGCATCTGGACTTGATGGCAGCTCTTTAGCAATGTCGCGCACTAGGTCGCGAGTAGCCCCTGCGATAGCCTCGGTCGGAGCTGCCGCTACGGTCTGCTGAGCAGCAACCTGCCTTGCTTGCGATTTTGCGTCGACTACTTGGCTGCCGGCTATCTGGTAGGAGATCACCTGCCCTTTTTTAAAGGTTACAAAGGCCCCTTGCGGATAGCTCCATACCACCTCCTGCTTGAGCGCGCGCTCAATCCTCTCAACCGGCTCACCCCAGGCGGTTAAAACATGTCCCGTTGAGGTACCGAGCTGAAGTGGCGGCTTGGTTTTTTCTGCCAGCGCAGGCTGCGCGAAACTAGCCACCAGGGCAAAGAGCACGCCAGCGAGCATGCGTCGTGGGGCGATAAGAGGAAGGGCGTTTGCGATTAAAAATCTCATGCGCGGGACGATATCACCTAAAAGCCCTGTTCGGTACCGGTTTACTTTCAGGGCGCCAAATGGTGACAGAGGCACCACATATCAACCACTTGCGTACCTCCAGAGCCACCCCCCACCTTGCTCCAAGGCAACCCCCCACCTTGCTCCAAGGCAACCTTTTGCAAAAAAGATAGCTGTCCTATGCGCTATCTCACATAAAACTTACCTTTGAACTCGACGAAAACCTCCTCTCGTGGGAAGTTAGGGGGGTGGGCCCTTTACTAAGCTAATGGAAGCTGGAGCGGTCCTTTAAGGAAACATATGGGAAATAAATTATATGTAGGAAACCTTTCCTACGAAATTCAGGATCGCGATCTTCAACAACTTTTCGCACAGTACGGCACCGTATCATCTGCGAAGGTCGTCATGGACCGAGATACGGGGCGATCCAAGGGATTTGGCTTTGTAGAGATGGGCACCGATGAAGAGGCTCAAGCAGCTATATCGGCCCTCAATGGCAGTGAGGTCGGTGGACGCGCCTTGACAGTAAATGAGGCCCGACCAAAAGAAGACCGTCCCGGTGGCGGTGATCGACGCAGCGGCGGCGGCGGTCGCGGCTTTGGCGGCGGCGGAGGCGGCGGCGGCGGATACAGTGGCGGCGGCGGAGGCTACGGCGGTGGTCGTGGCGGAGATCGCGGCGGTCGCGGCGGCAGCGGTGGCGGCCGACGTGGTGGCAGCGGTGGCGGCGGCGGTCGTTACTAATGTTCCAGGACTCTTTCCCTAAAGGAAAGAGTCCGCAATCTCCCCCTGCTGCAGAGCTGTAGAGGGGGAGATGCCTTTTAGGACTAGCTTCAACGCTAACCCTAAACCTATTTCACTTCTTGTGGCCGTAGCAGACCTGCGAGTTAGATACATTGCGGCGTTGTCAGGCTCCGGGAATGGAGCTGCTCCAACCCAACAGGCTCAGGCCGAACCTTGTCTGCTGCTTGCCTGCCGCTGCTCGGGCCCTACATCACCATCCCGGCGGGATTCTCCAGTCATTCGCGATAACGCAACAACAACAAAAATAGTCTACAACTATCTTAATCAATTGATTTTATGAGCTACTTTCGGAAGCTACCGCGTGGTGATACCCAGAAGTAGCTCTGCTTCTTTATGGTCCCTACGATTTCCTTACAATTGCAGCGCGTTTATGCGCTCACTTTCCGCATAGCCACTCAGGAGATCACCGCCCCAAGGCTGACGCATGGGGCCTAAGCGGGGGCCTAAACATTCCGGGCGGCCAGTTGCGGAGTATACCCCTAAGAGCATCGTAGTAGTACTCGCGTGCTAGACGGCAAAGTTCCTTTACATTTCTGATAATACGGATTCGTTCTTCTCTATCCGAACAAATGACAAACACTCGTCGGCGGCGCGCCCGGTCTTTAGGTACATGCGCGCGCGTGACCGGTTGCAACTTCAGGAGTCTTTCACCAAGAACACCTTTGTCCTCTGCCACTCGCTTCCCCCTTGCCTCTTGCTCCCTTTTGGCTAAGGAGGCCAGCACCTTCTGGTTAATATCAGCGACGTCCTCAGGGGATGTAATACCAAAACATTTCATCCAAGCGTTAGGATGAAGCTCAAGTGTATGAGGCACTCCCTTCTGGGACAAACGATCAGCGAAGTCGATATCAGCATGCTTCTTGAGGACCTGTGTCGGCAATAGAGGAATCTTTGAGTACGGAATCCACAAAGCTGGGTACTCAACTTTAGCACTAACTTGATCAGGGTCTGATGCTAGCGTCTCCTGGAAGAGGTCCCACGAGGAACATCCAGGATAGTGAGAGATCGAATCAACAAGATTGGCTCTCGCCGGATTCGCATACAAGTATGCTATCTGTTCAATGGCGGCGGGCAAATCCGCGATATGCGCAACGACTGGCCTCCCCCCCCAGAGTCGCAGGTGTGGCAATCCAAGGAGCGCTTTTAGAGATTCCGTAATCTTTTTTTGAACTTCGGCGTAGAAGTTTACAGCCTGATTGGCGTCTTGAAAAATTGCTATCATGTGCGCATGATTCCCCATCCATAGGAAGTGGCACAGGGTAATCTTTGAATCTCGTTGAGCGCGTGCGATGATACCATAAATGAGAAGCTTCATATATCGAGTGGCTACAAAAGGCAGCCCCTCTAGTGTACGGAACGTCATCGCGTAGAGTTTGCGTGACTCATAGTATCGTGCTGTATAGCCCATAATCTCGAAGCTCAATAAAAATTAAAATTGGTGCTGGCGGTCCCTCCAAGTACCCACTGCTATCCCTGAACAACCTATCAAGAGGCCTTAAGCCTCTTAAGAGAGGAACGAGATGATATGAAGACCTGGAGAGCCATACTGATTTAATCGAACTTAGGAAGGGAAAGTTGTTTGAGGTGACGATTACAAAGGAACAACGGGTAGAAAAAGCTGTCCGAAACACCCACCCCCCGAAGCAGCTAAGGTGCGGTAGTTCGCCGATTCTGCAATATCAATTTGTTAGCTTAGCTTACTTTAACACATTTAAACACCCACCCCCCGAAGCAGCTAAGGTGCGGTAGTTCGCCGATTCTGCAATATCAATTTGTTAGCTTAGCTTACTTTAACACATTTAAAGTAAGCTCATGTTACCTTGGAGCAACAGCGGGGGCTTGGACGAGCTTGTTAGCGAGGTTCTCAAAGTACTGCTGCGAGGAAACAACTCTTGGGGCCTGTCCCATGACAATAGCCGCCTCAAGCCCCCGCTTATTCGAACCTGCATTAAATCTTCCGCCAAAATGGGGATCTATGTCGGTAAGTCCAAGCCTATGCAGACTTAAACCACTCTCTATACACGCCCCGAGCCGCAACCTTGTTATCATTACGCTGGGAGACTTCTCAGAGGGACACTCCACCACTAACACACGCGCATCTGGAAAATGATTAAGAAACAGATCGCTCTCAAAGTAGCGATCGCATTTAATCAATACCACTCCATTTCGCTCTTGGTATTTGCCCCTGTCAACTAATTGCTTCACTACCAAACGACTCTCGTGCAATTGCTCGACCTGATTTCGAACCACCTCGGGAAGAGCCTCGCCTTGCAAGTAGCAGGAAAGCGCTTCCGCCATGAGCGGAAGATTTCGCAAAGATTTACAGGCCTGCAGCATATCTGCGATTTCATTTGGTGTACCGCGATGATCAGCATCAAGAACAGCCTGCTCAAATCGCTCATGTACCGGTAAAACCCCGGTCAGAATCAGCGCCGAGAGAACACTGTCGCAGTCGGTATGATTTATGACTACGATATCGCCATTTTTTGCTGCAATGACTCCCTCTTTTCTAACCCACTGACAAGCCAGAACACCTGTGGATACGTGCCGCTCCCAGAGCTCTCCTGGCGCGTGGTGGTCGATGTTAAACACCCCCCCACTAAGCTCATATCCCGCCCCACACGGAAGCAACTTCCCCGCCTTCTCAATTCCTCTCAGATAGAAATCTGCTGCGAAGATACGGCGGGCGTCTGGAAACTGGCGCTGAAGCTCTTCGACAGTTGGTGAATGAGTTTCGGGGAAAAGTCTGATAGGTGCGCTGTTGAAACACGGCATTAGATTGCGCCCTACCGCTGGCCAATCAGCTCCACTGTCAGAGCCCAGCTTGATTGCATCAACCGAACTAGCACTCCTAACTAAGAACGGTCTATTTATCCCCAACATCTCCATAAGGGGCAGTATACGTGAAACGGGAGAATTAATCCTCTTCCAAATATCAGTCCGTTAGCCGCCATTACTTTAACCGGTTTAAAGTAAGGCAATGTTGCCTTGGAGCAACGGCGGGGGGGGTGTAGTAACGGCTAAAGGCAATGTTGCCTTGGAGCAACGGCGGGGGGGGTGTAGTAACGGCTAAACGGCTAAAAAGTACTATAACGCACCTAACCCCTCTTAAAATACATCGAGAAGGTCGAGCCCTCCCCCAGCGTACTCTCAACCTCTATCCGTCCACCATGAAGCTGAACGATGTGCTTTACTATAGCTAAGCCTAGCCCCGTTCCTCCCATCTGGCGACTGCGGCCCTGGTCAATTCGATAGAACCGTTCAAAGAGTCGCGAGAGGTGCGATTTATCGATACCTGGTCCGCTATCTGTGACCATCACGCGACACATCTCATCTGCAGTCTCACAACGCACCAGCACACGGTCGCCACTATCAGAGTATTTGATCGCATTATCAATTAAATTAACGAGCGCCTGCTCAACCAGACTAGCATTACCCATGATGCGCTCGTTCTCAGACACATCAACACTAACAGAGATGCCCTTCGAATCAGCCTTACTGGAACACGTTTCAAAAGCGTCCTGAGCTATATCGCGTAATTTTAAGGATGCAACCTCAATTTGATTCTCTCCACTTACCTCAAGCCGGGCCAACATTAGCAGGTCGCTCAAGATCGCATTAAGACGCTCTGAATGACGCCCGATGATACCCAAGAACTTCTGCAGGCTCTCAGGATCATGCATCGCTCCATCAAGCAGAGTTTCAACAAATCCCTTGATGGAAGTGATCGGCGTACGCAACTCATGCGACACATTAGCAACGAAATCTTTGCGGATCTTCTCTAGCTTCTGAATACGAGTGATGTCATGCAACACCACGAGCGTTCCGACGAAAACTCCCTGCTCGGTCAACAACGCCGATGAGTTTGCTCCAAACACGCGTTCGTCATCGCCAACTACGGTAACAACATCGGAGCGTGTTTCTTGCGATGAGAGCGCGGTCTCTATAAAACGTTGCAGTTCTATGTGATGGATAACATCGCTGACGAGCCTTCCTTTAGATGACTCTTCGTCTATTGAGAGCAGCGAGCATGCCGCTTTATTTACCCGTTGAATTTTCCCATCACGGTTGATGGTAATAACTCCCTCGACCATGCTTCGGAGAATCGCATCTTGCTCACTTGATATCTCAGCAAGTGCATCCATACGCTCAGCCAAGCTGCGCGCCATCGCGTTGAGAGCATGTGCCAAACGGCCGAGCTGCAGAATACGTGATGGATAAACTCGCGCTCCAAGATGCCCCGCTGCCAAGCGCTCGCAAAAACGGGCAAAACGATCAAGTGAGCTCGCCAGACCACGCGCAACCAGCAAGCTTCCCGCAACGGCAACAGCGATACACACCAACACCGCAACGAAACCACCTTGCGATGCATCGGCGTAAATCAGAGCAACAACCGCAAGGGGCACTGAACACAGAAACACCAGAGCCAAAAGACGCACGGTGAGGCTATCGAGCGGGGAACGAATATCCATCATATACGAGACACAGTAGAGGGGGAAACCTCCCCTATCCCTTAAAACGGTACCCTACTCCGCGTACGGTCTCAATCGCTGCTTCGGCAGAACCGAGCTTTTTGCGTAAGCCAACGACCTGCACATCGACCGATCGATCAGTTACTGGGTAGTCATCTCCGTGGACACCCTCAACGATCTGATCGCGAGTGAAAACCACCCCGGGCCTGCGCATCAAAAAATGAAGGAGCTTAAATTCAGTATTCGTAAGCTCAATGAGTTGCCCTTCAACACTCACCTCTCGACGCTCGGGATTTACAGTAATGCCCTCAAGCTCAACTACCGCGTCAGAACCAACGGGAGCCACCTTGCCTCTGCGAAGCACGCTCTTAACACGCGCTGAAAGAACCTTGGGGCTGAACGGCTTGGCGACATAATCATCGGCACCAAGTTCAAGTCCAGTAACGACATCCCCCTCTTCGCCGCGAGCGCTCACGATAACAATTGGCGTATTTTTGACCGCTGCATCTCCCTTGATCTGCTTGCAAACCTCAAGACCATCGATACCGGGAAGCATAAGGTCAAGAATGATCACATCTGGGACTAGCGTACGAACTACCTGCACGCCCTCTTCGCCAGATGTTGCGCACGTAACTTCGTAACCTTCTTTAGTGAGGTTGTAGCGAATCAACTCGCAGATATCTTCTTCGTCTTCAATTACGAGAACTTTGCCTAACATGCTGGCTAACCTAGCTTGTTTCAGCGAGTTAGTAAGCCCCTTACTGGCTACTTACGAAAAACTAACAGACTATTTGCTTCATATTTTCAGCTAGTTACAAAAAATACCTTCTCTCTGCAGCAGCAACGGACTAGAATTTTTCTCTTCGTCTACGCTGGAAATGAAAAAAGGAACGTGTATGAGTGAAAAAATTCAATGCTTTGAAACTGTGCCAGGTGCTCCTAAGGCTGTTGGACCATATTCTCCTGCCACACGAGCGGGAAACCTCGCATTCCTCTCTGGACAGCTAGGAATTAACCCAGAAACGGGGCAGCTTGTCGGGCCCGGCATCGAAGAGCAGACAGTGCAACTACTCAAGAACCTGAAGACCGTCCTCGCAGAAATGGGCCTTAGTTTTAAAAATGTAGCAAAGACTACAATTTTTCTAACTGACCTTGGAAACTTTCAGACGGTGAACAGGATTTATGCTGAGGCTCTTGAGGGACACAAGCCGGCACGATCCACGATACAGATCTCGGCGTTGCCGCTCGGCGCGATTGTTGAAATAGAGATGATCGCGATTGCAGGATAAGCTGCAAATCGTTTGCGGGGCTCTCGCTTGCGAGAGAGCCCCGCTACGATGGACGGAACCCTTTCCCCTGACCTGCCTACGGCAGGCCAACAACCGTTACAAAACCCTGTCGAAGCAAAAAGAGTAGATACTCCTCACGCAGTGAGGCACCTCTTCACCAGTGCGACAGAATTATTTCCTATAGCCGACATGGATCACCTCCCTTTTCAACGAGGGCCCCACCCCTATAGGAGAGGTAGGTTACCCACTACTAGGCGACCGAACAAATGCATTGTTTCTCAGGGAGAGAAACAACCGCGAACTGCTTTCTATACTGTGTAGTCGAATGAGAATTTACGCAACTACCAAAGTGCTTCCGCACGCAGTCTTCCACTCGACCGCTACTATCTACTCGACCGCTAACACGAGACCCTTCAAGTAATCACCCTCCGGATGGAAGATACTCGTCGGGTGGCATGGAGCCTGATGAAGTGAATCGATAATCCTTACGAAACGCCCGGCACTCACTGCGGCTCTCATGACCGAATCTCGAAACAACTCCTTCGAAACAAGTTGCGAGCAAGAAAAAGTGGCAAGAATTCCGCCTGGCTTTATTTTCTTGAGGGCCAACGTATTGATGGTTTCATAACCCCGCAAACCTCGCTGCACTGCACGCTGATGCTTAGCGAAGGCTGGGGGATCGAGTACAATCAGATCGAACGTATCTGGAATCTGTTGAAGGTAACTAAAACAATCCGCCACTTCGGGATGGTGCTGCGCACTGGCAAAGTTCGCCACAACATTTTGTCGACAGAGATCGATCGCTGGTTTTGATGCATCGACTGAAACCACCGATTTTGCTCCGCCAGCAAAAGCATATACAGAGAAAGCTCCGGTGTAACAGAACGCATTGAGCACGTGGCGATCTCGAGCATAGTGCCCAACCTTTGCTCTATTGACGCGCTGATCAAGAAAAAATCCAGTCTTTTGACCACCACTCACATCAGCCAGAAAACGCAGCCCGCCTTCAGCGAATGACACCAGCTTGGCAGGCTCGGGAACCGGATTCACATTCCCACTCTTGGCACTCTCCTCGTCTTCAATCTGATCTTCTACCCGCTTAAAGATAACATCTTTGATACTAAGGTTCGGCTCGGCGCGCAGGATCGTCGCAAGCTCCTCCCGCAAACGCCACATCCCTGCTGAGTGACACTGAACAACCGCTGTCTCACCGTAGAGGTCAATGACGAGACCAGGGAGGCTATCTCCTTCAGCGTGCACCAGTCGAAATCCATTTGTCTGCTCATTTCCAATTAGGCCCAAGGCACTGCGCAACCGGACAGCCGAGGCCAACCGCTCCTGCAGAAGGATTGCTTCATCAACAACGGGCTCAAACGCCAACATCCGTACAGCGATACTACGGGTTCCCCAGTGACCGGCCCCAAGTAGAGCTCCGTCCTTGGATAAAACATCAACCAAGCATCCGCGCTGAAGGGTACCCTCTCGCTCTGCAATAGCCCCTGAAAAAATCCAAGGATGTCTGCGTCTTACAGAAAAATCACGCCCCTGTCGTAAGACTACGCGGGGACGGAGGGCCTTATCGTTCATCGAAAAATCCGCTAGAAATTGCTCGCTTATAAGTCACACCTGCACTCAACGCGGGCATAACTCTTTTGTAACTCTGGGATCCTAGCGTAGCTACCCGAGTAATGCCAACGGATTTTAAGGTTTAAGCGTATGCCAGCAACGGCACCACAGGTTCCCCCTTCTAACTCTACGAAGTTGACGGCTGCCAATACGGCTACCGACCATCTAGCAACTTCCCCCTCTATACAACCGGGACCAGAGACGGTGGCAGCAAAGAGATTAACAGACCTTGCGGCACATTGCGGTGTCACTATCAAGTTTGGGGGCACCTATGTCTAGGCGAGAGCAGCCAATCATATCCCCGATTGAGCAGCAGCCGAGTGAGACACCCGTAGCAATAGCGATCGACCCGGCTGACCTGCGCAGCGCGCTTGCTTTTTCAATGAACACCCAATTGATCGACAACCCTCTCTTCTCGCCACACAGCGGGACTGCCGCCTGGAGCGCTCTCACCCACCAACAGGTCATCCCGGCAATCCTAGCTTCACTAATTGCCTTTCGAGCGCTCAATCCACTGACCGGTTGCATCGAGGAAAACCCGCAGCTTCTTCCACCTGTCAATGTGGTGACGAGCGTACTCCTAGAAAAAGATCGCGCAGAAAAGGATAAAACCATCGCCCTCCTCTGCGCCCTCAACTACCCAGTCACAGCAGAGATTCGTCGATCTCTCGGATCCGCCATCCTCGAAGCAACTAAAGATGGCTTAGTACCCATAGACCTGGCAAAAAAGGTTGCAGAGCAGCTCGCGATTAAACTGCCTGCGCCCCACGCAGCACACCAGTCGACTTGACGCTACCTCTTCGCACCTCGTCGAGGTGTAGCGTACGGCCGACCATTTATAGTGATATCACTTTCGACCCCACGAACACCTTCCTGCATCATCGTGGTTGACAACACCTCGTCGATCTCGCGGTGGTTACGAAGACTCCCCGTAAGACGCGCCACCCCGCCAGCTACCGATACATCAAGCGATTTTGCTAACGTTGGGTACTCAGCCTCAAGAGCACGTTTTATAGCACTTTGAATCTCTGTATCCGCTCGAGCAGGCTTCAGTCGCATCTGATCGCGGACGGGCTTCCGCGAAACCGAGCGCGCCACTGAGAGCACCTCCTCGCGCGTATGGTCATTATCGACCTGACCCTCAAGTACAACCTCATCTGCAGCGGGAAGTATAGATAGCTTGTACCACCCATCGCGCACCTGCCTATGCAGCGCCTCGTCTATAGTGCGAGCTTCGGCAGCAGCTCCCAGCTCAGCCGACGAACGCTCTCCCCCAGGATCAGCATGCGCCGAACAAACCAAACAGACCACTACAGCCACGACCCCAAACGCCCCGTTGAAAGTTGACCACTTCATTGCTCACCCCGCTAAAAAGCACACGACAACCACATTACGATATGCACTCAGCGACGCGCCATAACGGCGCACAGCCATGCGCACGAACTTTTACCATGAAAGTCAAGTGCCTTTAGTGTTCCACACGCTGAATAGTTTGTTCCACATCCCAGCTTAAAATCACTTAAAAATGGTATCAATTCAGTCAAACATTAATTGTCTTAGACTTCGGGAAAGGAGATACTGTGGGGCGTCATTTGCATTTCAGGTCACGTTAAGGAGCGCACCCACTTTTATGGAATCTCGCCCTACTAAATATATCTTCATCACAGGCGGCGTTGTCTCGTCTATCGGTAAGGGTCTAACCACCGCCTGCATAGGAGCGCTCCTTGAGGCGCGCGGCCTTAAAGTTACTGCCGTTAAGCTTGATCCGTACATCAACGTAGATCCAGGAACGATGAGCCCGTTTCAGCATGGCGAAGTATTCGTTACCGATGACGGTGGAGAAACAGACCTCGACCTCGGACACTACGAGCGGTTCATGGGAACCCGCATGTCGAAGCTTAATAACTTTACATCGGGTAAGATCTACGAAACCGTAATCGCAAACGAGCGACGCGGTGACTATCTCGGTGGAACGGTACAAGTCATTCCGCACATTACCGATGAGATTAAGCGTCGCGTAAAACTCGCCGCTGCTGGTTTTGACATCTGCTTGGTTGAAGTTGGGGGTACTGTTGGCGACATCGAAAGCCTTCCGTTCCTCGAAGCGATCCGCCAGATGAGAAGCGACGTGGGAGCTCAAAATACCCTTTTTGTTCACGTAACGCTCGTGCCCTACATCTCAACAGCACACGAATTCAAAACAAAACCAACTCAGCACTCCATCAAAGAGATAACTGGCTACGGAATTAATCCCAGCATCATCATCTGTCGCTGCCAACAGCGGCTCGATGAGAAGCTCAAGAGCAAGATAAGTCTGTTCTGCAACGTAAGCGAAAACTGCGTAATTAATGCACCAGACGTAAATACTATCTATGAGCTGCCAGTAGCTCTGCACCAAGAAGGGCTTGATCAGCGCATAGTAGAGCTGCTCAACATCTGGACAGGAGCACCTAAACTTGACCCGTGGAGCAAGATCGCAAGCTCTCTTACCGATCCAACTCGCGAGACAGTAACGATAGCCATGGTAGGGAAGTATGTTGACCTTACCGAGAGCTATAAGAGTTTAAGCGAAGCGCTTATCCATAGCGGGGTAGCCAACAACTGCAAAATTCAAATTGTCTACGTAGACAGTGAGGACCTAGAGACAAAAGATATCGCAACTGCTATGCGAGAAGCTAACGGAGGTGCTCCAATCGACGCCATGCTTATCCCGGGAGGTTTTGGCATCCGCGGCAGCGAAGGAAAAATTGCAGCCACTCGCTACGCTCGCGAGAACAAGATTCCGTTCTTCGGCATCTGCCTAGGTCTACAGATCGCTACGATCGAGTTTGCTCGAAATGTCGCCAAGATATCAGACGCGACCAGCTCTGAGTTTGACCCAGACTCAACATGCCCAGTGATTGACTTCATGGACGAACAGAAGAAAGTACTCGCCAAAGGTGGCTCAATGCGTCTTGGCGCTTATCCATGCGCCATCAAAGATGGCACACGCGCTCGGGAGATATACGGAAAGTCACAGATCAGTGAGCGCCACCGACACCGCTACGAGGTTAACAATAAGTTTCGGGACCAATTAGAGAGCGCTGGTTTGATTATCTCGGGCACATCTCCCGACTCCGTGTTGGTTGAGATGATAGAGATAAAGGACCACCCATGGTTTATCGGTGTTCAGTTCCACCCCGAGTTCCAGTCGACTCCAAAAGTTGCTCACCCGCTTTTTAAATCTTTTGTTGCGGCAGCTCGGGTGCACAAAGCACAA
This sequence comes from Bdellovibrionota bacterium, assembly GCA_044360195.1. Lineage (GTDB taxonomy): Bacteria > Bdellovibrionota_C > UBA2361 > UBA2361 > OMII01 > OMII01. The sequence continues at coordinate 32,231 of JBIKKT010000011.1, read as the reverse complement.
AACTCGAACTTGGCTTCTAAGGTTGAGAAGAACTCTGCGAAGACTGCCGATAGCGGTAGAATTCCTACAAGTCGTACGTCCCAAGAAGCAGATGCTCTTCTGGAAACTAAGTAGCCAGGAGAGGTCCATTGAAAGTTAATATCTCCCCTTCTGTATCAGTAGGCGACGGAGAGAAGCTCCTCGTCATAGCAGGCCCATGCCAGATCGAATCTCGTGACCATGCGTGCATGATAGCCGAATTTCTCGTCACGAGCCTTAAGGGGCTTCCTGTGTCGCTGGTCTTCAAGTCCTCTTTTGACAAAGCAAACCGTACAAGCGTCAAGGGCCAGCGCGGTATAGGCATGGATGCTGGACTAAAAATCCTTGAGGAGATCAAGAAGACGTTTAACGTTCCGGTGTTGACCGATATCCACACCGAGGATCAGTGCGATACGGTAGCTTCAGTAGCCGATGTGCTACAAATACCTGCTTTCCTCTGTCGACAAACGGATCTTCTTATTGCTGCAGGGAAAACCGGCAGAACAGTCCATGTAAAGAAGGGACAGTTCCTACACCCCGCAGATATGCAGTTCGTTGCCGAGAAGATCGCCAGCACCGGAAACTCAAAAGTGCTACTCTGCGAGCGAGGTTCATGTTTTGGCTACCGAGACCTCGTTGTTGATCCAAGAAACTTTATCATTATGCGCTCAACGGGCTATCCCGTAGTGTTTGACGCAACTCACAGTGTGCAACAACTTGGTGGAAATGCAGGATCCTCTGGTGGCGCAAGGCACTTTGTTCAGGCCCTTGCCCGGGCGGCTGTTGCTACAGGCGTTGATGGTGTATTCGTTGAGTGTCACAATGACCCAGACAATGCACCGTCTGATGGTCCTTGCATGTTGAAACTCGATCAGGTAGTGCCGCTTATCTCGCAGCTATGCAGGCTTCGAGAGGCTCTCTCGTAAAGGATCCTAGTGGCCTTATACATAACTCGTCGGCAGAGCTTTATTCTTGGGCTTGGCCTTCTTGGAACATTTTTTCTTATTAGTGGCGGGATCGTTTACTCGCGTAACAAGGCGCGCGTTCTCACCTCTCCCCTAAACAGGGCTACTGTCGAGGGAATTATCACCCCTGCCCCTGAAGCGCCTCAACCTAATGGCACTCCTGGCACAAGTGCTGGTTTCGTCTTAAATGAATTTCACCGTAACCTTGTCAAAGACGGCAAACTGGTCTGGGAGGTTTTCGGGAAGCGAGGCCAATACGCTCCTGGCTCAAGCATCGCCACGATTGAGGAGCCCGTGCTCACGTATCGCGACCCGCAGAAGGGAGATATTCGAGTCGCTTCAAAGTATGCCGAGTTAACCATTACCCTTACCGACATCTCCAAAGCTGTACTATCAGAAAAGGTAGTAATTACCGCAAAAGATGGGACTACTCTCAAAACAAACCGCGCGATATACGATCGAGGTCCTAACGTTGTAGAGCTACCGGCCCCTTTTGAGCTCGACCACCCTGCGTTTAGGCTCCTTGGAGCGTCGCTACGCGCAAAAGTGGAAGAGCAAGAGATACGGGTCACTGGAGGAGTTCACACCACGTTAAAGCCTAAAGCTGGAAGGAAGTAGTGATATGAAAAGGGATCTTCGATACATACATCGCGCAACTTACCCTCGAGCAGTCTTTATGGCCGCATGCTCATGGATTGGTATCACGTACCCATTAGCACTATCAGCTGAGCAAGTACCAGAGAAGAGCTCAACCGCAATGCTCGATGAGGCAGCCTTTGATACGAGTTTCAGCAAGCTACCGACTAACATCACAGCCGACACGCTCACCCTTAATGCCAAAACCCGCATCTTTGTGTACCAGGGCAACGTCACCGTTCTACAAGGCGACTTGAAGCTGACCTCAAAGACCCTTGAGGGCACTTACAGCGACAAGAACCAAATTAAAAAGCTCCTGGCTAAAGGGGATGTTGAAATCACAAAGCAAGACATCCAGGCTACAAGCCAGGTCGCACTTTACGATGCTGCAGAGGCAACGATAACGCTCACCGACAATCCGCAGCTACTGCAGGGCGAGAGCATGCTGACGGCAGATAAAATTAAAGTATTTTTGAACGAGAACCGCAGTCAAGCAGAAGGGGCCGTACGCGTAACGCTTGTTCAGCAGAAGGGTGGCTCTACGCTACCGCTCTCACAGATTACAGGCTCAAAACAAGCCACACCGGAGCCTAAACCCGCTGACGGTACCAAAGCACAGCAAAAAGCTGGCTCTGTTCGCGCCGCAAAATGAACAAACTAAAGACACCTCTCTTTCTCTCCGCAGTTTCGATAATCTTCGCGCTCCTAATCTGCGAAGCGGCAGTGCGAGTTTTGGGACTCTGGGTGATCGTTAATTTTCAAGAAAGAAATTATTTCACCAGTCAAGCACTCCCAGACATCCCCTACCTTCTAAAGCCGAACCTTAGAACTCAGTGGGCAGGTGGAGAGATCTGCTCGAACAATGATGGGCTTCGCAACTGCTCTGACTACACAAGGGACCATCCGAACTCTCGCCGAATTCTCGTGGTTGGCGACTCTCTCGTGTTTGGCTACGGTGTAGGCCAACAGCACACCATCACAGCTCACCTTCAAAAACTTCTATCGAGTGTCAGCGCTGCCGAAGGGAGTAAGCAGATCGAGGTTATCAATGCTGGCATCGAGGGTTTCTCTGTCGTTAATGAAGCTGCTTTAATCGACTACTTCCTTGACAGGTATGCGCCGGACATCATTGTATGGCTCGTCATACCGAACGACTGGGACGATCCCCTCGCTGTCACCGACAATGGCACGATGACAACTAACCAGGGCAATTATGCCGCTACGGCCCAGTGGCTGAAGATGACCTGGGGGATAAGCAGCAACTGCGTCCACTACGAAAACGTATTTAACGATATGGCCGCTGTGCAGCAAGCATGGGCTCTCGGTCAACCCGTCCCTGAAAAACCTTCAAAAGGGTTCCTAGCTAAGCATTCTTACCTGCATGCTCTGCTCTCAAGCTTTTTTCAAAAAGCGCCTCCGAGCACCACTGTCGAAACAAGTGCCTGTTACCCGTATCGCAAAGGTACTGGCCTTGCCGATTGGCCTATCCTTCCTGAGTTAGAAGCCATACACGTGTCGCCCTTTTTTTCTACGCGCTTCGAACAAAGTATCCAAAGAGCAGCATCTACAACGACCGAACGTGATACACCCCTCTTAATTCTAGGAATGGATGTCCCACTCAAACAGAGCCTCTTAAATGGCTCTCAGACAGCAATAGTTGATGACATCATTTCATACCTTGGTATGGACTTTGATACCTTCAGGCGACGCTACAACTTGCGCTGGGATCCTCACTTTACATCGGCTGGAAATGCACTCCTGGCGCGAGCGATGTATTCTGCACTTGTTCGCCACCAACTTATCACTCCCTCAGCGAGCGAAGACACTCTCTCTTACCGAAGCCGCGAGAAATACTGGGAGGCATATGATGACTGGCGGAAGGATTTTGTTAATTCGTTTATTTTCCCTGAAATTGATTTTGAGCACTTTAAGAACATTCATCAACTTGTGGGGGGTCTCTATCCACCACGGTCTTTTCCAATCAAATCGGGAGCGCCCCTTTCTTTGATTCTTAAAAGCTCCGCATCTGCCTCTGGACTAACACTTCGAGGAATCAATGCCGCGCAGCGAGCGCAGCTCATCACATGTCAAATCACCGACCAACAAACTGCAAAGATATCGCTACCAGCTGGAAAATTTGAGGAGAGTATTGCACTAGCTCCACGAAAGGATCACTCTTCCCCCGTTATCGATATTAAGGTGTCATGCGCTGAGGAAAGCTGCGAAAATATCGTGCTACATCGTATCGGTATGAACTCCGATGGCGCTCAAAGACAACCTAAATCGGCCCACTAGTACGGTGGCAAGCCCAGATTTCTAGTTGTACTTTTAAGGGTTAGGCCTTTCCCTTTACCAAGACTCCGGGAGGCTAAACAAGGATGTTGGTTATACCGAAAAATCACTCAATTTATCTGCCCCCAACTAACTCCCTAAGCAAACAACCAAAATCTACCACCGAATCAAGTTCCCGCCCCACGTAAAACCGGCACCAAATGCCAGGGTCAATACCAACATCCCTTCCTTTAACACGCCTTGCGCCTCTGCCTCTGACATACAGATAGGAATCGTTGCGGCAGTGGTGTTTCCGTAAAGCTGAATGTTGTTAAAAACCTTCTCAGGAGGAAGCCCAAGCTGCTCTCGAACCATCTCGTTAATCCGAAGATTCGCCTGGTGCGGGATGATAAGATCGATAGCCTGGGAAGAAACCTGATTACGCGTAAGCAGAGTGTGCGCCGTTTCTAGCAATCGGGTAACCGCGTTCTTAAACACAACCTTTCCGTCCATGTATGGATGGACCCGTGCTTCTTCGATGTCTGAAGTCCGAACAAAACCGGGATTAGCTGTTCCCGGTACCTTTAGACACAACACATCCGCCCCTCCACCGTCGCTACCGAGAAACGAGTCAATAATACCACGATCCTGTTCGTTTCCATCTCCCGCACACTCCTGCGCTTCGAGCGTGAGCGCTCCTGCACCATCACCAAACAGCACTGCCATGTCGCGACCGCGCGAACTCATATCGAGAACGGGAGACTGCACCTCAGCACACACCAACAGCACGCGTCGCGCTTGCTTACTCTTTATATACCCATCGATACACGACAAGCCGTACACCAAACCGCTACACTGCGCCCGAATATCAAGGGCCGGTACCGTTCTGCACCCAAGACGTTGCTGCAGCATCACACCAACACCCGGGAAGTAGTAATCTGGCGAAAGGGTCGCAACTACTATCAGGTCTACATCAGTAGCCGCCCAGCCAGCTCTTGCCAAAGCCTCTATCGCCGCACGCTCCCCTAACTGAGACGTACTAACGCCCTCCTGCTCAATAAAACGTCGCTCCTTGATACCGGTGCGCTCTGTAATCCACGCATCACTTGTGTCCATAAGCCTAGATAATTCATCATTACTGACCCGGCGTTCCGGAACGAAGTGAGCAACTGAGCGAACGACTGTGCGAAGACCCATATCTGACTAGCCTCTATGATATAACTAACGGTATCGTAGCAGGGACTTCAGATTCCGTCATTAAGCCCTCTCATAGGAGCAAAAGACATAGGAGCTAAGGGGTAAAAATGTCTTTAAATGTCACCAAATTCAGGGTTGCTATTTACGGTGTTCTTGTAGAGAACGGTCACGTACTCATGACCAACACCAGAGTCCCTTCGGGGATAATAACCAATTTTCCCGGCGGAGGACTTGAACTTGGAGAGGCCCCGGGCGACGCCGTTGTTCGCGAATTTCGGGAAGAGACGGCTATCTCAGTTACCCTCGACCACCTACTCTTCTGTACCCAGGCATTCCAGCAGAACCCTGAGTATCCTCACGAACAACTAATACATATCTATTACAAAGTTTCCCGCCTTGCTGGTGAGGTATCCCTCGGCGGGAACGGTGACGATGTCGAAAGCACGGTATGGGTATCCCCAAATGAAATCCATCACTATCCGGTCCTACCCGTTGACCTAGAATTTGTGCTGCACGCCTCCTTTCGAGCACTTTTTTTATCCCGCTAAACAATTTACCAGAATTTAATCAAACTTTCTTCGTCGGTGTGGGATAATAACTGCGCTTGATAGAGAGATGATTATGAATTTCAATGATTTTATAGAGTCCCTTACCTCCGAGACCCCTCCCCACGAGCTCTCAACGCCGCTAAAAGCCCTGTGGTACGAATTCAACGGAGACTGGAGCGCTGCTCACGAGGCCGTGCAAGAGGACGAAGACAGGTGTAGCGCTCGAGTGCATGCATACCTGCACCGCAAAGAAGGTGACCTATGGAATGCCCGCTACTGGTACAGAATAGCCGGTAGACGCCCCGTCTCTGGCCCCTTAGAAGAGGAACGCGAGTGGCTCACTAAAGATCTGCTCGAGTCCGAGGATACAGTGATAGAGCGGCGCCATATTCGCTCGGCGGTGATATAACCCCGCCGATTAACCCGCGACATAGTTTCTCTGTGTGCATGCGAGCTTCTTTCGACCTAATTCGTTTTGCTTAAAACGAATTAGGTCATTTGCTCACGTGCATCGATTCCTTTAAATCCCATCAAAAACTGAGATTTATCGCGTATTTTGACGGATACCTCGAGCCACTATTTTTAAGACAATCGCTACTTTTTTCTCAAAACAATTTCAATCGCACATTCAGTGACAGTTGTCTTTGTCTGATCGACATCCCAACCCGGAACAAAAAATTCATCTATGAGTTCGATCTTTTCAAGAGTCGCTACATCACCCACGGACTTGACTAGATCCAGCACGTTGATCGACTTAGGCATGGTCGAGTCAGTCTTTACCGTAAAACTCCACTTATGGTCAGCATTGCCGATCGACGGCCAGCGATTCCGCTCGTACATCTCCTCGTCCGGAACAGCGATGATTATATAGCCGCCCGGTTTTACGACCCGAATCCAATTGCGAAGAGACTTATCCACATCCACCATATGTTCAAGGCTGTGACTGGATACAGCAAAGTCGTAAGTATTGTCTTCGACACCCTCAAGGTACTGAGCATCACCATCAGGCGTGTCCCAAGCCCTGACCGCAACCATACCACGGAAAACATGTCGGTAATTACCGAGCGAGTCAGGTCCAGCGCCGATATCAATCCCGCTACCTACGAAGTAGTTACTATGGAATTTACCAAAGTTGAATCTGCGTTTCGCTGCCTTACTTTGTTCGTTAGTCATTAGAATCTCACCTGCTAGAACGCCTCGACACCTTCTCCTACAGTCACTACAGATGCTTGATGAGTACCGCTGAACAAGTTGATAGCATTACTATTAAATGAACTGTGGCAATTGTAGCACCGTTGAATCTGATTGGGAACGCGTCTCAGATTAGCAGAGACTCAATTGGACCTCGTGTCACTCCGCAAGCAGCTTCTTCAGCTCTCCGAAGGTGGCAAAACTCCCTTGGAGGCTAGGTAGCCCCCGCTTAGGGGCTATTTATTCAACAGTCCCAATAGCCCTCCCGGCTTCATGACCACACCATCACCAGGTACTAGGCACTTAGAAAAAGTGAGTAGTTTTCTTGGTAATAGCGATTATGAGCACTACAACGATAGTGTCATCCTCTCGTGCGCCTGCAAGAGCCTTCGCACCTGCTTATGATTGATGTTTATCGTAGCAATCCCATCGTACTTCTCGTGCCGAACATCTTCGAATGCGCCAGCTGGTTCCCAGGGAAATGCAACCATAATCCCCGCGACGGAACACGAGTCGCAGGCAGCATCAAAAGAGTGATACACGGCGCGTTCACGGTGGAGGAGTCGGCCCGCCTACGCCAAGACTCCAGCGAAAAAACACGCCATCAGCCCATCTATTCCAGCAAGAGGATCTGCGCCACGTCATCATCGATCAGGATTTCTCGCTTATGGAATCGTGCGAGCACCCGCTCTGCGAACGTGTCCTCAATAGCTTTGAGGTCCACCTCTGAGAACCTGGAGAAGGCCTCGTCTTCCCAATATCCGTGACCAATAAGTCCATGAAAGTGGTGTCCTTAGCAGGAAAGTCCTGCCGTGTTGGTCGGCCATGCGAGCCGGCTACCTGTTAGCCCATTCTCGTGAGCTACCGATCGACTAAAATACTTCTTGCGATATCAACAGCGGATTGAAGTGAGTTAGCTTTCCAATAGTCGTAGAAATCCCGAGGGAAGCCGCGTGAAACATCGAAAAGATGCTCCAGTATAAGGTGCGGTGTATTTGTGCATCGGCACAGATGAGAAACTCCGTTGTCTACACCCACGAAGAGCTGGGACTCCTGAATAAGCGCTGTAGTTTTCAATACACCCAGAGATTCTCCCACTTCAACAACGTCCGCTAGCTTTTTGAATTCAGATAGTAGCTCCGATATATATGGAGGAATCTTGGCTTCACGGGCATATCGTGCTTCAAAACTGTAGGTGATAAGCTTCCGATTAGTCGGATGATTATTATGCTGGCTTTTTATAAGATGGTATTTATTTTTGTAGACTTCATCGAGGTATTCGGGAGTACCGCGAAATATGCAGGTAACAGCTTCATGTGTGAGTCTATGGTCGTCAAAAAAAAGACGAACCGTCTCTACACTTTCCCCAGAGGCTCCCGGGTTGACACGATATTCCGGAGGGTTAAGGCTCCTTAGTAAATTAAGAAAAGCTATCTTATCCCCAAAATGGGCATACGAGGGTAGTTCAAAAATAAGATTTTCCGGTTGAGTAATGTGAAAGTGGTACGCGAGGTCTTTCATAGTGATAATGAAGGTGGTCGATAAGGCATGAGATGTTGTGCTGCTTATGCACCTGTATAAGCAAGCATGAGCTCAAAGAACACAAGATAGTAACTACCAAAGATTCGCTCAAGCGGCCAGTGAGCTTAACGACAGCGAGACCGATTCACTTTTTCCTCCTCACCCCCCCCTGCGCTACCGGGAAAACAACCTGGCATCGAATATCGCTTAACGCCAAGCGCTGGGTGAATCTGCTCCTCGATGAGGAGCTCATCTCAATCCTCACCAGCCAAGCGCAATGTTGCGCTCAGGTAGAAGCTCTACCATTGGGCTCCTTCAAAGAATCGTCAGTAAATTACATATGGCGACCGAGATGCTAGAAGCGCACGTAGCCACTTATTTCAAAGAAGAGATACGTCAAGAGGCGATCGTAATTGATACACTGGTCGCCGTCCTTAGAGGTGTTGCACGCCCTTACCAGTGTCTTCTATATTTATCTGCACGACATGTTCGACCGCAAGCTTTTCTTAACGATTAAAAGACCGCTCCTATGGCTTAAGGCTCGCCTGAGTCGCAGATTTGAGCCCATGTTTTATGACGCGCTCTTCGCTATGCTGGCTAAACTGTGCCACGCCGACGGCGACACAAACGGAGCAACGCTCGACGTGGTTAGTGCTTTTATCAGTGCTGAGCTGCAATTCAAGCCTCGGAAGAAAATGTACGCGATGAGCGCCTTTAGGAAGGGAAGGAGCTCAACTCTCTCCTTTGAAGATTACGCGAGGCAATTCCATAGCATGTGTGGCCCAGGTGCGGCAGTTCGCGAGGCGATGGTTGACCTACTGCTTACCGTGGCCGTTGCTGACGACAGCTTCTCCCGCAATGAAGCTCGCCTGGTGCAGGTAGCAGTTAAGATCTTTGGAATTTCAGAGCAGACCTACGACAAAATCAAACAACGCCACTTTACACACAAGGTAGAGGAAGAGCGGTTGCATCAAGATACCTACAGCGACTCAGACCAGCAACGAGAAACCCTTAAAAGAACCCCAAAAAAAGAGCTTACTGAGCTTGAATTAGCTTATCAGACCCTTGAATGCGAACCTTCTTCCTCACTATCCGAGATAAAGTCGCACTACCGCCAATTAGCAAAAAGATACCACCCTGATAGCCACGCCCACTCCGATATGCCGGCGGAAGTAATGGCATTCTGTGAAACCCGCTTTCGCGAATTACAGGTGGCCTATGACCTTATTCAAAAAGCCCGCTCGGATGAGAAGATGCTATAGCGTGGGCTTTCTGAGCAGATGAGACAGCGAAGTTTAGGCGGAGCTAGAAGCTCCGTGTCCGATGCGCGCCTACTACAACACCACGCCTCTCATGGTGAGCGAAGTCTGACTTACCTTACCGTCCCGCCCAACTCTTTCTTCATCACCAGGCGGCTAACCAATGTCAGAATGCCACGCGGCACAAAGCGGGTTCCGTGAACGAGCATCTTATTAAAGACCCCATCTACCACGATAGGCTTACGACCAAGCGCTCTGAGTGCCGTATCAACCACCTGCTGAGCTGTACGGTACGGGGAGTGATACTCTCTCAGCCCCGCCCCACCTTGGAACTCGGTTTTTGTTAAGCCTGGAAGAACAGTTAAAACGTCTACGCCGGTACCGTGACACTCTCCGTACAGCGCTTCACCAAAATAGAGGTCAAAAGCCTTTGTCGCACCGTAGATTGCAAACCAGGGAACCGGGATACTTCCAACTACACTGGATACTATAATCACCGCCCCGCGCCGCCTTGTCTTCATCGCTGGCAAGAAATGATAGGTGAAATCGACAACTGCCCTACAGTTTAGATCCACCATTCCGACTGCTCGCTCGTGCTCTGGCGATTCAACTTTTCCAAGGAGCCCAAAACCCGCGTTGTTTACCAACACGTCAACGTTCATTCCTTCAGCTTCTACAACAGCTGCAACACGCTTGGCGGCATCAGCCGATGTGATATCAAGAACCACGGGAACTACTCGCACACCGTGGCGCTCTTCAAGCTCACGCTTCAACGCCTGCAAACGGTCTTCGCGCCGCGCAACCACAATGAGAGAAAAGCCAAGCGCTGCAAGTGTTCTACAGAACGCCTCACCGATACCTGAACTTGCACCGGTTACAAGAGCAACTGATCCGTACTGAGAAAGTGAGATCGGCATACCTACATCCGCAGACGCGCTTAGCTAACCACTTTTATAATTACGAGCTGGAACAAGCCAACGATAAAACCGAGCACTCCTCCGAGCACCTCGATAGTTCGTAGCTCCCGCGCTGAGATCTCATAAATAAGAGCTTCTAACTTCTTCATCTCAAAAGCTTCGATCTTCGCCTGAACAATCGCTTTGACGTTAAGCTCACCTTCAGCTTTCTGTACGACTCGCTCAATAAACGCGGGAAAGCGTTCAGCGATCTGCGCACCAAGCATCCCTTTCACCTGACCCAAAAGCGGCCCCTGAAGAAAGGCGCCGATCATAGGATTCTGTCCCGATAATTTCTGAACGAAGAGATCAACCTGCTCGTTTAAAAATGACGCTGCCTCATCAGCAGTATCCTTGCCACTGAGCGCCTTTCTGACATCCTCTTGAGAGAAGAGGTTGTTCTCAATCATCGCTCCTAGACTTGCAGCTATCTCCTTCTGTCGACGCGGCACAAGCCCGTGCAGAGAGAGGCCCAGAATTCGACGCGGAGAATGCGGCCTAAAGAGCATCAGAACGGCTATGTAATTGGTTACATAGCCGATCAATGCTGATACTACCGGGATGATTACGAAATCCGAGATGCTAGAAAGGGATGTCATCATCGTCGAATGTTACGGGTTCACTTGAAACTGATCCTCTGGAACCACCGTTAGCAACCTTTGGGAGGGAATCCGCTGTTGGAATCCCAGCCAAAACGCTTTCACCAGCAGACTCATGACCGTAGTCACCACCGCCGCTCTCAGCGCCTTCACCGCGACCACCCACGAACTGCACCTGGTCCGCTAGGACTTCGGTTGTCCAACGATCCTTCCCTTCTTTATCCTGCCACTTACGTGTTCGGATCTTTCCTTCGATAAACGCCTGACGCCCCTTCTTGAGGAACTTAGAGCAGTTCTCAGCCGTCCGTCCGAAGGTTACGATGTTGTGCCACTCAGTGTGGTCAACCCACTGACCGCTAGCGTCTTTCTTCCTCTCTCCTGTTGCCAGAGAGAAAGAACAGATAGCCATCTGTTGCGGGGTGTAACGTAGCTCTGGGTCCTTGCCCAAATTTCCAAGTAAGATAACTTTGTTAATAGCCATAGAAGCCTCCTAAAACATTGACATCTAATTCGGAAACTTGCGCCCCCAGTTGCGTTATAACCCACTTTTTCTTGAGCTCAAAGGGTTGTTTGGGCGATTTCTTTGGTCTGTAAAGTACCCTATTTCACGCCGATCAGCTACAATACTGGGGCCTTTTTAGACCACCAAGCCGCTATGAGAATAACTGTTACAACCATCCCATTTTCAGGCATGAAGATCGATGCCCCCATCGATCTGAATGAGCTCAACAATCGACTAAAAGCGGGCGAAAGCGGCTCAACTATGGCCTTTGAAGCCGCTCCGATAGCAGACCTTACCCTCACTCGCACCCACGGTGGCATCCTGGTAAAGGGTCTCATCAGTGGGATGTGTAAACAGGAGTGCTCAACCTGCGCAGACCCAGTAAGCCACGAGGTGTCAGCTTATATAGACTGGGTCCTCCAGACAGTGAGTGACCGGGCGGCTCCTAATGATGAGATAGAGGACCCTGGAGTCATAGTATACGAAGGTGAACACGTATACCTAGAGGAGCCCCTGCAAGAGGCTCTAATACTCTCTCTCTCCCCCTTTTGGCACCCCGAACGCGATGAACACGAGCGGTGTCGTGTGTGCAATAGGGACTGCTCAAAGCGTAGCTGGCAGGCCGGTGCAGCAGAGGAAGAAAAGCCAAATTCGTTTGGTGCCCTATTTAAGAGCGCTATTAACAAGCAGAAACGCTGAACTCTTTCTTGACGCACCCTCAGAAGCAAATTGCTGCATCACAGAAGCATACGCTGCAGAGCTTACGTGACGCACCATAGTTTCGGTATTTCTGCCGCTAAAAGAAAGCGGGTTAAGCGACCCTGTCCACACGACCTCCCTGTCGATGCAGACGAGCTTCGCATGAAGCGATCGCTTGATTATGACAGTAGCGCCGATATCCTTAAGCATCCCCACCGCTTTTTCGTAGCTTTTAGCATCAATAGAGCCGTTTTCGGCAAGCGGCGGGATTACAACAGTTATAGCAACCCCTAACCTCGCCTGCTGAATAAGCAGATCCCTAACCGCTCGCACTCGCGTCACCGATATGAACGCCGACACAATAAAAATCTCATAGCGCGCCTCCTTAATGTCGGCGGCAAATGCAGCTGAAAACTCTACCTCACTAAAATACTGCGGGGGCGGACTTACAAACGAGATCACGTTACCTAAGCCAACCTCAGGTACATGCGGCGCGGGCGTCATAAACTTATCCGCTTTCATAATTAAAGCGCGCGACTCAAGGTCTTGCACAATTCCACGCATCACGTGCTTAGGAGCTAACTTGCTCTTAAAGTAGGAAAGGTTTGCCACCACGATCAGATTGCGCTGCGCACGACTGAACGCCACATTCCACAGCCTTGCCCCCTCCTCTGACAACGAGCTTGCAGTAAAGAATCCGCCTAAGGAATGTGGCTCGCTCTCGGTAAGATCAAGGATCATGATGGCTCGCTCATCTCCCTGAAAACGGTGAACCGTGCCTACGGCTACATCAGCGCTACCCCCCTCAACCAAGAGGTCTTTAATAAGCTCGGCCTGCGGTCGGTACGGAGAGATTACCCCAAGAGACAGCGGATTATCTGCTTGCCATAGCGGACGCAATTGACCGCACAGACTGCGAATAATCATGGCATGTATAAGGTTTGATTTTGACTTACTTACAAACTGTCCAGAACCTGCATACTCTGAGGTGTCGATTAGAATAATCCGGTTATCTCGCAGGTACTCCAACTCAGGAGAAAAAGAGAGCCCGGTGCAATCTGTAAAGCTTGAGGTGAGGTCGCCCCCGTAAAATCGACCGTTTATCAACTCACACAGGTCTGAATGACTCCTAAATTGGCTCGTGAGCTTGGCGAGGTTAGGGCGCGCTCTACCTGCATTTACATCATCAACTACGCCGGCCGCAAAGAAGATATCCTTTGCGTACCACTCCCTCACGAGTTCATCCTTAGAGTGTGCAATGGGAGGAAGTTGTCGAAAGTCGCCCCCGATAACTACCCTGCTTGAGACCATACCACTCAAGTAGTAGGCCACAGGCAGCGGAACCATTGATGCCTCATCAATCAGGATAGCATCGAAATCAAGTAGAGTGGATGCCCGCAAGAAGGCCTGCGTCGTACTCATCGCAACCACTTGAGCATCATCGATGAGCGACTCTTTGGCATGGAGAGCACGTTCGAAAGCCTTATCTATCTCACTCTGCAGAGCACGAATACGCTCATTGAGCTCTGCGGCGCGCGACTCCCATACACCTTCTTCTATACCCTCAAGTTGCGTATTGAGTTCTGTAACGAGCGCCTCCTGCTCAGTGACTTCAACACGAATGTCATGCAGCAGTTGAGCAAGACTCGTTGACTCGCCAAAAACGCGACGAACAAACCCCCTCACACCCGTCGTATGCCGACAGAAGCGTTGCTGCAGCTCTCGGATTTTATCTAATACTCTCGTGCGGTCCTCCCACATCGGCGGCAGCTTTGAGAGACTCTCAATTTCTTGCTTACACACCATCTGCTCTTGATACAGCGAGGACGCAACACTCTCCGCTTCTTCATCGATACGACGGATGATATCGTCGAACGCTACAGCGGCCCCGTATCGCTCCCGCAACGACTCGCGCGCTATCGGTCCCAAGCGCACTACGGCATCAACGGGCATCGGCTCAGCCCCCTTATCCGTCAGCCGATTGCATAGCGCCTCCACCAACCCGTCAACCGCGCGATTTGTGTGCGAAACGATAAGAATACGTTGACCTGCGCTGTACAGGGCATGCGCCATGGCGCCAAGAGTGTGCGTTTTCCCCGTGCCCGGGGGGCCCCAGAGGAAAGTCGTCTCATGGGAAAAAACAGTTTCGATAGCACGCCGCTGATCATCCGTTAGATCGTTGGGTAACGCAGGAAGCGATAATCGCTCAACCCTTCGAGGCTGCTGCTGACCGAGGGTACGAAGAGCCAATCCCTCATTCCAGGGAGCTTTCTGTTTCTCCTGCTCCGCATCCTCTTTGTCCTGACCAAGAGCATAGAGCGCAGCTCGCAACTCTTTCAAAAGCTGCGTCTCATCAACAGACAAATCCGCTGAGGGAATGACAGCACCCACGTCCTGTGTAAGTGCTACGGTAATAGAACCATCGCTGGAGGAAGCAATGTTTCCTGCATAGCTAACCCCAGAAAAAGTTAGAGAGCACTGAGTGTCATCTTTGGCACGCAGGTTAGCTTTAGTTTTAAACGTATAGAGCTGGCGCGCTCCACTTCCAGATACCCGCTTGCCGTGCGTTACCCTATACTCCCGACGCGAGCGCTCGACAGCTTTTATCTCTTCACCGATTGCGCGAATGAGCGATGCAATGACAGCTGACGGCTGAGCCTGTGACATAACACCCAGAATACCACAGGATAAAATCTAACCCCACGAGATGGCGGCTAGAGTTCGTATTGGACTATTTTGGGTGGAATCTACGACTTGGGTTGCTGGGAAACCCCCATGGACGGGGGTTTCCCGGCGGTCTTGAGAAGATAACACGCTCTGATTTTGGCGCTTTGGAGGGCATAATTCAGAGGCGATAGGCTCTGCCTAGTAGCTGTTGAGAGCCAACTACTCTCCAATAACTGCCTTGGCTTCCCTCTCGAGCACCGTTGGAGTCCAGCGAAACTTTCTATTGAGTGCGTCCTGAAACGAGAGTCCGTCGTTTCGCATCAGGGCATAAACTTCCATCAAACCAGAGAGACCCCTACGGTCTACGATAGTGACAAAATCAAATGCGGATCTACCATAATCTTGGGCCGATCCGCCAAAGCTGCGTGAGCCGGAAGCAAGCGCATTCTTTGCCAACCCGCGATAATACTCCCTCACCTGCCCACGCGGAATCGCTGACGAAAAATCTGAAGAGTAGATCTCAAACCAAGCAGCGAATCCCTCAGCACGCTGACGGTCACTGCCCATCTGCTGTGACCCAAGCAACAGATACTCCACAACATGCCCCATCTCATGCAGAAGTACCTGCGTAAGTAGTGCATCACTCACTTCACCACCTGCGCAGTTAGGAGAGATGTAGTCAGCGATAATATAGATATTACTCGGTGGAACCATAAATCCTGGATGCCCACCCAAGCTGAGCACCATCGGAAATTGCGTCATCGCGCTCTTCTTATCAGTGAAGACCATAGACCATTCGCTGCGAGCAGTCTTAACCTCAGAGGCAAAGCGTGCCGTTTTGATGGCACGATTAACAGCAGACGCAGCATCAGCAACAGCCCGCTGCGGATTCTTTCGCAAACACTGCTCAACACTGCGTGGCCACCGCACCTGCATCGGACCAAGGTCAGTAACAAATGAGGACTCGCGCGTTGGGCCTTCAAGCTTAACGTCTTCGGGAGCTACAAACTTGGTCGGCTGATTATCAACACAGACAACTCGCGAGCGCAGCCGAGGGATAACTCTTGCTGGGGACTCTACCCGCTGCACTGTTCCGGAATCATCAAGGTACGCACACGGAAGATCCGCAGCCGCGTAACGGCTACTCGCTACTAGCAAGAGCAGAAACACAAGGTAGCCAACTCTCATAGCTTTTATTCCTCAAATAGCAACAAGCTATCCACCGACACGAGCTCCGCTTTCTTTGCGCTTAGCCTTTCCCTGCACTCGTTTTCGAGGTGAAACCTTCTTGCGACGCCCCAGAATAGCAATCTCGAGCACTTCGCTTACGTGTTTAACAGGAACAAACTGGATCTGCTTTCGCTGCTCTTCCGGTATCTCCTCAAGATCTTTTAAATTCTCAAAAGGGATTATGACTTTTGTTATACCGTATTGCAGAGCAGCTAGTGCCTTTTCACGTAAACCTCCCACTGCGAGGATATTTCCTCGAAGCGTCATCTCACCGGTCATGGCTACGTCTTTAGAGACCTTCCTATCGGAAAGCGCTGACACGAGAGCCGTAGCTATCGTAATTCCTGCGGATGGTCCGTCCTTTGGAGTAGCTCCACCCGGTACGTGAATGTGAATGTCGTACTTTGAGTGAAAATCTGCCTCAAGCCCAAGCACAGCCGCATTGGCGCGCGCGTAAAAGAGCGCCGCCTGAGCTGACTCCTGCATCACGCTACCGAGCTGTCCCGTGAGCGTCAGTGCACCAGCACCCTTTGCGAGCGATACCTCTACCGGCATTACTTCTCCGCCGTGTATCGTCCATGCCAAACCACGAGCTAGCCCGATCGCCTCACGCTGCTCGGTCACCTCGGGATCGTACTTTGTTGCACCAAGCAACTTAGAGACCAAAGTACTATCAACCGTACGAGTGATCTTTCTCTTCTCAGCCACCTCTCTTGCCAACTTACGACAGAGCGCCCCGAATTCCCGTTCAAGATTTCGCACTCCTGCTTCACGCGTATATCGCTCGATGACTAACGCTATCGCTTCATCGGTAAAAGATACCTTATGACGCTTTAGCCCCGCCTCTTCTAGCTGCCGCGGAATAATGTAGGTGGTTGCTATTTTCTGCTTCTCGGCTGCCGTGTAACCTGGAATATACAATACCTCAAGTCGGTCAATGAGCGGCTCTGGAATTGTATCCATCGTATTTGCGGTAGCAAGGAAGAGCACTTCAGAGAGGTTAATCGGCACATTCAGGTAGTGATCGCGGAAATCAGCGTTTTGATGAGGATCAAGCACTTCAAGAAGAGCCGAAGCTGGATCACCCCTGAAATCGGCTCCTATCTTATCGAGCTCATCGAGGACAAAGACTGGATTCATACTTTCACATTGCTTTAAGCCCTGAACGATCCGTCCCGGGAGCGCACCGACATACGTTCGACGGTGTCCTCGAATCTCGGCTTCATCTCGCATACCACCTAGGGACATACGATTGAATTTTCGCCCCAAAGCTCGCGCAATCGATTTTCCTAGCGAGGTTTTTCCAACTCCCGGCGGCCCGATGAAACATAGAATTGGCCCCTTTGAGTCGGGATTAAGCGCTCTGACGCTTAGGTATTCCAGGATGCGATCCTTTACCTTATCGAGCCCAAAGTGATCTTCGTCGAGGATCTCTTTCGCCTTTTTGAGATCAAGTTGATCTTTAGTGCGACTACCCCACGGAAGGTCAGTTACCCACTCAAGGTACGTTCGAAGGAGTGCAAATTCACTCGACTCAGGACTCATCCTTTCGATACGCTTGAGCTGCTTAAACGCCTCTTCCTGCACTACCGGTGGGAGCTTTATGGCGGCCAGTCGCGCTCTAAGCGCCTGCAAATCATCCGAGCCTACATCGCCCTCTCCGAGCTCACGCTGAATCTGTTTAATCTGCTCGCGGAGATAATACTCGCGCTGACCTTTGCTCATCTCATCGCGCGCTTTATCTTTAATCTTCTCACTTAAAATGAATTTATTTAAGTCATCAGATATTACGGTATCGGTCATGCGAAGACGCTTGAGTGGATCAAGCTCTTCAAGAGCGGCCTGCGCATATGCGAGTTCAAGCTTGTAGTGCGCCAAGATGACATCGGTGAGAATAGCCGGATCGTTTATCTCCTCGGTAACGATTAACATCTCCTCGGGAAGGTGCTCATACTCAACAAGCACTTGCAGATTCTCACGGATTCGATTCATCATCGCCTGACTTTCAGCAGACAACTTGCGTGCTGGCGCTGCAGAAAGCGGCTCTATCTTGGCAGAGAAATATCTATTCTTACTCTCGTACTTCTTTACGCGCGCTCGAACGATTCCTTGCAGAAGCACCTTATATCGACCATCTGGCACCTGAAGAGTTCGAACTATGTGGGCAACAACGCCAACTTTGTACAGATCCTTACCAACTGGGTCATCCACCTCTGTATTCTGCTGCGTTACCACGAGCGCTAACTGCTCAGCAGCCATCGCGGCTTCCATGGCTTTGATACTAGCCGGTCTACTCAAGTAGAGAGACATCATCACACCCGGAAAAGCCACCATGTCTTTCGCAGCGAGCACTGGAAGAGAGGACGGAACGAGAACCGGCTCGGGTAGTGCTTGCACCTCACTCTTCGTAGACTTCTTTTTTAAACCTTTCTTAGAAACCTTTGTGGCCATGCAATCCTTACTGTCTGTGTACTTCTTACGAGCTTACAACTCGGCCCCCGCACAACTCAGTACGAAGTGGTGTGTCCGAAGAGAAAGTGCCCTTCCTTAAACTATAGACCTGGCAGCTATAGGACAAAACGGTAAAAATAAGCTGAAGCGACGAAAGTAACATGCTCAACAGGGTCGGGTCGGTAAAATACTCATCATTCACGGCCAGTTAGGGAGGAAATGTGGGAACCTACTACGGACAGACCTTTGAGCCTTTAGGCGAACCGACTTTTGGTCGACAACAAGAGCAAAGGGTAGCCGGAATACCCATTTTTTGCGAAAAAATCTTGGGTAACCTTTGAAAGCTCACTCTGCGAAAGTTCTGGCTATGGCCGCCTCAAGACAGACTACCACGCGTGGCGTTACAACTCTTTGTGGTATCTGTAGCCTCTTGTTACTCACGCCACTCTGCGCCACGGCGCAGACTCTGGCAGCATCACCCGCTCAACAGGTATCGATAGGAGCAAACAACACAGCACCCTCTGCTGGGAGCAGCAACCCGTCGCGTTCTCCAAACGCAAACATTACAGCTTTTGATTCGCTAGCGAGCAATCTCGTAGCTGATGATACCAATGGATTTAGAGACGTCTTTGTTGTTGTAGGCTCAGGCCCCATCCAACGGGTTAGTGTGGGTGCAAAGCCTCCAACGGCCCTGCCAAATGGCTCCAATCCACAGCCAAATGGCGATTCCTCTACCCCAGCTGTGAGTGCAGTGTTCCCCGACAAGACCTATGGCATCGCCTTCGTATCACAAGCAACCAACCTGGACCCAGCCTGCCCGAATCCAAATGGACTTAAGCAGGTATACCTTAGAGTTCCGAGTCTGGATAAGACCGTAATGATTAGCGCCCTGCGGCAGACCTCTACCGGACAATGCATCGCTGGCGACAGAGACAGCATATCGCCAACGATCGCCATTCGACCGTCACCGAACCGTTTCGTAATAGCTTACCTCACGGATTCAGAGAACCTTGTTACTGCTGAACCAAATGATCCGTATACGGGTCCGCGCCAACGCCAACCTTTCGGCTCAGAAGCAGTAATTCGCAGCGATGGCTCTGTTGCTCCCGGTCTGCCATATACGTCAAAATTTAAACTTAACGCCCACGCTTTTGACCCTGCACTGAGCGGAGACGGTACCATCTTGACGTTTAGCTCAAGTGCGGACAACATTTTTGATAGCCTCGTTGATTACCCACCGGGCTATCGGCTTGGAAACGGGAAGAGGCAGATATGGGCCATCGAACTGGACAGTCGTCGTGGCGGCATTGTTACAGAGAATCGCGCCGATCCAACCCAAGTCGCTCAACTGGGTAACGATGACAGTTTTTATCCATCAATCACATTTCAGGGTGATACCGTAGCTTTCATAACCTCTGCAACAAACCTCGGATTCGATGGTTCGGGAGGAGCGTTCGTACGGATATCTAAGCGGGACAAAACGTTTCGAACAATCAACTCGTCATCGCAAGGAGAATCAGGTAACGGCACCGCCACACAAGGAGCAATAAGCCCCAACGGACTACTAGCGGTATGGAGTGACTCCTCTTCGAATCTCGTGCCTGATGATACAAACGGGCAGATTGATATATTTGCCAAAGACTTAACCACGAGCAGAACGATTCGAGTGAATGTTGCTACTGGACAGGTTGAAGCTACAGGCGGCGCAAGCACCTTGCCTGCTCTTGGGGCAGACGGGTTCACCAAGATTGACGGCCGCATCTCATTTGTATCAACCGCCTCAAATTTAATTACTTCAGGTTTTCCAACGCAGGGACACGTTTATTCAACGCTGCTTGATGTTCCACCACCTCCGATAAAGAAAAACCTACCAATAGAAGCGCCTCCGGATGTAGAGGTAAAAAAACGCACTGTTAGGTTTACACTTCAAGAGTTTTCCGCCACCTCAGCCAGCACGGTGAGAACAAACGCCGAATTCTCTGCCGCAGCAACTGCTAAAGTCACCTACACGCTAAAGCTTACAAACACGAAAACTAAGCGAACAACTACCAAGACAACTAACCGGAACAGGATAACGATATCGCGCCTCAATCCAGGCTCGTACACAGCTCGCTACCGCGCTACAAAGACAAGCTCTTCAGGAAAAAAAACAAACACGAAATACAGCCCGACGCAGAAGCTAACCGTCAGCTGACAGATGCCATCGAATCTATACCGTGCGAGGCACAACGGTGAGGCTATCTATCGCAGGCACTTGCAGCTTATCATTCAACTCCGCTCGTTTTTCCTTCTCAGAGGAAACAACTGATGCCGTTGTAGTGATTGCGGCAGTTAAAGGAGCCTTTTTCGTTCGAAGCTTCATTTCGACCGACTCAAATCCAACGTACTCGTTCAAACGAGCCTTGTTTCGACGCCATTGATTTTCAAACAGACACATTCGCTCCACATCGACGTACTCGCCATTTCTGTAGAACTCCCTGCGAAGTCGACACTCTTTCTTGAAACCTGAGAATGTATAGATGCTTAACCCAGGTGTGTTGTTTGGTAAAAGAAGGAGGTAGATCTTATAGAGATTTAAAATATCAAAAGCATACTTCACTCCCAGGACGAACCCTTGCTTACCAAGACTGCGCCCCTGGAACTTTTCATCGATGATAATATCAATCTCACACTTTCGGTTAATCTCGTCTATCTCGATGAGACTGAGAACGCCCACGCTTGAACCAGTCGATATCTCTTCGATAACAAAACGCCGCTCAGTGGTGTTGTGTACATACTTCTCGTACAAATCCTCTAGCTCTCGAAGTGTTTCGAAGGGCTCCTCAAAGAAGTAGTTCATCGTCTTGTAGCTGTTATGCAGACGATGCAAGAATGTCAAATCCGCCTTCTCTAGTGCACGTAATTGTAGGGTATGACCTTTGATCATATCTATTCTCTCCAGGATACATAAACCTATCGTCGCGGTGACGGAAAAACAGTCTGCGAGCGCACCGAGGACTATAGCCCAGAAATAAGCCACGAGAGCACAACTACCTTCATATAGGCACTCAAATACCTGATTTAATTGCGTAATTATTTTATTTTCGACTATATCCCACTCTGTCTATTGACTCCGCGGATAGCAGGTCCCATTTTCCCTAGATTAGGACCTCTGCGGTCCAATTCTGTAGTGCGAACAACTGCTCTCCTATGAGCTCAAGAGATTATGCCACTAGTGATCTTTAATAACGGCTCAACTTTTGACAAGGCGCACGCTCATTCGCCATTAGCACACCTGGGAACCCGCGATCGAGACGATCCTACCAATCGCTTCGACTTCCCCGGAAAAGCCTCAGGGCTGCTTAAGACTGCTTTCGAATTACAGCAGCACGTCACTGAATTAGCTCAAGGCCCGCGCGCCGAACCGTTTCTTAAGCCAATTACAATCGTCGGCTCTACTCGCTTTGCTAATGAGCAAGAACTGGTCTCTGTGCACCCACAGAAGTATTTAGACTCCCTCAAAGCCGTTGCGGCTCAATCCCGGGAGCTCGTTGAGAAAGGCGAAGATCCGTTTATTCAATTTGGTATCGAAGCAGATGTAACACCTGGCACCTATGATGCCGCCCGACACTCAGTCGGTACTGCTTTTGACGCAATCGACATCGCGCTCCAGAGCGAGGACACCACAGCCTTTGCCCTCGTATGGCCACCTGGACACCACGCCGAGCCGAGTCAAGCAATGGGATTTTGCTACCTTTCTACCGCCGCCTTAGCAGCTCTCTATGCTCGCGACCACGCTATCAAACTCAGCCCGGGCTCATACAATCGAGTGCTCATCATCGATATAGACCACCATCGCGGAAACGGCACAGCGAAAGCTATCGCCTGTGCTGATGGACTTTCGCTGATCGACGTAACGTATATATCTCCCTACGACCACGTCAATGAAAGATATCTCGATGATGCTCGTGAATATCCCTACACTCACACAGACACTTCGCTTGGAATCTCACAACATCCCGTATGCCAGGCGCCTAACGTTTTCTCTCTTGAATTTGAAGGGTTGCAAAACGTAACAACAATTCTCGACGCCTTCATCGCTCGCGCCCTGCCGTTTGCGCGTACAGTCAATCCACAGATCATCCTATGGTCCGTCGGGCTCGATGCTGCAAAGGGAGATCCGTTGGGGGGACTAGGACTACTCCCGAGCGCGTACTACACCCTCATCAAGGGTATGCGACTTGCTTTCCCCAATGCTCGACACTGCGGCGTTCTTGAAGGGGGTTATGAGCAACGACTCAGTGGACGGTGCCTAAAGCCGTCTCTCATGGCACTGCATGACGACAGAGATCAAGCCCGCTCAAGACTCTTCAAACGATACCGTCATGCCTTCATGCCACCGACTTATGACGGGGATACCAGATCAGTGTCGACGCAGAAACGTTTTTGAAACCACCACAACGTCACAGTTGTACGTGAGAACTTACTGCGAGTACCACCAGGTCAGTACCCACTCTCTACCCTCTCGTTAGTCTCAAGAATCGGAGCGCCGGTTGCGGGATCAATCCGCTGATCTCCACGAAATGAGAACTCGGAATTTCCCGACAGTGAGGGACTCTGCTGAGTTGCTCCCGGCATCGACTCAAGGAATGTGTCTTTGGTCACTTCAACGACATAAAAAACCCTTGAAACACCCTCTGGCTGCTGCGAGGTTATATAACCTGTCACCCCATCGTAGGGCGGCAAAGAAGCTAATGCCCGAGCAAACGGCACCGATTCGCTCCTGCTCTTACGAAGTGCGGCAAGCACCAGAGTGCCAGTGTCAAAGCCCTGTGCAGCAAGAAAATTCGGAGCTGAGTTGTAACGCCCTCGGTACGATTCTACAAATTGCTTTACAACTGCTCGATTACTCTGCGGGAAGAACGGCGACACATAAAAGGCGTATTCAAAGAGCGCCTGCGAGTTCGCAATCTTGACGGGATTATCCCAGACCGCGGTCCCCATCGGACGAATCTTACGCCGCACTGCGGGAGAAATATTAGATAGCAGTCGTGCGCTAGCCTCTATAGTATCAGGAAGCAGGAATGCTTCAGCACCAGATTGCTCAATCTCTGCTGCCGCCCTAGCCATCGACGCGTCATCAGTAGAAGAATAGCTCACCTCAAGCATAAGAGAGAGCCCAAGCGACTCAACCTTGCGCTTAAAAACTTGGAGGTACTCAGTGCCAACTGCGCTTTGCGGATACGCAACAGCGAAACGAGTCATTCGGCGATCCTTGTACGCCGCATCCATAAGGGCATCGATCTGACTCGTCGTTGTTGCTCCCAGACGAAATATCCCATCGCCAGTCCTGAACGCATCGCTCTTCGAAAATGAGATAAGTGGAGTATTAAGCTCGCGCGCCGTTCGCGCGGCCACAAGGGCGGCGTCTGTCAGAAGGGGCCCAACGATAACTGATGCCTTCTCACCACCTGCTAGCTCACGCACCGCAGATGAGATAAGCACAGCATCGCTCCCCACATCACGTACAACAAACTTAACCTTGGGCTCTTCGCGAGCCGCCTCAAGCGCCAGTTCGAAACCTTGCTTCGTCTCTTTACCGAGCGACGAAAATTTATCAGAGAGACTAACGAGCAACCCTACTACTGGGTCACCTCCCGCAGGGGATGGACCCGGAGTTAGTGGCCCTGACGCGAGATTAACATCATCGTATGCACTCCAGAATGGACCTGAAGCCGCAACAACCTCGACCCCTGGCTGCGATGCCCGACGCAACCGTTCGCGCCCGATCTGCTGGTTTATAAATTCGTCTCTCTGCCAATTAACCGCTACAGTCTCGAACTTTTCCGATAACAGAGAACGCACCAAAAGTGTTATGCCCTTGCGCGCAACCTCAGAGTCTACTCCGTGCCCACCCTGCTGATTGTTTATACGAGAGAACCAAGCAAAGGCTTGGTCGATATCGCCCTTGCGCCCGTAAGCAAACCCCAGCAGCAGCGCAAAAGGCGGAGTCACATCATCCTCGCTTAGCCCCTTCTTTTTGAAATAAGAACTAACCGTAGCCAGTACCTTATCGGCCTGGTCGGCTGCTAAATACTCACTAGCTAGTCGCACCGTAGCGGCTTCAATCTCTCGAGGGAGGAGTGACCCTTTTGAGGCTTCTATGTAAGCCTCAAGGGCAGAGCGCCGTCGGCCCTTCTGAAGGTACTCGTCCCCCAAGAGTAAAGAGCGGTTAGAGAGCTGCTGACCATTTAGATCTTGAAACGGTTGCCACGTCTCCCACGGCATCATCTTGACCACAGCAGGTACTTCACGCTCAACGGCAGAGCGTCCAGCGACTCTACTTGGCTTACGCGATACCTTGCCTGAGGTGGTACACCCGACCACAAGAACGGAAGAGGCGGCGACGAGTAGTAGCGGCTTAAATAGATACCGGGTCATAGCAGAGAATCCAGCTCAAAACGGTTTCACACCGCCACTATAACCAGGGAGAGGAAATATGGCTATTGCCCTAAGACAATATGCCGCTTTCATCAGCCAATTAAGAAAACATCCCCTTAACCTTATCAAAGAAGCCCTTATCTGCCCCCTCGATATGAGGCTGGCCTTGAATGGTCGCTAACTTTTCAAGCAGCTCGCGTTCTTCCTCAGAAAGCTTCTTTGGAACGTGAACGAACACTCGCACGTGTTGGTCACCTCGACGTTGAGGGCTGCTTCCAAGGATAGGAATCCCCCTATTCTTTATTCGAAATACCTTACCTGATGGGGTTCCGGCTGGGATCTTCAGCTTAACCATCCCCTCCAGAGATGGAACATCAATCTCGGAGCCAAGCGCTGCTGTCGCGTACGATATAGGAACCTCACACACCAACTCGCTCTCTTGACGCTGAAAGACAGGGTGTTGCTCAATCATTATCTGAACGTAGAGGTCACCACTTGGACCCCCGCCTACACCAGACTCCCCTTCACCGCGCATCTTCAAACGCTGGCCGTGGTCTACCCCCGCAGGGATCTTCACCTTCAACTTGGTTTCACGAACCTTCAGACCGGTCCCAGAACAATCTCCACAAGGCTTCTTTATGACCTCACCAGCACCGCCACATACGTGACAGGTCCGAGACAGGGTAAAAAACCCTTGCTGTATACGGATTTGACCTTGACCCTCGCACTGTGGACACCTATCCCGTGAGGTACCTGCTGCAGCACCACTCCCTGAACAGGTATCACATTGATTTCTGCGACCGATTAAAATCTCCTTCTCGCAACCGAAAGCAGCCTCTTCGAATTTCACCTCGAGGTCATACCGGAGGTCGTTCCCAGCTCTTCCACGCCCACCACGACGGCCACCTCCTTGTCCACCGAAGAACGAGCTAAAGATATCGCCGAAGATATCTTCGAAGCCTGAGAAATCCGCTCCCTGGAATCCGCCTGCATTCTGATCAACGCCTGCGTGTCCAAAACGATCATATCTGCCGCGACTTTCAGCATCACTCAGCACCGAGTAAGCCTCGGTCGCCTCCTTGAACTTCTCTTCGGCTTCTTTGTTGCCAGGATTTTTATCCGGATGAAATTCGACTGCCTTCTTGCGGTAGGCTTTCTTTACCTCGTCTAGGGAAGCGGCCTTACCTACTCCGAGCACCTCGTAATAATCACGCTTCGACACGCACTCTCCCTAAAACAACTTAGAAACGGGGGTGACAAAGCACCCCCTACCGCCGGAAGGCTAGCACATCCTACTTATTGTCGCGAACCTCTTCGTAGTCTGCATCAACAACATCTTCCTTAGCAGCCCCTGCTCCATCAGAAGAAGCGCCGTTTGCTCCTGCCTCTCCCTGCGCTGCAGTCGCCTTGTACGCTTCCTCGGAGAGCTTATGGCTCGCCTTTTCAAGGGCAGAGTAGGCAGTCTTAATCTTGTCAGCATCCCCCGACTCAAGCGCCTTCTTGGCATCTTCAACGGCGGTATTAACACTTCCCTTGAGATCAGCTGAAACTTTATCAGCGAGCTCACCCATCGTCTTCTCGGTGGCATAAACAAGCGTATCCAGCTTATTCTTCTCCTCAACGAGCTCTCGACGCTTACGGTCGTCATCAGCATGCGCCTTGGCGTCGTTAACCATCCGCTCGATCTCCTCCTTGGAGAGACCTGAGCTTGACGTGATGCGAATCGACTGCTCCTTGCCTGTTCCCTTATCCTTAGCCGAGACCGACACGATACCGTTAGCATCGATGTCAAACGTCACCTCGATCTGAGGAACGCCTCGTGGAGCCGGCGGGATACCCTCAAGCTCAAAACGTCCAAGCGCCTTGTTATCACCAGCCATCTCACGCTCTCCTTGAAGGACGTGAATCGATACCGCTGGCTGATTGTCCGACGCAGTTGAGAAGACCTGAGACTTACGAGTAGGAATAGTAGTGTTCTTCTCAATCAACTTGGTGAACACACCACCGTAGGTCTCAAGACCGAGGCTTAGAGGAGTAACGTCAAGAAGGAGAACATCCTTCACGTCACCCTGAAGCACTCCCGCTTGAACTGCGGCTCCGATTGCAACAGCTTCATCAGGATTCACGCTCTTTGAAGCTTCCTTGCCGAAGATGTCCTTCACACGCTGCTGAACAGCCGGCATGCGAGTCATTCCTCCAACGAGGATAACTTCGCCGATGTCGCTCGCTTGCAAGCCAGCATCCTTGAGCGCAGTTCGGCACGGTGCATCAAGACGCTGCAAAAGCTTTGAGCACAGCGCTTCAAACTTAGCGCGAGTAATTTTGATGTTCAGATGCTTCGGACCAGAAGCATCTGCCGTGATAAACGGAAGGTTAACATCCGTTTCCATTGAGGATGAAAGCTCGTGCTTAGCCTTCTCTGCAGCCTCCTTCAAACGCTGCAGCGCCATCGTATCCTTGCGAAGGTCGATACCTTGATCCTTCTTGAACTCATCTGCGAGGAAATCAACGAGAATAAGATCGAAATCTTCTCCTCCAAGGAAAGTATCTCCGTTGGTCGACTTCACCTCAAAGACACCATCTCCGAGCTCAAGGATCGAAACGTCAAACGTTCCACCACCCAAATCGAACACGGCAATAGTCTTCTCAGCCTTCTTATCGAGACCGTACGCAAGCGCTGCTGCTGTTGGCTCGTTGATAATTCGAAGCACGTTGAGACCTGCGATCTTACCAGCATCCTTAGTTGCTTGACGCTGCGCATCATCGAAATACGCAGGCACAGTGATTACTGCATCGGTAACCTTCTCACCGAGGTAATCCTCTGCTGTCTGCTTCATCTTAGTGAGGATCATCGCAGAGACCTCCTGAGGGCTCTTCGCTTCACCTTTAAGCTTCACCCAGGCATCTCCGTTGGGAGCGGCTGCTATTTCGTAAGGCAAAACCCTCTGGGCCTTCTCAACCTCAGCCGACTCAAAGCGACGACCGATAAGGCGCTTAACCGCGAATATAGTGTTCTTGGGATTCGTTACAGCTTGACGCTTAGCGATCTGTCCCACGAGGCGCTCGCCAGCATCGTTTGCACCAACAACGGAAGGGGTCGTGCGACCTCCCTCACTATTTGCGATAACCGTTGGGCTTCCTCCCTCCATCACGGCCACACATGAGTTGGTTGTTCCTAAATCGATTCCAATTACCTTTCCCATATACACTCCTGATTAAAATCTATGTAAGCGCTCTTTTCCTCACGCTGCATCGGCTGATGATGCCACCACAACCTCTGCCGGGCGAATAAGCTTGTCTTTGTAAAAATACGCTTTCTTTAGCTCTCCGATTATCGTCCCAGGCTTCGCATCCGACCCCGGCACCCTACTAATCGCTGAGTGACGCTGCGGGTCAAAAGTCGCGCCCATCCCCGACTCTCCTCGTATCTCCCACTTTGCGAGGCGCTCTATGAAGAGTTTATGAGTCATCTCAAGTCCGCTCTTGAGTTTGTCGTGGTCGGCTGAAGCGTGGCCCAAAGCCAGCTCTAGTACGTCCACAACCTCCAGGAGGTCTACCACCAAACGCTCCCCTTGGTATTTAAGCAGCTCACTCTGCTCCTTCAAGGTCCGCCGCTTAAAATTCTCAAATTCTGCCATCAGACGCAGGTGACGATCCTTGGCCTCAGCCAGCTCCTGAGCCAGGGAAGCTACCCGAGCCTCCGCTGCACCCTCTAGAGTATCGCTAACTACCTGATTTAAATCAGCTTCTTGCTGTTCAGCAGCGTCGTGCTCGCTGAATTTCTGCCCCTCGTCGTGTGCCATGCAATCTCTACAGAAATCTAACTACTCGGTAAACTTTCCCTGAAGGACCTTTAGAGTGCTTCGGTAACTCATGCTATAAACACTACCGAAGGCTTTTTCAATGTCCGAGACCCTACAGAACGAAATTAACCCGCTAAAATCTCTAGACCACCTGAAACAGGGAGGGGACCTTTCTACCCCTGCCCTCGTCCTCAGAACTCAGCCGTTTCGAGAGAGCGACCTCATCGCACACCTTCTGACACCAAGCCTAGGTAAGATCTCTGTTGTGGCTCGGCACGCGCGTGGCAGCAAGAAGCGCTTTCCCAGCTCGCTTGATGTTTTTGACCGCGGCTTGGCCCGTATAGCCCTTGAGAAGAACCGCTCACTCTTAGCCGTAAAAGAATTCACCCCTTCCCACTCACTCAAACGGGTGCGAACAGATCTCGACAAGCTCACGCTAGCGTCGGTTCTGTGTGAGGCGTTTGATCTAATTCTACAAGAGGACGACCATGAGGGGTCTGCTCAAAGCTTTGAAGTTCTCGACCTTGCCCTTAACGCTATTGATGAGTCTCACGACCTGCGCACCTCACTGCGAGCGACCTTTGTGGCGTTATCAACCTTGGCGAGACAAGCTGGGATTGTTGACCTGACCGACTTACCTCCAGGTAGCCGCGCGCTAAACGGAGTCCTTGATGCTTTAGAGAGGTTTACTGAGCGACGCTTTTTAACAACGGAAGCCCTTAAACCCCTGATTCGCAGGATCGCAAAAGACAACGTCGGGCAATAAGAGCTCCCCCCCAACCGCACCGCAACGAGCAATTTTTTTGGCAATCAAAACAAGCCGTTAGAGAGAAGCAAAAGACTTATCCTATTGGAATATTCGTTGTTGCCTGACAATGGTGAACTTTTTAGCAGAGCCCCTAAAGAAATGTGAAGCAATGGGCTGAAATCTCAAGACAAGGGATCGATAGCAAAGCGGCGCAATGCTGCCGCTGGCGAAGGCTTTTGCGTTTACGCTTTGAAGGTTTTTATGAAAAGGTCGCTCATTGCTGGTCTGGTAGGAACTCTTTTTTCAATTGCTTTCGCCTCAATCGACATAGCATCAGCTGAGCTCAGGTATTTTCTCCACGTTCGCACCCACGACGGCTCAAGCGCTGGATACAACTACACGAGCGATTCGTATGCGTTTAATCCAGCCCTCAACACAAACTTAACTTCGCTAAAGATCGCCGTCACTTCAAAGGCAGCAGGAACCGAGCGATTTGACCTTGAACTAAATGCGCGCAGTCGATGGAACAACCTACTTCTCACTCCAGGCCGCTATTCATCCGAGTATGTTGATTCTGGAGACACCTCCCTCTACTTGAATTCAATTGCGATCAATCTGGGCGCCCGAAACTGCCTTGCAAATGAGAAAACATTTGATGATGTCACCATTCGTAGGTTTGATGTGGACTACCGCACACTCCGCCAGGTGAAATATGCACACATAGATTTCTCGAAAGGGTGCGGCACAGCCCGCGGACAGAGAGCACGAACATTCACAATCGGTAGCCTCTATGTTTATGACCTCGAGTCCACAACCCCGGCTGGGCAATTTCAGGTCGATATCTCAGAGATAACACCCAGCAATACCCTTGCGCGACAGTTCTACTCAGACCGCCTCCCCTCGCACGACTTTCTGGTTCAAGCCAGCAAGCGGCCGTACGACCTGCACTTTGATGTCCAAACTGCGACCACACCTAATTCTGATGATTACAATCGACTCATTACCGTCACATCACTTCAGAACAATCAGCCAATTGAAGTTACTGAAGGCTCATCTGAGCACCTCGAAGGCATCACCCCGCCTGGTGCAGGCTTGCAGGTAGCAGCCCCATACCGTTATTCCTGCCCAGCGGGCTCGCTGATCACGCGGGTCAAGGTGACGAGCCTCACTAAAGACACTCGCATTCCTGATATCTTCCCTGATTTCTTCTTGATTCAGAATGCAAGAATTGAAGTTACTCGCCACTGTGTTGACGAAACTCTTACGGCTCCGGGTAGC
This sequence comes from Bdellovibrionota bacterium, assembly GCA_044360195.1. Taxonomy (GTDB): domain Bacteria; phylum Bdellovibrionota_C; class UBA2361; order UBA2361; family OMII01; genus OMII01. The sequence continues at coordinate 1,272 of JBIKKT010000011.1, read as the reverse complement.
GTCTTAGGCTCTCGTCCGCCAACACTACTCTCGTTTATGGTAGCGTATCTCGCCGACGTGCCAGAGTCGTGGATTCAGCTCAAATACGACCTAACAAATTCTACAGAAGAACTTACCTCGCTTAAAACCTCTTTAGCGCAGCTCTCAACCGATTACGGTAGCGTAGTGGACCAGATAAGGGCTATGCGCGACGCGCGTGACGAAGCACAGACCAAGGCACGAGTCGCTGAAGAGAAGCTCACTGAGGCAACAAGAGCAACAAATCGCTTAAAAAATAGTGTGACCTCAACTGCCAATACAGCGCGGACCCAACTTCGAAGTATATCTAAATCCTTCTGCGGTTCGCGCAGTTCGTGCAAACAAGCCGTAACTCGGGTGATAAACTTGCTGTCTAGCATTGGCTCCTAGGATCGCTCACCCGCTGGCATCCGAGTGTGGCAGTTGCGCTACATCTCTCTGCCCGTTGGTACACCGTACTTTTAACTGCGAGAAAAGTGCTATTAATACTAGCATTATCCGATGTCTAGCTTACCAACCTTTTACACATCACGCTTAGTCCTTAGAGAATTATCCATCGATGACGGCCCTTCGTACGAAAAACACTTCGTCGATTATCGGGTCATTAGAAATATGAGTGCTGCTGTGCCCTGGTCCTACCCGAGCAATGGAGTGCAAGAGTACATCAGGAGCTTCGTCGCTCCTATTCAGGGAAAGGATCGCTGGATTTGGGGCATAGCGGAGAAAGACACTCCTAACGAGGTCATCGGGTCGGTCGATTTGTGGCGTGAAGGCAAGCCAGAAAACCGCGGATTCTGGCTTGGGTATCACTACTGGGGCAGGGGATACATCACTGAAGCTGTTGAGCCCGTCATGCACTACGCTTTTGATCAATTAGGATTTGAGAAATTGGTTTTCACCAATGCTGTCGGCAACATACGCTCTGCTCGAATTAAGCAAAAAACCGGTGCACGACTGATCGGTAGAGAACCAGCGCAATATGTCGATTCTGCCTTTACCGAGCGTGAAGTCTACGAACTCACAAAAGTTGATTGGTATGCGCTCAAGCGTTAAATCCCCTACTCGCTGGTACACCCTACAAATGGGGCCATGTTATCCACGCAACTTGGCAAGCGGCTGCCCGATTACCTCTGGGTATGCCAAGAGCGAATCGTGTTTTCACAGAGAACCACATCTACGAGATAATCCCGCGCGCGCGGGCACATCTCCCCATGCCTCCGACCCAGACCTCTAACGCCATAAAGCTGGGGATTA
>JBIKKT010000089.1:0-7215 GCA_044360195.1 Bdellovibrionota bacterium | reverse complement strand
AGGTGCCAGGAAGGCCGCGCTGAAGAACCCTTCTAAAGAATTTACCCTTTGAGGCGTACTCAAGCGATGTTCGCGCTTCTCGCACAAACGCATCGGTGATATCAAGCAGGTTATTGATGCCGTTGATGAGCACGCCGAGCTCGTCATCCTTTGAGTAGCCGAGGATGCGCGCCTCGAGATTACCAGCGCTCGCTTGGCGAACAACTTCGCCAGCCCGCCGTACCCATTCCATAATATCCGGTGCGGCATCGCGGTGAGTGGCACCGTTGTGTCCATTGGTATGCCGTGGAGGAACGGCAGTTGGAACCTCTTCTATCTCATTTTCAAAGATCTGTGTTTCGGTCTCCATGGTGTTTCCTGTCGAAAATATAGACTGTGTAATTGGCTAGAGCGAGAAGACGAATTCGTCGTAAGCGGAAGCTCGCTCCTTAACGATTGACTGTAAGAGCTCAGTTGCTGCTAGAAGCCCCTTACGCCTATCTGAGTGACGACCCTCCTCCTCTAGCAGCAGCTTGTATAGCTCTTGGATTGTAGCGAGGATCTTACGGTCTGGTGCGCGGCGGTTTGAGTGGTAACCGATGATGTTTCCCTCTTGGTCAAAAGTGGGAGTCACGTTTGCAAGTACCCAGTAGTGATCGCCGTTCTTTGCTAAGTTGCACACGTAAGCAAAGATTTCCTGCCCGGATTCTATTGTTTCCCAGAGTAGCTTAAAGACAGAGCGGGGCATCTCGGGGTGGCGCACGACGCTGTGCGGCATTCCGATTACATCGGACTCGGTAAAGTCGGATATCTTAAGAAAGGTTTGGTTGACGTACACAATACGACCGGTAGGGTCGGTCTTACTCACGATAATGTCTTCGTCTCTGAGTCGCCGTTCAACTCCGGTGGGTTGGATCTTGAATTTTTCCATGATGTATAGCTCCCTAAATACCATGAGAATATCGGACCAAATTCCGCTCTTCTTTACGCTTCGTTACACTTTCTTGTAGACGATTGCCGTGCCAACAGCTTCCCGCGTAAAGCCGTCGTGGATCCTGTAAGGAGTCTCTGCGGCTCCAAGGAAGAGGTAGCCATCAGGAGCAAGAATAGTGTAGACCTTGTCGAACATCTGACGCTTCGTTTCAACATCGAAATAGATCAGTACGTTGCGTAGGAAAAGGATATCCACTGGCGTCTGGGGCCAATGGTGCAGGAGATTTAACGCAAAAAAATGTATGACGTTACGTAGCTGCTCTTTAACTACAAATTGCGCGCCTTTCTGCTCAAAGTATTTTATGAGGTATTGCACTGGCAGCCCACGGTTCACCTCAATCGATGAGTAAACACCTTCTTTTGCTTTAGCTACGACTTGTGGATTGAGGTCGCTTGCTTGAATCGTCACCTTCCACTGAGCGAGCTGGGGAAAGGTATCGAAAAGCATCATCGCGAGGGAGTAGGGCTCCTGGCCCGATGAACAGGCGGCAGACCATAACGAGAGTGCTTTAGTTGATGAACGACGGTCCAGTAGTTCGGGCACGATTGTTTTCTTTAACGCCTCAAATGGTGCAAGGTCTCTGAAGAAAGAGGTTTCATTTGTAGTAAGGGCAAGGAGGACCTTGGCTCTTAGCTCAGGGTTGTGTTTGGTGAGGACCGCATCAACTAATTCAGATAGTGATTGAAAACCCTCATCGCGTGCTAAGGTGCTCAATCGGCTCTCGACCAGGTACTCCTTTCCGGTTTCTAAAACGACCGCAGTTTCGTTTTTAAGGAGCGTAAATAGGTTTGAAAACTGTTGCGGTGAAAGGTTCATGCCTTCGGCTCCTCGTCTTGGGTGATTCTGTTGATGCGCGCTGCGATCTGCATCGGTGTGAGAACTTCGTCTGCTATGCCCGTAGTAACAACAGCGCGTGGCATGCCCCACACTATGCTTGAATCCTGGTCCTGGGCGATGACACCGGCACCGACCGCCTTGAGGTGCTCGCAACCTTTCTTCCCGTCATTTCCCATGCCCGTCATCACGATCGCAAGCACGTTTGGGCCAAAGGTTTTTGCAAGCGAGCGAAACATCACATCGGCCGAGGGTCTACATGAGTTTTCATGCGGCCCTTGATGGATACGCGTGACGATACCGTCACCCCGACGTTCGACTTCGAGATGGTGGTCACCGGGGGCGATATAGATGTTTCCGCCAGAAACTGCTAGCCCGTCCCCAGCCTCCTGTGCAGGCAAGGGCCCTCGCGATGAAAGCCGCTCTGCAAGGAGTCCAGTAAAAACTGGGGGCATATGTTGGGTTATAAAGATCGGCACACGGAGCTCGGGTAAGAGGTGCTGAACGATCTGTAGCAGGACTTTTGGGCCACCGGTCGAAACAGCGATTCCGACAGCATCAACCGGTCTAGGAGCCGAGAGGGCAGACGGTGCCTGATTAGCACTGTGTAGAGTAGTTCCCGACCCGCGAGCAGCGCGGCCAAGCGAGCGAATTCGGACTGCAAGCTGGCTCTTTACCTGTTGACGCGCGGTGACCGCACCATCGCGAGTATACGGTTTTGCGACGAAATCGTTGGCGCCGATCTCAAGGGCCTCAAGGGTAGCCACTGCGCCGTCTGAAGTGAACTTACTGAACATGATTACCGGAGTTCGAGTATCGGTTGCACGAATTCTGCGCAGTGTCTCGAGGCCATCCATTTCAGGCATCTCGATATCTAACGTTACGACGTCAGGTTTGCATTCATTAAAGCGCTCGAGAGCTGCTAACCCGGAATGAGCTGTTGCGCAGATCTCTATTTCAGGATCGCTCTTAAAGCAGTCGGAGATGATCTTGCAGATCACCGCTGAATCATCGACCACTAAGACACGAATCCTTTGCATCGCTGTATCCGGTGGGGAGAATCGCTACTTCTGAATCCCGAGAATCTTAAGCTTCTCCTCGATATCTTCCTTAGCAAATGGCTTCATGACGTACTCGTTCGCCCCGTGTTGCATCGCTTCCATAACTTTGGTCAAATCTCGCTCTCCTGTGACCATCAATACTGGTGTGTTGAGGTGCTGAGGCTGTGATCGTAGCCATGCAACGAGCTCGACTCCGCTCATGCCAGGCATGACCCAATCTACAAGCATTACTGCCGGCGCTGTATGATCAGAGAGAAACTGAACTGCCTCCTCTCCGGATGCGACTGTTTTTACGGAAAAGCCAAGCTCCTGCATGCAGCGGGAAAGAACCTTCGTTGTAAATTTGCAATCGTCCACGATTAACGCATCAGTGTGCATCGCTACCTCCCTCTGAAATCGACCCGAGTGCCTCGGCGTCAAGCAACAGCAAGAGACCTTGCTCAAGCTCATACACACCTGTAACCACCTCTTTAAGCGGTGACACCAGGGTGCTCGGTTTAGCTCTGTACCGAGCAGGCTCAAGGGTAACTACATCCCCAACGCTATCAACGATAAGACTGGCGGCCCCATCCTTAAGCGAGATGATAAGGTTAATTGCGGTTGAGTCACCCTCCGCTGGGGGTATGTGTAACCGCTCTCGCATCCCGATTGCCGTTACAATGGTGCCGCGCAAGTTAATGAGTCCCCGAACCTCCGGTGGTGCGAGGGGAACAGGGGTCATCTCCTGGTACTTAAGTACCTCCTGAACTGTGAGGACATTGATGCCAAAATGGTAGTCGCCACTGGTAAAGGTGACGACCTGATGAGGAATAGAAGTATACGCGTCTATCATAGCGGTCGGGCCTCATCAGCGGTAAAGGGAGATATGCGTTGGGGCGGTCTGATGAGGTGGTCGACATCGAGCAGCGCGATTACTCGACCCTGGACTACTCCGTAGGACAGTATTCCGGGCTCTCCCTCTGAGGGACGCACAGCGGCGAGGTCAACAGAAACGTCTAAAATAGAGTGTACCTGAAGGCCAACAGCGTGTTCTCCGGCTCCAATAACAACCACATGTCCACTCGCCCAAGGAGTAGAACCGCGGCCAAGGGACAGCGCTACGTCAACGAGGCGCAAGATGCCGCCGCGATATTTTATGACAGATCCGCTTCCAACACGCTCCACATCAGAAACGCGAAATTCCTCAAGCCGGCTCACCTTAGATAGGGGTATAGCAGCTCGTTCGGTGGAGTTCACATGAATTATGAGAAGCTGCTCTCGTTCAACGCGATCGCGATCTTCGAGTGCCGCCGTATTCGTTGCGGCTGAGGTTCTCTCTAGCTGTTTGTCGACCCGCGCTTCGCGTGCTAGGACAACGGGATCTAGGATGAGAGCTATCTGACCATCGCCAAGAATCGTAGCCCCTGCGTAGGTCGGGATCGATTTGAGCTGTTTGCCAAGCGGCTTCACAACTATCTCCTCCGTGTCGTGAACAGTATCAACTACAACGCCAAAGCGGTGGTTGTCCACATCGAGCACTATGACCACCTTTTCGTGTGAATCGTCCGGATTGTTTCTCTTCAAGTGTCTGGAAAGGAAGAGTATTGGAAGGAGCTCTCCTCGGAGGCGATAGAAGGGGAGCTCGCCGATCCATGATAACGGACCCCCGCGCGCAGTGCTTTCAAGTCGCACCAGCTCAGTGATCGCTGATTGTGGCACGGCGAACCGTTGTGCGCCGCTGCTGAGAAGTAGCGCTGGGATGATAGCGAGAGTTAACGGTATCTTTAGGCGAATGGTGCTTCCATGTCCTGCCCTGCTGGAGATGTCGACCTGGCCACCGATCCCCTCAACGCTTGATTTGACAACATCCATTCCTACTCCTCTGCCCGACAGGTTAGTGACGGCATCGGCAGTAGAAAAGCCAGGTGCAAAGATCAACCGGTTTATCTCGGCTTCGCCCATGGAAGCTGCTCGTTCGCGTGAAATGAGACCCTTTTCAATCGCACGGCTCTTAATTTTTTCTGTGTTTAGTCCGGCTCCGTCATCTGTTATTTCAACGATAACGTACCCGCCCTCATGCGAGGCTTTTAGAATAATACAACCCTCGGGGTCCTTGCCCGTCACTGAGCGTTTCTCTGGTGTTTCAATGCCGTGGTCGATCGAGTTACGCACGATGTGCGTGAGCGGGTCCTTAATTGCTTCAATAAGGGTCTTGTCGAGCTCGGTCTCCTTTCCAAACATCTCAAGCCTAACCCGCTTCTTGCAGCTCTTTGCTAGGTCTCGCACAACGCGTGGGAACTTGCTCCACACCGTGTTGATCGGTTGCATGCGGGTCTTCATCACCCCTTCTTGGAGTTCAGATGTGACCAAGTTGAGCCTTTGAGTTATCGCACGAAACGAAGTGTCTTGAACGTTCTTGGTAGCCTGTAGGATCTGATTTCTGGCGAGTACGAGTTCGCCTGCAAGGTTCATAAGGTGGTCGAGTATCTCAACATCAACCCGCAGTGAGGATTCATGAACCTGGCCCTTGTTGGACGACTCCTGCTCCCTCTGCTCACTAATCTGTGCTTGGATGGGGTGAGGAGGGGCGCTGTCGGGTGGCACCTCTGTTGATCGGAGTTGCTGGGTTGCCTTCGGAGCGGGCGTGCTCTGTGTAACTAATGCAGGTGTAGCTGCGGCAGCGGCAGCAAGCGCCTCCTGCTGTGCTAAAATTGCCTCAAACTCTTCCTCGATTGAAGGGGCATGTTGGGTAGTCCCACCATCTGGGCTAGCCGCTGCGAGGAGCTGTTTTGCAAGCTCATCGTACGAGGCGTTTCCTTCAGAGAGATTTGTTTCAATCTCTGTAAGTATAGTGCGAATTGCATCGCACACCGTTAAGAGTAGCGTGATGATGTGGTCGTCGACACTGCGTTCACCGCTGCGTAGCTCTTGAAGCAGGGTCTCTCCTGCGTGGGTAACTGACTCAAGCTTAACCAGGTCCAAAAAACCGCAGACGCCCTTTATTGTGTGAAGGCGCCTAAAGATTGCGTTAAGAACCTCGCTATCTGACGGATTCGCTTCAAGAATGAGGAGCTCTGCGTCCAAGTGGTCGAGGTTTTCTTTGCTCTCGACCAGGAAATCGGTAAGCAGTTCGTTCTGCTCTATGGTCATATGTGTACTTTTGCTCCCTATAACTTCTCGGTAGTTGTCGGCTGTCTAACGGACGCTCTTGAGGAAGCGCTCTGACCTTTTTAGAAAATTTCGTAGGGGCTTTTCGGATTCCCGCATTGGCCTTTGAAATTCCAATAAAAACGGTGGCTTAGAGAAGGGTCTCTTGGCACTCTGGATATATTTCGATAAGTTAAGGCATGACTGATCTCTCTTTTGAGTTTGAGAAGTGGGACGCTGACTTAGCGTTCATCGTTGAGTGTCTTCGTGAGACGCTCGTTGAGCTTGGTGAAGAGGAGTGTTCACGACTCGTTCCATGGTCGCACGATAGGGAAGCGGCAGATGCGGAGCTCTCTCCACGCGCAATACAGATCTATTCGCTCGCCTTTCAGCTTCTCAACATGGTTGAGGAGAATACAGGCAACCAATCCCGACGGCGCGATGATACCCGACTAGATAAGCGTTACAAGAAGGGGCGCTGGAGAGGAGTGCTGCCAAAGTTAGCAGCCTCACTTCCTCCATCTGAGATTGTAAAACAGATGCGGCAGGTCGTTGTTGAGCCAACACTTACCGCGCATCCAACAGAATCAAAGCGTGCCACGGTTCTCGAGCACTATCGAGCGCTATATCTCCTTCAGGTTCGCTTGGAAAATCAGATGTTCTCCTCCTCAGAGAGAGAGCTTATCAGGAGTGAGATCAAAGCCAACCTGGAGCGGCTGCTTAGAACCGGCGAGGTGTATCTTCATCGGCCAGATATCTTCTCTGAGCTTAGAAACGTGGTGCACTTTCTCAGTAATGTTTTCCCAGAGGTCATCACTCTGATGGTAAAGCGCTTTGCGCATGCGTGGCAGCGCGAGGGGTTGGGTGATGAGTCGCTTGGGATCCTGCCGGTTTTTCACGGATTGAGGTTCGGTAGCTGGGTGGGGGGCGACCGAGATGGACATCCGCTCGTAACTGCTAGTGTAACTGAGAGCACCCTCCGCAGTATGCGTCAGGCTGCTCTTGACCTGCAGCGTAGGGAGGTCTTAAAGCTTGCTTCAAAATTGAGCTTAAGCTCAGCTCTGCAGCCTCTTTCAGCTCCATTTGTAGAGCGCCTCGGTGTGTTACAGCAGGTGACAGGTGAGCGGTCGCGCTCTGCTATGGAGCGCAATCCGGACGAGCCGTGGCGACAGTTTCTTAACCTCGTATCTCTCCGTATCCCCGAGGTAGCTGATGACGTGC
>JBIKKT010000088.1:0-7224 GCA_044360195.1 Bdellovibrionota bacterium | reverse complement strand
TGATGGGTACCCGTTATTTTGAACACCTTGTCTAGTTATAGTAGGGTTCAGATATGGGACGAAAAAGTCGCAAGCAAGAGATTGGTGCGGAGGTCATCTCCAAGGTTCAAAGCGGTCGCACGGCGAAGGAAGTAGCCGATGAATACGGTCTTAAGGTGAAGACGGTCTATAATTGGGTTGCCAGCACAGCACAAAGCACCGGAGTGAACGTCAACGAGATCGGTCGGCTAAAGCGAGAGAACGAGCTTCTTAAGTCTATTATTGGGAAGTTCGTGTACGAAGAAGAGCTGAAAAAAAAGCGCGGATTTAATCTGTAAGTTACAGGTGGCACCCAAGGGGACCAAGAGCGCACTGGCGAAAGAGCTGGGGGTGTCTCGCGGCATGGTGTACTACCACCACAAACAACCTGATAAGGATGAGCATCTTCGACGGCAGATTGAGTCGGTGATGCTCAAACATCCTGGATATGGTCATAAACGGGTAGCTGACGATCTCAAGATAAGCAGGAAGCGAGCACGTCGCATTATGAAGCTTTACGGGCTTAAGCCAGCACGTCGAGCGAGAGCGCCCAGTAAGCCAGATGACCAAGGAAACCCAGAGAGCAACGCGCCGGATATCCTCAGCAAACTGTCGCCTATTGCCCCTGATACCGTCTGGGTTGCTGACTTTACCTACATCTGGTTTCACAACCGACACGTGTACTTGGCAACTGTTATGGACCGTTTTACACGGGAGGTGCTTGGCGTCTCGATAATGACTGACCACTCAGCAGAGTTGGTTGTGCGCGCGCTGATGATGGCACTACATGGCGCTAATGCAACGCCACAGTGGTTTCATTCCGATCAGGGTAGTGAGTATACATCATACGCACTCACTCACCTCTTAGAGCAAAACAATATTCAAGTCTCTCATTCGCCGAAATCATCTCCGTGGCGTAACGGTTCTCAGGAATCGTTTTTTGGACGCTTCAAGGTGGAGTTTGGAGACCCAGAGCGCTTCTCTACGCTCTCTGAGCTTATGGAAGCGATTTACTGTTACATCAGCTATTACAATACAGAACGGATCCACTCCGCACATCGAGCGCCTCCGCTCACCGCCAGAGAGCGGCATCAAGCTACCCGCACAAGATATCCACAGGTTATGAGTCTCCCCCGCACCCCCTCCCGCCCCTACGGGGCGGAGGAACAGCCGGTACTACTAATTTAAGAATGAATGTTCAAAGAAAGGGAACCTTGACACGGTGCTCGTGTCAGAGTTCAGAGACACAACAATCAGTCCGAGTGTGAACAGACAAATAGGATCCAGCCCAACACACGAAGCTCTGAGACCCACAAGATCAGCCGCTATGAGATATAACGCCCCACTAAATATGGCTGCTTTCGCCAAGTTACAAGTTCGAGCACTATGTACGTCAACCCACCCAAAGCGCCACAGACAACCGAATGCCGCTCCAACTCCTTGCCCAATAAAGTGGGCTGCTGAGCCGTGTGCAAGTTTAATGTTCCAGCAGATATCTGTAGCACTATGCATCAAGCACCCCTGAAGACGAGTGACTATTGAAATAATAATCGGAATAGCAGCAACTCCGACCCAGACAGCCGAACTACGCACCCTCATAAGTAATGCTAAAGCTAGCGGCAGAATCAGATAGAACTGCTCTTCAAGACTCAAAGACCAAAGATGGGCAAGCGGCTGCCACCAGGTGCAATTCGAAACCATGGCTAGATTTAGTGAGAATGTGAGGGCGCCGAATCCAGCATTTACGAATGTGTCATGGCTTATGAGGGTAGGAAACAGCAGGGAGATAGCCCAGCAGGTCAGCAGGAAAGAAAACAGCGCCGGAAAAATTCGAGCGGCGCGCCTACTATAGAACTTTTTAAATCGTATCGTCCCACAGAGTTCGAAATCCTTAAGTAATGCTGAGACAATTAAGAAGCCACTCAAGACCATGAAGATATCTACGCCAAGAACTCCGGACGGATAGAGTGAGAATGCTTGCTCGGGACCAAAGCCAGCGTGCGCGGCCACTACAAGGAGGATAGCTATGCCCCTGATGGCATCGAAGCTAGGAACTTCCTTGCGAATAAAATTTCCGTTCGGAGAGAACGAGTCAGGCATTCGAGATTCAGGCGCATACGGTAGGCATCAATTAACAGGTACTATCACAGGCTGATTCGTATGTCTCCTTTAAACCCTGGGTTCAATCGCGTTCCTCATTCCATGATTTCCCCGTGAGTGCGCAGCACATCCCCCCGCTGGTACACCCTACGTTCTTTAACACAACTTCCGCCCCCTATACCCGAATACTCTCGGGTATGCCCCGAGCAAATCGAGTCTTCAGAGAGAATTTCGTCTATGAGATCATCCCGCGCGCGCGAGAGTATCTCCCCATGCCTCCAACCCAGACCGCAAACGAAATTAAGCGTGGCATCATGGCAAGATCTCAGAGGAACGACACAGTAGATCTGTGCCATTTCGTCGACATGAATAGCCACTCGCACAACCTGGCAGTGTCTCATAAGCCAGAGGAGCTAAGTAAGTTCTACATGGAGCTGCAAAAGAAGACTACCGATGCCGTAAAAGCACTCGTAGGACTCCGAAGCCTCGTTCGCATACACTGCTTTTTTACCCGTGAAATGTAGAGCTTCGTACAAGTAACCCACCTGACGATCATACTGCGAGGAACCAGCAACTTAGCAAAAGATCTATCGCCCCCCCCTTGCCATATAACTCGCCTGTGCGAAGATTGGAAAACGTGAAGTTTTCGGTCGTGGATGCCGATGCCATTGTTTACCACCGCAAGTCGGAATGGGAGGCGCGTATGACTATCGATTCGGGAAAGATTGAGAGCATAGTCCCTTTTGGGGTCATTCTCCACGCTTCAACTTCAAATCAACGAGGCACGAGTCTCTTCACCGTATCGGGAGAATCAATACTCGAACTCGTTAAGAGGCACCAACTCGTGGTCGCGAGAGGATTTGAGCCTCTTCCCTCTTCAGACTTTATCCGCTACGCGGAGAGTCTTGGAACGATACTTGAGTGGAATTTTGGGAAAATTCTTGACGTCGAAGTCCATGATGATCCGAAGAACTATCTCTTCACTCACGGTGATGTCCCTCTTCACTGGGACGGCGCATTCGCTGAGCACACTCCGCACCTCCAATTTTTTCAGTGTAGAGAAGCCCCTCGCAAGAGTGGTGGTGGAGAAACCGTATTTGTGGACACTCAGTTAGTGCTCACAAAGAACCCGGATAAACTCAAAAAGTGGCAAGAGACAACTATCTCATATTCCACTGAGAAGATCGCACACTATGGGGGAACAGTAGTTCAAAAGCTCATCAATGTGCACCCCAAAACGGGTGCTTTAACTATTCGCTTTGCTGAGCCCATGGGCGAACACACCACGAAAGAGAACCCTCTCGAAGTTAAGGTACATGACGCTTCGGTCGACGAACAGGAACAGCTCATTTCAGAGCTACAAAAAGCGCTCTATGATCCGACTTGCTCATACCTTCATTCCTGGAACGATGGAGACTATATTTTCGCTGACAATCATGCGCTCCTTCACGGCCGGCGACCATTTATCGAAAGCTCTCCGAGACACTTACAGAGGATACACATACTCTAAGCATTATGACTGAAGCACAGGACAAAGCACCCTTTGACCCCGAGCAGTTCCTCAACGACATGGAGGTCGCCGCAGCTTGTATTTCGGCGACGTTTTGCAGGGAAGTGTGCGCAAAGGCAGTGAAAGTTTTTGAAGATGACTTTCGCCGGCAGGTCCTCCAATGGAAGGCCACTGACGTTCCCGGAGGCAGCCTCTATTTTCGCTTTCTCTCCACCGATTCTTACGATCCTGTTCAGCGAGCAATCCATGCTGGAATCATAGATACACCCGCTCGACATCTGCTGGACTTACAGCCGAACGTCCTTGAGGCGATATCGGGTTCCGTGCGGAGCGGCGTGGATTTTGACTCACAGAGGGGATTTGCCAAGGTGTGGACTTACACGACCCCTATTCCTGTTAAAGCTGCTCTCACAGTAAAGGGGCTGCCTGATGCCCTTCAAGCCTTTGCACCTCTCTACGAGGAATTTGGCCTTGAGCGTGTGGGGTTTTTTGCCACTGACTTCATACAGAAATCCATGACGATCTACTTCGGTTGGACGAAGAGCCCGGTTACTAAGCCCTGGCTTGATCGATTCTATGCTCTTACGTCGCACGAGCCCGTTGCAGAGAGCACCACTGAAGACATTCTCGCTTCCGCGTCACAGCTTAGAGGAGTTAGCATGACCTTCAACTGGGAAAGCGCTCACATAATTCGCTCAGCAATTTATAGGTTTGGGCTCTCCTACGAACGATCCGCGGAGAGAGAGCATCTTCCTCGCCTTCCCGCCTCGCTGCAAAGGCTTGTCAATGAAGCGCCAAGCCTTAATCAAGAATCATGCTACCACCTCGCCTGGTCATTTGGCTCGCCCTGCAATTACATGAAACTAGAAAAGAACTATGCGCAGAGTGTACATGCCTTTCTCGCTAAAGAGAGAGGAATCACTCTCTAGAAAGCTTTCAAATGCCCACAAAAACATCAATTGTCCAGCTTGCGCTTACGCTGATGGCAGAGCGAGGAGAAACACTCACGATGAGTGACATCGCTGCAGAGGCGGGAATTACCCTCAAAAGCCTTGTCTCTGATTTCCCGGCGAAGGAAGATTTTATTTTGGCACTCTACAACCGAATCGCCATACAACTCGAGGCGCGGATATCAGAAATTCCCCCTGGAACTGTTGCGGCTCGGACCGCTTGTATGGTGCGGTGGAAGATTCAGATGCTTGCCCCATATCGAAAAGCACTTTCTCGGTTGGCATGGGAATTGGCAACCTCGACCGGACGAGTCGGAGTCTTCAGTCCGCACACCCTGCATTTCAAGATTCTGACGACCAGCATGCTCGCTCGGTGTTGCGCAGAAGCATCTCCTGCTCCACAGCCTGAGAATGCGGCCGCTCTTATACGCTTCCTGTACAAATGTCATTTGGCTCTTATCTGGCTGGCGCTGCATTCTCCGTTTCTCGGTGAGGTAGTGTTGAAGTTTTTTTCTCGCATTCCCCTCACCCCTTCTTCCCGCATGGGGCAAGCGGTCGCCTCACGATTTATTAAGGCGGCAGACGCCATCGCTGAAAAGATCACACCGGCACGTGCCCAGCACATAGACTCATTAGCGGAGAGCATCTTGCAACGGGTACTGATTAGAAGGAGATTTAATTCCCCAACGGAACCCTGCGCCAGTACGCCGTGTCACGCTTGTGCGGCACCTCACCTGCCGAAAATTCAGTCGTTTATCGCTGACGGCGTGCCAGTTCACTTTGTGCTCCCTGCGTTCCCTGCCAAATCACCCTCCCCACAGAAGGTCTTGGGGAAGCTGCCGGATCTTGCAGAGGAGATCGCTCTCACCTCTCTGCAGTCGCTTTGTAACGAAATCAAGACGATCTATCCCCCAGGAGCAAAGATTACTATCTGCTCCGATGGTCATGTTTTTAGCGATCTCGTGGAAGTCTCGGACGATGAGGTGAGCTCTTACGGAGCCGCGCTGAGAGCCATGGCTGCTCAACGCGGGCTCGCGTCAATTGATTTTTTCGACCTAAGAGACCTCTCAGGGCCTACACCCGAATACCCAAGAGCACGCGAGGAGTTAATGAGAGACTTTGGAGACACAGAGGAGCAGGTACGGGAGCGAACCCACTACTATCAGCACCACCGAGCTCTCTTTGACGGGATTCACCGCTTTATTTTTGAAGATCGGCTGGTTCTCCATCCTGATGTGAGCAAGACGCAGAACCGGACCCTGGCGAAAACTATCGCGTATCAGGTTATTGCCCGTTCAAACGCCTGGAGCCGCCTGATCGCAGAGCAGTTTCCTTCCGCTGTTCGACTCTCCATTCACCCTCAACAACCCCATAGCGAGAAAATAGGGATCGCTTTGTGTCCGTCAGTGGATAATTGGATAACTCCGTGGCACGGTGCGATTCTCTTGGAAAAAAAATCGGTTACTCTCGTAAAACGCGCAGATGCGGAATCAATCGGCGCAGTAGTGGTTTATACTGAGGGCAGAGCTACTCATCTTGAGCGGATCGACTAAACTAATTCGTGCCCTCGCCGCTGGTACACCCTACTTTTTTTAACACAACTTCCGCCCCCTATACCCGAATACTCTCGGGTATGCCCCGAGCAAATCGAGTCTTCAGAGAGAATTTCGTCTACGAGATCATCCCGCGCGCGAGAGAGTATCTCCCCATGCCTCCAACCCAGACCTCAAACGAGGTTAAGCGTGGCATCATGGCAAGATCTCAGAGGAACGACACAGTAGATCTGTGCCATTTCGTGGACATGAATAGCCACTCGCACAACCTGGCAGTGTCTCATAAGCCAGAGGAACTGAGTAAGTTCTACATGGAGCTGCAAAAGAAGACTACCGATGCCGTAAAAGCACTCGTAGGACTCCGAAGCCTCTCCTTGTGGGAAGAGCGCACTACAGCTGCCCGAGTTGTTGATCTAGAGGCCGTGATTGCCCGAATAGTCTACATCTACTGTAATCCCTCGAATGCTGCCCTCTGCGACTCCATTGATGAGTATCCAGGGATAAACTCCTGGTCTGCATTTCTAACGTGCGAGCCAACAATAGATGCCGAGGTGACAATTGATGCCCGTTGGTATCCTGCCCCAGAGATTCCAAGGATTCCAGCACGCTCACTCTCTCCAGCACAGGATGCGGCTCTCTACTTGGCACTGAAAGAGTCCAAGAAGGCACTCCCTCACCAGATCGTGCTGAGACCCTTTAAGTGCCTAGAGCCGTTTGGCATCACCGACCCAGAGCAAATTGAGAAGATCCGCCAAGACATAATCGCCAAGGTGCGAGAACAAGAGCGTGCAAATGCTGAAGTACGGTCCGCTGCCAACACTAGATCTGTCCCCCGCTCAGTTCAGCTCCGGGAGCCGTACATGAAGCCCCACACGCCTAAGAAAAAAGAGAGAAAAATCTACGTTATCTGCAGCAACAAAGAGCTGCGAATCGAAGGATAGGACGATCGATAGCTTTTTTGTAAGCAGCTGAAATCTGGTGTCTGTTCGGTGATGGTTGAGTCGATACGGCTCAGATTATGGTCGAAATGCGTTTTTAGTAGCCCCACGCTATGTTTTCTAGAGTTGAAGCAGAGTGTGCAAAGGGGAGCTAA
>JBIKKT010000087.1:0-7256 GCA_044360195.1 Bdellovibrionota bacterium | reverse complement strand
AGCGACGGCAATGTTAGGACTCCGTTCCTGATGCCCACCGAGCCCACCACGCTGTTGTACTCGACTACTCCACACTGTTGCGTTGGAGCAGGTGTTTTTGGAGCAGGTGTTTTTTCGATTGATACTCCACACTGTTGCGTTGGAGCAGGTGTTTTTTTGGAGCAGGTGTTTTTTCGATTGATACTCCACACTGTTGCGTTGGAGCAGGTGTTTTCTCGACTACTCCACACTGTTGCGTTGGAGCAGGTGTTTTTTTCGACTACTCCACACTGTTGCGTTGGAGCAGGTGTTTGCGTTGGAGCAGGTGTTTTCGATTGAAAAAGACAAAGTTGCTACCCCGCAACACGGCGATTGCATGCCTGAGATCAACCAAATGCTGCCGAACGGCTCAAGGTCGACGGTCCGCGCGCTCGGTCGACCAAGCACACGACCAGGCTGAGGCGAGAGATAATGGAAAAGTAGAGCGCCGGCAAGGTTCGAGCTGCGCTACTGATACCCACCAAGCCGGCAAGTACAAGACTGCCACACTGTTGCGTTGGAGCAGACTGGCATTTGTTGGAGCAGACTGGCATTTGGAGCAGACTGGCATCCTTTAAAAACCCTACTCAATCCCCTCCTCCTTCATTCGCCGCAGCATCTTTCTGTCGTGAGCAGTTGGGCGCTCGGAGGGACCGCTTGAAGAGGCTAGGCGGCGCATCTCTGAGACGTGCTCACGTTGCCTCTTACTCTCCTCTGTTTCGCTGTACAATTCGGCAGCAACGGCTGGTGACCCTCGATAGGGGGTGACGCCTTTAACTACGATCTGAAAGCGGCCGCGCGGAGAGTTGATCAGGATATTCTGCCCCACCTGAACTATCCTACTTGGCTTGGCTCGTATATCATCTACGTACACCTTGCCACCTTCAATAGCTTCATGCGCCAGTGCACGGGTCTTAAAGAAGCGAGCTGCCCACAACCATTTGTCGAGGCGCACTTCTTCTGTTGAATCGTAATTGTCATCTCCGCGCTTTTTACTCATGCACGCTGCCCTTTTAAATCTTTAACGCTAAACGTACCATCTCGGGGTGACTTGCATAAAGTCCTTCAACGAGCTCGGGCGTTACCACATGCCAGCGTGCGTCCTGTGCATCATCGGAGCCCATCACCAGTGCAGAAGCTTCTGTAAGGTGCAAGAGATACGCCTCACTCTCTATCCATGCATTATCTGTCATGCGTGGATCGATGACTAGCCCAGAGAAGGTGCGGGTGGCTCCTGAAAAATCCAATTTCAATCTAGTTTCCTCGCGTAACTCACGCGCAGCGGCGTCGCGCGACGCTTCTCCGGGTTCGAGAAATCCACCCGGAAGCGCCCACACTCCGGAAGCTCTGAGAATCAGGAGGATCTCAAGCTTATCAGTCTCTGGTCCATTCCGGGTTACTATAGCATCTGCCGCCTTATTAGGCCCCCACTTGTAGAGAGCGCCACGACCTTCAAGACCGGTACGCCCAAGCGGATTGAGCGGTCGACCGGTCTCGCTATTCAGGTTGTAATCACCGAGCCAACTTGAAAGCTTGCCACTTTGATACCACTGGCGAAATTGTTCAACAGATAGCTTGGCTGGGTGCGCTTGGCCGCTTGGGTTACATGTAGAATCTTGGGCTATAACCCGAGTAGAATCGTAGTCTGGCGGGGCATAACCAGAGAAGCTCGTCTCCCATTTCCTCATATCACTGGGTACCCGAACGCGCGCAGGATATCCTACAGCTGTTCCTAGCGCCTGCACCTCCTCCTTCGATGACAACGGGAACCCTCCTTGTCCTTTCGTAGACGATCCCGGTAAAAACGCTCCGCTCGCCTGTGATGTGCTTAGCATACCACCTACCTCCCAACCTCAATACCCCGTTCTCTATCGCTCGATGTGGCAGCAATTGATACCTGCCGTTGAGCAGGCTTTATGTATTCTTCGCTAAGCGCAACTGAAACCCCTCGCTCAGCTAGCTCTCGCAACGTTTTGAGGTCGTCACCGGGAGAAAGATTTACAGCTCGAGTTGCATCAACGATCACTTTGGTCCTAAAGCCGAGCGAGTGAGCATCGAGCGCACTCCATGCAACGCAGTAGTCGAGTGCAAGCCCACAAACCGAGAGATTTATCTGACTCGGCTCAAATCCCCTGCGCGCAGCCTCTGCAAGTAAGAGAGTCCGCAGCGGGGTCTCGGAAGCTCGTGCGTTATCGAAGAAGGCGCTGTAGCTATCGATCTCACGATTAGTTCCCTTGTGGATAATGTGGTTGATGCTCTTACTATCAAGATCAGGGTGTAACTCAGCACCAGGGGTCCCCTGCTGACAGTGTTTTGGCCACATGGTTTGCGGCCCACCATTTATCTCGATCTGCGAGAAGAGCGTAGCGTTGTGAGTCTCTGCAAAGCTAACGTGACCAGGCGGGTGAAAATCGCGCGTTGCAATTACTAGGTCAAACTCCTTAGACGCCAAAAGTTTATTTACTATCGGCACTATGCGATCCCCCTCAGGAACTGCAAGAGCTCCACCCGGACAAAAATCATTCTGCACATCGACTAGTAAAAGCACCTTCATACGCATAGCTCCCCGATAAAAAGCGCTAGCAACCGTGAGTCGCCGGCGCATCATGCCTGTGGAAGCACTATGCGTATTATTAGAGTATCTGTTAAACTAGTCGTACTTTTAGCAGCAATCGAGGATTTCGATGATTATATGGGCATCGGCTGAACAGGAACGGAGGGACAGGGAAGGGAAAGGTACCAATTAACACGGCACCACACATTACCCTCTGCGGCATAGCGACAGAACCGGAGCGCCGCCACGTTTCCCTAGGAGTGCTCCTGATGCCTCACGGAGCTTTGGAAATCCAGCATATGAGCAGCCCTCCATAGGAGTGTTATGGCCCGCCCGCAGCGCAGCTCATCAATATGATCAACTATCTCATGCAAACGAACCCAGCGAAGTGTATCTGTTTTTGAGCGTGAGAGATCAACCTCAACGACCATGGGGTACTCTATATCGGGAGTGATACCTGGCGATTTAAAGTATTTCCCTCCCAACCGTTTGGATTGTGACACCGTGACACCGAAGAGCTCTTGAAATTTTTGAACTGTGAAGTGCTGAGCAGCGTGCATAGAGTTCACATCTAAAGGTATGCGAATGCTCGGCACCGTTGCCAAGAGGCTTGTGTGACCAACAAGCTGCGGGCCTGGAAGATCGCGCAGCTCGAGACCAACTACAATCTCTTCTGTCCCATCGGCCTTCTTGACTTTGGCTACTGGCAAGAAAGCTGCCGTCTGGTGACTTAAGCCGCTGTCTTGGGCTGGCTCAACGTATTCCCACTCCTTAGATGAACCGAGCGAGGGTTCCCCGCTTAAGCGCTCGGTAAATTCGCGTCGATACGTCGAGAGAACTAAGGGCTTTTTTCCTTTGACTTCCCTGAATACCTGACGATTAGGGAGATTTAAAACCTCAGACACGTCAGACAGCAGCACATTGCCCTGATTCTGTGCTTTAAGATTAAGCACCTCTCCAAGCCACGGACCTCGAGATATACAGTGCTTCCGCAAGAGACTGTAAATCACCCGCTCCAGACGCGGATCTTGCTGTTGCCCAACCTGTTGCGCCTGTAAAAAATGAACGGCATTTAAAGTTCGCGCGCGAAGGTGCCCTCCGTACGGAACAAGGGGATCCTCTATCTTAGTGTCGCCTGCCGGTAACCCAGTCTCTCTCACCGGTATGGAATTAACAAACTCATCGAGTGAATCAGCGCCAGAGAAGTACCCAAGGGGAGCTTGAAACTCCCGCGGCAAAGCGGCGTCGAGACCAGCTTTCTTGGGCAGTGCATCCTCGAGCACTTTTCTCGTGGCTGAGGGATCACTCGCCACATCAGGTGTCACTAGTAAGCCTATCTGCTCAGGAAGGTAACCACCGTGAACAGAGAGATCGAGTGCGGGATGAAGAACCGTAAGGGGGCGCGGATACTCCCGTCCTCGGACGAGGAGTGTACCGCCTTGAATATCATACGGAACAACGTCTATGGTACGATTCTTTCGGGAAGCAACCTCTCGATATCCAACAACCTCCCCTGTGTCTGGGTTAAGCTGCTCGAAACACCTAATCGAAACGAATGGGTCAGTACGTGGTGGCTTCTCTTCGCCGACAGCAAACCCAATCCCTTCACCTAGCCCCACTTTTTGAGCAACGGTGATGTGATTAGTAGGAAATGTATCGCGCGGAAGTCGGTTGAACGCTTCGACCTGCACTAACCTGCCATCAATGTATGCGCTATGCTCAGGTCCTGCGTAGATCAAGCGCATTTCTGGACCGGCACCAGGAGCTCCAGCCAATATACTTTTAATTCTCTCCTTAACTGATTGCGCTGTATATAACCGATTACGCTCATGCCTCCAATCTGAGTAGTAGCGATACTTAGCGAGAAACTCTGCTGCGACCGCGTGCGGAGCTGACCAAATCTGTCGTTGCTCATCCTTTCTGAGGAGTTGCACTGCATTCCAGTCATCGTCTGATACGTGTTGCTCCGCACGTGCCTCTACGAACTCCTTGAGAAGCTCACCAACTTCTTTCCCAGCGAATCGCTCGGATGAAGTTTTACGACTGAACTGCAGACGAATATTACCCTTCAGGTCTGTGCGGAGTGTATCGCGCACGACGAGAACACCCCCTTCGGCAAGGGAATCCTTTTGCGCTGATAGAAAGGCTTCTAACCTTTGGGATCGCACCTGGGGGTCAGGGTCATTCCCGATTACATCTGGCAAGCAACCATTTACAATGACAGCGCTTGCGGAACCATTAGGTAGCGACAAGCCCCGCACTGCTTCTATTGATAGGAGGTTAGGTCGATGTCCGACTCGATTTGCGCCCTTGTGTGATGACTCAAAGGTTGCTGCAAACACCAAGTTACCGGGTATCTGTAGCGCGACACTAAAGGCGTCGTGTGATGTTCCCACGTACTTAACAGTCCCACCCTCTGACGGTAAGCTGGGAAAGATTCCTGCTAAACGTTCTCGTTGCTGCTCATCCAACAAACCAAAACGAATCTTGTGACCTGCTTCACGTTTAGCACCCTGCTCGGACATCGGAGGCCACACGTACCAGCGAAACGGAATAGCAACTCTTGCTCTACCTGGGATATCAATGGTCTCAGTTATAATCTCCCCTGAATCCTCAAAGCCACGCGCGTCTAGGGCTTTCTGAGCTTCTAACCAGATAGCTTTCCCTTTTGGGGCAAGCTCTCGGGATGAATCCAGTGGGAGCAGGTCAGTAAGCACCATGCCGATTATCGGCCCACCGGCAGAGATCTCCTTTATTTGATCGATAATTCGTGAAAAAGCCTCGCCCGGTGGAAGCTGCAGCCGCGCTACATCATCAACAAAGAGCCGTATCAGGCGATGGCTCTCTCCGTGAAAGAGACGTTCGGGAATATGAGCTGCATCAGGAAAATTCTCCCTGCCACGAATGATGATACCGTAACCGTGAACAGCTTCGTTGCTAGTACGGTCAGTAGGATCCTTTCCTTTAAGAAGAACGACCGAGGCGCCGTAACGGGTAACGAGATCAAGGGTCTTTTCAATCGGATCTGGGGGGAGCCCTGGATACGCCTGATTCATGCGTATCATTGATGTCTGCGTCATGCGCATTACCTCTGCGAGTTCTAACACCGCTTCGCGCTGGTCTGCAGAGAGCGAACTAGGATTTTTAAAAAGACCCAGGAACTCCTTGGAGTTTTTCCCACGCAGAAAGTCGAAGGTTCTGATCTTAACGCTTAGGGTGTCTGAGAATTTCGCGAGCTTAGTGTCCGGCATTGATGGACCGACGCCACTACCGGAGTCGGCTAGTGAAGCACCCACGGCCGGGGCAATTGGAACAGATCGGGGTGCGGGCGCCGGGGAACTCTTCATACCCCCCAATTGTATCCCGGGATCTCTAACTATGGAACCTAGGGAAGCCCGGCAGTCCTAATACCCACAGAGAACACTCAGACCACAGAGAATACAACCATTACGAATCGATAACAGCACCCTCTTCTACGAAGAATCGCACCTTTGGGTACCGAAACTTAGTCAGCGTCTTGATGGTGTGGATTGAGTCACCTAGGTGTTCGTACATATCTTGAATGATACGCGTGACCTCCTCGGGGCGCACGACCTCAACGTTTACCTCATAGCCCCACGACCCTAGGCAGTCGATCAGGGTCGTTACGTTCTTGTGCCGCGAGCAAAAATTAAACATCCGCGTGCTCAGCTCAGCATCGAGCCCCTTGGTGTACACCAGCAACTTAAAGCTCTCCATGTTGAACTTGCCGGCATCAACTGCGTAGATCTCTCCGGCGATAACACCACGTTCGCGCAACTTAGCGAGTCGCAGCTCAACGGTAGAGAGTGGAATCTGAATCTTTAAAGCCAATTGTCGATGGGAAAGGTGCGCGTATGTCGTCAAACCGCTTAAGATCTTCGAGTCAAGGTCATCGATCTCGACCACCTCTTTCTTATCAAAGGTGACAGTAATCGGACTTACAGAGAAGCGCTTACTTGTGAGGTACCGACGCGGAAAAACAGTTGATGAAACCTGAACCGAGATCGCCTTATCGTGAAATATCGCTTTGTGCTTGTTTGAAATGGCGGTGAGAAATTCAATTAACGGAGGGAGCCGCTTAGCGCACACCCCTACCCCGTACTGGAACTCCCCTCCAAACTCACCCACCCATAATACGTTCGGAGAGGCGATGAAGGATTTTATGAGGGCATCTTGCTGCCCCCGCCGCTCTCCACCAACAGTGAAAAAGAGGTGGTAAATCGTATATCCGAGCCGATGCAGATTGATAAACGGAATCGGCGTAATGACCTGTCGATTAACTAGGCTGTGGAGCGCGTACCGTATCGAATGCTCCCGATATCCAGACTCTTTTCGAAGAACGGATATCGGGGCATTAGCTCGTAGTTCAGCACTCGCCAATATGGTGGCTTCTTTCTCTGATATTTTCACGGCTTTGCTCCTACAGTGCTGTTTCCAGCCGCATTTAAAATTACCATGCTGGAACTTACCTTAGAAAGCCCATTCTTTGCAGCATATCCAGTCAAATCTATGCCGACATCGCCATCTCGTACTTCTTGCACGCGCGCAAAATGATCGGCACCTAAAATCAGAAAGTTCGGCAGGGTAAAATCAAAATGTTCGGCAGTTGATTGGCAGAAAGTTCGGCACCTCTAAAATGCCGTCCCAAAGTGGAGGGACTAGG
>JBIKKT010000010.1:0-75267 GCA_044360195.1 Bdellovibrionota bacterium | reverse complement strand
TGTATCTATCAACCATCCCCGCATCAAGAGGCCCAGGCCGATAGAGCGCAAGGATAGCCACGATATCATCGAAGCAGCTAGGCTTTAGACGCACCACCATCTCGGTGATACCACTCGACTCAAGCTGAAAAACACCAGTCGTGTTTCCTCCACAGAGCAAGGTGTAGGTTTTTGCATCGTTAATCGGAAGAGTATTGAGGTCTAGCTCTATGCCGCGGCTCTCCTTAATGATCTTGAGAGCTGTATGCAGGACGGTTAAAGTTTTTAGACCAAGAAAGTCGAATTTTACAAGCCCAACCTTCTCAACGTAGGTCATTGAGTACTGCGTTAGATCGTTACCGTCCTTATCAACCATCATCGGAAGGAGCTCATCGAGGGGTCTATCACCGATGACCACGCCAGCAGCATGCATCGAGGTGTGCCGCGTAAGGCCCTCGAGTTTGACTGCTAACTCGATTAATTCCTTCCCTTCTCCAGCAGCGTACTCAGCGAGCTTCGGCTCCATTTTGAGCGCCTCGGAGAGTGGATAATCAAAACCTTGTCGCGGCGCCGGTACAAGCTGGGCCACCCGGTCAGTCTCTGCGTAACTAAGCCCTAACGCTCGACCAACATCCTTGATCGCGGCTTTGGCTTTTAGCGTGCCGAACGTTGCTATCTGAGCTACGTTCTCCTTACCGTACTTCTGCACGACGTACTTGATCACGTGCTCGCGCCCGAAGATGCAGAAATCGACGTCGATATCGGGCATCGATATACGTTCAGGGTTAAGGAAGCGCTCAAAAAAGAGCTTATTAGAGATCGGGTCAACTTCGGTAATTCTAAGCGCGTATGCAACCAACGACCCAGCAACCGAACCGCGCCCTGGCCCTACCGGAATACCGTTATCTTTTGCCCACACGATAAAGTCGGCGACCACCAGAAAGTACCCCGCAAAGCCCATCTTTGAAATGAGGCTGAGCTCCTCTTCTAAGCGGTCGTTGTACTGCTGACGTACGGCTTGATCCCAGCCCGGAGCGCTCTCTAACTGCTGAAAGCGCGCTTGCAATCCAGTGCGCGCCATATCCGCCATAATCTCATCGAGGGGCCGCGGGTCGGAGCTCTCGAATTTGGGCATGAAGTAGGTTTTGTTGTTGAATCCAAAGTCGCACTCCTTCGCGATATCTCCCGAGGTTTTTATCGCCTCCTCTGCGCCCTTGGTGCCAGCGAACTCAAGCAACATCTCATCTTGCGTCTTAAGATGGAGCTGTACTCCTTCGTGTCTGAGTCGATCAGGGTCCGTTACTGTCTTGCCGGTTGAGACACACATCAGCACCTCTTGGGCGAAGTGGTCGTCACGATTCAAGTAGTGACAGTCTGTTGTGGCAACAAGCGGAATACCGAGCGTTGTGGCGATATCAATAGCCGCAGCGTTGTGTTTCTGTTGGTCACTTACAGGGTGTGGCTGTATCTCAATGTAATACCGGTCCTTGAAGACACGCGCATAAAACTCAGCCGTCTCACGCGCTCCCTTAAAGTCCTCTGCCATCGTAGCTTGCGCAAGCTCACCGGCAAGACACCCACTAAGCACAATCAGACCCTCTGAGTACCGCTCTAAAATCTCGTGGTCTACCCGGGGTTTAAAATAGAAACCCTCTTTGTACGCGAGGCTTGAGAGCTTGCAGAGATTTCGATATCCGGTCTGGTTTGCCACCAGCACCGTTAAGTGGTTTGTACCAGCTCCGCCGTGCTGGCGCATTTTTCGGTCAAAGCGGCTGCCGGGGGTGACGTAGAGCTCGCAGCCGATGATGGGCTTGATGCCGATCTTCTTAGCTTCAGAGTAAAACTCAACCGCCCCGTGCATGTTGCCGTGGTCAGTCATAGCGATTGCGGGCTGACCGAGCGCAGCCGCGTGATTCAGCACCTCGGGTAGCTTATTCGCCCCATCAAGGAGGCTGTATTGGGTATGGAGGTGGAGGTGAACGAACTGCGACACGTCGCTCCGAGAAGGAAGTTTATAAACTCTTGAAGAGAGGACTCTACCTCTTTTTTGCCCGTTGCCTCAAGCGCAAGTGTGAGGGAAATTGCAGAAACAAACCACCGCCCTGGGTGCTCTGGGGAAGGTCTTGGCACTGTCCACTTTTGAATGGGTATACCGATGAGAAAGCATTTTTTAGCCCTTACTTTCGTCCTTCTAGCTGGGTGCAACTCGAGCATAGTGGAGACTGCAAGTGATGCCATCGAGGGCGTTCCTGAAAAGACAATTAACACCGATATCTTAGGCGCTAACGCCTTTGTGAACGACGGTCGCTTCGGTACCCAGAGTGCGCAGTTCAAGGAGGTACGAGACACCCTGGGGCTACATTTTGTGCGGGTACTCCTACAGTGGAACGACGGAGTCCAGCCGAGTAAAAACAGCCCCCTCAATCTGGGTTTTGCAGACTCGGTGATCAGCAATCTCCCAAGCGGGGTTGATGCCCTGGTCATACTAAACGCAGCACCCAACTGGATGCGAGATCGCTCACAATGGGACGGCGGCGACGCAGGTCTAACTTTCGTCAATAAATTTGTTGCTCCGGTAGTCGCCAAGTATGGCGGAAACGGGCGGGTAATCGGGTTTCAGATCTGGAACGAACCGAATCAGCAGAACTCCGATAACGAGATCATGGGATTCGTTAACAACCCATCTGCCTATGTGAGCACGCTACAAAAGTCATACACTGTCATCCGCCGCCTTGCTCCTGCAAAGCTGGTCGTGAGCGCTGCAACAACTGCGATAAACCAAAATTTTCCTGAAACCCTTAAATACAATCGCGCCATGCGCGATGCCGGCGCTCAAGACTTCTCCGACATCTGGGCCATCCACTACTACGGACGCCAATTTGAGAACGTAACCCGTCCAGGTGGGGTTGCCGATTTCATTAATGGACTGTCTAAGCCTACTTGGGTTACAGAGACCGGGGCTCAAGGGGTTAACAACCAGCTTAAATACGGTCGCCAAGTGTGGCCATACCTGACTGACAAGATGAAGGGCATTCAGCGCATTTATCTCTACCAGTTCACAGAAAGCACGCCGCCGGAAACAACGTACGGCTTACGCAACCTTTCGCCGGACTTCCCGGTGTCAGATCTCTATGTGCATTTACGGGAGCGAGCGCGGTAAAGGGGTCGAGCAACGCTACTGGGACCGCGGGCTTTAGCTCGCCCATTGTCTTTCGCACTCCCCAAACTTGAGCATACCTAGCAGGGTGGTGAAAAAGGATTTCCTGTTGCGCATTTTGATAGTTTGGCTTCCTCCTGCGCCAAGGCTTCGGCGGACAAGGCAACTTCGTTGGAGACGCCAAAAAAATCCTCAACGTATCTCAGAGGATACGCCTCCGGTTTTTTCGGCATCTCCGCCTCGTTTCGCCTAAACTCTCAAAATGCTCACGACGGAACCCTTTTTCACCACCCTGCTAGAAGGTCGGCGATTCCAAGCTGTATTAGGAATTCCACCGACATCACCCTCCGGCTCTCCAAAAGAGGTGGGTCAGTAACCTTGGCGAAAGATCTCTGGATATCGCTTCTCGGAGCGCCCGTCAGCCCCCCAACATGACGATCAACGGTTATTAATACGAATCACCCCGCTCATCATGTCGCATGCAAGGACGTACCGTTCAAGAGTGCTCAAGCCTAGCGAGTCGGCCAACGCATCAAGACTTTGCACTTGATCGATATCAGGGAGAAGATACTGGCCACTCTCTTCCGGGCGTGAGTTTCCACGCACGCCGCGCGCCTTAGTGTGAATTACCTTTTGGTTGGCGGCGTCTTTCCCCCTGGCAACATCGTAATGGAAGACCCGAAACTGATTCGGGGAATTGACGGGAATCCTGCCTGTCCGCCTGATCCTATCTGCCAGAGCGTTATCACAACCTAGCGTGCCGAGATCAAAATTACAGCTCGAAACTTCAAACGGCGCATTAAAAAGCCATGCATCCTGAGTGTTTGCAAAGGCAATTCGCGCAAAGTTAGAGTCTTTGCAAATCGTGCCTGCCGCGTCGATTTCAGTGCGCGACAAACACAGCACCACGCCAGATCGTAAGAGCTCGACCGCCGCGGTCCAGTCGCTGGCATGATCAAGAAAGATGTCCAGGTTTGCAACACATGCAATCTCTCCGGCGAGTCTTTCATTCGCGTACTGGAACGCCTCTTGAAACGTAATCCACGAAGAGGGCTGCGCTACCTCCACGTACTTTTCATGATATCGAAATTCTTCTGGCACCGTGGTACCTGCATGGACGAGGTTGTGCACGCGAGCCACAAAAGGATTAGCGAGATTTTGTCGAAAACAAAACTGGTACTCGTCTTCGCGAGCTTTCAGTTCGTGGTTGCAATATTGTTGAATTATATGAATGAAGCCGGTCACCGCCTTCAGCCGCCTAGACAATCGGAACGCACTAGATTCAACCTACCACGCGGTCTCCAAAGGGTCCACAAAAAACACTCATTCATCCCCGTTAGGAACTACATTCTACTTGGCAGAGATACGAGCACACCTGCAGCCACCACCAAGCCGATACCAACCCAAGAAATTGCATCTGGCACCTCACCAAAAAATCCCCAGCTCATACCAAGGAGCGCCACTATCTCTACGTAGCCTACAGGGGTTACAACAGCGGCATCCCCATGGCGATACGCAATAGTGAGGAAGCATTGACCAACTAAACCCGCCACTGCGACCGCCAAAAGGTAAATTCCTTGCCGGGCATTAGGGAGCACAAAAGAGTCGTGACCGACAAGGAGAGCCCCAACAGCTGATGCAAAGGCGAAATAGAATATAATCGTTGCAGCAGACTCCTTTTGACTTAGAGACCGCACCGAGACCCAGCCTAAAGCGTTAATAAGAGCGCCGGCAACTGCAATCCAAAGCCCTAGCCGCACCTCGCTGAATCCTGGTTTTAGGATCAACAAAGATCCAAGAAACCCTACCAGAGCGTACCCAACGCGAGATACGTTAAGATGCTCCTTGAGGATAAGGTAGGCCAGAAATGGCATAAAGAGCGCAGACCCCCGAAAGAGGGTAATTGCCTCTGCGGCAGGAGCGAGTGTGACCGAAAGGAAGTACGCAAATGAGGCGAACATCCCAGCGAAACCACGCCAGGCAAGCTCTCTGCGGTGGGAACCTAAAACAGATACTCCGCGCCACTTCATCCACAACAGCAGCGCAATACTACTCGTTACCCCACGCACAAAGACTGATTCCAATGCTGGAATCTCTGGCGAGATAACTTTTGCGGAAAACCCCATTACACCAAAGAGCACTGCAGAGAGAGCCATGGCAAGCGGACCGCGGAACGACTGAATGGCTTGAGACCAAGTTATTGCGGCGATAAGAGTCCTCCTCTACGCAAAACCCGCAGCGCTCCTCGCACCTGACTTACATCTATCATCACACCTGCAAACTTATCCGACCACCGTTCAAGGAGCAACGGAACAATCTCGACCCAGCCTTTCAAGCTACTTAGGCCCCTTGGCCAATACACAGGTCAAACTAAGGGACGCCGTCTCTGGGGCCGTCCTCAAACCCCCTGGAGCGACGAAGCAAAGAAAGAGATAGCGCCTTTCCTAGTGTCAGGACTCCTCTCTGCTATCAAAAACAAGCAGGACCTGACTGAACTCCTGTCAAATCTAGGGGGCAACCGCGCCGAGCTATCGGAAGAGGGGTTTGAACTACTAAGTGAAATTGAGACGGGGCTAATGTCTCTTGCGCCGTACATCCAGAAGCTAGAGCCCAAGCACTTACAGGAGATCGCCCTCGGGGTTCTGGATGCGGGAATGGATCCGATCTTGGCAGCGGCCGCTGCCAAGGAGATACCAGGCCCATTCACCAAGATCGCTGAGAAGTATTTACGGGGAGAGCGCGGGTTCTTAATCCCAAGCCTCTCTACGGTTCTCAACACAATGGGACTATCCCACTTCGCATCGGTGGTCGGCAAAGTGCAGTTATCATCGCCCACCAGTATGCCTTAGCCGCTAACCAGGGGCTTTAATCTGCCTACACTCTAAAGCAACTGCGGCGCAAGCTCTCCCCCAGCCACCTTGGCGATGTCCGAGGCGCGATAAAAGGTCCTAAGGGATTCCAAAAGCTTTGCATCCTCGAGATTCCCCCTTACGTGTGCGTGCTCTAGGGCACGCTCTAGATCTCGAACCATTTCGCGTAAAGTAATATGAAAATCCCCCTCACTAGGGCTCGTATCAGAGCCACTTTTATCTTTAACTTTGCGGGCTAGTTGCAGTGTCCCTCCGTATCTGTACACCGCGTACTTAGCTAGCATCTCAGAGGCTTTTTCATTGTTTGAGAGATCTTGAAGCCGCGCTAGCTGCGACCGCACCCATAATTTCTTAGCATCATCACTAGAACACTTCTCAAGAGGAGCCTTTGAACCCTTCGCAAGGGCTAGCTTCAAGCACTCTCTATCTGCCGCATCGAGCCGATAGATATCCATCTCGATATCGCACGTTGAACGCTCGAAGAACGATCGCACAGTAACATTTTTGTAGTGCGCGACTGCGCTGCGCGCTGCGCGCTCTAATTGAGGATCTCTCACAGCATTCGGCGAGATGTACAGCGGACCGGTGGAGAAATTGCGGTAAACTATAGGCACCCCATCAGGCTTCTCGATGAATCTTTGAACGTTTATCCACAGCGATGACCGGTGGTCGAAGTCAAGTAGGGTCATCGGCGTTTTCGCAGACACCTCCCCCACTGTTAGGTCGTACTCAGGACTTTCAGCGATGTACACTGCACCAGACTTTGCGGTCGCATGCAGGTTAAAACCCTCGTAACACCGGAACGAAACCACATCAATTCCGAAGCGCGTCTTGAGCGTTGCCGCAACCTTTATCGTCAGCAACACATCCTCGCGCGACTCATGCGCCTGGACTCCAGGCAGCAGCCCAAGGGCTCGCGCCGTGGTCTGAAGCGAGAGAGAAAGCTTCTTCTCACCACCACGTTCACTCCGTATGAGGTCGCGGAAATCGAGGCTCGTGAGGTACGCTTTCTGCACCGCGTGAAGAAGATCTTTGTAGTGAAGGCTCTTACCGTAATAAGGGTCAAGCCCGTTTCTGATTAGGCTCGTGCGCAGGTACTGTAAGTCAAAGCGAGCTGAGTTATACCCAACGAAGGCGAGCGCACCACCCGCACGGTCGATACACTTCCTAAGAAATGCGTCGATGCGGTGCATCGCCGAATATTCATCGAACTGGGCTCGCTCTTGGTGTTCAAGGACATCTGTGCGGTTTGCTAAAATGGCACCGGGATCGGGAAGCTG
This sequence comes from Bdellovibrionota bacterium, assembly GCA_044360195.1. Taxonomy (GTDB): domain Bacteria; phylum Bdellovibrionota_C; class UBA2361; order UBA2361; family OMII01; genus OMII01. Next base: position 67,981 of record JBIKKT010000010.1, on the reverse strand, counting down.
TAGCCGTGAGATGTGCACCAACTCAGAGAGTTCGTCGACCGGCTGCAACGCCTCATCAACGAGGATAAACGAGTAGTTGATTATCTGCCCGATGCAGTTCTTGTCGGTAGTCTCTAAATCAAAAAACACGGAGAACATTCCAATGACGATACCCAATTTGCTCCCACTAGGCGAGCGAATATCGTCACAGAGTTGCCATGCCGTGTCATTACCGGAGTACTGACAAAAGATGCTCCATGATCCCCTTCTGCTCGCGGGCGTGGCTCTTAGACGAACCAGTCGCGGTCGCAGCGGACGCGGAGCGCCCGATATAGCTTAGCGGGGCTTTAAAGCAGTCGATAAACTTACCTCGAATGTAGCTCCAGCCTCCCATATTTTCGGGCTCTTCTTGCAACCAGTAAAGGTTTGAAGCTCCGGTCTCTTCGATAATCTTTGCGATCTCTTGGTCTGGGAACGGATAGAGCTGTTCAACTCGCACGATACGAGCAGAGAGCTCGCCAGCATCCTTCAGCGAAGCCATCACGTCGTGATAAACCTTACCTGATAGGAATACCAGCGACTTCACCTTCTTGCTCTCCGAAAGAGGTGTGTCGATAACCTTGGCGAAAGACCCCTTAGATATTTGTGCGAGCGAACTAGCTGCACCGGCTAACCGGAGCAAACTCTTTGGGGTCATCGCCACCAAAGGACGCTTAAGCTCAGAGAGTCCCTGCCTGCGCAGCATGTGGAAATGCTGCGCTGCCGTAGACGGGTAGCACACCGTCATATTGTTTTCGGCGCACATCTGAAGGTAGCGCTCTAATCGAGCACTAGAGTGCTCAGGCCCCTGACCTTCGTAGGCGTGCGGTAATAAGAGCACAATACCTGAGAGCTGCTTCCACTTCGACTCAGAGCTTGTAATAAACTGGTCGATGATAACCTGGGCGCCGTTTGAGAAATCTCCAAACTGCCCCTCCCAGATAGTGAGGCTATTCCTCTCAGTTGCTGCGTAGCCAAACTCAAAACCAACAACAGCTGCCTCAGAAAGGGGGCTGTTGTAGACTTCAAATCGACCGTCTGCTTTCTTAGCCGAAAGAAGTGTCTGCAGCGGACTAAAGGTCTGCGCTTTCGTGTAGTCATCCAACACAAGGTGCCGCTGGCTAAAGGTCCCTCGGCAACAATCCTGACCACTCAAGCGCACAACGACACCATCGAGAGCAAGCGAGCCAAACGCGAGCGCTTCTGCAACGCCCCACTCGATTCCCTGGCCGGCTTCTACCGTCTCGACACGCTTCTCGATAATTTTTGCTAGCTTTGGATGCGGCTCAAAACCCTCAGGGAATGCGCTCAGCGATCGACCGATCTCCTTAAGAGCCTTTTCAGCAACTCCGGTCTTTGCTGGTTCATGCATCGGTTGCCCATGCACTGGGGTTGCATCGACAGGAGGCGCAGCAGGAACCTTCGCCTGCTCCGAACCGAAGTGCTCTTTGTACGAATCGACCTCTTGCTGAACGAATGCACCATCGCACACACCCGCCCTAATAAGCTTCTCTGAGTAACCAACCCAGGTGGGCTTACGCTCCTTCACCTCGGCGTACGTCTGAGGTTGGGTAAAGCTTGGATCATCGCCCTCATTGTGCCCGTGTTTACGATGGCCAATAAGGTCGATAAAAACATCCTTCCCAAAGGTATTACGATACTCAAGCGCTAAGCGGGCAACCCAACACGCTGCTTCTGGATCGTCGCAATTTACGTGAAAGACCGGGGCGTCGATCCCTTTCGCAAGATCAGTGCAGTAGCGAGTTGAGCGCGACTCATCTGGAGTTGTGGTAAACCCAATCTGGTTATTAATCACGATGTGCAGCGTCCCGCCGGTCTCATAACCGTCGATCCGTGAGTAGTTTATCGTCTCAAATACGATCCCCTGGCCCGCTACAGCCGCATCTCCGTGCATAGCAACCGGCAATACAGCTCGGCGGTCGCGCTTGTGAAAGCTATCCTGTCTGGCACGTGCGATACCTTCAACTACTGGGTTCACAAACTCAAGGTGCGAAGGGTTAGGCACCATACTGAGCTCAACAGAGCTATCGCCGTGAGATACAGCACAGTGGTATCCAAGGTGGTACTTCACATCCCCTGCGCCAACTGCGGCTGCAAGGGTCTTATCCTCAAACTCAGAAAAGATAAGCGGGAGCGGCTTCTGCACGGTGTTTGCAAGCACATTCAACCGGCCGCGATGAGCCATTCCGAATATAACTTCTCTAACCCCGATAGTAGCGCAGTGACGAACCAGGGTTGAGAGGACGGGGATCAAAGTTTCATTACCCTCGAGCGAGAAGCGCTTAGTACCAACATACTTTCGGTGTAGCTCGGATTCAAAGAGATCGCCTTTTATCAGATCAGAGAGAATCATCCGTTGTTCATCGGCTGACTTGACGTGACCTTCAGAGATCCTGCGCTCAATACGCGCCTTTAACCATGCACGCTCTTCCTCACGCGTAAGGTGCGTAAACTCGAATCCGATAGTGTCACAGTAGACCTGCTTTAGCTGCTCAACGAGCTCTGCAAGGTTCGATACTGACTTGCCAGAAAACGATGTCGTTGAGAGAGGCACCGCTGCTGGCTCGCACGATTCACCACAGGCAGAGAGCGAAAGCTCGCGTGGATCCTCAGGTTGCAGTCCGCCTTTTCTGATGGGGCTAACAGATGCTGCAAGGTGACCAAAGCTCTGATACGCATTGATGAGGCGCTCAGCGACGAAATCACCGGAGGCTACACCGGCAACAGCGGTCCCCTTAGCCGCAGTTAAAGCGCGCTCTCCCTCGACCGGAGCAACAACACGGGCAGCGTCAGACGTCCCACCAACGGGGGGAGTCGTGTCCTGACTGGCCTCTAATTTTGCGAAGAAATCAGCCCACTCAGGCTCAATGAGGGAGGGGTCAGTCAGGTACTGCTGATACATCTCCGCAAGGAGTCCTGCGTTCGAACCAAACGAGAGTAAACTTTCACCATTCATACGTTTACCAAAAACCACTCTTAACCCCGCTACCGTATCAGATTCGAGTAACTCCATCAAAGCAGATAACGACCGCTCGACCGGCCCTTCACAAATAAAGGGCGGAAAATTCCCGACCAGCGTGCGCCGGATGCCTAGAGGTTAGGTCGACGCAACCCACTGAATTCTTGAGAAAACGCCACTCTGTTTAGCTATTTCTTTTTAGAGGACTGGACAGCCTGAGACGCAGCTAAACCGGCAACCATTATCCCCTGCAGATTATGGGCCTCACCGAGGGATTTGGGCGCGGCAGCCCGAACCTTCTCCCGAATCTGTTCGGCTACCTTCTCCGGATCCTCTTTACCTGTGACGGTACCTGCCGCGTCTAGGAATGCAAAACCTGTAGCGCGCACTAGATCTAGATTCTTCTTCAACACCTCCGTGGTCTTGTCGAGGGCCTCAACATTTTTGCGTATCGTGTTCCCCAGACCTCTAAGCTTATCGCGCACATTGGTAAATAAGTTTGAAGTGCCCTCGTCAACAGCTCTAGGATCATCAGACCGCGACATAGCCGCCGCCCTACGAATGGCGTTACCGAACTCATCCACGGGAATGAGCTCACTAGTCGATATTCGGCTACCATCCTCTCCCACTACCGACTTTGACAAGGAGGTCATGTCGCGAAAAGCATCTGCCAAAGGTTCAATATCCTCAGCCTTAAGCCCCGAGCGACTCAATACCTCCTTTAGGGAATCCACATCCAAAACGTCCTGCCCCTCTACCTTCGCGTTCTTAATTCCATCTTGGAACTTCTGGCCCAGCGCTGCAAACTCATCGCGCATTGCGTTGGCGGTGGTGCCACTCATACCACCCTTGCCCGCTTTTGAAACCAGAACTTCAAGCCTATCTACGATTCCGAGCAGCTTAGAATTGATATCGCGTGAAATATTTACGTACGAGATACCGAGGTTTAGAGATTGCACGCCCGCGGACATGGTGCGAGCGGCGGAGCGAAGGGTAACATCGAGCGCCTGTTCTGAACCAGACTTTGCGCCTGGAATAGCAGCTCGAGATTTGCCCGCGTCGGCGGACTTGCTGAGGGTGGATATGAACGACCCAGTTATGACTGTTTTAAGACTGGATATGGGCATGAGCGTTAAGATGGCCGGACAGAGAAATAGGTTTCAATCGTTCGGATAATCGTCATTAAGCGGTCGTTATCTCTCGGAGAGTAATCTACCGGAGCTCATCCTCTAACCACGTTTTAAGGGCGCGAGTGCAGTGAATCCCCAATTTATGCCCAACTTCTTCTTCTATATACGTTACGCGAAGCCCGTGGTCACGCAAAAATTGTGCTCCTTGCCGGGCGCGGTCAACTGAGACCGTTTGGTCCAGCGAACCGTGCGCAATAAAGATCTTTGGAGTGCCCTCAATCGCCGGCGAATTAAAAAGAAAGCGCGGAACAAAACCACACAGTAGCCCGAAGCAATCCCCGTGCAAAACGCCCGATAGTAAGCCCGCTGATATCAAAGCAGCGCCCTGCGAGAACCCCAAGAATACAGTAGCAGAAGGACTTAACCCATACAGTTGAAGAAAAGCCGATACCCCGTATGATACCCGCTGTACGGCAGACAACACATCTTCAGAGCTAGCAGGCTCACTGGCCCCTAAATCCCACCAACTCTTTCCCCCTACCTCTTTGTCGGGCAGCGTTGCTTCAAATGAAACAACTGCGGCGTCCGCAGGAAAGGACCTCTCAAAGGACCACATCACCTGCACGTTACCGCCACGCCCGTGCACAAGAACGATTAGCGGAGCAGAGCTCGTTGCGCCAGGCCGATAGAGAAATTTTAAGCCAACAAACTCCTGGTCGGAGCCACTAGATTCTTGCCGCATAGGGCGTAACGATAGTGCGGTAGGGCGGCATTAACAAGAGCGCTACTGCATCCCTTCAATAGCTGCTTCAACTGCAAGGTGCGGCTCTTTAACCGGGCTAACGCTCCCATCTTCCGTTAGCCCAACTATAGTCAAGATGTGCTGTGGATTGATGTTTAGATAGCTGCATACCGACTGGAATGAGTAGAGGTAGTCATCCTCTCGACTTAGGAAGTAATCCGTCGCCCGGCGCGAAAACTCACCTGGCTTCGACATATCCGATACAGCATTGAGCAGCACTGCCCGAAGGAGATTGCGCTCGGGCGTTGCCAGCTCTAGCTGGTCCGAGTCGTCGTACGCTATATAGATCGCTGTGTTCTTTCCTTCTCTGCTACCCATACAATAACCCTACCCTTAGGAATCCATTACTACCCAGGGAGAAGCGACCCGATCACCACCCCCTTGTTCTTTAAGATGCTTTTCTTGCCCACAGGGTGGTGAAAAAAGCGCTTCTCTAAGGGAGAGATCGTCCTATCTTCATGAATCCTCAACGATTCAGCGCTCAAAGCCGGCGTCAAATGGAGCTAACCCCACGGCCAACGGGTAAAACCAACATATTGGCTTTATTGAAAAAAACTAGCGTCGTACACCTTTGCCACCAGCAGAAATATTTTCCTATTTAGCTTCTAACTGACTGTGCCGAACCTAAGGGTGAGGGGTAGGTCCCTCTTGTTGCCAAGGAGGGCACAATGAAAGTTGAACGGAATCAGCTGCAGACGCAGATCATGCCGCCACGTACAGAGGGGCGAGAGACCGGTGACCGAGTAAATGGTTCGCCAGACGCAACACGCGATGAGGGTCGGAAAAATAAACAACAGAGGCGGAGCTATCTTGAGGAGCTCGTGATTCAGGAGCAGGCGGAGGAGCAGCCTAAGGGCCAAGACGCTCCACCGCCTTCAAGGGATAAGGGAAGCGGACTAAACATCACCGTTTAGATCTGATATGGTATCGTGGACCTGCATCAAGGTACGGGCGGCTTCCGAAGGTGTTCCCGTATTAACTCACTGACTTTTTCGAGCAATGCCGCCTCACCTAGCCCCAGCTCGGGCACTGAAAGCGTCGCGCCGTGGCAATCAACGTATACCTCGAGGCCCTCGCGAAATGGGCGGCGAATGAATACGGCTATATAGCGCTCCCCATCAACAAGAATCTTCCGCTCCCAACGCTCGTTCATAACAAAGACTATACCATAAAAGGCAACGCGTACCCGGCACTCCCGCTTCCCGCGCCGCCTACCTCGGTCGCTTCATCCGGGTTCAGAACTTCTACGTGTGGTACCACGCGGAAATCTATTAGGGAAGCAGGGCATAGTAGGGATGGATAAGCTCGGGTTTTGAAGAGGCATTTAGCAGCTCCATCAATGCGGAGGCATCGAGGCGCCTAGATAGAAACTCAGTCGCGACTTCGTCTGTGAAGTCGGCATTCTTCGTGTAGCGAATTTCCAGCTGCTTATTCTGAACCTGCGGTAAAAAGTTCTTTATTTCGCCACTTCCAATCCGCTCAACCAGAGACTTTTGAGCAGCTTCCACGGCGCCCATCGTGAACTCAAAGGGACTCTGCGCTTTTAGAGTCGGAAGTGCATGGTAAAGGATGGGTCCGCTGTCTAATCCCTTGGAAAGCATGTGAATCGTGGCCCCAACGTACTCGGGCCTTGCATCGTAGAGAGCCCAAAAATTGCACGATGAGCCTCTGTAATACGGGGAGATACCCATATGAATATTAAGGGCGCGCCGTTCAACGAGGTAGTCAACAAGCCAACCCTTTATATAGCTACTACCAAAGACTACATATACGTCAGAATTCAGAGCCTCCTCTATCTGGCGCCTTTCGATGAATTGAAGGTCGCCACTCTTCATCGCCAACGAGCGCACGTTAGGCCTCATAAACGCCAAGTCTCCGAACAACAAGCGCTCTGCTGACATTACCTGCGAAAAATAGTCTCTCATTACATCGGATTTCTTAAAGAAATCCTGCACCACTCCCGGGAATACTGTGGTGCATTCCATCACAGCAAAAGTCGTCTCACTTATAGACGCCAATCTATTAATTAAAGCGATATGCCGCGGCTGATTACTAGTGAAAACCGTTATTTTCATCTTTGCATCTCTTTTAGAACATTCGCATGGTCTTCGCGAGGGACCTCAAGATTCGATTTTATTCGTTTAATGCTGTTATTGCTCCTGAAACCGATCTGGATGTTAAGCGATTCGAGAATTTTTAGTGTTTCGTCGCTATAATTACCGCAGGGATGAGACATCGCCCACGGGGGCGCACCGAGGACTTCACTGAGGTGATTGAAATTTTTTCTGTATTCCAGCCCCTGCAGGTGCCCATCAAGCAGGTGCATCGTAGTTGGATGGGAATACGAGTGCAACCCGATTGTATGCCCGTCCTCAAGCAGCTGACGCAGGCCCTCGTTGCTCATCCACAAGTTTTTCATTACCTTGCGTGGCTCGAAATCATGCTTATGCATGAGCAACCGCATGATCTCCTCGTAGCGTTCCTTACCAAGAGTAACGTCACGCAGAAATCTAAACCACTTGTCACTGTCGGAATAAAACGGAAACGCTTTTAGGTACTCACCTTTGTCGTAGGTACGCTGAGCCATTACGTAATCGGCTTCAAAGAGCACCCGAGCTTGATCAAAAAAGGCTCCATAAAACAGATCCACAGACTCGAACTCTGTCGTCCTAAAGTAACGGTAAATCTCCAGGAAATCTGGGTCTCCAACAAAGGGCGATGAATAGATAAAGAAGAAAGCTTCTATATTCCTCTTCTTTAGCACAGGTACTGCGATGTCATATTGACACAAAAGCGCATCATCAAAGGTAAAACAGATATCATCGGGCTCTAGGGTTTGTTGACGCAGTTTAAGCTGGTACTCACTTGCTTGCAGTAGGTTAAACCTCTCCGAAAGCCAATCAATCATCTCTTCAAATTGCGCCGCAGATAACGACCCCTGCCCCTTCGGATGCTGCTCATCATGGAAATGATGAAACATGATGGCGTGAGTGTTTAGTTTCCCCTTTGTATGACGCGCCACTAGCTGTTTACCTCAGATTTGGGGTGCCGCTTACCGATGATTCAACCGCTTGATTTATGCTACCTTACCCGTGTCCTGACTTACTCCCATTCAATAGTAGCAGGCGGCTTACTTGAGATATCGAGCACAACTCGATTGATCCCTTTTACCTCGTTAACGATGCGGTTACTTACGCGTCGCAAGAGACCCTCAGGCAGGAAAGCCCAATCTGCGGTCATGCCGTCTTCAGAAGTAACAGCTCTTAAAGCAACGGTTTCTTCATACGTCCGACCATCCCCCATCACACCAACGCTCTTAACGGGGAGCAGCACTGCAAAGGCTTGCCACAGATTCGTATACAGCCCCTCGCTGCGTACCTCCTCGAGGAAGATATGATCTGCCTCTTGAAGAACGCGTACGCGCTCTTCGGTTATTTCACCAAGGATTCGCACCGCAAGCCCTGGCCCTGGGAACGGCTGCCGTTGCAGAATCTCTTCCGGCATATCGAGCTCTTTACCGAGCGCGCGCACTTCGTCTTTAAAGAGCTCCCTGAAGGGCTCAATCAACTTAAACTGCAAACGCTCAGGTAAGCCACCTACGTTGTGATGAGTCTTAATCGTTGCTGACGGCCCCCCGCGCACAGAGACGCTCTCAATGACATCGGGATAAAGCGTGCCTTGAACAAGGTGCGTCACACCAGCGAGGGCTTTTGCACGCTCTTCAAATACTTCGATAAAGACGCGCCCAATAACCTTGCGTTTCTTCTCAGGGTCACTCACTCCTTTAAGCTCACCCAAGAAACGGGCGCGCGCATCAACGAGTTCAACATTGAGGTCTAATCCTCGTAGCCGCTCCATCACAGAGCGGGCTTCGTTCTTGCGCATCAATCCAGTATCAACAAAGAAACAATGCAGCCGCTTTCCGAGCGCTTTGGCCACGAGCACTGCAGCAACGGTTGAATCAACGCCTCCACTCAAAGCGCAGATGGCTTGAGCGTCACCAGGAACCTGCTCTGCGACGCGCTTAACTGAGAGCTCGATAAAGTTTCCAGGGGTCCAATCGTTTGAGGCCTTAGCAACTCCGAAGACAAAGTTCTTTAGGATAGCCTTTCCTTCTGGAGTATGCACAACCTCTGGGTGAAACTGCAGAGCTACAAGCGGCTTACTCTCGTGCTGCATCGCAACTATCGGCGCACCTGAGCTACTCGCACACGTAACAAACCCCTGCGGGAGCTTCTCAACGTGGTCACCGTGACTCATCCACACAGCTGTCTTATCTCCCTTCTTCCACTGCGAGAAGAGTGCCCCTGGGTGCTCAACTGTTATCGTTGATGGTCCGTATTCTCGTGCTGCCCCGCGACCGAGCTCGCCACCGTAGTGGTGTGCCATGAGCTGCATCCCGTAACAGATACCAAGGATAGGCAACCCGGTATCAAGCCACCCAGTGTCAAACGCTGGAGCATCTTGGTCCGTAACGCTTGCTGGACCACCTGAAAGTACAATCCCCTTTACCTTACTGAGGTCAACAGACTTAGGATCAGTGGTGCAGGGCTTAACCTCACTGTAGACCGAAAACTCGCGCACACGACGGGCGATAAGCTGAGTGTATTGGGAACCGAAGTCTAAAATCAGGATCACAGATACTCCGTTTGAAAATTGATAAAGCCGTAACTGCCACTATAGACAAAAGTTTCCCCATATCTCAATGACTACTCGCAAAAAACCGAAACACCCCTTATGTTAAAAGGCTACATGTGTCGATTACCTACGCAGGTTATTTTAAGGACTATCCGCGCTATGTCTCGCCGCTCTCTTCTTTCTACTTTCGTGGTGTTGTGTGCCGTGCTTATGCCCTCAATACACCCACTGCGCGCCGATTGGATTCAGACCATGGACGGGGGCGTCTACCAGGATTCCAGTGGGAAGATAAAGGTGATAGTTGCCTCCAAGCAGGGCTCAGAGGGTATCTTCGTTTTATCGGGCGCTTCCGTTCCAGTTCAACTCTTTAACATTGAGCAGACACCGCCAGAAGGTACAAATCACCTCTTTATTCGGTTCGAATCTTCAGCACAGCCGCCGGTGTACTCTGAGGTTATTATCAATGAGCGCAGCTACAAGATCTCTGGCAACCTGACCATCAACATCGATAAAGATACAACTGTTGGAATTGATAACAACAACCCCTACCTCACTATCGTAACTGAGCATGATGGACACGCGCCGGCAGTGCTTGGGTTTTCGGGGTTAAATGAAGTCGTCCGAGGGACTGGTGTAGCGTCTACGATCCTTGCTGCGAATCAATTAAACTCTGAGGCCGCAAAAGTTATCCGCCCGTACAATCTAAAAGACGGGCAGATATTTTTAGGCGACCAAAGTATCGGTAGTGGGCGCCTGGGGATCCTTGTTAGGCCCGAGAATGAGTGTCTTAAGCCCACAACGGCAGTGCTGAACCAAACACAGCTCACGTCGGTCCGTCAGGCTCACAATGACCAGGAGCGCGGTAAGCTCCTCGAGCAGTTTTTGAAGGAGTCAAAGAAATCGGCGCCGCTTAAAGGATTTCTCGTTCTTAAAGCTGAGAGCGCGCGAGTCATTCTCCTTGATATCAGGGACCAGAACGTATTCTCCCTGAGCACACTCTCATCCAGCACAGCACAACAGAAAGTGTGTGTACTGGCGCCGCTGCCGCTCTCGTAGCGCTAGCGTTACAAACTCTTACGCAGCTCGCCGTCTGTCGTTAGTAAGCCTACTTCGCCGTTTAAAGAGGATGCGAATCTCGTTTCCTATAAAGGGATAAATTCTCCGCACGGAGTTCTTCAAATAGCGCTCGTAATTAAACCGGAGTCGCTCAGGATAGTTTACGAATACCGCGAAGGTCGGCGGCTTTGTAGCCACTTGCGTTGCATACAGTAACTTCACCGGGCTGCCTCGGTACACAGGTGGCGGCCTGTAGAGGAAGGCGTCGGTAAACACCTTGTTCACTTGAGCAGTAGTTAACCGAACTCGCGAGGCCTCGTACACCTCAACCACGGTATCAAGCACATTGAGACACCGCTGTCCTGTGATAGCAGAAACAAAAACAACGGGTGCATACGCTGCAAACTTAAATACCGAGCGAACTGCTGACCGGTAGGAATCTGCAATCTTTGGGTCCTTCTCTATGAGGTCCCACTTATTAATAACGATAACAAGGCTCTTCCCCTTTTCATGAGCGAGCCCAATGATCCTTGCGTCCTGCTCAGTCGGTACACCTTCAGTAGCATCGAGCAGAAAAACAGCTACATCACACTGCGCCAAGGACCGAAGTGTGCGGATATTTGAGAAGCGCTCAACGCTTCCGTCTTGAACTCCAGCCTTCTTCCGAAGACCTGCGGTATCAACGATCTCAAAGGGACGACCATCACGAGTGATATCGCTCTTTATACTATCGCGAGTTGTACCAGCAATCGGGGATGTGATCATGCGCTCTTCCCCAAGCAGGGTGTTTACGAAGGTACTCTTTCCAACGTTTGGCTTACCAATGATAGCGATATTGATCTTCTTGTTTGGCTCCTCTTCAACCTGTACCGGCTCCTGATCAAATTCGTTGAGCACAGGCGCCCGCTGCTCATCATCACCCTGGACGAACTCTTCGTCTGAGAGATCAGGAGCACCAATCAGACCGAGAGGATCAACGATAGCCTTAAGACGCTTGATAAGGTCTTTCACTCCCCGTCGGTGTGCAGCACTGAGAGGTAGAATCTCTTCTAGTCCAAGACCATACAGTTCAGAAGAGGTGAGCGCTGCATTGGGGGTCTCGCACTTATTAGCAACCCAGATAGTAGGCTTCTCCATCTGGCGCACGAGATCCACAACCTCTGCATCAAGAGGGTGTAGCCCGTGCAACCCATCGAAAACAACAATAACAACATCGCTCTGCTTCATGGCGAGAGCACTCTGCTGACGAACAGATTCGTGCAAAGCGATGTCCTCTTCTCCCACCAGTGCGCCGGTATCAATCAATGTAAAGGGGAAATCAAAACGGGTGACTGTTTCGTAATATCTATCGCGGGTCACACCCGGCTGATCCTTAACTACCGCCTTACGACGACCCGCAAGCGCATTAAAGAGCGTTGATTTACCTACGTTTGTTCGCCCGACGATACACACCGTGGGGAGATTTCCCTGACTACACATATTCTTACTCTCCCTCACGTACTAGGTCACACTGTGTAACCTCTTCTACAACTGCCGGCTGCGCGACCGCTACTGGCTCAAACACTTTATCGATCTCATCGCTACCCTTGAGGTGCACAAGCGCTTCTTCAGCAGCATTCTGCTGCGACGCCTTCTTTGTCGGGCCCTTTCCGCGACCAACTATCTGTCCGTCGACCTCGACAACTGAGATAAAAACGGGGGCATGTTCTGGTCCCTCAACGCACTCAAGCCGATACACCGGCGCATCACTACCCGATGCGTGCAGCGCCTCTTGGAGCTCAGTCTTGGGGTCGCGTGGGGTTACATTCGTAAGCTGTTGACCTAAAAGCCGCTCAACGCACGCCATCGCGACATCATACCCTCCTTCCCGGTATACGGCACCGAGGACCGCTTCCACCACATCGGCGAGAATTGAAGCACGCTCAGCACCACCACTAGCAAGCTCACCACGGCTGAGTCGGATAAATTTTCCAAGCTTCAAAGCTCGCGCGATTTCAGCTAATGAAGTTGTGTTAACCAGCGCCGCGCGCATCTTTGAGAGGTCACCCTCTTTCGCTTCAGGGTGACGATCAAGAAGTAGGTGCGCCACTGCGAGATCAAAGACTGCATCACCCAAGAACTCAAGCCGCTCATAATCACTCTTGGCTCCCTTTACCTGCATCGAGCGGTGAGTAAGCGCACGCTCTAGCCAGGCACGGTCCACGAAGGTGTATCCGAGCAGTTCCTCGATCTCACCGTAGTGCTCACTGCCGAGTGGATCGGGGGTATCTTTACTGTAGCGTTTCTCTGTGTCGGCGTTCTCTGAAGACACGCCCTTTACGAGACGGAATCGTTTCATCGGTAAGGCTCCTCTGTAAGAGCCTCACAATCACAAAAGGAGCCGCTACTCTGATTGACAGAGGCTCTCTTTGGTGATTGAGAGGAATAATAACAACAACCGGAATAGTGTAGCAGAAGCTGTGGCGTACACAAGTTGGGGATAAGAAATTGGGATTATTGGATTATTTGGGGATTGAGGGATATGTCACGTGCGCGGAGGACGGGGACGTATACGTGAGCGTAGGCGTTAGACGTTAACGTAGATCTCACCATCCCTAGCTGCATGAGCAGGTAATCGAGCCACCCGTGCAAGCCTGGCTTTGCGTTCCGGATGAGGAAACGAGTTCGTTATATTCGCCGCAAGAGCAGGCGATCTGAAGAAATCCTTCTCTTGTTGTGCCGCCGCCGTTCATCATACTAATCCAAAACGATAAACCACCAGCATCTGGCTCGCGACGCAACACCTGCTGGTACACAGCCGTTACATACGATACCTGTGTAGGACAACTGCACGAATTACTGGGAGATAACTGCGCCTGGACGGAACTAAATTGCTGCGATACCGATCGACCGGTCACTCGAACAGCAGCAATAGCTACTACGAAGATAAGTGCTACCACGAGTGCGTTCTCAACCATGGAGGCACCACGCTCATTGTGGGGACGCACGGAAAAGCCGGCTCGTATCGAGGCGAGCGAGCACAGTTTTTTTGGGGCGACAGTTTCTTGTTTATGTCTCATATAGAGCCCAGTGAAAACAATGTGCCAACACTCTTCCGTGAGGAGAGAAACTAGGTGCTACTAGTTCTTAGATTATACCTAACCAATCGACATTTCTAGCCTAAGAATCAAGCGATTGCTGGATTGGTGGTTCCCTCTTTCTTGACTAGCAAATCAACCTACTGGATGGGTAGGAAAATTACGTAATTAGCTGCAATGAGCACCTTACTCCCAATCCTACCACCACCAAGTACCTCTCTATTCGCGGTATCATAGATAAATAATGGCAGTTTATTCGCGTCCGGCGACACATAAGAAGCGGAAACTTTCTCATGTTACTCCCGATTCATACTAAAAAGGGATTACCGCTATGGAACAACTATCGCATGAAGAGCTTGATGTTTATCAATGCTCAATCGAATTTCTAGGTCTGGCTGAAAGGATTATCCACCGCCTGCCTTCGGGATACTCAACGCTTATCGATCAGTTCCATAGAGCCTCTCTGAGCATCCCCGTTAACATCGCGGAAGCCTGCGGAAAACCATCGCCTAAAGACAGAGCAAATCGTTATGCCATCGCAAGGGGCTCCACACTTGAATGTGGAGCAATAATCGATGCACTAAAAACACTATCTCTTATCCCAGATGAGAATTACTCAAGAGCAAAGGAACTACTGGTGCGAAGTGCCTCTATGCTTTCAAAGTTGATAAGGCCGAATTCGAGAGGAATTAGGGATAATATATAAATCCTCGTCCACGTATTCCGTGCACGTGCCCGTGCACGCTTACGTGAACGTTTGACGTCTACGTCCACGTTTACGTTTACGTCCACGGCGACGTCTACGTATTCCGTGCACGTGCTCGTGCACGCTTACGTCTACGTTATCGTTTACGTTTACGTCTTAAGCGCCCTATCCCCGCACAATCCTTCCACCACCAAGCACTTCTTCATTCGCAGTATCATACAATACAGCCGCCTGCCCGGGAGAAACCGCCGCCCATTCATTGAGCCAATACAACTCGCACCTCTCTGCCGAGGTAACCCTCATCCGCGCGGGTACTCCACGGTGACGCGATCTTACCTGCGCTACTACATCAACCTCAAAGGGAAATTCTCCTTCTGCAACACGCCGTCGTAGCGTTGGATTTATCCAGTGCATCTCACCAGCTGAAAAGCTCTCGCGCTTAAGGTCTTCTTTACTACCAACGATCACTTCGTTTGTGGCAGGATTGAGCTCAACGACGTAGAGCGGTTCGGGTGACCCCCCAAGCGACAATCCTCTACGTTGACCAACTGTGAAGCGGTGAATCCCTTCGTGTTCACCTAGCTTTGTACCGTCGCGGGTTACGAAATTGCCTTTTCTTCTGCCGCCACCAATCTTACTTACAAAGTCTTGAACACTGCCGGCTACAAAGCAGATATCCTGACTCTCTGCCTTCTCTGCCGTTGCAAGACCAGCTTCACGCGCTAACTCGCGCACCTCTGGCTTGGTGAATTCACCAACAGGGAAAAGGGTGTGGCCTAGCTCCTCTTGCTTACAGGTGTAGAGAAAGTAGCTCTGGTCCTTATCTGCATCGCGGCCTCTCAGGAGGTGAAAGCCATCAGAACTCTCCTTGATACGCGCATAATGCCCGGTTGCAACAGTGCCGCAGCCATATGCCGCAGCGCGCTCCCTGAGTTCTCGGAACTTCACCCTACTATTACAATCGATGCACGGGTTTGGGGTGAGCCCCTGCTTGTACGTCTCCACAAACTTCTCGATAACCTCGCGCTCGAAGGTCGCCTCGAAATCAACCACATAGAAGGGAATATTCAACATCCCAGCGACGCGTCGTGCATCACAGAAGTCTGCCGGGCTACAGCACGTTGCGCGACTATTCTCAGCAGAGTTCTTCTTGTAGTCCCATACCTGCATCGAGACGCCAACAAGCTGCGCTCCTGTTTTTGCAAGGAGATACGCTGCTACAGAGGAGTCAACTCCCCCTGACATCGCAACCACAATATTCTCTCTCTCATTCGACATATCACACCCTTCGCCCGAACCAGCTACTCCCTTAGGGCCCGCATGCGGGACACTGCCTGAATTACCGCTTCCGCAACCTGTTTGCCGAGTTCTTCACTCTGGTCGGCTCGAAAACTAAAGCGCACTGTTTGGCGCACTCGCTCTTCATCCTGCCCCATCGCCGTTAAAACATGGGACGGTTGTGGCTTTCCTGAGGAACATGCTGCGCCCGCAGATACTAAGATTCCTTTTAAGTCTAAAGCAACTACGAGGTCATCGGCGCGAACGCCAGGGATAAACACACTTGAGGTGTTTGGCAGCCGCTGTAGGTTTGCTCCATTGCACTCGCACCCTGGTAGTTTGGCTTGCACCGTTTTCTCAAATGCATCTCGAACGCGTTGCATAGCTTGCGCACGGACGGCTACCTCGCTTGCAATCTCCTTGGCCACAAGCCCCATATGAACGATACCGAGCACGTTCTCTGTACCGCCGCGTAGCTTCTCCTCCTGTGGCCCCCCTAAGATAATGGGCTTAAGCGAAACTGACTCATGCACGATCAGGGCACCGACTCCTGAAACCGAGCCGAACTTGTGACCAGAGATAGTTACAGCATCGACCCCTAGGTCGACCATTGAGAAGGGACCTTTTCCAAGAACCTGTGCCACATCTGAATGCAGAATTACCCTCTCGCCAGCGCGAGCACGCAGTGCTGAACCTACTGCACCTACTTCATTTACTACGCCGGTCTCGTTGTTAGCGGACATCAGTGACACAAGCGAGGTGTCTTCATTAACGAGGCTAAGAACAGTATCAGCTGTGACTATCCCCTGCGGAGTGACCTCTGCAAGCTGTACATCACAACCATCCGCTGCAGCACGCTCAAGGGGCATCAACACGCACGGGTGCTCGACCTGAGTTGAGACTACCCGCCTCCCTGGGCGGGAATGTGACGCTATCAGTAGGTTATTGGCCTCTGTGGCGCCTGAGGTGAAAAGTACCCTGTACTTTCCCCGAATAGCCCCATCTATCCCCAGCAACCGACAGAGCGCATCCCTAGCGTCGTCGACGGCGTTTTTTGCCCGTTGGCCTCCGCGATGCAAACTGCTCGGATTGCCAAGTAGCTGAATTGCCTCAACTATTAGCTCCCTACCCCGCTCATCAAGGGCGTATGTAGCATTTGCATCACAGTCTACGAACACAAAAGCGCCTCACTTTCTTCAGGTCACACCCGAAAACACCGAGACTAGAGATACTATGGCTACCCTCACAACGCAAAGTATAGGGGCCGCAAGCGCTCAGCTTCTAAACCAAGCTCCGGCTGCCGTTCAGCGCCTAACGGAGGCTGCTCAAGCGGCAGGAGTGAACCAGACTCAGAACCTGGCCAGGGCACAAAACTCGGCGGTATCCGCTCAAAAGGACCAAGACAGAAGTGTGCAGCTTCAAAAAAGAGCCGAGGGTAGCTTCTCTGGGCAAAGGGACGATAGCGAAAACAAACAGGATAGTGGCGAGAGTACAGAGGCTAGGACCCCGCCGACCTCCTCAGGTCGACTTAATCGGACGGCTTAAACCTCTGAAGAAACTTTCTCTCTGCCTGCGCGAACTACTAAGCTCATACGGAATACGAAGACGTAGACGTTGGACGTATTCGTGAGCGTGCACGTGCACGGAATACGTAGACGTAAACCTAGACATTGGACGTATACGTAAGCGTGCACGTGCACGGAATTGCTCAGGCTATCTACCGACTGAAAACCCGATATGCGCTACTCAAACCTGGCGCTGACCACACTGATCACACTACTTGCTCTTGTGCGAGCGATCTATACCAACGTGGCACTAAGCAGCTTAGAATATAGGGTATCAACCAAGCAGCCAAGAACCGACCCTGAAAGCCTCCTAGCTCGCGCAGAGAAGCTCCCGCTCATCTGTCTAAATCTTGCTGAGCTTGAGCTTATTCCAGGCATATCCGATACGCTCGCAAGCTCTCTCCTTTCCGCTCGCAGTAAAGTGCTAAGTGCATATCGGCAGACCCACAACTACTCTGCCCTTACCTTGGTAGAAGGAGTCGCAGAGAAGCGCGCCCAAACGCTCTCTGCATACCTCGACCTGAACGCCCATGAATGTGCGGTGGACGTCGGTAAAGATGACAAGGAGCTGTAGCAATAATGCTATCGCTGCAGCGCCGCTATTAATGTGCGCTTCGCCTGACCTGCATCTCCCAACACCACGATTTTGTTCGAGAGGGAATTAAATGAGCCCGAGAGCCACGCCAACTGCGCAACCACACAACAGTCGTGGCGTGCGGTAAGTGTCCTAATTTTTGAATACCTGCGGTAAGGCGTTTAACGCCCGCTATTGGATGCCAGGCGGTAGAGATTTTATCAGAGGATGCAAGGTCAACAAAGCACAGCCGCCTCTGTCCTGCTCTCTCGTTTGGAGCGATGCCGAAAAGCAAAAGAGCCACACGAGGTCAACATGTTCCATTGAAGGAATAAAAACCTTGTGTGGCTGTGGAGAGCTAGTGAGGTGAGCTCAACTTAGCCAAAAAACCTCGACTGGGTGAGGTCTTCACAGCTGGAACCAGGTCGTGCACTGCGCGCCCTGGCCGCCGTTGGTGTAACCAGCGCTGTTGCACTGGACGAGGTTGCCCCTCGAGTCATACCCAAAGTGGTCCATCTTATTCACCCCCTTTCTTGCCTCACAGAACCTTTTATGTTGACCTCTGTGTGACAGAGCAGAGCAGTTGCGCTCTCCTCAATCACACAGAACTAAGTTCTTCTACCCAACCACCGTACTGTATCATCTCGGGAGCTGATTAGCGGGAAACCGCTTTACTCGCCGAGGAGTGATGAAGGAATAAGCCCATCGGGAGAAACATTCAAGACCAATGAAAGCGATCGGCTTTCTGGTCTGAATACGTGATTTAAAAGCCAAATCTAGGCCTAAGACTCAGGAAGAGATTCTGAAATTGAGCTTGCAATTAAGATAAGGAGCCCTTCACGAAATCGTAAATTGGCCAGCCTTGGGCCCTTCTAACGAGACCAAACGAGTAAGATCACCCGCAACGTGAAAAATGAGAATAAGTTGAAGATCGCGCAAAACCTCTTCGCACCGCTCGGGCCACTCTATCAAACGAATAACGCCAGCACCTGGCGCCTCATACAGCTCCAGCGGAAGTGCCCTCACTCTGTACAGATCCCAGTGCTCGACTAAGCCGCCACCGGCAAGGCGGTACTCATTCTGGAGCGTATACGAGGGCGATGAAACGTGGGTGGGGTCCCCGCCACACGCCCCAACAAAGTAGCGAGTAAAGGTTGTTTTTCCAGCCCCTAGTCCGCCGCGTAGCCCTATACTATCTCCGACAGATACAACGCGCCCCACAGTAGCTGCTATCCGAGCCGTATCCTCTTCACCGTCGATACAAATGTGATGCGACATCTCTCACCTATCTACTGCTACAGTATAGCGCGGAATAACACCGGCTACAGCACGCGCAACATCACTTGCAAGAATTACTCCTCCTGATTCGTGCGAAGCGCACTCACCTGCGCACGCATGGATATGAGCACCGCATACGGCTGCATCGAAGAGTGTACCTGCTTGTGGAATACACGTAGCTATCACACCTGCTAGCACATCACCACTTCCAGGAGTAGCAAGGTAGGGTGTGCCACGCGCCACCACAGCTCCACACCTGCCGTTGTGAATGATAGTGCCAGCCCCCTTCAGGAGGGTGACACAACCATACTTCTCGGCCAAAGAGCGCGCAGCGGTAAATCTATCCTGCTGCACGTCGCTTACTTGAGAATTACCTAGCCTGGCTGCCTCACCAGGATGAGGTGTAAGGATAGCTTCTATACCTGAGAGCGATATACCTCTACGTGCTATCAGGGTCAGCGCGTCGGCATCGATAACAACCTGCTTCCTCTGTGTTGCCACCTCTTGAAAAAAGAGATCGAGGAAGCCAGCCGTCCGATCACTAATTCCAATACCAGGACCTACCACAACGACGTCCGACCGCGAGAGTGCGTCTTGTAGGTGCTGTACATCACCCTTCTCGTATTCGGGTCCATCACCTGGCAGAATAACATTTATACACTCAGGAACAGCACCCGCATCAGCCCACCCTGCCCGGAAAACCCGCGTCACAAGACCTGCACCGGCGTACAAAGCACCGAGACTCGCTAGTATGGCAGCTCCTGGCATAGCGCGAGAGCCACCAACAACTAGCACCTTAGAGAGAGCTCCCTTGTGGACATCAGCGCCTCGACCGCGCAGGCTCGGCAGTGCTAGGCCTTCAGCGCAAGAAAATTCAACAGCACTCCGCCCAGCTATCCCGATCGAACGCACACGAATATCCCCACACGCGCTGCGCGCTGGAAACTGCAAGCAGCCACGCTTAATAAACTCGAGCGCCACCGTGGTCGTAGCAGTAACGTGTCTTTCGAAAACCCGCCCAGCGTCACAATCCACACCGGTGGGAAGATCAACTGAAATAATCATTAGGGCACCACCGCGCTGCGCCTGCACAGCACACACCTTATCAACTAATTCACCGATCCCCGCCTGAGGCTCAGCGCGCTGACCAGTGCCAAGCAGAGCATCAACCACAAGCACCGCATCTGCGAGTAAACCCGAGAGCTCACCCTTTGCAATCTCAGTCAATTGGATATCGGAATCTCGCAACGCGGGTGAACTAGGCCCTACGGCCCGCACAACAGGGCACTTCTTTATCTGCTCGAGGCAATCGAGGCTATACCGCTCGGCCCACGCCAACACGGCAACGACTTTCTTCCCTGCCGAATGCAACCTACGCGCTACTACAAGCCCGTCTCCGCCATTATTACCGGACCCGCAGAGAACAACGACCGATCCTTCTCTATCACCTAACGCCGCAAGCACTTCCTCGGTTACAACAGCACCCGCCCGCTCCATCAGATCAAGGCTTGAAGTTCCTGCAGCTATCGTCTCTGCATCAAGTTGACGCATCTCTAAAGAGCTGGGTAGCGCCCAACGAAGAGCGGTATCAGCCTCAACAGAAATGGAACCGAAGCTGCCCAGCGTATGCAAAATCACCCAACCCCGATCTCTCGCTCTAAAAGCTCTGCAAGCTCACTCGCGTGGCGCTTACAGGCATCCTCATCTTCACACTCAACCATAACCCGCGCTTTGTTCTCAGTACCCGAATAGCGCACAAGGATCCGCCCTTTGCCATCGAGCTCACGCTCTTTCTTAGCGAGCGCGGTAGAGAAACCACTTAACGACTCAAGCGGTGGCTTCTGAGATACTGCAATATTAATAAGCTTCTGCGGAAAGGTCACAAACCCCGCTGCCAATTCTGAGAGCGGTTTACCTTTTCGGCACATAACGCCCATCACCATAAGCGCCGTAAGGAGACCATCACCAGTGGTTGCATAATCAGAAAAAATCGTATGGCCGGACTGCTCTCCTCCAAGCTGACACCCGGCGCGCACCATCTCTTCGAGCACCGCCCTATCACCAACGCCCGTGCGCACTACCGATATGCCATGAGCCTCAAGAAGTTTATCGAGCCCAAGGTTAGACATCACGGTTGCCACGACTTTGTTCGTGCGCAGCTTTCCGCGCTCCTTGAGATCGAGCGCACAGATTGCGAGCACAACATCTCCGTCCAATGTGCGGCCCTTCTCATCAACAAGGATGCACCGATCAGCGTCTCCATCGAGAGCGATACCGAGCTGAAGATTCTGCTCAGTTACAAGCTTCCCCACAACTTCTGGGTATAGGCTACCAAAACCTGCATTGATATTTTTTCCACTTGGGCTTACCCCACGGGATACGACATCTGCGCCAAGCTCGATAAATGTCTGCGGACCAACCACGTAGCCCGCGCCGTTTGCGCAATCAAGACCCACCTTGATACCATCAAGTGAGTGCTCTCGGGGAAAACACCCCTTTAGGAACACCGTGTAACGCCCCACAGCGTCATTAATACGCGTTGCTTTTCCGATCTGCGATGACTCAGCTACCTTTCCATCGAGGACACCGGGTTGCAGGAGCTGCTCAACCTCAGCCTCTAATTCATCAGGGAGCTTGAAACCATCTGCGCCGAATATCTTAATACCGTTATCCTCGAACGGATTGTGTGAGGCTGAAATAACAATCCCTGCATCTGCGCGCATACTACGAGTAAGGTATGCAACGCCTGGGGTAGGCACAGGCCCAACTAACATAAGATCCGCTCCCATGGCGGTAATCCCGGCAGCTAGTGAGCTCTCAATCATGTATCCGGAAAGCCGCGTGTCCTTCCCGATCAAGATACGATGCTTCTTCTGGTCCTTCATAAAGACCTTCGCCACCGCTTTACCGAGCCGAACCAGGGTTTCGGGATCTAACGGAGAGGTTCCCGCCACTCCACGTATTCCATCAGTACCAAAAAACTTTCGTGTGTTCATACTATTACACCCTACTACTACCTCTTACTCGCCACACCCTTAGGCTTTAACGCCCCCACAATACCGCGAAAAGCCTTTACGACCGGGGGTTCAATTCGCACTACCGTTACGTTCGGCAAACTATCAAGCTGAACGGAGAGCTCGCTGCCCTTAGTTTCAGGTGCGCGTTGTATGCGAACGAACGGAACCAGTGCAGTTGGATCGATAGAAGCCAGTACGTGAGTTGGCCCCGAGAGAACAACGCGCACACTAGTCGGCTCAATTAAAACGGGTCCCAGATCAGGCGCCGTACGCACCTCAACTACCCGCGGTCCAAATTCTCGCTGGGAAACGACCGCGCCGACATGAACTGCAACAGCAACGCTTCGGTGAGATACCGACACCTTACCAGTGGGCGAACGGAGATCAAGGTCCAATTCAAAGTGCTTAGCCTCTTCAATCTCGCCCAAAGAAAGCGGTTTGGTCTCTACTGAACGAATCGCTCTTACAGCGCTGCGCGCTCCGCGAACGGTAACAACCGGTGGATTGACGGCAACGGACTCAAGCGTTAAATTCTTCGGCAATTGGCCGATTCGAGGTACATCAACGCGAACCTCGCGTGATTCAACTGCTTCAATTTCAAAGACCATCTCAGCGGGCTCAACACTGACAAGGTCAACCGCCGCCGGAAGATTGATATCACTTCGAACAAACTGCGCCGTTACCGGCCCCTGACCTACATTCGAAAGGCTTACGCGAAACGGGGGCGGATCTGCTGCAACCGAACCAACCAGAAACGACGGGCCCTTTATAGTTACTTTAACCTCTCGCTTATGGGGACGAACCACCACGAGATCGTCCGGGATACTCTTCAGCTCTATCTCACTGGTGACCGTCATCACGCTCTGATTACCAGCGGAGTTTACCGCTTGCGAGAGGAGGATAGCCGCCAGCAGCGCTATGATCTTAAACGGCAGGTTCCTGGTCATGCGTGACCTCCTCCAAAAGATCTACGCCCCACCGTTGACATGTGCCGCTCTAACATCTCACGCAAAGTAGTTGCATCGAGGTTACGGTGCATCATGCTATCAACCGCCAGAGTGATAGATCCACTCTCCTCTGATACTACCACTACAACTGCGTCAGTGCGTTCAGTGAGACCCAGCGCTGCTCGGTGACGAGTACCAAGATTCGGGTCAAGGTCGGGATTAAAACTAAGGGGCAGGACACACCCAGCCGCCATAAGTCTCTCACCTGAGATAATCACAGCGCCGTCATGTAATGGGGACTCTTTAGCAAAGATGCTCAGTACCAGCTTTCGATTAAAGCGCGCATCGAGGATCACGCCCTCTCCCATAAACTCATCGAGCCCCACCTCACGCTGCAACACGATGATGGAGCCTAGCTGACTCTTTGCAAGACGAGACACCGCAAGGGAGAGCTCCTCATAAAAAGAGGATGAAGCAGTCTTTGCATGTTTTAATAGAAAGGGTTGAACACCCACCTTTGTAAGGCCGCGCCGTATCTCATCTTGAAATATCACCACAACGACTAGGATAATCGAACTGAGGAAACTATCTATAAGCCAGGCCAAGGTCACTAAGCCGACACCCTTAGCGATTAGGTACACTGCGCCGATCAGAGTAAGGCCCAGCAGCATTGGAAAGGCCCGAGTGCCGTGGATAAGAAGGAGGAGGCGGTAGATCAGGTAGGCGATGACGAGCACATCGAGCGCCCGAATCAGCGTACTTGCAGAAACCAGCTCGGATACTGAACCCATCTGATTCTCCGTGTGCGGAAGGTAGCAGGACCCGCGCCCTGATACCTACGCCGCTACTGAAACCCGTCCCCCATCACCTGGTGCTGGCGAACCACCCTGTGGACCAGGCGAAAGGGTCTCTCCACGCATGATTCGGTCGATATCATCTGCGTCGAGCGTCTCTTTCTCCATAACAGCCTTTGCAAGGTTGTGAAGAACCTCAAGGTGCTCCGCTACAAGTTTCTTGGCTACCTGGTACTGCGATTCGAGTATACGCTTAACCTCGCTGTCTATCTCGAATTGAATAGCCTCTGAATGCTCCCTCGCCTTACCGAGTTCACGTCCTAGGAACACGTGCTCCTCTTTGGTGTTGTAGTGAATCGGTCCGAGGTTCTCACTCATCCCCCACTCGCACACCATGCGCCGAGCTATCTCGGTTGCGCGCTGAATATCAGAACTTGCTCCAGTGTTCATCTCGTTAAACACGAGCTCCTCTGCGACCCGACCACCGAAGAACACGGCAAGCTGATCCATCCAGTACGAGCGCGAATAGGTGTGCTTATCAGCCTCTGGGAGCTGCTGCATGAGTCCAAGAGCCATACCACGCGGAACGATAGTCAACTTGTGCACGGGGTCAGCATTTACTAGCTTCTTAGCAACGAGCGCGTGACCAGATTCGTGATATGCAGTTGTCAGCTTCTCCTTCTCAGAGAGCAACATAGAGCGCCGCTCGGCACCCATCATTACCTTATCCTTGGCGTACTCAAAATCGGTGCGGTCAACCTGAGGCTTATTCTTACGGGCTGCGTAGAGCGCAGCTTCGTTCACTAAGATCTCAAGGTCAGCGCCAGAGAAACCAGGAGTCCCCCGCGCTACTACCGCGAGGTCAACATCTGGTGCAAGCGGCACCTTCTTTGAGTGCACCTTCAAGATACCGAGCCGCCCGTTGAGATCAGGCCGCGACACAACCACCCGACGGTCAAAGCGACCAGGGCGAAGCAGCGCCGGATCAAGCACATCTGGACGGTTTGTCGCAGCGATGAGGATAACCCCTTCGTTACTCTCAAATCCATCCATCTCTACCAGAAGTTGATTTAGGGTCTGCTCACGTTCGTCGTGTCCGCCACCCATTCCAGCTCCACGGTGTCTTCCGACTGCGTCGATCTCATCGATGAATATGATACACGGAGCGTTCTTCTTTCCTTGAATAAACAGATCGCGTACGCGAGAAGCGCCGACTCCAACAAACATCTCTACGAAATCTGAACCAGAGATGCTAAAAAACGGTACCCCTGCCTCACCTGCGATCGCTTTCGCTAAGAGGGTTTTGCCGGTACCGGGCGAGCCCACCAGGAGTACACCCTTCGGTATCCGTCCACCGAGACGGGTAAACTTCTTTGGATCTTTTAGAAACTCGATAATCTCTTCAAGCTCAGAGCGCGCCTCATCGATACCCGCCACATCAGCAAACGTTACCTTCTGTTGACTCTCAGTCAGCAGCTTTGCGCGAGACTTACCAAAGCTCATTCCCTTACCTGCTCCCATCTGCATTTGTCGCCAGAAAAGAAACCAGATTCCAAGCAGCAATAGCATTGGCAGTGCATTAAAAAGCAAAAAGAGGTACGAAGACTGGTCGGCAGGCGCCACAACCTTCACATCTACCTTCTTCTTCGTTAACTCCTCTGCGAGAGTATCTCCCTTCGGGGCAGTCGTCTTATACGGGACGAATTCCCTACCAGCAGCTCCCTCAACCCGATACTCACCAGTTACGGTGTTACCTTCAAACTGGGCAGTTTTAACGTTCTGCTTCTCAACCTCTTGTATAAAATCGGTGTATGAAAGCTCCTTCGCATGGTCGGTGTTCTGCCTTGCAAAGCTATAGACCATGAGCGCCAAGAGGATGATACCGAGCCAAAAAATACCGTTTCTACTCACCTTGATTAATCTCCGAAATAGTGACCTATTGATACCTCACTCAGGGCTCTGCCACAACACGCTCAGTGCGATGTCTAAAGCTCCGCAGAAAGCCCGTGCTGACGCAGGCTTCCAGCAACCACCTCAAGCACAATTCCCCGCTCAAGCTGCACCCGGGTACAGTCCCCCCGTAGCACCCCTAGAAGGGCCCCACTCCGCCGCTCCCCTATCGGGTAACCAAACCATGGCTCAATTAAACGCTCCGCAACGCGCCACGCGAGTGCTTCCGGCAGTGACTTTAGACGCAACGCGGCTCGTTCAAGCCAACTACGATTCTTAAGCTCGAGCGCCCCCAGCGCGGCCGCCTCCTGCGCTGCAAGGTGTTGAAGAGCTTCGCAATCCCTGTCTATCGAGCTCGCACGCTCCGAGAGAATCCATACCATCGAGGGGTCAAACTCGCTCGTAAGGATTGGAAGCAGCTTGTGCCGGATTCGATTTCGCACCAGCACGGTATCGCTATTACTAGGATCCTCAACAAATTGCACCTTACTACTCGCAACGTAGTCGTCTATCTGCGGCCGAGTAACCCCTAATAGGGGGCGCACGCACCGCCTGCGGGGATCAAACCGCTCTATCGAATTAAGCTCCTTATTCGCCATCAAGCGCATTAGAAGTGTCTCTGCGACATCGTTTGCATTGTGCGCTGTAGCAAGCAGGTCGAGCTTACTCTCACTCATAACTCGCTCAAACGCTCGGTAGCGCTCAGCCCTAGCCCACGCCTCCATATTTGCTCGTGCCGGCTTGGGACCCAAGGGGACCACGTGATAAGTCACACCGAGTTGCTCGCTCAAAGCAGCCACAAAATCCGCGTCCTTGCCGCTCTCTGGACGGAGCCTGTGATCAATATGACACACCTCGATATGAAGCTTAAGCAAGCGCCTGACGCGTGTTAGCGCATGCAACAAGACACACGAATCGCGACCGCCAGAAACGGCGACCAGCACCCTCGCTTTTGCCGGGATGGTCTGTTTTATCTGAGTAATTATGCTTGGACGCCGACGAGCCACCGCCGACAGACTACACCGGCTCAGGCCACCCTGCAAAGTGTGCGGCGTTACTTACTCTGGATAGCTACCCTCTTTTCAGAGCTAGTAACGCCCGTTTTTAGGGGGAGCACGATAGTAACCACTCCTTTTGAGGCGGTTGCTTCGATTGCATCTTCATCAACAACGTGGTCACTTAAAGGAACAATCCGTTCAAAAGCTCCAAAAGACGACTCGACGTAAACCCACTCGTCAGACTCTACTGAATCGTAGAGAGCCTTTCGTTCTCCGCGAATTGTCAATCCATCACGGGTGACAGAGATTTCAATATCTTGCGCATCCATTCCCGGCGCCTCAACCACAACAAGCAAAGAGTCGGAGCGTTTGGCCACATTTATGTTAGGCACAAAGCTCGTGAGCCTCTCACCTAACTGCGCTAGCGGCTCTGAGACGAAATCCGGAATAATAGTTGACCCCGAGGCGAAGTCAGAGAAGAGCCTATTTATCTGCCGTTGTAACGCTGCTACCGAATGCTCCTCTCTACCGATCGGAACCGTCTTACTACGCCACAGCCATGGAACTATATTCTTTGTCATATGCGCCGCGGGATGCTCATATGGCACCCCTCTTAGCCATTATCATCAATCTGCCTTCCGGACCTTATCTATACTGTAAGGCCCAGGACCGGTGTATAGAAGAGAGCACGCAGCCCCGAAGAGGATAACATCCTTGTTAAAGATACTGTGCGCCCCTGGGAACATTCCGAAAGCAAAGATGTACGATCCTAAAAGCAGAAGCGACATGATACCGCTTAGGGTGGTCCACAGGCCTAGGAGGAAAGCACCCCCAACAAACATCTCTATATAGGGCAGCATCACTGCGTAGAGACTAGCGATATTGGGGGATGTGATACCAAAGCTCTGCACCTGCTCGACAAAGGCCGACAGCATGTGGAGCTTGCTATATCCTGCGAGTAAAAAGAACCCCCCCAAAGGGAGGCGCAGGAATAACGGCCCTACTGTTGCCGGACCTATCGGCTCGTTGAACTTAATCGCCATATACCTCTCCTTGAATGACCCTCCGCGCCGTCTGACCCACCAGATCAGAGCTTTTTAGCCGCTCCGATACAGGCTAGACTCCCCTGTGGGGAGGCGAGGCCCAGCCATAGAATAAACAGTGTTGGACTCCACCACAACCACAGATTTTGTGGTAACACCGTCCACCTACAAGGAGGCTATGAACACGGTTCAAACGAGCGACGCCGCACGAATCTTTCACGACATTAAGACCGAGATGCACCGCGAGATAGTGGGCCAGGAGGTTCTCTTGGACCGACTGCTCGTTGCGCTGCTCTCTAATGGGCACGTCCTGCTTGAGGGAGTTCCGGGGTTAGCCAAGACCAAAACACTGATGGCGCTAACAAAGATCCTGGATGCTTCGATGAGCCGCATTCAATTTACCCCCGACATCCTCCCCTCGGATGTGGTTGGGACTGAGGTTTATAGACCGCAAAGCGGTGATTTTATTATCCGCAAAGGCCCTGTCTTTACAAACCTGCTACTGGCAGATGAAATCAACCGCGCACCGGCTAAGGTACAATCAGCGCTGCTACAAGCCATGCAGGAGCGGGAAGTGACTATCGGAGAGCATACCTTCTCTCTCCCACAACCGTTCCTCGTCCTGGCAACCCAGAACCCACTTGAACAGGAGGGAACCTACGCCCTTCCCGAAGCTCAGGTAGACCGATTCTTGATGAAGGTGCGAGTTGGCTATCCGTCATTTGATGATGAAGTTGCTATCGTTGAGCTCGCTTCACGGGGAACTACAACTACCCCGGTTGCTCTTAAGCGCATACTTCCGATATCCGAGCTAACGGAGCTGCAACGGCAGGCGCACCTGTTACACGTTGATCCTAAGATTGACAGATACATTGTCGCACTAGTTCACGCATCCCGAAACGGTGACACATTTGGTCTCAACGGGCTTATCGAATGGGGCGCCTCACCGCGCGCGAGTATCGCTCTCAAGCTGTGTGCGCGTGCCCTCGCTTTTATCAAGGGCAAAAGCTTTGTGACCCCTGACGATGTCAAAGAGATCGCCCCTGACGTTCTACGCCACCGAATTCTACCTACCTTTGAGGCTGAAGCGCGCGGGGTTGATAGCGACGAAATAATTCGAATACTACTCGCCAGCGTCACCGTGCCATAGACAAGGGATTCGCTCCATGCAGATCACCCCGGCACAGCCAACCCTCTCTTTTTCGCTGCCAAGCGAGCTTAAGCGAATACAGCTTCGCTCGCGGCGTCTTGTAACCGGAGATCTCTTGGGGGCCTATCGCTCTGCCTTTCGAGGAACAGGGCTTGTTTTTACAGATCTACGCGCCTATCAGCCAGGAGACGACGTAAAGCACATCCACTGGAAAGCCACCGCCCGCACCGGCACTGTCTTTGTAAAATCCTACGAAGAGGATCGACAGCTACGGGTTTTACTTGCAGTAGATAGCAGCGCTTCCATGCGCACCCTAAGCCTTGCTCGAGACGGGTATCACCGAGCCGTTGAATTCTGTGCGGCCGTAGGGGCACTTGCCCAGCGGGGCAACGATTTGATAGGCCTTGCGCTCTTTAACGACAACGTCCACACGTTTCTTCCTCCCGCATCGGGCGCTAAGCGCCTTCAATCTCTTCTCGCAGCGCTCTTGAGCGCCAATGCCTCTGCGGATCGTACGACCAGCCCCCAATCCGAAAGCGCAGCGCGTATGCAAAGCAGCTCATCCTCAACCAACCTGGCCCAGAGCCTTGACTATCTTGCAACCCATCAGCGGAGAGACAGCGTGGTCTTTGTGATCTCTGATTTCGTATCGGAGCCCTTCGAACCTGAACTACGCAAGCTGTGCATCAATCACGATGTAGTGTTGGTGCAGATGGAGACACCGTATGAGAAGGTAAAAGATTCAGGTATCGTGACGTTCCGTGATGCTGAGTCGGGGACTCACGTAGTGATTGATACCTCAAGTACACGAGTGAAGGATGCGTGGAATGCAGCTCTCCAGGAGCATCGAGACTCTTTGAAAGAAATCAGCCGTCGCTGCGGAGCAGACCACATAGTCATCACAACCAGTGCAACCGCTCCACTCATAGCGTTAATGAAAGAACGTTCCACGAGGCAGCCACGATAGATATCCCCATGCAAGCTCCTTCGCCAACCCCTTTTGATATTACTGACATCCCGCACATCGCCTGGGTGCCCAGCGTCTACGTATGGGGAGGCGCTGCGGTTATAGTTGCCGTTGCAGCGCTTGTTGGGATGAAACTTTCCCGTGTTAGCACTCCGCGTGTCCGAAACGGGGCATTACTCCAAGCCCTCGTGCGGGACCTTGAGCGTGCCAGCGCAGGGCGTACGGCAGCCCACGCAGAGCGAGCACTCTTGATTGCCAAGCGAATCGCAACCGTCGCTTGCGAGCCTGCGTGCGCGCAGATGTCGCCTGATGAACTGCGCAACCGGGGTCGCACTGCGAAGGAGCCCAGCGAAAAAGCTCTATTTACCGCCCTTGCGCACCTAGAAGAGGCGCTCTACCAACCGGCATCGCCACTGAGAGATTCGCAGATAGCAGAACAGGCCTGCTCACTGGGCCGCCTCGGCTCAGAGCTCGTATCCGCGCAAGCGAGGAGTCCGAAATGACATTTGCATACCCATACGTGCTGGCTGCGCCCTTGTTACTAGCGCTGCTCCTCGTGACAACTATGCGCAGAAGGGTCGCTGGTGGAGTGGCTGCACCAAGTGCAGCGATGCTCGCGAAGCTCCCGCCGTCGTTGCGCTTACAGCTTCGAACACCTACCTTAGTCTTACTAATGCTGAGTGCTGTCACCTGCCTCTCAGTTGCCGCCGCGCGTCCGCAACAGATCACGATCCTCGATTCACACGTTAAGGGGCGCAACATCGTACTTGTCGTCGACGTATCACGCAGTATGGGGGAACGCGACTTCCCCTCCGGAATGGGGTACACAACCCGCCTCGAGGGGCTTAAGACTGTAGTTGCTGAATACGTGAAAAACAGGTCACAGGACCGCGTTGGACTTGTTGTCTTTGGCCAGAACGCCTACCTCCAGAGCCCATTGACTACAGATGTTGGATTGGTTGAGCAGTTCGTAAAGACACTGCAGCCCCGTATGGCGGGCGACGGCACTGCTATAGGGGACGGGTTGGGACTTGCACTAAAGCGCTTAAAAAAGGTGAAGGACTCCTCGCGCGCAATTATTCTAATGACCGATGGCGTGAACACAGCAGGACAGATCCTTCCCTTGAAGGCCGCCCACGTGGCGAGAGAGCTCGGAATTCAAGTTCATACGATCGGGATTGGTGGTGGTAACGACACAGCGGCGGGACAGATTAACGCTGTCTTAAGCCTCGGCGCTGGGCGCGTCTCGGAGTTCGACGAGACGACCCTGAAGAAGATCGCTGAAACAACAGGCGGCGTTTACTTCAACGCATCGTCGCTTGCAGGATTCAAAGATGTGTATAGAGAGATCGAGAAACTCACACAAACTGAGAGTGAACAACAAACGCGCCGGCACGTAGAAGAGCTTTTTCACCCGTGGGCAATTACAGCCCTCGCCTTGTATGCGACGCTCGTGCTCCTCAATGCAACATATCTACGGAGGGTTCCTTAGATGACCTTCGTTAGTGGAGAGTACGGATTATTATCCCCTGCGTACCTGGCCCTAGTATGCGCCGTTGGGGGCCTTATTGTGGTGCTTGTGTGGAGTGCTCGCTCGCGCTCACGTCTCTGCGCTCGACTAGGTCTTGTTGCTCCACCGAAGACTCCTGTAGTTACGGCCACCACAATCGCCCTACTACTTGTTTGCGCAGTTAGTCGACCTTTCTGGGGCTCTGATACCGCAACCGTCACGGACACCGAAGATGAGTTGATGTTCATCGTTGATGTCTCGCGCAGCATGCTCGCCAAGGATGTACCACCCTCACGCATGGCTCTTACAAAACGTAAAATGGAGGACATCATCGATGCCTTTACGGCAAGCAGAGTACCCCAGCGATATGGCATAACGTTATTTGCAGGGGGCAGCTACGTGCTGTGTCCATCAACCTCCGACATCCCCGTTTTAAAGCAGTTTATCGATAACATCTCCCCTGAGATCGTTACCTCGCTTGGCTCTCAACTTACGCTGGGGTTAAAGACAGCGATTGAGCGTCTAGTTCCCGCAAACTCACCGCAAAGCCCAGCGCGTGGAAAACGGATGATCTTAATCTCTGACGGAGAAGACGATCAGCTTGCCGTCGAGAGCGCCGTTCAGATGGTAGGTGCCGCTCGGGTGCGGCTCGATGTGCTCGGCGTAGGCACGCCTAACGGCGCAACGATTCAACTCCCTCGTGGCGAGCTCCTTAAAGACGATTCGGGCAATATAGTGCAGTCAAAGCTGCACGAATCGTCGCTGGAGGCGCTTGCGGCAGCTGGTGGTGGGGTTTATGTGCGTGCCACCTTAACTGATTCCGACGTTGAGCGCATCGCCACACGACTTACAGCCCTACCCAGCGCAGCACCGGATGCAAAGACAAGAGAGATCGTCACGTATCGCGAGTTAGGTCCACTCCTGTGCGGTGTAGCGCTCGTCTTACTGGCCCTCCTTATCGTGCGCCGAAGGAGCTTCTTGTTAACCCTTGCGGCCAGTCTCATTTTCTCCTCTGGGCACCTTAAAGCAGAGACACCGCCTGCATCAGCAACTCCTCAGCTACCTCTTTCAGCCTATCCCGGTCGTGATGGTTATGAGCTGTATCGAGACGGCAAGTACTCGGATGCAGTTAGGGCGTTTGAAAATGCCTTACTGTCAGAACCAAACAACCCTAAGCTTCGACAAGGGCTTGCTAGCTCACTATTTAAATCCGGGCGGTACGATGAAGCGCTCTCCCAATTTCGTGCTATCACCGGACAAAGCAAAGACGGAAAGGAGTATTTCGAAAACGCATACAATGAGGGAAACACCCTCGTAGCCCTCGGGCGATACCGCGAAGCGATTGATGCCTTCCACCGAGCACTTGACATCAAGGGCGATGACCAACGCGCCATTACGAATCTACAGATTGCACGCGCTCTACTAGAAGAGGAGAGAAAGCGCCCTACTCCAACACCTACACCAACTCCAACCCCTGCACCCCCAAATACTTCACCGCAACCAACACCGTCGCCTGCGCCAACACAAGCTCAGACTCCAACAGTTGAGCCCTCTCCCGGGGTTGGTGGCACACCCTCTGCAACACCAAGCTCTGCAGATGGAGCCCCTAAAACACAGAGCAACGCAAGCGCCTCACCATCCGCGCAGCCCAGCCCCTCACCTGGGGACCAAAAGCACAGCGCCACTCCGCAGCCAACGCCAGTCCAGACAGCACCAGCTCAGGCATCCCCCGCTGGCGCGCCTCAACCAGATAAACCGCAGGAAAACCCCGAGCGTCTCAAGGAATCTAAGCTAGAGGATCCTGTAGACGGTGCACAGCCTACGCCCGCAGCTACTTCCGACGCCGCCACCATGCAAAAAACACCCGCGCCGATCGGATCCCCACTTGCTATGAATGAAGCCGAGGCTTGGCTTGAATCCTTGCCGGAATCTCCGCTGATTATTACAAAGGAGCGTGGGCGCCGGGCGCCAACGGGTCAAACATGGTAGAACACATTACTGCTTCCAAGCGATATACTCATCCTGCTCTTAAAGAGCACTTATTGTGCGTACTGCAGCTTTTCTCAACGCTTTGCGCTGTTGGGCTGGTGTTTACCGTTGCTCCAGTCGCGATTGCAGAGCCTACTCTCTCGGCTGACATCAGTCCGCGACACGGCGAGGAGGATGACCTATTTATTTTTACGGTAAAGGTGGCCGGTGCGGATCGAATCAATTCCAAACCCCAGCTTCTTAATGATCTTGATTTCGAGGCTGCCCTTCTTGGTCCTCAAACGAGCATCTCTATTATCAATGGAGTTGTGGATTCGCGGGTTGCCTACGTCTATCAGCTCACCGCCAAACGAACAGGGGTACTTAAAACACCTCGCGTTGAGCTTGAGTACAACGGCCAGGTCCTCACAGCACCTGAGATAGAAGTTAAGGTTGACTCGGCCGGGAGGTCTACTCAGTCCCAGAGCGGCGGAGACAGCACCACGTCAACTCCGATGTCAGAGAAGCTCTTTATTAAACAGACCGCTACAAACTCGAGGGTGTTTCAGGGTCAGCAGGTGATAAATTCGCTCTCTCTCTACACTCGTGTTGAGCTGGCAGAGTTTAGTCTTGAGGACTTTAGTACAGACGGGTTCTGGCAAGAGCGTTTTATCGACAACGACCGTTCGACGGTTGAGGTAAAGGGGCACGAATTTGTGCGCCTCGAACACGCTAAGGCGCTCTACCCGCTTGCCGCCGGGAAGCTGACAGTCCCGCCCCGCTCCGGGCGCGCAAAAGTTGTGGTGCGAACACAACGTCAGCTTCCCCCGCTACTCGATTTTGGAGATAACCTTCTGCATGATTTCCTCCAGAGTGTTCAGTACAAGGACGTCAAGCTCTCTTCAGAGTCGCTTGAAATAGTTGTCGAGCCACTCCCTCCCCCGCCAGCCGAATTAGCGGGACTGCTCGGGGCGATACCGTTGGTTGGTGAAACCACGCTGAGGGCAAGCTATTCGGCGGATCCGATTTCAGCCGGTGAGGTAAAGACCGTTGCAATCGAGCTCACAACAAGCGGTAACGTGCATCCGATAAAGAGTATTACACTCTCACCACCTCAAGGGGTTAAGGTGTACGAGGAGACCCCAGAGACTACCACAGTACCGAGCGGGTCGCATGTTGTGATGAAGCGTGTCTTTCGCTTCTCTATCGTGCCACTGCGCGGCGGCATGGTCACTATTCCCGCAGCGCGCATCGCGTACTTTGATCCGACCCGCAAGGAGTACCTAACCGCGTCGACTTCCGAGATCTCCTTTGCGGTAAATGGCACAGCCTCAAGCGGTAATCCCGGAATCGGGAGCGCTCAAGGGGTCAAAAATGCGGCAGACAAAGAAACTGCACAAAGTTCACCCGATGCGGTTCCCACCCTACCACCTGTGCCGGTCGCTCCTGACCTTGAGTACCGAGAACCAACGACCGTGCAACGGTTAACCGAGACTGTTAGTATCCAGCTTGCGCTCCTGATAATGGCAGCAACTGTAGCCTTCTCGGCCCTACTCGTTGTGCTTACCCGGCGATTGGCTAGCGTAAAGAAGGGAGTTATTTCCCCAAGCGCGATAGAGAAGGCGGATACTCTCGCTGAGCTTGAACGGCTGGTGAGGCTATTTGTATGCGATAAGGTTCCTTCTGCCCGCCAGGATGATACCTACGAACTATTACGCGCCAGGGTAAAATCTGCTGCCCCTTCCATTGAACTCGCTCAGGCCGCCTGTTCGTTAATCGACCAGATCGAGTCTGCGCGCTACGGCACCAACAGCGAGGATGATTGCTTCTCCGAGCACAAGCAGCGCATGAGGGAGCTGATGAGACAGTGGTAGAGGGGGAAAAGACCCCTACAGAGCTCCGCAAAAAGTGGATATCGCAACACCCGATGGAGCTGATTCAGTGAAGAACCTCCCGACTCTGCCGCAGCCTGGTCTCAGGCTTGGCTTTTCCGTGGAGTCAGCCAGAAAGCCTTTTTGGGGCGACTATTTGTATCATACTTGTCGAATGGCGTTTCTTTAGAAGGGCCCGTCAACCGAAACAGTGAGTACTATTTTGCAAATATCGTCTCAGGGTATATCATACACCCATGGCAATCGAAGCATCCTCCGTAGAAGAGACCTTTACCATCATGCAGCGCAAGCTCTCTAAGCTCGTACCCGAGGTAGAGCTGCGCATTAAAGCTGAGCTGGTATACGAGATAAATCGGCTAAAAAAAGAGCGCGGTGCCATAATCCTGGGCCATAATTACATGGAGGCGGCGCTTTTTCACACCGTTCCCGATGTGGTTGGAGACTCGCTTGAACTTTCCCGCCGCGCTGCGCTCACTGACTGCGATCCGATCATATTCTGCGGAGTTCGCTTTATGGCTGAGACCGCAAAGATCCTTAATCCATCAAAGACCGTGCTCCTTCCCGCTCGCGTGGCTGGATGCTCACTTGCAGAAAGCATTACCGCTGAGGACGTTCGCAAACTAAAAGCGCAGTTCCCCGGAGTGCCAGTTGTCTCCTACATAAACACCTATGCTGACGTTAAAGCAGAGTCTGATTACATCTGCACCTCAGGGAATGCTGCTCGCCTGGTAGCATCACTCCAAAGCGACACCGTCATCTTTTTGCCCGATAAATACCTTGCTGCTAATGTAGCTAAGGAGACTGGAAAAAAGATCCTTTATCCGACCCCAACCACTACGCAGCAATCAGGAAATGTAATGATTGGCTGGCGTGGGGTGTGTGAGGTTCAC
Source organism: Bdellovibrionota bacterium (assembly GCA_044360195.1). Lineage (GTDB taxonomy): Bacteria > Bdellovibrionota_C > UBA2361 > UBA2361 > OMII01 > OMII01. Next base: position 31,753 of record JBIKKT010000010.1, on the reverse strand, counting down.
GATCGCTTTACTGTCGAAGATATCCAGAACGTGCGCAAGCAATTCCCCGATGTTGAAGTCCTCGCTCATCCTGAGTGCAGCCCAGAAGTGGTAGCAGCATCTAACTTCTCTGCTAGCACTTCAAAGATGGTGGACTTCGTTAAAACCTCAACCGCCCCGCACTTCCTGCTTATGACCGAGTGCAGCATGGCGGATAATATCATCGCGGAAAATCCTGATAAGGACGTGCTGCGCTTGTGCAGCGTGCGCTGCCCTCACATGAATGAGATAACACTTGAGGATACCCTCAACGCATTGCGCAACAATCAGCAAGTTATCGACGTCCCAGAAGATATCCGTGTGCGCGCAAAAACCGCTCTCGATCGAATGTTAGCGGTTGCGTAACACTCTCACCAGCGGCCCTGTAGTGACACTCCGCCCCACACGGAGTTTCGACTGGCGGCATCAGCTGCGGATGTATAGGCTAAGGTTGGTTTGAGGGTTATCACCCCTAGCGCGTAGTCGGTTGTCACTCCAGAGGTAATCTGTACCAAGCCATCTGCGCGGTATTGTTCACGGCCGTTGGTAACGTAGCCAAAGCTAGAGAAGATACCGACATTGAAAGCATCTTCGCCGCTCTTCTCAAAGGTATGCGACAGCGTGATGTCGTAATACTGTTGGTTGTAACGCGAGTAATCCTCAAACACGGTAAAAACCGGATTAAGCATCGTATCGAGTGCTAGAGAGCCCCATAACTCGGAGCGAGATTTAAGTGGGCTATCAGCGTCAGTTACCAGGTAGCTACGGTGGCCTACTGAGAAAGTGGCTCGAGAATACTTCTGACTAAACGCAAAGGATCCATCAAACTCAGAGAAGGAGCGCCCAGATGCAGGTAGGTGCGCCCACAGAAACATGTCGACGCTCCGGGTCTCACTTATTTTGTAGCGCGGCTGTAGGGTAGGTTGCAGCGACGTCCCGCTTGAGAGCCTTTTGCCACGAAAGATATAGCTTGAATAGATATCAAAGCGGGAGTCTACTGACCACGCCCCGGCGCTACCACGATCATCCCCACCTGCCTTTGGGGCCCCGTCATCGGCTACAGCAGACAGCGAGCAGAGTGACCACCACAGAGCGAGGAAGAGGCTTACGACTAATCCCCTCTGCCACTTCCGCGGCTGCCTCTTTAACCTCTTACGTACCAACCTTGGGTTCATAATTACTAAGAGGTAATCGTCCCAGGTGCTTAAAAAGTCAAGGGGAATTGTGGTTGCACCCACCCGCATCCAAGACCGGACGTGGGTGGGTGCAACTATATATTTGCTTTAATATCGGCCTCTATCGGCAGCCGTTTCCAAGGTCGACGAGAACCTTCTCTGCGTCGCGGTACGGCGCAAACTGCGGCTGATCCCACCGGATTGGTAGGCCCGAGAGAGCAACCAAACGCAGGTCTGTCTTCATAGCAGCCCTGTATTTTTGACCCTCTTGATCGATACCAAGAAGCGAGGTCACAATCGAATCGAGCCTTAGCCACGTGGTCTGAAACAACACCTCCAAGCCTCCGGCCGGCCGATTAACCCCTCTCTGCTCTGTGTTTTGAATAGTTTCTGAATTAAGAGACATACAACATCCCTGTAAATACTACGGTCGTTCATCCTTTTGAGAGGCGAATTCCTCTCACTAAGGGTAAACGTCAGTAGTAGGTATGAGGTAAACGTTTGGGAGCTAATTTGGGTCAGTAGGCTGGTTTTAGTGTACTACGGGGCCTGCGTATGGCTGCACCAGAAGGTCGATAGCAACAGAACTAACCAGCTGGAACTGTTATCTTCTTACTGACATACTCAGCCCATCGGGCTACGTACGGCCTCACGCTTGGCGAACCCAAAGCAGAACGAGAAAATGAAGCAGAAGTTTGCTTGCGCCCTTCAGTAATGCTTCCAAACCCTCTATCATAGGCGAGTTATCTACCGTTAAACTATCTGCTATGCGTGTTGTTTGTGTACATCTCCCCCGCCGCGGCCACAGTGATATCGCCGGCTATCTAGATACGCAGTGGGAAGTTTTCCCTGCGAAACTTTTCATGCATCAGTTGGACGATATCTGCGAAACGATATGGGAACCGTTTTCGATGGAGCTCTATTCAACAAGCGGTACGGTGTATGTATGTTTCGCGGGATCGCATGAGGTAATCGAATTCCTCATAACCGGTCTCTATTCGTGGATGCCAGATTGCGAGGTGCACGACGTGGAGGACTACGCTTCTACGTTAGACCACAATACGGTAGCAGTATCGTGCGACATGCGGCTGTGGCGATCGGACATCTATCCGCTACTGAGCTATAAAAATATCGTAACCGATTCGCTGCAGCCGATTCTGGGTGGGCTGAGTCAATTACCGCAAACAGACACACTCCTCATCCAGCTAATCGTTCGACCTGTGCGTGATGGCCCACTCTTACACGTGACACTCGCTCAGAAGCGAGCGCTAGATAAACTAGTTAACCTGTTTCGTACCCGTACGTGGCTCAAACAGGGCCTTCCCGTTAATAACATCATGAAAGCTAAAGAGAAGTGCACTCAACATATGCTTCTCTCTAACTATCGTATCTCAGCCTACACGCACCTGTCGCCAAAGGCTTCAGCTCGCGAACGGAGCGAGACGTCTGCTCGACTGACGGGTCACCTCCGGACGATGGCAGACATCGCTAAGATGTATAACACCGTCGACGAAAACCGACTGTTCCCAGGCAAAGTTTTTTCTGGCTCTGTGGCAACGAAACGGATTATGGAGCGGCGTTTTGATAGACCGTACCGGTTATCCACCCTTGAGGCAGCAACAATACTCCATCCACCTACGCTGACAGTACTACCCAATACTGCTCAGGTTTTATCTAAAAAGGCTCCTGCGCCTCCTCTCCTGCCGACAGATCCTGAGGATAAGCAGACATCATTCTTTGGACTCGCAAACTTTCGCGACGTATCCGTTCCGTTTGGTATCAAGCGCTTCGATCGTCGTCGTCACCTCTACACCGTTGGAAAGTCCGGCAGCGGGAAGTCATGCATGATGCAGCTATTAGTGCAGAATGACATCAACAACGGATTTGGATGTGCTGTACTCGACCCACATGGCGATCTTATTGACGACATTTTGCGACTCGTGCCCCAACACCGCACCAAAGACGTAGTGATCTTTGACCCGTCAGACATCAATTTCCCCCCGAGCTTTAACCCAATGCTATCGTTTAAGCCCGAGCTCAACACCCGTGTTGCACTCAGCTTCCTCGATTCCTTTAAACGCGTCTTCGGCTCCGACTGGTCGGAGAAGATGGACCACGTATTACGCTATGCGATGCTTGGGCTACTAGCCGTTCCAGGCTCAAATATCCTCTCTTTGCGCCGTATGCTTACCGATGATGAGTTCCGCACCGACATCGTGCGACGCGCTACGGATGAATCGGTAAAGCGTTTCTGGTTGCGAGAATTTGTAAACCGCAGACGTGAGTTCGAAGAGGGGCCAATTTCACGCCTCCTCAATCGCCTTGATGAACTTCTATCAACCGAAACAATGCGGAACATCCTCGGTCAGAGCGCTAACCTCTTCGACTTCCGACACTTTATGGATACCCGCAAGATAGTGCTCCTAAAGATCTCTAAGGGAGTACTGGGGAGCGATAACGCACAGCTTCTTGGTTCGCTTCTCATTTGGAAGATCTACGAAGCTGCTATGTCACGCGCCGACATTCCTGCTGCAGACCGCCAAGACTTCTACTTCTACGTTGATGAGTTCCAAAATTTCGCCTCTGAATCGTTTGGTGAGATCTTAAGCGAGTCGCGCAAGTACCGCCTCTGCCTCACCTTTGCTCACCAATACATTGGCCAACTTCCAGATTCCATCCGCGCAACCGTCTTTGGGAACGTTGCAAACATTCTCTCGTTTCGAGTCGGTGCCGATGACGCTGGGCTCGTTTCTCAGGAATTTAAACCTCGCTTCGGCTCGGAAGATGTTTTAAATCTCCCCCTTCGAAACTTCTACCTCAAGATGAGTATCGACGGAGCTGTTCAGGAAGTGTTCTCTGGGTCAACTTTGGACCTCGTTTATCCGCCAGAGGAGCAAAACTTTTCACGCGATGCTATCGCTTACTCTCGCTCGCAATACTGCTTACCGATCTCTAAAGTTCGGGAGGAAGTTCAGCGTAATATGGTAGCAGCGCCAAAGAAAGTCGAGAAAACAGGGAGCTGAGGCTTCAGCAACACCGCACCCATAAGTAGCTTTTTTTTGGCTCTTCGTGGAATCGAGTAGGTAACACTCGGTATTATCCGGACGTGAGGGTGCTTGTGCACGCTTCCGTTTACGTCCAACGTCTACGTTAACGATCCCGTTAGCAGCCGCGCTTTATGGGTCAAGACAAGGGCTTACGCTAAGGAGCCCTTTTTTTCTGTCCGATCGATTGTGTCACCGAGAAAGGGTACATCCGCGCCTCTGTGCAACCAAGTTGGATCCCAGGTAAACGTGGCCATACCCGAAAACATGAATTCTCGCTCACTCATCAGAGTAGAGGAACGCTCTTCCACTGTGAACGGTCACTGATACCTCGCCTGAGGTAGCACGATTCCCGACACCGAGCGCCCCTTCTCGAAGCACAGCCCGCGCCAACTCATACTCAACACCGTGAATAGACACCGTTGGCGCCTCACCCATAGGCAGCAAGGAGACAATGCTACCGTTCTTAACCCGTACCCGCAGGGACTTCTCATACCCCTCACGCGCAACAAGCGGAACACACCGCATCCCTGCGTGACGAAGCTCAATATCGACCCTGGACGACACACTCATAGCGACACTCAGCGACGCATGGTGTTGATCTGGACGGCCTCCGAGGGCACACGCAAGGACAATATCTGTGGCCCCCTGGCGAAGAGCAAGCTCTATCGCCTTCTCTAAATCGGAGCTGTATTGATCGGGCTCGTGGATAAAATCGATAAACGGAAATCGGGCGCGCGCAGCATCCATCTGTATCGAATCGAAGTCACCGATTACTGCGTGCGGAATCACACCGTCCGGCAGCTTATGAACCGCACCATCTGTTACAATTATACGATCGCGACACGGCGCCAGCCCAGCAACCAGCTCTCTGTCAAACTCAGGACTATCTGCAACAATAAGAACACGCATTGCTTACTCCGGTGCGTTTTTGTGACCGCTTCACAGAATACTGCAGTATCTTGTTAGAGGAAAGTCGCTAAGAAAAGTCGCGCTTTGGAGCCGCATTGTTGGGCTCTTCGTGGAATCGAGTGGGTAACACTCGGTCCCCGCACACAGGCTATATTTTTGTGGCAGCTAGATTTTTAGGGGAGCTTAAAGCTCCGCGGTTCGATGCGAGCGGTTCGATGCGAGCGGTTCGATGCGAGCGCGCCAACCTCAGCGAGAAGAGCTGCGGCCGCCTCGAAGAGGCGTCGAGGAATAGAGCCGCCAAGGGGCACATCGTCTAGTGCCTCAACAAACTCTCCGCGTTCTACAACTGGTATACCGTTTCGTCGGGCGATAGCAATAATCGTTTCAGCGACCAAGCGATCACCGCGTGCATTGATGACCGGCGGGCTATCCTCGCACTCCTCTTCCCCCTTCGAAAAGCCCAAAGCTACGGCTCGCAGCTGCTGTTGCATAGGTATCCTGTAGATTAGCGGTTAAGAAAAAGCCCGGCGAACTGCAACCTATAGAGCCGTGGTACTAAAGAGGCGCTTCAGGCTGCGCTCTACATTCCACACGCTCAGAGGTTTCTCAAGTACCACAAGGCGTCCTTGCGAAAGGGCTTTCGACAACGTCACTTCACGGGTCGACGAGGCCCCGACAATATAGAGATCGGGAAACTGACTCAAAAGTTTCTCACATTCCTCGATTATTGAATGACCACCCGTGTCCAGGTCCACTATAATCAGTGACCATTTTCCTGGCTCCTCAGTAAGGATCTCCTCAACCTGCCTCTTATCGTAGGCCGTTCGTGAACGATACCCCAACGACTCAACTATCGAAGTTACATAGGGCTTCACGCCCGGCTCCCATCCGAGCAACAATACGTCGTGCTGACCTGCCCCAGGGGAGCGTCTGTTATTAAGAGGTGCGCCGTGCACTCGGGCTCCGACAGGGAGATACACGCTAAAAGTAGCCCCATCTCCCGCAACGCTGTGCACCGTAATCAGGCCTGAGTGCTGCTTGATGATCGAATACGCAGCTGACAACCCTAGTCCCGAGCCAGAAATACCTACTCCGCTGCCCTGGTCTACGTTCTTAGTGGTGAAAAAAGGCTCAAAGCAGCGCGCTACCCCCTCGGCGTCTAGACCCACACCGTTATCACTAATATCAAGACGCACGTACTCACCTGGGGCAAGGTCAGGGTCAACCTCACCCGTGCGAAGCTTCACGCGAGCAGCAGACAACGAGACTGCCGGACGATCCTTTGTCATCACCGCATCCTTAGCGTTTGCGAGCAGATTGGTAATAACCTGCTGCATCTGAGAGGCATCGCCGTATACATCCGTGTGCTCATCGACTGGAAGGATACGCAGCTCGACGCGCTTTCCAAGAAGCGATTCATAGAGCTCACGGGATTCGGTGAGCATACGTTCAAGTGAAAATACCTCCTTGCGCGCCGGAGTTTGAGAAGAAAAGCTCAGGAGCTGCGCAACCAGGCTTGCACCTCGCTTGGCAGCATCGGTAATCATCCGTGTTGACTCGAGAACGTTCTGATTCTTTGATACTTGCATCTCAACGAGCGCGATTTGCCCAAGGATCGCCTGCAGCAGGTTGTTGAAGTTATGCGCCACCCCCCCAGCCAGCAGCCCAGCCATTCGCATTTTCAGAGAATCGGCCATCTTATCTTCAAAAAGCCTCGCTGTGAGTACGGTTGCAATCTCGTTGGCCATACTTACCAGAAGCTGTAACCGGCCTTGCCCCAGGAACGTCCCCGAAAGAAGTGGCTCTAGCACCATGACACCAGCAGTCTTTCCAAGTGACACAAGTGGAACAGCCACAAAGCTCTCCACTTTAAGTCGTTCAACCACACCGTTTAATCCGGAACACTCAAGCTCATCACCGCGCGTCCAGACAACCGGCCGCTGCGTTGCAATCGCCTGATCGACTGCATCGTGTCGAAGGCCAAGCTCCATCTGCACCTCTTGCAGCCGCCGGCGCACACTGGGACCGAAGCCCCCTTTTCCTACCAAGTGAGTACCCTGCTCATTCATCACTCCGAACCAACCGCGTTTAAGTGAAAACTCCTGTTGCAAGATCGGAAAGGCGTTCTCTGCTATCTCCTGTGCTGACCGATATTTCGCCAGTTCACTGCTTAATCGGTAGAGAGCTGCGAGAGCTTCCCCGTGCCTCCGTTCGCTGTCGAATCTCTCAGCTTGTCGGACTGCTAGCGCAATCTGGGTGGCGGCTGCTGACAGCAACTCAAAATCAACATCAGTATACGCAGCAGCATCCCTTTTAAAGACAACAATCGCTCCATAACACTCGCCATCACTAAGGAGTGGCATAATTATCGCAGACTTTAGCCCCTCGCGTCGCGCAAGTGCAGAGGCTGCTCGCGGGTCTGATTGCATGTCTTCAACTTTACACCCAACCTTTGCGTCTACCGCAGACCGCAGCAGGCTAGGCCCGGCAAGAACTGGCCTCATCAAAGAAAAGTACGATTCCCCGAATCCCACCCCAGCAGCAACTTCCAGCTCGCCGGTCTCGCGATTTAGTTGGGCTGCATAGCCGCAATGCGACCCCGTCGCTCGAACGATAGCCCGAATAGCCTTGAGCATCACTGCCGCCGGATCGCTCAATCCTTGCAGTGCTCGCGCAACCTCGAAGAGAGCCTCAAGCCGCTTATTCTGTTCGAGCAACGCCTCTTGAGAGCGGCGACGCTCGGTTATATCGAGCCCAAAACCCTCCCATCCGATGAAGGCTCCCTGAGGAGAAAATTGAGGCAGCGCGCGGAGCATCATCCAACGTACGTCTCCGGTGCGCTGGTGCACCACACGCACTTCCTCTCGCAGTTCGTCTTGCTCTATCCGCAATCGCATGATTCGCCGTCGCAATCGTGCGCGATCTCGGGGGTCGATAATAACATCCCAGATGTCGTTTCTCCGCCGCATACCAGACGAACCAACGCCCAGCAATTTCTCGCTATCTCCGAACACATCGGTGATCCGAAATTCCTCATCCGTTACAAGGATTACTATGTTTCCATAGCGAGCGAGTCGCCCATACTGCCCCCGACTCTCATCAACAGCTGTGGTCCCCAAAGACCTGTGCGGAGCTGTAGCAATACCAGACATCCATGACAGCTGCTGGGCGAGGTCTTTGAAGGCTTCAAATTCCTCCTTGCGCCAGCGGTGATACGAGCGCGTAAAAATACACTCCACAACACCGTACAAACGTCCCTCATGGATTAGTGGAAACACTCCACACGAACGAACTTTGCGAACACTGAGCGCTAGGGCTAGGTCGCCAGGCACTCGCGCTCGTTGGATATCGTTTATAACAAGCGGGATATTCCAGGGAGCTCCACTGAAAGAAACCACTCCGTGTTCAAGCTCAAAGAGAGCACCATCAACATTGTTTACAGCACCCGAAACCGAGTTCGCCTGCGCTATCTCAACCGTCTCATCTCTCTGAATGCTAATAAATACAAGGTCACAACCAAGCTCTGAAGCGATTGCCTGTGCAACGCGCGAGAGAAAACCAGTGTCGCTGGTATCCTCGGGGAGCCTAAAGGCAAGCCGATAAGGCTTTATGTTATTCGCTTCCTGTGTCATCGAACGATCTACTTCTTCCTCTACAACCGCTTGCGCTGAACGACCACTACCTTAGAGCGTTTCACGCGCTGCTCAAGGTCAGCTAGCGAAAGCGCCTGCGCATCTGCCTTGCGCATCGACTTAAGGTGCTGGTCTCCGCAATCTTCGCGCATCTCCTGTCGTAGCTCCTCAATATTCATAGAGAGATCCTTAAAGAACCTCCTATGCACCAGGTAGTACGACCCGACGGCGACGACCGCCAAAGCCATACACACCCTCGAAAGCACCGTCTCCAGCATGCCGTCGACAGCTATGAGTGCGTATCCCCAATTAACTCCTGCCAGCTCGCCCGCCATACCGACAAAGCCAAACAGCGCAGGAAGTGTAACACCAAGCACTACCCCAGCCCGCATAATCGCTGCTGGAACGTCACGCGCGCACTCACGGACCCGACCCGGAAAGGCCCGTGGTCCAATTTGACACGCTGCAGTAGCAAACCTACTGAGCGAGAAAGCGCCCCTCGTCTGAAGCATGTGTGCACTAACTCCCACAGCAGCAACAGTGAGTAACACGCACGCGGTACTTTCAATCGCCACTCTGAAGCCTGCCATCAGCAGCTCAAGGGGAGGCGAATCTGCACCTTCTCTATAGTGTATCAAGGTTCGGTCCCTGACCAAAGAAATGGTTCTTTGACCGACTAATCCGGTGACAAAGATACCGATTGCTACAGCGAACCAGCGGGAATTTACGATGCGCCCTTCCCGACGCGCCTTGGCTAGCTTCTGCGCTGAGGGAGGAAAGCGCTTCTCTGTCACAACGGCTCAGCGGTCACCATCTTCCGCGATAGAAATCCTACTACCTCCTCGCCCCAAGAGATGAAGAGCACAACACCGACCACAACGAGAGCAACTAACTTTGCAAGGTGCGAGACGGTTCCAAACGAGAAGTGGTTACAGACACGCGCACACAGTGCGGCGATCAGATCAACTGCAACAAAGGCTCCAACGAAGGTAACGAAGGCTCCCCCTAAGGCACCAACGACAGCTGCTCCAAAAGCGAGAGCGCGCGCACTGAGCTCTTCTAGACCCGGTATTGAAGCAGGAGGCATCAGCTCATAACTCAGTTTAAGCGCGCTACAGCCACACGTGAGAGCACCGCAGTGAAGCGCAAGAGCACAGGTGGCGAGTCGCAATACCGCTGCAAGGTCAGATGCGGCCGGACCGTTAAGCGGGTCTACAACTGACGCCACTGTTTGCCCCCGAGCAGCATCTAGAAGTTCGCCCACCAGATCAGCCGTATCAGTTACAAACCTGAAGGGATAGCCAAGTATGTAGCCGATTGCAAACTCTCTGCCCGCTTCGAGAGTGATAACCCCATCCGGAATTTCAGCATTCCCAGCGAGTGCGCAGCCAATGATTACCGAGACAAAAAGCCGCGGCATCGTTGATACTGCCTCACCAAACGGCATAGAGAGCATAAAGCCGCTCGTTCGGGCCGATACAAAGAGCACGTGGGTATAAAAGTCCATCAGATATCCCCGCTGTGCGCTATCGCATCAATGGCGTGTTCAAAGAGCGCTTCGACCTCGAGGTAGGCAGCCTGACCAAGAAGCATAACGATGAGAGAGAACACACCCAGTCGAACCAGGTGCATAAGGCTAGCCTCCTGCACCTGAAAACACCCCGCAACTAAGGCCGCTGCTCCTGCAGATCCTGCTATCGCGATAAGAGGAACCCCTGACAGAACGACGACTGCTAAAAGTGCGCTACCAATTATCTCTTCCATTCCGGCCCCTCAATTGTACGACCGCATAAATCCCTGGGCTAGCAGGAGCCATCCATCGCAGGTAATAAACAGAAGGAGCTTCAGCGGTAACGAAACTACAACGGGGCTCATCATTGTTAGTCCAAGCCCCACCAAGACATTTGCAACGACGATATCGACAACAAAGAACGGAATAAGCAAGATAAACGCAGCGACAAATCCGCGACGGATTTCGCTCAATACAAACGCACCAAGAAGCTGTATGGGGCCAACTTTGCTCGGGGACTCGTCCCGCTTTAAATCCACCACGGTCTCACCATCGAGTTTTTCTGAGAAGACCCTTAGCTCCCGTTCGCCACAGTGCTTGTGTAGGAAACGTGCCCACGGTTCCAGCACCTTTCCAACCTGTTCAGCAAGCGTCGCTATCGGCATACGGGCTAGTTCCTGCGGTCGTAATGTCGAGACCAAGCCGTACACCTCGCGTCCGACGGGCTCCATAACCGCAATTGAAACAACTAACGAAAGTGCCATAACCATCGAATTACTTGGAGCCTGCTGCGTTCCAAAGCCTCCTCGCAGAAGGCTAAGCACTACGCTACATTTTAAGTAGCACGTGGCAGTCACCACCATCAGCGGGATGACAGCTAAAACAAGGGAGATAACAAGTAGGTGCTCAGGAGATGCAAACTTCATCATCACCCTCCTCCTGTGACCGCCTTACCTTGATACTTCTTCTATTCTGGCGTCCATCAGAACTGAGGTCGCCGTGTGATACTGTAAGGTTTGCCAGCGATAGGTCCAGCTCGGCTAACTTTCGACAGATAAGTGCTTTATGGTCAACTACGCGCTCGGAAAGCGGTGAGGACGTAACGGTTACCTCAGCAACAAGTGCTCCACTTCGTTCAGTAGTAACTTGCACCCTTGCAGTAGCCGTCTTTTGCGCTGGGTCGGTAAGAGTTAGGCTCACTGTTGCTTGCGACGCCTGTGTATCAATGCCACTGCACATGGGGTCGCTCATACGTTCAACACCCACCGTATATAGAGGGGCATCAGTAGTGATAGACGCACTGTGTGGCCCGGAGCTCCAGCGCGGAGCATCCTCCCCAACTACTACATACCCCGACGCAGAGGCCGGGGGCCCAAGCAGCTGGGCAACTTCCCCAGCATTACAGGGAAGCACTCCGTCTCCTTGGGCTAGCGACGCTAGCGTTGCAAGCTCGTCAATCTCCTCCTGGCCCTGATTCTCACGCCGCAGCGCAGCTCGTCGCTCTAGCCGTTCGAGCACCACTCCCCGCGCCGCCAAGCCGTTACTAAGAGAAGCAACGAGGAGTGACTGCTGCGCCAGCTCGGTTGATACCTCGTCTCTGTTCTGCAACTCCCTTCCGAGCCGCTTCAGTGCCTCTCCTGCTCCGCCGGTGATACGCTCGCGGAGAATGCCCGCGGTCGGGTTATCCGTATGAGCCACTTTCCTCCTGACAACCTCGCTCCACAACGAAGCCGTTGATTCTGCTACTCTTTGCCCTGCACCCTGATACCTAACTGCCACCGATTGCACGCGCTCAAGTGCGCCCCGGTAACGCGCCTCTTCTGCGCACATCGATGCTTTAAGCGCCATTATCTGTGACACGTTCCCTCCTATACTAAACCGTAGAGCTTACTGTTGTTGAAGCTTCCGAACCGTTGCCACAGCGCACTCGGAGACTTTGCTGACTACTTCAACCCGAAGTTGGTACCTCTGCAGTTCCGTCTGAAGCTGAAGGATCTTTGAGATATCCCTCACTGCCGTGGTCGCATCCGGAGCTGTTACACCGCCACGCAGCCCCGCCTCACCGGTGACGAGCCCTTTAATCATCCCCCACTGCTTTGAGTCACCTTGAGAGCCTGGTAGGGCAGTCACCACCTCCCCTACTGGCTCACTAGCCGCACCGCCTAAAAGATCACCAACTCCGCCTGTCACCGCACTTGTCATACAGCCTCTCTGTTTTAAGTCCCTTTAATGGGGCGGTTCATCCCAAAACACCCCTCTAATGAGCACGCACATATCTTCTAGTTCGGTCCCAGACACAGGAAGTTGCGTATTATTGTCAAAGATAGCTTTTGTAAAACCCCGCTAGCACGTTGTGCCTTCAATGCCGTATAATTAGAGCGTTATGCTTGCGCCTGATGGCTCCCAAACAAATAGCACCAAAGCTGCAATGCTCGAGAGCGATATCCGAGATGTAGGACTCGCTGTGTTCCAAGCGATGGGCAACGTCAAGCCCCGTCCGTATGAGTCGCGCTACTGGAGCAACCTCCTTATGAGTTGGTCGATGAGGCAGGCCGACTTTAAAGTTAACCTCTTTCGACTCGTTGATGTGCTTCCAACGCTACCGAATTCTGCTTCAATCGCGGAGCATGTCTACCAATACCTCAGTCCACCACTTTCAAAGGTACATCCCGCACTGGCGTGGGCGCTTGGCCTCACCCGGTCCCCGCTCTTGGCAGCATTCACTGCTGCGTGCGTTAAACTTGGGGTCCGACAGATGGCGGGGATGTTTATCGCTGGCGACTCCCCACACACAGCCACTCCAACCCTTAAGAGGCTCAGAAAGAGTCGCTTTGCGTTCACCGTCGATCTACTCGGCGAATATTGCGTCTCGGAGGGCGAAGCACTCGACTATCAAGCCCGTTACCTCGATGCCCTGGATTCTTTTGGGCGAACACTACAGGGTGAGCAGGCGCTGGTAAGTGGCCACCCTGGTGAGTGCACCCCGGTTTGCATCTCTGTTAAGTTGTCAGCACTGTACTCGCAAACAGGCGTGCTCAACGCTGCCCGGAGCATCGATATACTCTCAACGAGGTTATCTGAGATCGTTCGACGCGCTAGGGCGGTAAATGCCTTGGTATATGTGGATGCGGAGGATTCAGGCACAAATTCGATCATATATGAGGCCTTTAAGCGCGTATTTTCAGACCCGGAGTTTATTGACTTTCCGCTCCCTGGGATCGTTATTCAAGCTTATGCAAAGGGTGCAGAGGAAGTAGTTAATGACATGCTTGCGCTTGCGCGAGCGCGCGGCTCACGAATCGCTATTCGCCTTGTGAAGGGGGCCTATTGGGACTTTGAGCGCGTTATCAGCGCGCAAAACCACTGGGAGTTTCCGTTATGGAACAAGAAGGAAACAACCGATGCCGTATATGAAAAGCTCTCGCGCATCCTCCTCGATAACACGGCCCTCTGCCTGCCGGCTTTCGGTTCACACAACGTGCGCTCCCTCGCGCACGCCTGCTGTTACGCTAAACACCTTGGGCTCTCTGAACGAGATTTTGAGATCCAGGTACTCTTCGGGATGGCTGAACCGATCGCTGCCGCATTTCGAAACAGGGGTTACCTAGTTCGGATGTATGTTCCGCTTGGGGATATCCTACCCGGTATGGGGTACTTCGTACGCCGCCTGCTAGAGAATACCTCGAATGAGTCGTTTCTACGCCACACCTTCTTTGACGGGAGCGAGGTTGAAAAGCTTCTGCGACCGCCCCTTATGCAGGCCGAGGATACGAACGAGATTATTCAGCCAACAGTTCAGCAACAGGTCGATTCACTTCGCTAGGAGCTTATTCAATGAAGACATTCCCTCACTTTTTAAATCACCCACTCAGAGACTTTAGCCTTCCGCAGTCACGCTCTGAATACGAGGTAGCCTTACGCGCTATCTCTGAAAAGATCGCTGCACAGAAATTTGAGGCTTATCCCATAATAGACGGCAAAGCCGCCTACTCTACAGATCTGATAGAGCGCACCGACCCTAGCAGCTCAAGCATTCTTGTCGGCCGCACGCACGCGGCCTCCGTCGAGCAAGCAGGCCAAGCTATCGCTTCAGTTAAGCAAGGATTCAACAGCTGGAGTGAGCGCACGTATTCTGAACGTTCGGCTATCCTTCGAGAAGCAGTACGTTTAATGAAAGAGCGCAGCGCCGCACTAGCTGCCCTAATTATTCGCGAAGCTGGAAAGCCGTGGCGGGAGGCAGACGGAGATGTAGCTGAGGCGATCGATTTCTGCGCTTACTACGCCGACGAAGTCGATCGGATGTGGGAGCCCCGTCTAACCGATCAGGTCTTGGGCGAGGAGAACACCTACTTTTATCAACCAAGAGGTATTGTCGTTGTTATCTCGCCGTGGAACTTTCCCCTCGCTATCACATGCGGCATGACGGTTGCAGCCCTCGTTACCGGGAACACAGTCGTATTAAAACCGGCTGAACAGTCTAGCCTAATAGCCTCTGAGCTTGCGCAGATCCTCTTTGAAGCCGGAGTGCCCCACGACGCGCTTGCGTTCCTTCCTGGACGAGGAGAAACCGTTGGGCGCTACTTGGTTAATCATCCTGATGTGGCGATGGTAGCATTCACTGGCTCGCGCGCTGTTGGGCTTGAGATAATCTCTGCTGCTGCCCAGACCAGTAACGGCCAACGGGGCATTAAGAGAGTGGTGGCGGAGCTTGGCGGCAAAAATGCAATAATAGTTGACGAAGATGCAGACTCAGATGATGCGGTGCGCGGCATCCTAACCTCGGCTTTTGGATATGCTGGCCAGAAGTGTTCGGCCGCCTCGAGACTGATAGTAGTTGGTGCGTCGTATGAACCCCTGGTTGAGCGCCTCTCGCAAGCCGTTCAGGACCTAGTCATAGGGCCAGCAGCTGACCCGGCAAGTTTTCTAGGGCCCGTGATCGATCTAGAGAGTCAGAACCGGATACTCTCAACTATCCGGGGTGCTACCGGTATCACCGTTGCCGCGCAAACGCCCCTTCCAACGACACTGGCTGAACAGGGCTACTTTGTAGCGCCAACTATCTTTCGTGACGTCCCACGCGAGCACTCTCTGTGGAGGGATGAGATATTTGGACCCGTCCTAGCGTGTGCTAGGGCCGATACGTTCGAGGCAGCGCTAGAGATGGCGACTGATTCTGACTATGCACTTACTGGAGGTGTGTTCTCTCGCCACCCAGACAACATCTTACTGGCTAAACGGCGGTTTAAAGTCGGCAACCTCTATATAAATAGATCTATAACTGGCGCCCTTGTTGGCCGACAACCATTTGGGGGATTCCGCTTCTCTGGCATCGGCTCCAAAGCCGGTGGTCCGGACTACCTCTTACAGTTTACTGAACCGCGTGTGGTGACCGAGAACACCATGCGCCGAGGATTCTCGCCGGACCTCACCAATTGAGCATTGTGAAGAGTAGAGCTACATCGCGCGCGCGTCTTACTATCGTTGCAATACTTGGTGTCACCCTTCTAACGGGGTGCTTCTACCGACCTGCCAGGTTGGTAGATCACCCGCTTGCAAAACCAGCCGTTGATCGCCTTCTGAGCTCAGATGAACTGCTACAAAAAGAGGCGCTTGTAGAGCTTGCTAACCTTGGCGAGGGGGCTATGCCTGAGCTTGCTGCCCGGTTCGAGGAGGCAAATTCTCAGTTGCGACTAAAGATCCTCGATTTGACAGTAACGATCGGTGAGCCCGGTTCAGTTGTCAGTGATGTATTCTCCCAAGCTGCTAAAGATCCAACTATGGCTGTTCGCTATGCTACTGCTACTTCGGCAGCAAAACTGCCACAGCACGCGGCACTCCTGTCCCCTATTCTGCGATCTTTGCTTACCGACCCCTCAGCCGATATCAGAGCAACTGCCCTCTCAACGCTTGCTGGCTTCCCAGGTCCATACCAACCAGACACCAAAGAGCTCCTACTACTACTCCGCGATAAGCACGCGATGGTGGCGGCAACGGCAGCGAATCTAGCCATAAAAAGGCGCGAGCCGTACGTGCAAGCTACTGCGCGAGCCACACTCCCCCGTCTAATAGGAGCGCTCCACGACATACATCCTTCGACCCGGGCTGCATGCCTCTTTTCTATCGGACAGTTCGGCTTGGTCGCATCCCCCGCTATTGGGCCTATCTCTCAGGTACTTGCCTCTGATCCTGTACCGGAAGTCCGGCTCCAAGCAGCGTTGTCCTTGCTTAGGATCGGAACCCCTGAAGCGACAGCGACGGCCAAGGAGGCCCTCACGGATTTTGCTAAAAATCCTGACCCCGTTATCAGTAACGCTGCTAAGGCAGCTCTTTAATAAGATAGCGTATCTGCAGCACAATTATCCAACTCGATTGTAGAACGCTCAAGGCGCGTGACCAAGCTGCCGATATGCACAGAGAAGCAAGTAGCGAGGGGTAACGTGTCAACCGTAGAAGAACGCAATCCGCTCAAGGATAGCAGCGCTGGGGGCTGCTCAGTGCCTAACGACCCGACTGCCGGGATCGTTTCCCTCTTCATCCAGGGGGCTGAGCCAGGCCAGATCTTTGAGGCGATTGGATTAGCCGCTGCCCAAGCCGCCAAGGGGGCGGCCGTCGCTGTATCACTGCGCAAAAGTCTGGAGCGCCCTGAGCTTTACCCGGTGTTTGCAGCTTCCGGGTTCATACCAGAGCCCGAGTATGCCCCCCAGCCCCCTCAGGTTACTCCTTTAAGCGAAGGGAGCTGTACACTTCGCCGTTATGACCAGCGGCAATACCTCATAAGTACCGCTTCGGCGCTTGATTCTGACGTTGGATGCGTGACTATCCTTGACCCAACCGATACGTCCCCGCAAGCAGTGGCCGCCGTGGTCGCCTGCACACGATGGCTCGCTATCGTCGCAGAGCGCCAAAGAATGAGCGCCTCCGTTCAACACTTTCTCGATAGATTACAGGTTCTCAATCAGCTAACCTCTCTGGTTGCCGCAAATACCGGCTTCCGCTCGATGCTAAAGAGCGTTACACGCGAAGCAGCGTTTCGCTTTGGAGCAGACCTCGCGCTTATATTGATTCTAAGCGAAGCCACCGGGGACCTACAACTTTTTCAAGAGGGCACCTTCGGATGCGATGAAGACACCCTACCGGAAACCCTTTCAACTCGGGGCGGCCTCTTGGGACAAGTGATAACTGTTGGCGGACACGTCGCCGTACAAGACCTCGCGTCGGCGTCAGACCCTACCCTAAACTTGCTCTCAGAGCTGGGGTTCACCTCGGTGGACCTGCAATGTATCGACGTCCACGGGAATCCTCTGGGGGTTTTGATTCTTGGCTCTCGCCAGGATCAATCGATCGCTGAGGAGGAGAAGGCTTCATTTGAGGAGTTTTGTCAGGCCGCTGCTGTTGCTCTGGCTAATGCAAGAACTCAACAACAGATACAAGACTACAGTGAAAAGCTTGAGAGCCTCGTCGAACAACGTACTCAAGAGCTTGAACACCAAAAGGCCCTGGCGGAACAGGCTAATACAACGAAATCGCAATTTCTCGCCAATATGAGTCATGAGCTGCGCACACCGCTCACCGCCATCATGGGGTACTCAAGTATCCTCAAGGAGGGGATCTTTGGACCGGTTACCGAGCGCCAGATGGAGGCTATCTCTGCCATTTCACATTCGAGTGAACACCTCAAGAATCTGATCGACGACGTACTAAACCTAGCGCGCGTGGAATCCGGTAAAGAGGACCCAGAGCCGCGAAATGTACGGGTTCAGGACCTGCTCACGCAGTCGTATAAACTCATGATGCAGACGGCTATCAAGAAAGGCGTGAAGATTGAACAGCCGATGCTGTCGGGGCCTGACAAAGAGGTTTCCCTCTTTGCTGACCCGAAACATACACAGCAGATTGTTATTAATCTCCTCTCTAACGCTGTGAAGTACACCCCCAAGGGAGGGTCAGTCAGCATGGCAGTGGAGATCGTGGTTGATAAGGTGCGCATTAGCGTTTCAGATACAGGGGTGGGAATTCCACCAAGTAAGCAAGCGACGCTCTTCGAGCGTTTTGAACGCGGCGAAGATGATTATAGTAAGGCTCAGGAAGGAACCGGCATTGGTCTGAATCTTACTCGGCGCCTCACTGAGTTAAACGGTGGCAGAATCGGCGTTACGAGCACAGAGGGACAGGGGTCTACCTTCTGGATCATGCTCCCGGTTGCCCGCAGCGATGGACAATCGATCGTCCAAGAGTGCGATGAAGTAAGCGCTCAGAGTCTCGACGGCCTTACCTTAATAGTCGTCGACGATAACCCGGTAAACTGCGATATCCTTTCTGCTATCCTCACCAAAGCTGGAGCTTCAGTGCACGTCGCTAACTCCGTGCGCGACGGGGTATCCCTCCTAAGCTCGACCACCCCAGATATCATCCTCACTGATCTTGCAATGCCTAAGGAGAGCGGTCTCGATTTAATTCAGAAAGTGCGCGACGGCGAGACCAAAGGACAACAAGACATTCCGATCATCGTGTTGAGCGCGTGCGCATTTAACTCAGATAAAGAAGCAGCCATCTCTGCCGGCGCCGACCTCTTTATTGTTAAGCCGTTTAAGCCCACTGAGGTGATTCAAAGCGTGCGCAACTTAACGCTCGAGCGGGCTCTTTCCAGATAGCAGTTTTTAAGCACCAATTACTCATGCTCCTTTGGCAAGGCTCCGATAACTCTTACTAGATTCTAGGAGCGCGGAGAACATGGGAATTACAGACACTCAACCTGGACGAGGCGAACCCGATCGACAGCAGTCAACCAGCGATGATATCGTTGCTAAGCTAAAGAAATCTCTCTCAAAATCGGGGGATTTCCCAACAAGCGCGAAGGTGGTGGCAGAGTTGCGTGCACTTGCTATGAATCCGGCGACAACTGCCAATCAGATAGCAGAGATAATCCTCAAAGAGCCCTCTCTCGGGATGCGCATCCTATCCCTCGTTAATTCGGCTTTTTACAAGCCCACAAAGCCGATAACCACTATTAGCCAAGCGATCATCCAGATCGGAATGAAGCCGATCGTTGAGATGTGTTCGAGTCTAATTCTGCTCCAGAAGTTCGTGCCAGAAGCCCGCAAGAATGGAGCTTTTGCTCTGTGCTTGCGGCGCAGCGTGCTAACATCGCTACTCACCAGTTCACTTGCATCTGCAACCGTAAACACAGCGAGCAAGTCGATCTCTCAACGCAGCACCGAGTCGGGATTTCTGGTGGGTATGATGGCCGAGATTGGAACCCTCATGCTAGCGTTTTACTATCCGCAACTCTACGATGCTGCCGTCAAGCGCTCAGAGCAGAAGGGTCAGAGCCTCGCCTTGAGTATCAAGCAGCTCTTTGGTCTGACACCTATTGAGATAAGCAGTGAGATTACAAGTTCAATCGGCCTCCCTCAGTATTATGCGGATGTCCTCCGAAAGACGGATGCGATTGCGAACAAGGCCCCTGACGCGACTAAGCCTGCTGAGGACCTTAACAACCTGAGTAGGTGTCTTGGATGCGCAGCCCTAGCGTCCGACGCTATCAACGGCTCGTCCGATCCAGCGACGGTCACGAGAGCGCTCGAGGAAGCGATTATGCAGTTTGATGTTCCGGTTGATGCGGTTCAGCAGGCTGTAGCCGACCTTGGAACCGGGCTAAAGAATCACTGTGATGCCATCAACATAGCTCTGCCGGAGGTGAGCGTAAATTTTAATGACATCGTACTCGATAAGACGATTAAGGCGCCTGCACGTTCAGGGGGGCCGAATCCAGTAGCACCAGCAGCTCCGCCACGGGCCGCTGAGCCCGACCCACGTCAGCAGCAGGAACAGGTTGAGTTAGGCGACGGGAATTCAAAGCTAAATAAATACGTCGCTGACATTCGAGCGGCTTTAAAAGGAAATGAACCGACCTCTACGATCATCACCATGGTTATGGAGGCGTGCGCATACGCCCTCTCCTTCTCGCGCGTAGTGTTATTACTTGGCAATAAGGAGCGCTCGGCTCTTACAGGTCGAGTAGCTCTCGGGAAAGTTCCAGGTTTTGTTGCCGGCAAATACGTACGGTCCATGAGCGATCCTTCGATCTCTAGCCACTCCGACTACAAAGCCTTCGTTATGGGTCAAACGGTTACGACCGGAAGCACCATTTTTTCGGATGGTCATACCCCTGCTGCGATCCCAATCGGATTAGGTCGGCGCGCTGTGGGCGTTGTATACCTCGAGCGGACTGGAGGCACCGGAGCGCCCAAGGAGCTCTCGCTACAGGAGCAGTCAGCTCTTGTAATGCTAGCGTCGCTGCTCGATAAGGCTGTTAACCGCAGTGCACGGTAGTAGTTTAACTCGATTCACCCGAGGCTATTGCTTGCAACCCTTGTAGGGGTGGAGCGAGAGCAACGAGAATACCGACTACTTGTTAGGGTTTTGCCTCGCTTGACTAACCGGGCTATAGTTGCTCGATGGTCGATGCTGTACTCCTCACACAAGGGCTTCTAAGCTATGTGCTCGTATTTTTTATGCTCCTTGCCGGGGCTGTGGGCCTGCCGATGCCCGAAGATATCGCCCTTATCACGGGTGGTATACTCGTCTCCTCCGGACAGTCAAACCTTATACTAATGGCCCTTGTGTGCTACTCTGGGATAATCGCAGGGGATCTCATTATCTATCGAATTGGTTGGATGGCAGGACCAGCCATCCTGCGCAGGCGATGGGCTCGCCGTTACTTTACATCGCGGCGCATTCGCTCTCTTAGAGAGAACCTGGAAAAACGAACCTTTCTCACCATCATGTTCGCCCGCCACCTCTTTTACCTGCGAACGGCAACCTTCCTCTTCTGCGGCGCAGTGCGAGTTTCGTTTACGCGTTTCTTAATAGCCGATGCGATAGCTGCCCTTATTACAACCCCCCTTATGCTGGGGATCGGTTACATCTGCGGGGAACACTACCGAGCAATCCTAGACAGTGTTAATCAGTTCAAGGAGCTGTTCGGGGTTGCAGTTGCGCTTATAGCCGGATACCTCCTACTGCGGTACCGCTCGTCGTCATCTCAGCGTCCTCAGTCTGGTCAAACATCCCAGCGATAAACTCGTCGGCAGAGAACGGTATAAGATCAGACGCCTTCTCACCAACTCCTACATACACGATAGGAACCTTAAGCTCTTGACATATCGGAACGATAATTCCCCCCTTTGGGGTGCCGTCGAGCTTTGTGACAACAACGCCAGTAAGGGACACAGCCTCATTAAACTGCCTGGCCTGCATCAGTGCATTTTGACCACTGACCCCATCAACAACCAGGATAGTTTCGTGTGGGCCATCAGGGATATGTCTGGTAATCGAGTTCCTTACCCCCTCAAGCTCCTGCATCAAATTTGTTTTTGTGTGCAGGCGTCCGGCTGTATCGACCAAGACCACATCGTAACCACCGCCCTTCGCAGCTAGCATCCCATCAAAAACCACTGCTGCCGGTTTTGCATTCTCAGCTCCCTTGACGACCTCAAAGCCGATCCGTTTTGACCACTCCTCAAGTTGGTGCACGGCTGCCGCTCGAAATGTATCTGCAGCAACAACCAGCACCTTCTTCCCGTCTGCTTTATACCGCGCAGCAAGTTTAGCAACGGTTGTCGTTTTACCGGCCCCGTTCACGCCAACTACAAGCACAATCAGCGGCGCGCCATCACCTGAGTAAATCCGGTGACTCGCAGGCACATCCACCAGTTGCTCCCTTATGCCACGCTTCAGCAGTTCAGTGAGAACAGCTTCAGTGACCTCTTGGTCCAACTGAACGGCCTTACGAACGGACTCGACCAAATCGTTCGCACACCGCGGCCCAACATCACTTGCAATAAGCAGCTCCTCTAGGTCATCGAGATGTGATGTGTCGATACGGGCGCGGGCACTGAAAAATGACTTTAGCCGTCCAAAGAAAGAGCTCCTCGTCTGCTTCATTCCAGAGGTAATAGAAGCTAATGGAAGAGCGGCAGAAACTACAGGAGCCGGCGCATTATCAGCCAGAGCTCCAACATCTGAAGAAATCTGGGCGCTCTCGACGTTCTCGGCCGTTGATACCGCCTCCGGGGCATGAACCGTTGCTTGAACCTGAGACTGAACCGGAACCTCAGCCGAACGCGAAGCCCTACGTCTACGGGCAGCCTCCAAAGTTAACGCCAGCACGATACCACAGATCGCTACAACCAGCAGAACGGGGTCAACACTACGACACCACGACTCAAAGGATACAAGGAAGGGCTTCACACGACTCCATAGGTTAGGGGTCTGCCACGAGAGGCGGAAACAGGACGCACATCAGAAGTTGTACGCCCAAAAGTGCCCAGCCGGCAGTCTACAACGAAGAACCTTAGGCTACTTGCTTAACCGCTTCCTGTAAAGAAACGGTCAGCACCTTAGAAGCACCCGGCTGCGGCATCGTGACACCTACGAGGGTATCTGCTGCTGCCATCGACTGCTTATTATGAGTAATCATCAGGAACTGCGTGCGGCTACTCATCTCCTTGATGAAATCGGCGAAACGCTGCACATTCGCCTCATCAAGCGGCGCGTCAACCTCATCCAAAACACAGATCGGACTTGGTCGAACCATAAACATACTAAACACAAGCGCTATAGCACACAGAGCCTTCTCGCCTCCGGAGAGCAGGTCGATGCTCTTGGGCTTCTTGCCTGGCGGACGAACGAATATCTCGACGCCGGTCTCGAGCGGCTTGGTTGGATCAACAAGCGATAGCTCTGCACTCCCTCCACCGAAAAGCTTCGGTCCAAAGTAAGCAAAGTTCTTGCGAATGGTCTCGAATGTCGACGTGAACCGCCGAGTGCACGCTTCGGAGATCTCAACGAGAGTTGACTGAAGAGTCTCCACGGCTTTCACCAGATCCTCCCGTTGCTGAGACAGATCGTCAAGGCGCTTACTCTCAACTTCATGCTGCTCCACGACCGACGGGTCAACTTCGCCTTCCCGCTCAAGCCGCTGCCGCAGCCCTGTGACCTCCTGCTCTAGTGCCCGACGCACACCCTCTTCAAGAGACTCTACTGATGCAGTGGCCTCAAGAATCTGCGCCAAAACTTCCTGACCGAAACGCTCAACGATCGCTGCTTGAGCCGAAGCATAATCACCACGCAAGCGCTCGCCAGTCATGCGTTCACGCAGCAGACGCTCCTTGATTGACTCGTGCGCCTGTCTACGAAGCTCAACATTTCGGAGCAGCTGAGCCGAAGCCTCGCGTATCCCTCGACGCTTCTCCTCTAGGCTGCGCAAATCGGCCACCACACGCTGCAGCACACCCTCTATATCAGAGTTGTCTACCTGCTTGAGAGCTGCAATCTGTTCGGCCACTTCACTGGCAGTCTGCTCAAGGGCCTCGGTATGCGTCTGCATCTCGGCAACTTGAGGCTCAATCCGTTGAAGGTCTCCCTCAAGTTGCTGAAGCATCCGCGACTCACTCTGCAGCCGACCGCGAACCTCACCCTGACGGTTGGTCAGCTCACGAAGTCGAGCCTGAGCCTGCTGAATTACCCTTACAAGCTCGGTGGCACGGGCTTCGGAAGCCTGAATGGCGCGAAACACCTCATCACGCTCCGCTGTAATACGGTCATATAGACCCTGATTATCGGCGATGATCTTTTCAGCTTCATCTACCTTGCTCTTCATCTGAATAACACCGCCGTCGTGCCGCAGGCTGTAGAAGCTCCACGGCGAGAGCAGATCTCCGCTCCGAGTGACAACAACAAGATCGGGATCAGCCTTAGTGTTCGCCTGTAGCGCATCGATAAACCTGAGAGCTGCGTCGAGATCATCTGCAACCCACACTTTAGAGAGTAGTCTGCTCACAATACCCTCGCTCCAAGGTAGCGAGCTAACAACCGAGAGCATGGGGGTTATGCCGGCGGTCGGCTCTATGGGCGGTGTCACCTCACCCAGCTCTGCTGACACCGCAGCAAACAAACCAAGCCCTATCCCCTTTTTATTATCAGGGTCAGCCTTCAGGACCAGCTCTTGAAAAGTTCGCGCCACCTTGGATACTTCATCGACTACCAAGAACGATGCGCGTTCAGCTAATACAGCTTGAAGCGCCTTGGTGTACTCCGCTGAAACCTTTATTCCATCAACGAGCTGCTTAAACTCACCCGTAATCTCAGGTGGCATCTTGTGCTCGCCTCCGAGTGCACGTTTTAGATGTGTCAGGGGCGAAGCTGCCGTTATCTGCGATTGCAACGCATCCCGTCTGCTCTGAGCAGACACCAACTTGTCCCGCATCTCTCGAACTGTGCGGTCCTTGGCCCTCTGTTCGTCACGCAGACCCTGAAGCGATGAGTTAACGGCTTTGAGCTCCTCTTCACCGGATAGGTCAAGCGTGCCTAACTGCTCGGCTATCTCTTTCTCTGATTCCTGAAGCCGCTTAAGAGCATCCTCGCTCTCTTTTCGACGCTGAGCGATAGTCACCCGACGCTCCTCAAGCCGCCGAATCTCTGTGGCGCGAGCCTGGATCAGCGAGTTTACTTCGCGCAATTTTGACTCTCTACTAGAGAGCTCTCGATTGCGGACGGAGAGCTGCTCTTTAGCGCTATCGCTCTCCCTTCTGCGCTGCTCTAGCTGCACCTCGATAGCATCAAGCCCTTCACGAGCCCCACCCTCCTGAGAGCGGCTCTCGTTAAGCGCCTCAAGAGCTTTTGCTTCCTCGACTGAAATCGCTTCAACTTTCTCGGAGCTCTCCTTAGCCCGCACTTCAAGGCGGACAAGAGTATCCTGGAATAAAGTACGCTCGGAAGATACCAGCCGCTCCTTCATCTCCTTGCGCGCAACAGCGCGAGCTGCCTGCCGCTTTAAGTTTCCGACGTTTCGAGTGACCTCTTTTATTAGATCGTCCAAACGCACAAGCTGCCCTTCAGTATCGGTGACCCGCTTGGAAACAGCATTCATGTGCTCGCGGAATCCAGAGATATGCGCAGCCTCCTCAATTACCGCGCGCCTATCGTCCGGCTTAGCTGAAATAATTCGACCGATCTCACCCTGGGCTATTATAGTGTAACCGCGGGCTGTCATACCCAGAACCCTGAACAGCTCCTTTACGTCCTTGAGCCGGCACTGAACTTTGTTAATAAAGTATTCTGATTCTCCACTACGGTAGAGACGACGAGTGACTTGGACCTCACTCACTCCACGAAGCCAGGCATACTTTGCAAGCGAAGCTCGTATATCAGTGAGAACATCGCTACTAAGAGTTACCTCACCAGCGGGGCTAACTTCAGTGGAGCTTAGCGGCTCGCTGTCAGCAGGTGAATCGCTAACAGAGCCCGCTTCTTCAGATACGGTAGGGGTATCTGAATTTGACACCGCAGCGACCGATAGCTCCTCTGAGAGCTGCTGCGCTTCTCCGCCCGTTGCAAGCTCGGCGGCTTCGTAATTCGATAACAGGTCACTAAATAGGTTCTCTTTATCCGCGCGGATGACGACTGAAACCTCAGCCAGCCCAAGCGGACGCAACGACTCTGTGCCATTAAAAATGACATCTTCAAGCACCCCGCCGCGCAGCTGCGAAGCGCGCGTTTCACCGAGCACCCACCGCAAGGCGTCGATAACGTTCGATTTACCACACCCGTTAGGGCCAACTACGCCGGTAATTCCGGTTTCAAGCGGCAGTATCAGCCGCTCCATGAAGGACTTAAATCCAAAGATTTCCAACCGCTCTAATCGCATGACCCCACCGACTACCTACG
This sequence comes from Bdellovibrionota bacterium, assembly GCA_044360195.1. Classification (GTDB taxonomy): domain Bacteria; phylum Bdellovibrionota_C; class UBA2361; order UBA2361; family OMII01; genus OMII01. Next base: position 5,733 of record JBIKKT010000010.1, on the reverse strand, counting down.
ACACGCCGTTCCGTAAAGGTTTAACACCGTTAAAGTAAAAATGCACTACCCTTAACGAACCAACGTCACAAAAACGCTCCGCATATGAGGGGGTACCTCCCCTGCTCTCTACCCTTGGTCTTCTCGCTTCTCACCCGTACCAGCCTCAGCCTGCGCTGCGGGTGACTCGGTCTTAGGAGCATCCGACGCCGCGTCTCCTCCTGATTCTTCCACATCCGAGAACCGGAGCAGCGATCCGCCGACCTCCCTTGCTAGTTTCGCCAGCGAGCCCTTGTCAGGTGCAAAGATAGCCAGAGAGTAATCAACCGCAGATACATAAGAGAATACCAGCGAAACCAACAACACATTCAGGCCGACGAATTGTAACGTTAGGCGAAAGCCAAGCAAAGAGAACGAGTGCTCATGCAGGAGGAGCGCTAAAATACTTATCATTTGAAGCGCACTCTTGACCTTACCACCAGACTTGGCAGACACCACCGTGCCGTCTTTGGCGGCAAAGGCCCGCATACCCGTTATCCATAGCTCTCGCGCGAGAATCAGCACAACCATCCAAGCTGGAACGATCGATTGACATGATTTGTCCTGGACCCCAACCAACATAACCAGCGCCGCCATCACAAGGATCTTGTCGGCTAGAGGGTCAAAGAGTTTCCCAAAGTCGGTAATTGCTGAATAGCGGCGCGCTAAAATGCCGTCGGCGTAATCAGTGAGGGCAGCAAACACAAAGATAACAGCCGCCGTGCGCATCGCGGCGGGAGTTGGGTCGAGCAGGAAAACAACAAAAACCGGTATTAAAACCAGTCGCAGGAAGGTAAGCCAATTAGGGAGTCGCTTGTACCAGTCAGCCATTACTTGACGTACTATACTGCTTTTTTAGTTGCAGTACACGTCTAACGTAGTTTCGGGTCTCAGCATACGGCGGAATTCCATTGTATCTCTGAACGGGAACGTCCCCCGCATTGTAAGCGGCAAGTGCGTGGTCGACCCGACCGTGGCGCTTAATGAGTTGCGCAAGATAACGCGCCCCGCCCTCGATATTGTGCTCTGGAACAAAGGCATTGGGTACCCCCATCATGCGCGCTGTTCCCGGCATAAGCTGCATAAGACCGAGAGCTCCCTTGGGGGAGACGGCACGGGGATTAAAAGCGGATTCGGCGTGGATAACAGCCTTAATCAACGCGGGGTCCATGCTGTTCTCCTCCGCCACACGCATGATGACATCGTCGTATCGGTTTAAATGAGCCCGACGCATCCCGCGCGTACTTGTAGGGGAGTAGTAAGAGACCCTCCCAGCGCGTGCAGTGAAAACCTCAGCAGGCAGGTCAGAGGTTGGAGGTTTGTTTGTGAACCTGATTGTTCCGTCGCTCTCCCGAATAACGTAGATACGCGCCTCGTCGGCACGTGCGCCTACTGAAGCGCTCCCCAGCAGCAGAGAGACCATGAGAGTCAGTAATCTTATCGGGTTTAAGCCCCGGTTCCTTGCATCCTTCATACGAGGTATATAGATGCGCAGTGATGATGGCTAGGACGTGCGTCAAGGGGTGCTGCCTGCCAAAAGCTCGTTTAGACCAGCGCTATCTGCCCTAAGTGGCTGAATTGCGGTCAGAACAAAGTTATAGACCGCGGCGCCCTACCGCACCGGCGACGGGGCTAGGGCAAGCACCTAGTTGGTCACCTCAAGGGACCGCTGTCACCGATGCTACTCATTACCCTAGCAGTGAAAGCGCCAGCGCCGGTGCCTGATTTGCCTGCGCTAGAACCGATGCGCCTGCCTGTTGCAGGATTGACAGACGAGTTAGTTCCGCAGACTCAGCAGCCACATCGACATCTCGAATACGGCTCTCTGCCGCCATAAAGTTCTCGCGCGCAACTCCTAAGGTGCTCACTGTGCTACGCAGACGAGACTCGATCGCTCCAAGGGAACCTCGTCTACTCGCCAAATTGCCGATTGCTGTGCTGATGGCGGTGATCGCAGCGCCGGCTGATGTGCACAGGTCCAGGCCGTTGACACCTAAGCCGGTTGCCGTGGCATCAACCGAAGCTATACTAATCCGTGAGTCACTACTATTGTCTATGCCAACCTGTAACGAGATGGTTCCTGTAGAGTTGTTTATGATCGCGTTACCATTGAACGTTGTTACGTTTGTTATGCGCGTTATTTCAGTCGCAAGTTGCGAGTACTCAGTGTTCAACGCCACTCTTTGAGTCCCGGAAAATGTACCGTTATTAGCCTGTGTCGCTAACTCCGACATGCGCGTTAAGATATTTCCGACCTCATTCAATGCACCGTCAGCTATCGCTATAAAAGAGATGCCATCATTTGCATTACGCATCGCAACCGCAGACATGCGCGCATTCGACCGCAGGGTATCGGCAACTGAAAGTCCAGCTGCATCGTCAGCTGCCTTTGTGATGCGCTGGCCAGAGCTTAACTTTCCATACGTTGCACCCAACTGATCCGCTGTCGCGTTCAGTCGCCGCTGCGCTTGAAGCGATGCTATGTTACTTCCGATACTTACTGCCATACTATCTCCTCTAAGTTGAGCCTCTAACCTTAGCTAGCCTCGTAATCTGCTCTCCTGATTAACCCAATAGTGAAAGCGCCAGCGCCGGTGCCTGATTTGCCTGCGCTAGAACCGATGCGCCTGCCTGTTGAAGGATTGACAGACGAGTTAGTTCCGCAGACTCAGCAGCCACATCGACATCTCGAATACGGCTCTCTGCCGCCAGAAAGTTCTCGCGCGCAACGCCTAAGGTGCTCACCGTGCTACGCAGACGAGACTCGATCGCTCCAAGGGAACCTCGTCTACTCGCCAAACTGCCGATCGCTGTGCTGATGCTCGTAATCGCAGCGCCCGCAGTCGAAGTCGAGCCGAGATTTATGGAGCTAAGTCCCAGGTCCACTGCCCTAGCCCCAACTGAAGCGATAGATATCCTGGAATCACCCGAATTATCTATGCCAACCTGCAGTGTAATAGTAGTGCCACTCCCATTGATAATCTGATTTCCATTAAATGAAGTAACCGCGGCGATACGGGTTATCTCCTGCGTCAGTTTATCGGCCTCGTCATTAAGAGCAGTTCTCTGGTCGGTGCTAAATGTACCGTTATTGGCCTGGGTCGCCAACTCTGACATGCGCGTTAAGATATTTCCGATCTCATTCAACGCGCCGTCAGCTATCGCTATAAATGAGATACCATCATTTGCATTACGCACCGCAACCGCAGACATGCGCGCATTCGACCGCAGGGTATCAGCAACTGAAAGTCCAGCTGCATCGTCAGCTGCCTTTGTGATGCGCTGTCCAGAACTCAATTTTGCATACGTTCCACTCAACTGATCCGCTGTCGCGTTCAGTCGCCGCTGCGCTTGCAGAGATGCTATGTTACTTCCGATACTTACTGCCATACTACAACCTCATAACCGTACATACTAAAGCTACGCCCGCATTTCAGGGCGAGGAGAACCAGGGAGGGGTGACTACCTGAGCTACCCCTCCCATCTCTCCCTTCTAAAGACGACCTATCCAAGCAGCTGAAGCGCCAGAGCCGGAGCCTGGTTCGCCTGAGCAAGTACCGACGCACCTGCAGATTGCAGGATGTTCAACCGAGTAAGCTCTGCAGCTTCCTGCGCTACATCCACATCTCGAATACGGCTCTCTGCTGCCGCAAGGTTCTCACGCGAAATCGAGAGATTGCTGATCGCTACCCTTAGGCGCGACTCAGCTGCTCCCAGGATACCGCGGTTCGATGCAAGCGTTGCAATAGCCCCATTGATCGCATCAAGAGCATTACGAGATGCGCTACCGCCTGCTGCCAATCCGCCTGTCGCAGCATCGTACCCGTTTAAGCTGTAGGTAAGGGCAGAGCTTCCAGCTGCTGCCAATCCCAAAGCCTGCAACGTTCCCTGCACACCCGCAAAGTTAATCTGCGACGTCGATGTAGAGTTAAATCCAACCTGCAATACGAGATTAGAGTTTCCAGAGAGAAGCTTCACTCCGTTAAACTCAGTCGTTGTTGCAATTCGCTCAATTTCTGACGACAACGCCACAAACTCATTACTCAGTGCTGAACGCTGAGTGACTGAGAACGTACCGTTTGAAGATTGCTCTGCAAGCTCTGCTAGACGTTGCAGAACGTTTCCGATATCGCCAAGGGATGCGTCCGCGATACCAATCGATGAGATACCATCGTTAGCGTTACGGACCGCTACCTGACTTACTCGAATATTAGCTCGAAGTGAGTCCGCTATCGCAAGACCCGCTGCATCGTCAGATGCTTTGTTGATACGTTGACCGGAACTTAACTTAAGAAAGGTTCCGTTTAACGATTCTGATGTTACTGCAAGTCGTCGTTGCGCTTGCAATGATGAGATGTTACTTCCAATTGTAATTGCCATGCTCTATTCCTCCTTGAACAGCTATGGCGTTTATGATGCGGTGCGGACTACCAGGCGTAGTCAAAGTGGATCGTGCTACCTGGATCTACAACCTCCATGTTACAGCTTACAGCAGCATTACAAGAAAACAGACAGGATGAGAAACATTCGTTCACATCAAACCGTTTAGCTCGTCTCCATACGTCAACAACCGCTTAGAGGTGTAGTACGGCATTTAAGGCCCAAAGCTTAAGGTAATTTTGAGGAGCCAGCCCTGTACGGGCGCTAGCCTACTATTCTGCAACCCACCCCAAAGCGTCTCGACTATTTACCCCAACAACGAGAGGGCCAAAGCCGGTGCCTGATTTGCCTGCGCTAGAACCGATGCGCCTGCCTGTTGAAGGATTGACAGACGAGTTAGTTCCGCAGACTCAGCAGCCACATCGACATCTCGAATACGGCTCTCTGCCGCCATAAAGTTCTCGCGCGCAACTCCTAAGGTGCTCACTGTGCTACGCAAACGAGACTCGATCGCCCCCAGGGAACCTCGTCTAGTGGCCAAATTGCCGATCGCTGTGCTGATACTGGCGATCGCAGTGCCGGCTGCGGTGCATAAGTCCAAGGTGCTGACATTTAGGGTAGCTGCGGTGGCATCAATAACATTGATCGTAATCTTTGAGTCAGAAGTATTATCTATTCCAACCTGCAACGTGATATTCCCTGTAGCAGGGTTATTTATGATCCCGATACCGTTGAACGTCGTTACATTCGTTATGCGGTTTATCTCAGTCGCAAGCTGGACGTACTCTGTGTGCAACGCCCCTTTTTGGGTCAGCGAAAATGTACCGTTATTAGCCTGTGTCGCTAACTCCGACATGCGCGTTAAGATATTTCCGACCTCATTCAATGCACCGTCAGCTATCGCTATAAAAGAGATGCCATCATTTGCATTACGCATCGCAACCGCAGACATGCGCGCATTCGACCGCAGGGTATCGGCAACTGAAAGTCCAGCTGCATCGTCAGCTGCCTTTGTGATGCGCTGGCCAGAGCTTAACTTTCCATACGTTGCACCCAACTGATCCGCTGTCGCGTTCAGTCGCCGCTGCGCTTGAAGCGATGCTATGTTACTTCCGATACTTACTGCCATACTACAACCTCATAACCGTACATACTAAGGCTACGCCCGCATGCCAGGGCGAGGAGAACCAGGGAGGGGTGGCTACCTGTGCTACCCCTCCCCTATCTCCCTTCTAAAGACGACCTATCCAAGCAGCTGAAGCGCCAGAGCCGGAGCCTGGTTCGCCTGAGCAAGTACCGACGCACCTGCAGATTGCAGGATGTTCAACCGAGTAA
>JBIKKT010000039.1:0-34376 GCA_044360195.1 Bdellovibrionota bacterium | reverse complement strand
CGATCATCACAGGTTTGATCCCTGTCGGGCGCCACTTGAAATCCCCTACGGGGATTTCATGGTGCGCTCGACAGGGATCGAACCTGTGACCCCAAGTTTAGGAAACTTGTGCTCTATCCAACTGAGCTACGAGCGCATTAGAGAATATCTTAACAGATTTGTTTGGGCGCTAAAACCCTGACTTGAAGAAGATGGCCGGGTCTACGGCTGCCCACCGTCCGGAGTCATCAAGAACCCTTGTCTCTAGGTGCAAATGAGGACCGGTTGCGTTACCCGAAGCACCAACGTCAGCTATCCAATCTCCAGCTTTGACAACATCCCCTGCCCGCGCTCGATTGCGCTCGTTGTGGGTGTATACCGTTATCAAGTTCTCACCCTTCACAACCACCATCCGGCCATACCGACCGTAGGACTCGCTCACGAATACAACGGTTCCATCATGGGCAGCTGTGACCTTTGTGCCACGACTCGATGCCAGGTCTATACCTTCGTGAAAACGGCCCCAACGCCACCCAAACTGAGATGAGTATCGCGCCGTTTCAACCGGCACCTTAAGCGCCTTTAGGTACTGACGGACGCCAGATACACTGACCATCCGCGGCCCAGTCTGCTTAACTCCCTGCTTCGCCTGGCGTGTGTTAGCACTCTTGGGGTAACGGGTGCCCTGATCGATCGGTCCCAGTGAAGGAATTCTAAGTCTCTGCCCAACCTGGAGATCACGACTTTCACCGAGACCGTTGAAAGTTTGAATCGCTCGCGCTGGAATACCGAACCGAGCACTTACCTTTTGCAGCGTATCACCGCTGACTACCTCATAGGTCGTCTCCTCCAGGGGAACGGGTTGCCTCCTTGAGAGAGAACATCCCGAGAAGAGGATGGCCGACATAGCGAACAGCAAAACGATCTTAAGATTCCTCATAGCCCTTCTCTATTGAAACGCTACCTCTTCAAAAACAATCCTGCGCATCGCCTCACCACTGCGCTTCCAGAGGGTAAGTCGAAAAACACCTCCGGCTCGGAGTGGAGCTACGAGACACCCCTGGTCTCCTAGTTGATTAAGGGGTAGCTCCGCTTCATCCTCAACCGGGTACGATACCACGATGGCATCAAATGGCGCTGCCTCTAACCACCCCTTCTTTCCATCCCCACGGCGAACAACCACTCCGTGATATCCCAAACCATCAAGGTGCTTGCGCGCTGCCTGGACGAGCTGGGTATTACTTTCAACACCAAAAACGCTGGCGCCAGCAGCCGCCATAACAGCGCAGAGATAGCCGCTTCCAACCCCCAGCTCCAGAACCTGCATGCGACGCCGAAGATTTATTAACCCGAGCATTCTTATAAGAACGCTGGGCCTCGTAAGTACAACTCCCGGCGCAATCGGAGCATCAATATCTTTGTATACCACACCTGGTGCAGCTAACTCCAAAAAAGCAGCACGAGAAACCGCCCCAAATGCGGAAAGCACCACCCGCTCCACATCTTCATTCAAGATGCCGGCTTGTGCCACCCACGCCGATACAGCGGCCGTCCATAACGGATCTTCCTGAAAACTCTTCGCGTTTTGCATACTTACACTGGCACACGGCAGGGTTTAGAACCGTGATTTGCAGAAAACTACCCCGCACTTCTCTCTTGTTAGAAGACCAGAAAGTACGCCTTTTGAAAAGAGATGAACTTAGGCAGCTTCCCCGCGCGTCCGGACTGAATCTTCAAGCTGCTCTACTGTCACCTCGAGATGGTTATCAGTCGGATTAAGTCGGGTTCTCACCCTTATCAACCTGCCTGAGGCATCACTGGTTACGTAGGTACTTTCAGCCACCTCCTCTGAGCCCGTAAGACGAGGCTCGCGCTCAGCGAAGTTTTCCCCCTTAGCCTTAAAGTCTACATCAGCTATGATCTTTTCGTCGTGGCCGAGAGCCTCTACTCCTCCGCCAGCAGCCCCGTGCATACGTCCTCTGAATTTGGTGTTCCTAAATTCCTTAAACGCTTTCTCAATTCCTTCACGCACTACCGATTTAACCGCGCGCTCGATCCCCTCGCGGTACCCCTTCCACGCAGCCTCAGTAAGTTCGTCTACGTATGAATCAACACTCTTGCCGAGTGAAGCGGCCTTCTTCTCAACCGCCTCAACCATCTCTTTACCGAAGACATCGGGCATCTCTCCCTTCAGTCCTGACCGAACCGTATCCTTAAACGGCTTCTCCATCTCCTTGGCCATCTTTTCAGCAAGTGGCTTAGAGATCCCTTCTTCGAGCAGCGCCTTAATCTCCTCATCGGATCTACCCTTCTTCAGGCAACCCTGTACCTCTTTCGCCATCTGCTTAGCTTCATCCTTCGAGAGACCAAACTTCTCAGATAAGCTAGCAGCTAGCTTCTTCGGGTTGCTCTCTGCGGTGTTTCGTAGAAGTGGCAGGACTTCATCCTTTACGATCGTATCAAGCTTAAGCTCCTTCAGAAGTGCAACTGTTCGCTTCTCGCCGAGCTCTTTACCAACACTTTCAAAGACCTCCGTAGATACAGCGGTTGGACCACGACGCGCGACCTCTTTAAGTACATCCCGTCCTCCCTCTCGTGCCTCACGCTGCAAGAGCTCTTTCATGACAGCTTGATTTACTACTGCTTCACGTGCTTCTTTTCCAACGGCCTGAGCAAGCTCTTGTCCGGCGTGCTTCTCAACTGCCTGCAACACTGCTTCAGCTCCGTAGCGTTTAGTGAGCACCTCGGTTGCATTACCGGCTACCTTTTGGAGTGCCACTTCGCCGAGTTCATTTGCGGCCGCCTTAAAGAACTGCTTCGAAGCCTCCTTTAACACAACCTTGGTCGCTTCCTTCGCGCTTTGGCGCATCAACGTCACTCCAACAATCGCCCCACCTGCAGCACCTGCTGTTGCCACTGTAGCAGCAATCGATCCTGCTGAGAGTGCTGCAAACGTCCCGTGCATAACAGCTTGCGCAGTGTGTATCGCTACGCCTGTCATATCTCCCCGCCCGTAGGCGATAACGGCTTGGCATGCGTGCTTGCCGGCCAAGAAGAGGTCTGTAACTCCGGTTACCTCGCCGAGCAATGTAAGACCACCAACGACACCGTTCTTCACGCCAGCGAGGTGTCCAACGAAGTTGCTCGACAACTCAGAGAACGAGCCTTGCCCAGTCAGAATCCTTCCTGCGTCCCAAGCAAGATGCGGCAGGATCGCAACGACGTGCGCCGCCCCTACCAAAAGATCACTTACTCCCAGACTATCAGAGAGACTCTTAACGAGGTGCCATGGCCGAGCGAATTCCGCTCCTGCTTTGCCAATAGTGCTCGAAAAATTCTGAGCGACTTCGGACCAACTCTTCTGACCAAGCAGGAATGAGCCTACATCGAGTGCCCCTTCTCCTATACTCTGACCCAAGTAGAAAAGCCCTTTGAATGGGCTTGCAGCGAGCTCTCCGCACCACTTAAGCGCGCTCCAACCGTGCTCGCCTATAAAGGAACCAACTACCTTAATTCCCTTCCAACCATACTCAGCGGCGATGGCCACACCCTTACCGATAGCAGTCGCTGCATCTTTAGCCTTCTCAACAGCAGCCGCTGGGTCTGTAACCGCGAGAGCCGCGAACTGTCCGACTTTCTTTGCTGCGACTGCGCCCTTATCGACCGTGAACGAAACAGCATCTCCGATCAGTTTTCCCGCACCGAAGAAGAAATTTTTAGCGCTCGCCATGAATCCATCACTCTCTGAACCTGGTCCGTCCTGAGATGTTGGCACGTCGTGCCTTACCATGTTGCTTGCGCGTCGCACCGGATTAGCTCTATCCCGCACAGTGAGTAGGTCTTCATGACCTGCCTCGACGTGTGCTGACTGTAGCGGCTTCTTCTCCTGAGAGATCTCACCCTGACGCTTGGTTACTTTTTCGTTCTCTTGTTCGACTTGAATCTCGATATTTCTGCGGTCGGTGGCTGCATGCTCAGCTTTCAGGGTTGCTCTGCGCATAAGAGCTGCGCGGTGATCAACTACCGAAGTACCCCCATCAACGAGATTACCGTCTAGTGCGCGCTTATCCGTCTGCTGGTCGCGGGCAAGCCCGGCGTTGTTACCGCGGCTCTGTTCTTGATTCCCTTTTAAGAGCGATTCGTGAAGCACCATATCGACAAACCTCTAAGAAGACGCGGTCCAGCGAGTACGCAGAACCCTTCAAGGTAAGATTATGGATTCTTTTACGAAAATGTGATTTAGCAAAGCTTTTTGGGGTGTCGTTATGAGACGATTTCTATGCCTAGGTGTCTGGATCTAATGGGACTTATGCAAAAATTGAATGTTAGTATGCAAAAACCTACCGTACCCGAGCCTGAGAGGTAGTTACCATACCACCGCTGTCTGTGGCCGACACGGTGACCGTTAAGCGCGCCTTAGAGCGCAGAGTTACCTCAGCCGAATACACCGAGCGCCGCTTTCTAAGAGCGAACCGTTTGCCGTTACTCAGCCTCGCCGAGACTGATGCAATCAAGATCGAAGAGCGTACAGAGCAGCGGACCGAGACTCGATACCGCCCTCTGACTTTTCTCTGTGTTGCTACCAGCGCTGCCACCGCAGGCGCGCGCGGCGCTTGGGGGACAGTGCTCACGGGATTACCCGGAGGGTCAAGTCGTGTAGCAGTATCAGAGTAAGCACCTATGCGCGCTGTAGCAACTTCTGCCCCACTTCGATCACGCCCGAACGAGTTAAACAACACACCTTCTGGAGTTACCTCATCACCAGACCGAGCGGTGAATGAGTTAAGCTCTGCTGGCGCAAGGGCTGTAATCGCACCACCAGATACTGGTCGAAGATCACCAGCTGCTAACGCAACAAAGTCAGGCTCGACTAAATTTATGAAATTATCAGCCCGTAGCTGTGTCTCATTGCACGTTGAATGTGAAGGTTGACACCCCTCGCTAGTGCCCTCAATTCCAAGCGGGAATGAAGCTCCGCCACCCCATATCAGATTTCCTCGAATCTCAAGTTCGTTGTCTGTTCGCTGAGGACTTGGGATTCCGGCTACTGTTGGAGTGCGTGGGCCGTACACCGCAAAGATCTGATCACCGAGTGCGGAGCCAGGTGGGTTGTAGAGGATGTTGTTCAACACCTTCACACTGCGGTTCCCGATCGGTTGCTCGAAATCTCCTCCTATATCGGTCGGCCCCCACCCTCCAGAGTTCACACGGCTTAGACACGGCGCCCCATTTTCATCACAGGTTCTGCTTCCAAATATGATCTCCACTAAATGGCTGCGCGAACCGATGCGGTACGCAGTATTGTGAGCCAAAAGAATGTTGTATCCCCCATTCACCCCTAGAGCAGCACCATCGATATCGTGAATGAGATTGTTGATAATCTTGACGTCGTACGCCTCGTAGCGGAGCCAGGGGGTGACCATGTATTCCAAGCCCGTACCTTGACCGGCAGTGACCCCGCCCTCAAAGCAATCTGAGAACTCATTCGCCTCAATCCGGATGTAGGCCGAGCCACCCTTAACGTAGGTACACCAACTCTGAGAATCGGACACCTTATTGGCGACGATGTGCCCGTACTGCACTGCCACCCAATCTATTGCGTTATCCTCTGCTCCCTTTATCAAGTTATTTTCAAGGTAGATGTACTGCGATTGATTCACCTTAACAGTCTCATGCGCGACAGCTCCAACCGTGCGCCCATTCGGAGCGCCGATTAAGGTATTTCCACGCAGCAGGATGTGGTCACACGCTTCGCAATGAAAGGTATCTCCACCGCGCATTATGGTCACAGCAAAGAGGTAAAAATACGACACGTTAGCCATATTGATATCGGTGGTGAAAAGCACCGTTCCTTGTCCATCTGCCGCACGAAGAATAATTGGCGCAGCGTAGGTGCCACGTTTTAGCTCCCAGTACGAAGGAGTCTCATCCGGGTCATCACCGTAGCTTCCAGGGAGGAGATTGATTCGATACCCTGTAGTCAGTGTTTGTGAAGAAGGGATGCGACTCCACGCCGCTGTAACTGTTCGAAGCGCAGCGCTTCTTGTAGTGCCAGTATTCGAATCCGAACCCCGCTCGGGGTCTACGTAGAGCTCACTCAGAGAAGGTGTGCCGATGTCGTAGTAGTATGGGAGATAATCTTGCGCGTACGAGAACCCACCACTCACAAGGGTGACGAAGACAAGAGCAACTAGTTCCTTGAGGATAAACCTGTAGTTACTCAACACTGGCACTCTCTGAAACCAACCCTCAAATTATAACGCTAGCCAGGTTGACCCACAAACACAATCCAGCGGGCTAGGATAGTGGTCTCGCGTGCGGGTACCCAGGCTATTTGTGCAAGAGCTGAAATAACGAGCTCTCCAAAAGCTCAGACTCTTGTGGCCGCAGCACCTTCTTATTTTACAAGCTCCTGCCGCATGGCTCAACCAAGACGGTCAAGGATAGGGCTTAATAACCATATACCGCCTTTTGGTCGCACCCCATAAAGACGGGTTTGTCGATGGTATCCTAGCAGGGTGGTGAAGAAGGATTTCCTGTTGCGCATTTTGATAGTTTGGCTTCCTCCTGCGCCAAGGCTTCGGCGGACAAGGCAACTTCGTTGGAGAGGCCAAAAAAATCCTCAACGTATCTCAGGGGACACGCCTCCGGTTTTTTCGGCATCTCCGCCTCGTTTCGCCTAAACTCTCAAAATGCTCACGACGGAACCTTTTTCACCACCCTGCTAGAGGTCTCTCATCGAGTACAAGGGCATTGCTTCCGCAGCCTGATGCCCTTCTAATTACTTGCGAGGTGACTGATCTGTAGCTATCGCGTTTGTTTGTCCGTGCTCATCAACCACACTTTTGCGAACTGCATACACTTCTAAGGTCGGTTGTCGGCCATACCTTGGGATTAAGACCCAATCACCGGGATGCTTGTTGCGAAACTCAGCTAACTTTTTTCCGAATGTCAGAGCATTATCATCGTAACTCCCCTTAAAGTAGAACGTGTTCTTGTCGATTTCTACCGCTTCCGGCAGACCTCTACTGGACTCGTAGACCTGCTTGGTTAGAAGCCCACCGACAAGGACAGTAAAACCAGTAGTCATTACTCCTATTTTTTGTGCCATACTTGCCATAACGAAATACTCCTCGTAATAAGTGTGTAAAGCCCGGTTGCAGATGTGAGCCTATGCCCTGATTGTAGCCTTGGGCCGGTGGACAACCGAGTAAAAAGAGAGCAAATCAACCCTGAGTTCATGCAACCTTTGACGCGGTAGTTCATTCTTCGCTCTCCGACCCAGGAGACGCCCTAACTACATCCTTTAATAAATCCCCCCCACCTCATCATCGCCAGCAAACTCACGCCTTTACTTTTTCTCTCAGTAAGCGCGCGAAGCCGTTTTTTTAATGGGTTACGAGACCTGCGTGCGGTCGCTAAGAGAAAATATTAGGTGGATTCTTTTGGCGAAAAATCAATTCGCGGCACTACATACGAGTTTTGTTACCGCACACGCAATTGATTGTGACCAATAACGACTAATGGTGACTGCGAGAGTTCAGACTCCCGCTTATAGTAGACGGTATTCGGTTTTCAATAAGTTGTAGTCAAAGAGGGTTTTATGCAGGCTTTTGCTCCCGGAAGAACAGAACAAAGAAATGATCTCAAGACTGGCCAAGCACATCACCAAGGTTTTGAGGCGAAGGGAGCAGCTATTGACCGCTCTGCTCACCGTCGAGAACTAATGGCAGAGAAGGGCGCGCAAGCCCTGATGCGAATTCAGCAAGAAAGAAACGGGGCTACTAGCCACGACACTTTAGGACGACCTATACCGGGAGCGCCACGACAAACAGTAACACCTGCCGCTAGCAATCAACATCATGTGGTTTCACCTCCCCCAGAAGCCCAACAGCACCAGCAGGCCCGTGCAGCAGTTAACCCGCAGCAGTCAGTTTCCCCTACTCACCCCAGACAGCCAGGGGCGGCACAGACAGCGACCCACACTCCGACAAAACCCGCAGCAAGCAACGTGTCGACCAAAGTTAACACTAACCCTGCCGTAACACCGCAAACAGATCACAGTGCAGCTACGGCCCCAGCAAAGGACGCGGCAAAAAGTATTGTCGAGAAATCAGCCAGTATCGAACGAGGTCAGACTCAAGGGGCGACGGAATTAAACCAAAAGGTTGCAAAACTAGAAGAAAAAGTCCAAGCACTTCTCGACCAGCAGGCAAAGCTCGTCCGTGAGAATGAGCTGCTGAAGCTTGACCGGAGTATAAGCAAGGCTACACCGCTAGGCCAACGTGCGCCCAGCGAGGAAACCATAAGGGAAGCCGTAGGCAAAATTGATCCGCATGGATCGAGAGTTCCTACTGCCCAAGAGGTGCTGACACACTTAGAACAAGCAGCAAAAGCGAAGCGCCAGGAAGAGATGGCCGCAGCGAAAGACATTGCCGCTAAGGTAAAAGCGCAGCTTGACCAGAAGCCGCAAAGCGGTTCCGTGAACGATACACAGGAGTGGGCTACCAAATCATTACAATTCAGAGAAACACTCTCAGAGCAGGGCAAGAAGGTTTTCGATAAAATGATAACTCTGCGTTACAACAAGGCGCAGCAAACAGCTGGAGAAAGCTACACCGACACAGCGATTACCCCAAAGGATTACTTTGCTCACGTAGTCGCAACACAAGCGATACAAAAGATGGAGAGCTTCGTCGCCGTCGCCGAAAATAGCTTCAATTCGAAGGGGCTTCTAAACGAGATGCGCAGCCTGAAACTAGCACCGGAGAGTTTAGAAATAGTTAAACAGAGCAAGGTGATACAGACCGCAGATAAACTCTTGATGGGAAATGAACACAAGGAATTTACAGCAATACTAAACGGCAAGCCTGTAGAGGCAGCAGTCTACCACCTACGCGATGTAATCAGGTCAGGAGAGATAAATACACCTGCAGGCCGGAAGGAACTAAGCGAGACCCTTAAAGCCCTAAAGGGCACAAACCTATTACAGCAGGTCGAATCTGAGTACATCAGTATCTTTAAGCGCTCTCTACGAAAAGACGCCACAGAGGCGCTTGGAAAGAGCGCACACACGGATGCGGAGCGCTTAAAGAAGGCGGCAGAGCAGGCAGAAGCAGCGGCAAAAGAGGCTGCTACCCGAGCCGAACTAGCCCGCAAGAAGCTCCTTGAGCAAGAAGAGCTTGTCGCCAGCTTCAACTAAGGTCAAAAATCGCCAACCCTTAAAGCCTGCTCCTGCCTGCGGGATAGGCAGCCGCTTGGTATCTCTTAACTCTTGAAATTGGCCACCTAGGGGGATAAGTTGTCAAAGTTAATCCCGTTTACAAAGCGGGGAAAACGGGGTGAGAGTATGGACCCACAACAGAAATTCACATTCATAGACAGTGGGTCACAGCGAACAGAGGACAGCTCGGCACCCGGCGCTAACCGCGACGCGACCCTGGTTGCAGCACCTATCGACCGTGGCTTAGAAATATCCCTTACCGAGTTGGAAGACGCACTTAAAAACAATGACGTCAAAGAGCGCTGGGCAGCTTTGAGGGAGCTGAAAAGCCTCGCTCAAGAGCCAACAACAGCCCGCGCCATCGCTGAGCGCATCGTATCTCTACCTTCCGGCGACCTACGCGATTGGCTATACAGCGCGCTTCCCCAAAATCCTTCACAAGAGATAGCCAACCTTCTCGAGCTAGACAGTACCATTAGACGACTCAGTAGCATCGGTGTGGGCTTTTACTCTGACTATGACACGGAGAGCGAGTTGGTTAGGGCTCTCGCAGACGGCCGTGATCATTCGGTGCTCGCGCCGCGTTTAGCTGCGCTTGTTCTGGGTCGAGAGAGTGTGGCGCAGTGCGCTGCTCTTGCTCTACAGGGGACCAAGGATGAGACAGCCCTGCGCGCCCTCAGGTCAGCGCTCTCTCATGGGCTTGAGCAAGGAGACCCACACGGACTCGACTACGTACCTCTCGCTCTTAAGGGTTTACCGGACACTGAAACGCAGCAACTTATAATCAGAGCCTTTGAGCACTCCACTGCCGCTGGCTGGAGCACCGTTCGTTGCTCCGCTGCAAATGCCCTTGGGAGCATCTCTTCCCCAAAGGTTCATTCTCTCCTTGAAAATAGCGTGATGCAGCCATTTGAAGATTTTGAGCTACGAATTGCTGTGGCAGAGGCTATTAACGCACACGGCTCTACGGAACTAAGCAGCCGATTACTTCCGCTGATCGATGCAGGTCCTGGTAAAACCGCGTGGATATTATCAGGTCAGTATTCATACGGCTTCTTCAGTCGGATCGCCCGTTGGGCATACCTCTCAGGCTCACGGATTACGGGTGATATTCGAGTACAGGTCGCCTTCGCGCTGCGGGTTAGCCAACCCGAGCTCGCACATAGTGTATTTGAGGAAACCCTCAAGAATGATGCTAGCAGCCTTTGGCCGTGTTCGCTTCAAGCTGGTGTTTTTGTAAGAGAGCGCTTTCCAGCTGTCTTCGAGAGAAGACACACCCGCCTCGCCTCTACCCAACCTGCTTCTGAAAAAGTATAGGCGGCTGCGTCAGCGCACGACCTGTAAGCTCGATAGATACAGCATCATTCCATGCAACTCCATCCGTAGAGCCACCGCGGAAGGCGCCAACAATCTTAGCGGCCGCGCGCGGAATAAACGGTAGCAACATCACTCCCAAGGCATGAATCGCACGCAGTGAGTGCGCGAGCGTGACCTTGGTCACCTCCATATCAGTTTTGCGAGTAGTCCACGGCGCTTTCTCATCAACGTAGCGGTTACATACGCGCGCAAATTCCATGATCCCTTCAAGAGCGGCCTTGAAAGAGTGATCCTCAAGGTGTTTTGTAACTGAGGCAAATGTCTCTTCGAGTGCGCGGGTGAAGGCGCGATCGGTATCTGTCACAAGCTTAGTGTCGTACGCGGGTACTTCAGGGCCACAATGCTTAAGAGTAAAGCTTGTGATGCGATTAACGAGGTTTCCTAGCGTATCTGCAAGCTCTGCGTTGTGGCGCGCCTGGAGGTCGGCTGGATTATACACAGTCCGCGCGCGCTCGGAGGCTATCGCTGTGAGGTAGTACCGCAGTGAATCAGGGTCACCTCCTTCTGCTAGAAAATCCTCTATCCAGACGGCATTCCCACGTGACTTAGATATCTTCTCAACATCCTGCCCTGGGAACTGGATATTAATGTAGTGGTTCACTACTACCCCTGTCGGAAGCTTATACGTCCCCTGAGCGCTTAACATTGCAATCCAGATTACACAGTGGAAGATCGTATTATCCTCACCGATGAAGTGGTAGATTTCTCGGTCCTCTTCGCACCACAAGGCACGTCCACTTTGCGAGTCCTTCCCTTCCCGAGCAAAGAGCTCTTCGGTGTTAGAGATATAGCCAATCGGCGCATCAAACCACACGTAGAGAACCTTTCCTGCAGCATCAGGATCATCAAGGGGAACTGGGATGCCCCACGAGAGGTCGCGGGTCATGGCCCGCTTCACAAGTCCGGAAGTGATTAATCCTTGCACATACGCTCTGGTTTGGTCGCGCAGCTTCGCCTTATCAAACCACCCCTGCACTTCATCTTTAAAGCGCGAGAGATCGAGGAACCAGTGCACCGTCTCACGCACTACTGCTGGCTCCCCTGAAAGGACGCTGATGGGGTCTTTCAAGGTATCGATATCAAGGACCTTGCCGCAGTTTTCGCACTGGTCGCTGTTCTGATCCTTTGTGCCACAATAGCCACACGTACCCTTAACGAAACGGTCAGGTAAAAACGCCTGCTTAGACTCGTCGTACAACTGACGTGAGGTCTGCTTGTCGAAGTATCCCTTTTCATGCAGCACCTTAAAGAAATCCTGGCTCGTTTTGGCGTGGAAGGGGTTGATGCTGGTACCACTGTAGATATCAAAGCTGATATCCATTCCAGAGAAAGCGAGCTCCTGTTTAGCGCGGTAGTAGCTAGCGACCTCGGCTGGGGTTTTCCCCTCCTTATCTGCAGTAATCATGATTGCAACGCCGTGGTCATCTGAGCCGCAGATGTAGGTAACTTCGGCGCCCGCAAGCCGCAGGTAACGCACATAGATATCTGAGGGGATATACGCCCCCCCTAGGTGCCCTACGTGGGGGCGTCCGTTAGAATACGGCAGCGCAGCCGTTACGATAACTTTACGTTGAGGTGTAGCCATAGTGATTTAACCAACATAGTGATTTAACCAAGTAGAGGCCCCATATCATCAGCCCAGCGCTACAAAGCGACTTGGGTCAGGGACAGCTTCATAGTATGACAGGGAATGCAATTTGTGCATATAGGGCGTCGGTGGCTGTAGGGCAACAACTCCATGAAGAGCTTCTACGACATACTTGGGGTATCAAATGCGGCCACCGCCGAAGAGATACGGCGTGCCTACAGGGTTTTAGCACGCAGATACCACCCGGACGTCAACCCCGGACGTAGCTCCGAGGAGCGCTTTAAAGAGATAGCCAACGCCTACGCTACCCTTTCGGATGCTGGTAAACGTAGGGCCTACGACGCGGAACTAAGCAAGCGGCTTCAAGAATCCGTGCACTCAACCTTTAACAAGGCTCACACCGCCTATAAACAGGCGCAGAAGTCATCATCAGGTGCAACACGTAGTAGTACGACGCGCAGTAGCGCCTCCACCGATTCCCGCCCTCAAGGCGCTGATACCACCGCTAAGAGACCAACCCCACGACCAAGCACTGGCAAGGTTGTACCCGACTCGGAGATTACCAAGATCGCTCGGCTATCCCGCGACACCTTCAAATCGATTCAAGAAACGGTTCAGAAGAAGTTACTGCGTAAGCAACGAGCAGCCCAGCCGACGCAGCCGCATCTATCTATTGTTGAGGTTTCCCTCAACGTAATTGAGGCTATCCGCGGGGTAAAAAAGACCATTGAAACCGTAGATGGAGAGGGCGAGCACCGCAAGATATCGGTAGTGATTCCACCTGGTGCTCAACCAGGGAGTATTATCCGCTTCCGGCGCAAAGATGCCCCGCATGAGGAAGTTGTGCTTATTATGCGGGTTGCTTCGCACCCCTTTCTCTCGATCTCACACCGCGGTCTAACTGTTGAGGTTCCGATTACTGTATCTGAATCGGTTGCCGGAGCACGGGTGCAGATCCCAACCCTTGGAGAGCAAGTTTTAGTAACGATTGAGCCCGGCACTCAGAGTGGGCACGAAGTGCGGCTTAAGGAGCAAGGGGTACTGTACCGCGATGGCACTCGAGGGGACCTGATTGCACGCTTCATGGTAAAAACCCCCGAGTTGGCAGAGATCCCAAAAAGCGAAGGTGCAAAGCTCAAAGAGAAAGCACTCGAGCTCGATGCATTCTACGCTAAAGGTGTGCGTAGTTCGCTACCACGAGGCATCTTGGAATAGAGCATCGATAAATGGAAGCACGAGCCTCGTTTGCACCGATAGTATTCCTCCTCCATACAGCGCTCTGCCAGACGATAGCTCTCGCTGTGACGATTATAGTCCACTCCCTGACTGGCTCGCTTGTAGGGGGCCTTTTGGCTGGAAGCATCCTGAGCGGTGCAGCTGCCCAAGCGCTCTCACTGTCGCTGCCGTGGCAGCTCCTTAACCTCACACTACCGTGTGCTGTGGCCTCGTCATTTCTTGTTGAGATCCCCGGCTGGTTATACCTAGGTCTCCTCCTTGCGATGCTGTTTACGTACCTGCCAGCATTCTGGACACGGGTGCCCTACTACCCCACCCCGCGCGCTGCGTATGCTCTCGTGTTAGCAGAGCTTCCCCGCGAGCGAGAATTTTCATTCCTCGATATCGGATGCGGGATGGGTGAGATGTTGGTTTTTCTTGCCAAACAGAGACCAGCAGGATCATTTACAGGAATTGAGATCGGGTTCATCCCGTTCCTTATCTCGTGGGCGAGAGCGCGTCTCTCTAGGACACGTAACGTGCGTGTTCGCTACCAGAGCATGTGGCGCTGTAACCTACATGATTATGACTTCGTATATGCCTTCCTCTCCCCAGCGCCGATGAACCGACTGTGGCAGAAAATTACTACCGAGATGAAATCGAACACCCTCTTTATCTCAAATACCTTCCCGGCACCGGCTGATCCGAGTTCGGTCATCGCCGTTAAGGATACCCGCAAGAGCTCTCTGTATCTCTACCGTGTCTCTGTAGCGCAGCCTTAGCGCCGCTGTAGCACAGCACAAAACGCACCAGCCATGCGGTGGTGTTGCGGCCAGGCGCGGTAGTAGCCCTCTGGCGTACAGAGGCTAGCTGAGAGTTGAGTGGCTACGGAATGTACCTCAAAATCGGAGCGCTCAGCGAGAAAACGCTCGACTACCCCCTCGTTCTCCTCACGGTCGATAGAGCAGGTGCTGTATACTACATAGCCCCCTGGAGCTACCAAGTCAGTTGCCCTGTTTACCATCTCCCACTGAATCTCAACTAACTCACGCAGAGTCTCTTCAGACTTAGACCAGCGCACGTCAACCTTCCTTCCAACCGTACCAAATCCAGAACACGGAGCATCGAGCAGGACAACATCTGCCAAGATCTTAGGTTGCATAGTGCTACTGAGCAGATCCTGCACATGACACTCAACGTTTCTTAGCCCAAGCCTATCCACTGCATCTTTAATTAGAGCAACGCGCTTCTCGGTTCTATCAGTCGCGACAACTCGTCCCCCGGCTGATTGGATAGCAAGTGCGATAGCGCACGTTTTTCCACCCGGAGCTGCACACAGATCAAATACAACTTTTGGTGACAATCCAGAAACTACATCAGCGACTATCGAAGAGCTTAAGTCCTGAACGAAGAACAGCCCCTCCTGATAACTAGGCAGTTGATGTAACCGAACACTCTTTGGAAGCTCAGTAACTCGGATAGATGCATTTGAATATTCAACCAGCTCCCCTTCAACTCCTTCGGTACGCAGTCGAGAGGTAAGCGCGCTTGGAGATATGCGGGAAGTATTCACGCGCAAGTAGAGTGGAAGCGGCTCGGTGGTTGCCTTACAAAAGCGCTCAACTTCACTCTCACCGAATTGACTCGCCCACCGCTTAGGTAACCATTCAGGGAAATTAACGCTAGCATCGGCAACCTCTCCCCCTTCAGGACGCTTAAGTTTTCGAAGCACAGCATTTACAAGCCCTGCAAGACCTCGGTACCGACCACGCTTTACGAGTTCGACTGCTTCAAAAACAACATCACGCTCCTTAGAGCGTTCAAGGAAAAGTATCTGATACGCCGCCAATCGCAGGACGCGGCGCACCTCTTCGGGGAGCGATTCAATCCCTTTTGAAAGCAACGGTTGCAACGAGGCATCAATAGAAGCGCTCTGTTCAAGCGTTCCGCGCACAAGCTGCATCAGGAGTGGATACTCATCCGGCGCCACAGTCGGATTTCGAGCTTCTTCCTGAAGAACGATGTGCAGATAAGCCCCCTTCGACTCGACTCGTTCGAGCATCTCAAGGCACTTTCTTTTTACCCGCATCACGTTCATGATGGCTAGGGTACCACAGGCAGGGGTAGTTGGAATGAGTTCAAACGTAAATAATAAGCACCTTTTCTTTGAATTGTTACGAGATGCCTTCGGTAACGGCACCTTTGTAAAGGCAACTCTCAGTAAGGTGGCTCTAAGCCCACGGTGGAAGCGTGTTGCTCTGGGTTCTTTCACAGACACTAGGGGGCAAGCGCTTATATCGTTTGACTTCTCTGATGGAGTGCAGACCGAGCGTAAGAACCTCTCGCCTGAGGAGGCGTTGACGTCGCTTGCAGCGCTTATCCCTGAACAGTTTAAGGCAGCAAATGTGCGGCTTACAAATGAAGAGCTGCTCTTTGAACTTACCGACCGCGGCACGTTTCGATTAAAGCGCAGAGCAAGCGAGCAGGTCACCCTAGCACCAGCCACCCACAACCGCGAGAAAAGCTACCTTGTGCCGTCGTCAGCACCGTTTCTGAAGGCGCTCGGTATCACAACCTCCGAGGGCGAAGTGCGGCGAGACATGTACGACAAGTTTCGGCAGATAAATAAATTTATCGAGATTATAGAAAACCTAGTTGACCTTCCAAAGGATGGAGTATCAGCAGATGAATTTGCAGTCATCGATTTTGGGTCTGGAAAACACTACCTCACCTTTGCACTGCAACACTATCTCTCAACCAAATGCGAGAAACTAGCCATCACAGCAGTCGAACAACGCCCGAACCTCGTCTCCCTCGGCCGCCACGTTGCAACCTCACTCGGGGTCAATAACATCGATTTCATCGAAGGGACGATAGCTGAGAGCCCACTCACCTCTCCAACACTGGTAGTAGCCCTGCACGCCTGCGATACAGCAACTGACGATGCGCTGGCACGCGCTATCACGCACAAGGCGCGCTACATCTGTGTTGCACCGTGCTGTCACAAATATGTACGTAAGAATATACAGGGCTCTGAAAGCCTGCTTGCACCGATGCTACGACACGGAATCCTCGAGGAGCGCTTCGCTGAGAGCCTCACTGATACACTGCGAGTGCTTGCGTTAGAGGCTGCTGGTTATGAGGCGAAGCTTTTTGAGTTTATCTCGCCGGAGCACACTGCTAAGAATACGATGATAACTGCTGCACTGCGAGGAAAGCAGAATTCCGCAAGCCTCGCCGCCATCCAGCGCTTAATGGATGAGTTTGGGCTCAGAGATTTCTATCTTGATGCTCAGATCGAGCTCGCGGGCAGCTCTGCTTAAAAACCGAAGACCCTAGCGTGGGGCTAAAGACCCAGCATTTCTATCCTAAGCTCGCCGCTGTAGTTCAGAGACTTACAAAAAAACGATCCCCTTGCCTATCCTTCGAAACAGCAAAGCACAGATCCGGCCCTATTCGTGCTAGGGCGTTTCCCCTGCGGCATCTGCCGGTCTTTGACTAGCCCACTCAGAGCAGCTACCGTTTGAAGGCCCTTTTAACGGGCTGTTCTTTCTCAGATTATGCTGCGGGTAGATCTATGTACTACCGACTCTTCACAAAGGTACAACTTTTGTGAAGAGTCGATACGACGAAGGTTTTTTGCTTTATACAAGCATGTCTGTTGGCCGTGGGTGGCCCAGAGCATTCCACTCTATTTCGGATGCTGTGGGCCACTCATGGGTCTCCATGAAATGGCGGCGGCGTGAACGTGTGTTCACAAAGTCCAAACACAAGGAGACAAAAAGCAGACAAAAATCAGACAAACATGAACCACCCATCAATTGCAGAAGTCCTTTTGAAGATTGCCCCGCGAGTCGCCGCGGTAGTCACATGGCTAGCAGAGGAAGAGAGCACGTTGGCAGCGAAGACCGAGGCCGAGCGCCTCGCGGAGTCCGTAGAGGAAGCGTTTCTCGGCAACGAGAGCGACAGCCCCAGCCAACTAGAAGTTGCCAAGGCGCTCCGAGCAGATTGGCACAGCCTGGCAGATGAGATCCGTCAGGCCTTGGACTTGTTAGGCGCCTGGAGCGAGACGCCCAACAGATACGAAGACGCGATCAACAAATGCATACAGGACCAGATAAAAAAAATACATGTGGGGGTCAAGGTGATCCAAGCCAGCGTCACTTTATGGGAGCTTGGCCAGTCATCACCAAAGCGCGCAAGCACTGCAGATATTAGAGAGATCAACATGTCTCTCTTTAGATCTTAAACCCCCTTCACTGGAGCTCACCAGCCTCACGCCGGTGAGCTCCAGTTGCAATGGTGGTTGGTGGATCATTATGTTCTCCTCAAGGATTTAAAACGTATCGACTCTATCACCTACCTCTATTCTCTCTAAAATACGCCCCTAACGCTGCTTGCTGGCCCGCGCAAAGGTTACGGTTCTGATGAAAAATTCACCCCTTGAAAACCACGCAAAAATCGCCACTCGAAACCGAATCCAGCCGAAAGCTACCGCACCGGCGGCGCGGGAAGAAGGAAGATCATAAGAGCCACATACACCACAGCACACAACACGTTACGGTACTTCTGTATGTAGTAGCTCCGCAGAGGCAAAAAACTGAACACGGCATCGACTAGTCGCCAGCCCGCCACTGAAATGAGCACTGTCAGCGGCACTAACGACTCATAGTAAAAACGGGGTCCAACAAAGTACGAACTAGACCAGTACGTTGCAGCTCCAAGCCAGATGGTAATTAGGACCAACAAGAGAGCTATACTGTGACGCTCGCATCCACGCACAACCAGCACAGCGAGCGCACCAAAGAAACACCACGGTGATGGAACCACGAATTGAAGCAGGTGTCGCACGTGATGATGAAGGAGCATCACCGCACGCTCAGGGGTGTGAGCGACCCCAGCAGGGGAGATGCGATTAAACCCTGGATTGTGGCCAGGACCGTGCACCACCTCATATCCATTGAGCCAGACATCACCCGTAGTCAGATGGTTAAAGAGCCCATATAGCGCCGCTGCGATAGCTGGCCCGAGAGCTAAGAGCGCAAGCGATGTAATCATCCACCGCAAAGACCTACCCCTACACCGCACTGCCACGATGATAAACACACCTACTGCTGCCGAGACACCGGTAAGGGGTCGGGTAAGCACCATCAACCCTAGCAACGCTCCTATCGCTATAAGGAACTTCCGCTCATAACGGGGCGAGAATGATGGATAGATTACTAGCAAGGCAAGTGCGGCTGAAAGGAATAACATACATGCTGGGTGTGCCCAGAGCGTCTTTGACATCTCGTCGAAGAATTGATTGTGGGCAAGAGAGAGGATACTCATCGCACCAACTGCTAGCCCCCCACAGTAGAGACCAAGTATCCCCACCAGAAAGAGACTTACTGAAGCTAGCAACCAGGTAACACTCTGATCAGGTACACCAACAATACGAAATGCTGCCAGCACAGCAGCCCACCCTGGAGCCTGCACCGAATAGAAGCCCTCTTTGTTCTTAATAAAACAGGGGGTCGTGGGGTCTATATATTTACCAAAGGTATCAAGGGGGAGGGTTACTGAGAAACCAGCAAACGCACGGGCTTGATTAATCATGCACAGCTCATCTCCTGTAGTTGCACTCGCTCGGTGAGAGCTCCAACCATACCAGGAGACGCAGACACTAAGAGCAAGAACAACGAACAGATCAGCTACTGACACTCCTCTGTCTGCACCGGTACCCCCATGTCGGTTTCCCTTACAGCAGTACCGTGCATGCAGATAGACTAGAGCGACGACAACAACAAGCCACAATGAAACAGTTTTAGCTACGCCAAACGCTCCAAAGAAGACCGGGGCGCAGGCGGCAGCTATCGCACCGAGCACGGTCGGTAAAAATATGGCCCGCACGGTTCCTATCCACTGCACTGATACGCCTCAACTTTGCGATGCTACTCTACTGCTAATAGCTGTTTGCAGCACACACGGGGGTTATTTGTACTTTGTCCATTGCCCGAGCCGTTCGGCAATCCACCAACAATCTCTGAGTTACAGCTATCATTTGCAAGACAGTCCCAAGGGGGTGGGTTGATAGAGCAGCCCCCTGCCGAGGCCACAAAGGTTTCACACGGATTGGCCTTTGGCTGCGCACCACAGCCAGTAGCATGATCCGCGTTACCGTATTCGCAGACGCATGTACATTTCCATTCATCATCGATAACGTCCAGGGTTTTTTTGTCGTCCAAGACAGCCTTGGCTTTCATAGGACCTCCCACGGTTTTCCTCGTGATACCTGGCGTGTCATTAGAATCACACTGCTCGCCATTTTGCACGGTAGAACATTTCGGACATATCGGCGCGAAAGGATCTTTGCAGCTTGTCATCTGCACCGGACACCGTGCAACAGCCTCACAAAATTCATCTCTGGTGAGTTTTCTGGAAGAGCCGCTAGCACCGCTAGCACCGCCTCCATCAAAACTGGCGCTACCACCTGACCTGCCTGATGATGAGCCTGACGCCGCACCGCCACCCGCAGCGACTCTTCGCAGCTCCTTCCTCGCTGAGCAGCCAGCGTCAAGGCCCCCATGCTCACCAACACAAGTCCATGAGCTTATTGTCCCCTCGAGAGGGAAAACAGGCGACACTGGATCTATGCTTCCGTTTAGACACAGAGCACCATCAAAGGCAATCTCTGTTGCTAGATATAGCCTCGCTGCTTCCCCACACACACCATCTACAGCGGCTGCTTCTCTGCTGGCAGTACACGAAGCACTTGCGCCACCGTTTGCACCAGCACAGCTCCAGGTGGTGCTGCTACCAGCCGCAGGGAATACAGGCGTGGCCGGGCTTGCACTTCCTGTAGCGCACAGCGCTCCTTGGAATGCTGAATTGTTGCTCGAGTAAACCTTTGCTGCTGGACCGCAGCCACCAGCCACGGCCGCAGCCTTAACTGTCAGTAAACCCTCAGCTACAGTGATAGTATAATTAGGATTGCTCGGTTGCTGATTGAACACAACGCGGTATGTGCCGACTCTATTGGGTGTAGCGCCTCGTTCCAATTGTACACTTCCTCCGACAGCATCGCCTGCGAGAACTCCCTGGCAGCTAAAACTAAGAGCAGGTGTTGGGTCCTGCTCCATCTTCTCATAGCTTCCAGCGTTACAGTTAGCGGATCTCGGATGAACAACTAACGAACCCTCCTTTGATGTAGGATCGTAGAGCGCCTGCGCATCGTCGGTTGTGGGTGACCATGTCGCTACGACTTTATGCGTTCCGGCTCTGGGAATCGTACCTATGGTGTAGTTGCTTATTGTTACTGAGTTGTAGGAGATCGTCCCTCCCTGGACACTCGCAACAGCATTCAGCTGGCCGTCCCCAAGAGGATCTCCGTAGGTGATTGGAGCGGGGTTAAACGTTAACGTCATCGCTTTGCACGTTCGCTGAGTACACGTAGCATCCGAGGAGAAACCTGTTGCGAGAGCAGTTCCATCGCACTCTTCACTGAGCGGCGCTACCGCTTGAACGATTCCATCACCGCAGTACCGCACAAGGCAGGTAGACAGGTCACAGATGTAGGTTGGTGGTCTGCCGTGGATATCGTGACGATTTTGGAATTCCACCGGTAAGGTGCCGTACCGAGCAAGCCCTCGCCCAAGCTGCGGGTCGCACTGAGCGCCAGGTTAAAATGTGCTCCCCCCGCTGCTCTGAACCTTATTCCCATCGGCATCACACACCTCCGGAACAGAGACGCACTGGTACGTGACACTATCTAAACCAAGGCTCAGACCATTTTGTACTGCATACTGGCAGTCGCCCGTAGGCACGATACAGGTACCAACGAAGCAACGTGGGTCTTTAGGTGCAGTAACACCGGGGTCAGTGCAGTCTGAGCTAAACCTACAGCCAGGGGTCTCTGGGCTCCAGGCGCGGAGTTCTTGCGAATAACCAGCTACTGGCGAAAGAAGCACACCAATAGCGGCGAACAAGCTCGTCAGTAGTGCAATACACCGATGCATATCCCCTCTCCCCAAGGCCCGAACCAATGAAATGGACGAGGGCTTGCCACTATGACAGTGGCCACCCCAGTATACACGACGGCAATCGGCTAACTACGCGCTATACTTTAGACAAAGCTTAGGAATCTGCAAATCTCGTATTCTCGGTAGTTAGTCCAATACCTACGCTGTCACGGGCAGAATCCAAGACTGGCGGACCTGGAAGGTCCGCGCTCCAGGGGTCTAGATGGCTCGCTTGACCTGCCCTGCCGTTACAACCTGAGCACCAACATCCCGTCCACACCACCGCTCCCAGGCAACAACGAGGGGAGCCACCACGAAGATAGTTGAATACGCGCCGCAGACGATTCCAACGACGAGATAGAGGCTTAAGTCCTTAATCTCTCCACCGCCAAGCACATAAAGAGCAAGAGCTGAGAAGAAAGTTAGTACGTGGGTAATAACCGTACGCGAGAGGGTAAAGTTGATAGCCTCATTCACAATCGCAGCAAGAGGAGTGCCCTTCTTTTTGGCTCGCTCCTCGCGCACACGGTCGAAGACAACAACAGTATCGTTGACCGAGTAGCCAACGATAGTAAGCGCTGCTGCAAGGGTCGCCATACTAAAAACGTGCCCTGCAAGCAGGTAAACTCCAGTTGCAATTATGACATCATGGAAGAGCGCAACGATAGTTCCGAGACCAACAGCGAACTCAAATCTAAACGCTACGTAAGCCAGGATACCGATTAGACCAAGCGCTACCGCGACGATAGCCGCCGTGCGCAACTCACGCCCAACTGTTGGGCCAACGTAATCACTTTTTACGATCGAAGCTTTGTCGCCGTAAGAAACTTTGAGTGCGGACGACAGCTTCTCGCGAACAACGTCGATCTCACCAGCCTGACCAAGCCTGACTGAATACTCATTCGATCCACCTTGAAACGCCTGCACTCGCACATCCTCAAGCTGCTGCGACGCTAAGTTTTCTCGGATACCGGTTGAGGTCACTTCACCGACAAAGCTCACCAAGAACTCGTGCCCACCGGTGAAATCTGTTCCGTATTTATCTTCCCCCTTCTGCAGGAATACAAATACGGCTGCAACGATAGCCACAGCGGAGAGGAAGGCACACAAACGGCTCTTCCCCATAAAGTCGATAGAGGGATTTGAGATAATCTCACGCATATGTTTCATCCTGCCTTAGATCGATAGTCTATCCTTACCCTTCAGTTCGAAGAAATCGAAACAGAGGCGCGCTACAAAAACTGCGCAGAAGAGAGTTGTTGCGATTCCAATCGATAGAGTCACAGCGAACCCGCGCACAGGACCTGTACCGAAATAGTACAGAATCGCTCCTGCAAGCAGAGTTGTAACGTTTGAATCAAATATCGCTCCGAACGCTTTATCAAACCCGGTATGCACGGCTACATCGCGTGAGGCCCCAGTACGCAGTTCATCTCGGATACGCTCAAAGATAATTACGTTTGAATCGACCGCCATACCGATCGTCAGCGCTAGTCCAGCTAAGCCGGGCAAGGTCAAAGTTGCACCAAACAACGACAAGCAAGCGAGCATTAGTACGGCATTGAGCAACAACGTGCCAACAGCGACAATACCCGATTTGACGTAATAGAAAACCATAAAGATAGCGATCGCCGAGAACCCTACCCCCATAGCAAGAAGCCCTTTCTTGACTGAATCCAAGCCAAGGGACGGGCCAACAATCCGCTCCTCAAGAACTTCAAGCGGTGCAGGGAGCGCTCCGGCTTTTAGGATAACCTTCAATTGCTTCGCCTCATCAACCGTGAAGCCACCCGAGATGCTAGCAGAACCTTGCGTTATCGCATCACGTATTACCGGGGAAGAATACACGACCCCATCGAGAATGATGGCGAGCGAGCGCCCGACATTATCGGAGGTCAGCCGCGCAAACTGCGCCTTACCGGCAGACGAAAGCTTAAGAGTAACCTCAACCTGACCGGTCTGGTCAAACTCAACACGTGCATCAGATACGGAATCACCCGTCATCTGCACCTGGTCCTCCACTACCACCGGTTCACCATCTTTGCCCTTAAGGGTGAGCGTACCAGCACCCTGACTACCTGCGCCGCCCGGCAGGAAGCGGAACTCAAGCTTAGCAACCGATCCTACAACTTTCTTTACTGACGCAACGTCCGACACTCCCGGCATCTGTAAGATAATACGGTTCTCACCTGAAGTCTGGATTAACGGCTCAGCAACGCCAAATTGATCAACGCGATTACGCAGTGTTTCAACTGCCTGCTCAATAGCTTCGCGCTCGATCTTCTTGGCACGTTCCGCCGGGATACCGAACACCAAAGTAGGACGACCACCTTCGAGCAGCTCCCCCGTAAGAGCCAACTCAGGCACCTTCTCTGCTATGATATTCTTTGCTTCGGCTGTACGTGACGACGTGAGCAACACTAACTGCGCGGAGGATGACGAGGTAACACTTACCTGAGAGACAGCTATCTTAGCTTGGCGCAGCTCAGCACGCGCATTTGACAGCAGCGTTGCAAGCCGACTCTTAACTGCCTCCTGCGACTTCACGCCGTATGCGAGGTGAACGCCACCACTGATATCCAATCCCATACCAAGCGGTCGCGTAAACCACTTGCCAGAACTAAATAGCTCTACCTGAGGGGCAAGCGATGGAAGCAAAGAGAGCACGGCAACGAGGACCACTACCCCCAGAATCATTGAACGTTGAAAGTTGTCTCTCATAAACGGTACCCTCGCTGTGGTGCGTTAAGCAGCTGCTGCTGCCTTCTCCTCTTCGCGCGCAACGATGTGCTGCTGTTGGACTTTAACTTTTACATCGCGAGCGATCTCAAGCAAAACGTACTCTTTTTCAACACCAGCGATCTTACCGACGATACCGCTTGATGTAACTACCGAGTCGCCACGCTTAAGTGACTCGATCAGCCCCTTATGCTTCTTAGAACGGGTATCTTGGGGTTTCATAACCATAAAGTAGAAGATGAAGTAACAGATAGCGAGCATCGGCAGCATCTGCACAAGCGACCCCATAAAGGTAGGTTGCTCGGCGCCACTGGCAACCGGAGCGGGGCTAAAAACCTCTGCGGCCTGCTGCGCGAAGGAGACATCCGCAAAAGCAACAATCAGCGCTGCACCAACTACAGCTGCTCTGACTAAGGATCCCAGACAAGTAGCTCTTTTATCTTTCGTTTTCATACTGAACAAACTTCCACTAAACGGGGTTTTTCTAACACGCTACGACCAATAAAGCACGACCCTTTGTGAGCAAAACGAGTTCCTGTGGCAGGCCCGGAACGGGGCTCTTATCCTTACCCTAACCGACCTCCTATTCCTTATTCTGGCTTTTCGTGGAATCGAGTGGGTAACACTTGGTATTATCCGGACGTGAACTCGTGCACGCTTACGTTTACGTACCACGTCTGCGTTAACGAGCACATGAGGAGCCGCTATTTATAGGTCAAGACAAGGGCTTACGCTATCTCTATCCTCGTTGCCACCCACTCGATTCCACGCAGAGCCGGATTAGGAAAAAGATGAAGACCCGCAACTGCTAACTCCTCCTCCTAAACCTCATCCTTCTCCTCCTCTTGTACCTGCACCAATCTACTCTCCCAGTCAGGATTCATTCCGAGCATGAGAGGAAAACGGGTGCAGGTGCAGGAGGAAGATAAGGAGGAGGATGAGGAGGTGAAGGAGGAGGAATAGGGAGTGGAGTGGAGGTAGAGGAGGCGGAGGGGAAAAACCTTCGCATGAAGTACACTATTTTTGAGGCAATACAAGCATCAATAGGATGATGTCGCCCTTCACAGCAGCTTCTGCGGCCGCACATTAAGCCTATGCAGCACCTGGCCAGAGGCCGTTACTTCGAGGAACCCCCAAGGCTCCTCAATTGCGCTCGGGGTATACATAAAAACAGCGGGTCTTGAGACGACCTGAGCAAGCTCAGGAAGCTGCTCTACCTTTGAAAGCCCAGCTGGTTTACCCTGTAACAGCTCTGAGGCCACCCCCCGCGGAACAACCACCCGTGGAACCTCAGGCACCAGGAGCATCCACTCCTTCACCGCGTCCCAAGCTATCTGCTCAAGCGAGATAGCGGCAGATACGTCAAACTGCCCTGACGCCTCCCGCCGAATCGACTCTGCTGCACCTCCGCACCCTAAAGCCTCACCGAGATCACGCGCCAGTGCCCTCACGTAGGTACCCGGGCTACAACGAACCCGGTATCCAACCCGTACAGCATCAACCGGCCACACGTCGAATGAATCCACGCGGACATCTTTAGGGGCCAACTCAAAGCTCACCCCCTTGCGTTCGAGTTCGTGGGCGCGACGGCCCTGCACTTTCTTGGCACTAACTTTAGGCGGGACCTGCGAGATATCGCCTACAAATTGCAGGGTAGCACTCTCAATCTGACTAAAGCTTGGCACCTCGTTCGACTCCGCGAGCACTTCTCCAGTGGTGTCATCGGTAGAGGTAGTTATTCCGAAGCGGAAGGTTCCCGAATAACACTTCTGCCCCTCAAGAGCGTAGTGCGCCACCCGCGTGGCTGCATTTACAAGACACACAAGTAATCCAGTGGCATCCGGATCTAAAGTGCCGGCATGCCCAACTTTCTCTGCTTTAAGGATCCGCTTGACGCGAGCAACAACTGACGCGGAGGTAACCCCAGCAGGTTTATCAATTAAGAGGAGACCGTTTCGCATGTTAGGATGACGTACGTGCTAAGGCAGCCACTATCTTGGCCGACAGCTCCGTTCGCAGGGTGTCTATATCCTTGCGCCACCGAAAGGCGGCCGCCGGTTTGTGCCCACCACCACCAAAGCTCTGTGCGATTTCAGACACGTCAACCGCTCCCTGTCGAGAGCGTAAACTAACGCGCCAAAACTCAACATCTTGTTTGTAGAGCGCTGACACTCGCACACCGGCGATATCTCGTGCACGCTCCGCCAGTGAATCTGCATCGAGAAGGTCTGCTCCAAGACGTTTCACCATCTCCTGCGTAACAACAACCTCAGCGAAGGCGCCACTGTCAGAGATTTGAATAGCCGCCATCGCTTCAGATTGAAGCCTTACTGCTGAGAGAGTGTGATTTGCAAACAGCTCCTGCGTGAGAATATCTGGACGGGCTCCACGGGTAACAAGGTCGTGCGCCGCGAGAAACGTAGAGGCAGCGGTACTCGGATAGCGAAATGAGCCTGTATCACCGATTATGCCTGCCAAGAGACAGCCGGCAGCCTCTGTAGAGATAACATCCGCTCGCGCGATGCGCTGCTCAACTTCGCGCAGAATGTTGTACACAAGCTCCGAAGTTGAACTTGCACCCTCAACTACGTAATTCAATGCCCCGAAGCGCGAATTAGCGTTGTGATGATCGATATTAATGACACCGTGCGCCTTCTGCACAATCGGCAGAACCGTGTCGCCGACGCGTTCAATGGCACCGCAATCGCACACGATAACGAGACAATCGTCTGCAATTTCAGTAGGGATCACATTACTGGTACGCTTGGCAGCAGGAATCGCGCTGTATCGCGGGATAAATCCACTCTCATTGACCAGGGTGACTCGAACACCGATCTGCTCAAGCCCAAGGGCAAGTCCGCAGCTTGAACCGTAAGCATCTGCGTCTGGATTTACATGTGAAAAGATAACAGCACTCTTCTTTGAGAGCATTGCATCAACAACCGCGGCAAGATCCTGTGAGAAGCTCATTACTGATCGCTTTGAGTCGGCTTTATCTTTTCCATTAATTTTTCAACGTGCTCGACGGTATCAAGCGTGTCGTCGTAGTAGAACCGAAGCTCTGGCACAAAACGGATATTGAGCTGCTTTGCGAGCACTCGGCGAAACGACCCAGCGGCGGCTTGGAGCCCTTCCTGCACCTCTGCTATTCGTTCCTTTCGGTCTACGCCCGAAAGAAACGAAACAACCCAGTACACCTTGGCGTTGCGCAGATCAGGCGAGACCATAACAGAAGTGACAGTAACGAGTTGAAAGCGTGAATCGGCAGAATACACGAGATGCTCTGCTACGATCTCTTTGATGCGCTCTGCAACCTGATAGACCCGCTTACTGCCAGACATACCAATCCTCCGGAAACACGCCGCGCGTGCACACCACGCTACTCAAGGGTAGCTTCGACCTCTTTGATCTCGAACACCTCTATCACGTCCCCAATCTTGACGTCGTTGAACCCTTCAAGACCGATACCGCACTCAAATCCAGCTTGGACCTCGCGTACATCGTCTTTGAAGCGCCGCAAACTTCCGAGCTTACCTTCGTGGATAACTCGGTTATCACGCAACAATCGACCAAACGCATTGCGTTTGATTAGGCCGCCAGTGACGTAACATCCAGCGATAGTTCCGATCTTTGGCACATTAAAGGTATCACGAACCTCAACTCGACCGAGCGATGACTCCTGCTTGATCGGCTCAAGAAGTCCCACCATCGCCTTACGAACGTCGTCAAGGAGCTCGTAGATAACTCGGTAGAAGCGAATCTCGATACCAGCCTGCTCAGCGTCCGCTGTTGCACGTGGCTCCGCACGTACACCGAAACCGACGATGATAGCGCTGGATGCTATCGCTAGCTGCACATCGCTCTCATTGACACCACCCACAGCAGCGTGAAGAACGCGCACCTTGACCTTTTCACCAGAGAGCTTCTCAATCGAGTGCTTAACCGCCTCAACCGAGCCCTGAACATCAGCTTTAAGGATAACGTTAAGCTCCTGTGCTGCCTGATTGCTAGCGCGCTTAGCAAACTCCTCAAGGCTCATAGGCCCTGATGCCAAGGATCGCTCCTTGAAAGCCTTCGCTTCAGCGCGATTACCGGCCACTTCGCGTGCATCGGCTTCAGACTCCATCACAAAGAAATCGTCTCCGGATGCTGGCATTCCATTAAGCCCAGTTATCTCTACAGGTGTTGATGGACCAGCAGACTCAGCCCGCTCACCCTTGTAGTTGCCCATCGTTCGTACGCGGCCATACTCAGCGCCGCTTACAAAGATATCTCCAACTTTCAGTGTTCCACCTTGAACTAGGACCGTAGCAACCACTCCGCGACCCCGGTCTTGCCGACTCTCGATCACTGTACCCTTGGCACGGCGGTTAGGATTAGCCTTAAGCTCCTTCACCTCAGCTTGAACAAGGATACCCTCTAGAAGTTCTGAGATACCATCCCCGCGAAGAGCCGAGATCGGGAAGAACATCGTGTCTCCACCCCAATCTTCCGGTTGCAGCCCAAGCTCAGCGAGCTGGTTCTTTACGCGATCGGGATTTGCATCGGGTCTATCCATCTTGTTAACGGCTACAACGATCGGAACCTTCGCTGCCTGAGCGTGATTAATGGCTTCTCTTGTCTGCGGCATCACTCCGTCATCAGCTGCAACCACGAGAACCACGATATCGGTAACCTGCGCTCCACGTGCTCGCATCGAGGTAAATGCCGCGTGGCCCGGTGTATCAATAAAGGTAATAACGCGACCACCCTCTGTTGTAACCGAGTATGCCCCGATGTGTTGGGTAATACCCCCCGCTTCCTTAGCTGCAACAGCAGCGCTACGAATCCGATCGAGAAGGGATGTCTTACCGTGGTCAACGTGTCCCATCACCGTTACTACCGGTGGCCGGGGCTGAAGATCGGCTTCGTTCTCCTCAAGCGTATCTTGGATGATGTCCTGCTCGTTGTATTCAACGTGCTTGACTTCGTAACCCAACTCATCGGCTACAATAGATGCCGTATCTTTATCTATGGCTTGATTGATCGTTACCAGAACTCCAAGGCCAAGGAACTTAGCTATCACCTCTCCTGACTTAAGGCTCATCTGGCGCGCTAACTCGCCCACTGTAATTGACTCACCAAGTTCAATAACTCGCTTGGCCACCTTTGGCTTTTCAGAATCCGAGCTGTCTCGTAGATCGCCATCACCCCGACCGTGACCTCTCCTTTTTGGCTTGCGAACCTCTCGGCCGCCGTAATCAAGGAGGTCGACGCTGCTTATCTCTCGCTTGCGCCCCTTCTTGAAGCCCTTCTTAGGACCCTCTTCTTCGGTCTCTACAACTTCTCGCGTATCGCGACCAGCGACGATACCCTTTGGCGAACGCTTCTGTTCGGTTGGCTGAACCACCACGCGCTTCTGAGGAAGCTCGATGCGGCCAAGGATTCGCGGCCCTATGGTGCTCTTAGCAGCCTCTTCAACTGGCGCAACTGGCGCTACTGGCGCTACACTCGCAACAGGTTGCTCCACTGGGGGAACACTTACAGCAACCTCCTCAACCTCAACTGCAGGCGCACTAACCGCCACTTCAGCTTCTTGTGGTGCTACTTCTATTTCCTGTGGAGCCGCAGCTGCCTCCTGCGAAACGTCACGCGCCGCTCCGCCGTCAGACGAAGCAACCGCTACCGTAATGTTCTCTGCGACTGGAGCAGCAGCATGTGCGGCAGCGACAGGTGTTGCCTCCGCGGTTGGAGATGGAGCATCTGGTGTTCTACGGCGACGAATTACGTCGCCCGAACGGCGTTCAACAACCGCTTCCGTTGCACCGGTTGCCTTATCAACACGCTGCGTGAGAACCTCTGAGTTTGCGCTCTTGGGGGTCCCCATGGCTTGCCGAATAATAGCGCGCCGGATCAGATCGGCCTCGTCTGCCTCAAGTGAGTGGGAGTGTGAGCTTTTGCCCTTCATCCCCATCTCTTGCGCTTTCGAGAGGATCACTCGGTTATCAACCCCGAGCTCTTTTGCTAATTCGTAAATTCTAATCTTTGACATGTTTCTCTACCGCTTAACCTTGAACCCTTTGGTGGCTGCTCCGACCATACTGTTCGGCGCCCCACGTTCATCGACCCTTTCACCACCGCCTCGAGTACCATCGGCTGGAAGCTCAAGGAGCATACGCTTTACAATCTGCGCGACCGCATCGGATCTCAGGGAGTTCGGTGCTAGCCTCAGAGCCCTCTCCCATCGACCCGGTTGATTCATCCGAGCGATACAGTCACGAGCTGGGTGAATATACCCCCCTCGCCCCTGCATCGCCTGGCTCTCATCAAGAGCCAGGGCGCCGTCACAGAACACTATGCGTACAAGTTCCCCCTTCTGTGCTTTTTTACGGCAGATACAGCAGGTTCGCTCGCTCTGTTTCAGACCCTCTCTCCTTCTCCTTACCTACACAATCCTCTACACCGTTTGAGGCTGTCGAGAAGTTCCTGCCTGCAAGAACGTCTCAAGCGCTTGCCGAATCTGCTCAACTTCTGCCTCTTCAATTCCACTCACCTGCTTCAGAGCCTCATCATCACTCTCAACGAGACTCTGAATGGTCTTGTATCCTCCACTAATCAACATCTCTCGCAAGTCCGCCGCCAATGGGAGCCGCTCAAGATCGGACACCACTGCCGTCAGCTCCGGAAGCACATCCGCTGCATCGCCGAGCTGCTCAGCATACTCCTTAGCACTCTTAAGGATCTCAGAGGCCTGATCCTGGG
Organism: Bdellovibrionota bacterium; assembly: GCA_044360195.1. GTDB lineage: Bacteria > Bdellovibrionota_C > UBA2361 > UBA2361 > OMII01 > OMII01. The sequence goes on along the minus strand of JBIKKT010000039.1, from coordinate 3,514 downwards.
ATAGACCCTCAACCTCAAAGAGGTCTTCTAGATTAGAATCAGCAACCTCCCGTACAGTGCGGAAACCGTGCTGGAACAGTAGCTCAGCATGCATGAAGTCAATGCCTGGAATACCGCTCAATGCAGCACGCGCACGACGAGCCTCTTCCTCTGCAACAGAGACGCTGCGCACGTCGATGCGCCAGCCGGACAACTTGCTAGCAAGCTTTACATTTTGACCGCGACGACCGATTGCAAGCGAGAGCTGGTCATCTGGAACGATAACCTCCATCGAATGCGCCTCTTCGTCGACAACAACACGGCTCACCTCTGCTGGCGAGAGCGCACGAGCGACAAAAGACGGCTCGTCTGCGGTCCACGTGATGATATCAATACGCTCTCCGCGTAGCTCCTGTACTACAGCTTGAACACGGGAACCCTTTATTCCAACGCACGCTCCGACTGGATCTACGCTTGAATCGTTTGAGTACACAGCGATCTTTGCACGCTCACCGGGCTCACGCGCTACGGCTTTAAGTTCAATTACACCATCAGCGATCTCAGGAACTTCCAGTGCAAAAAGCTTTCTGATCAGGTCTGGATGGCTACGGGTCAAAATAATCTGCGGACCTCGCGCTGAACGATCAACGTCGAGAATCATTCCGCGCAAACGATCTCCAGGGCGATAACGCTCGCGCTGAATCTGCTCGCGCTTTGGAAGAATCGCCTCAGTGCGCCCAAGGTTGACGATGATGTTACCGCGCTCAAGGCGCATAACGCTGCCGTTAATGAGCTCGCCCTTGGAATCCTTATACTCTTCGTAGATAACGCCGCGCTCAGCATCTCGTACCTTCTGCATGATAACCTGCTTAGCAGTTTGGGCAGCGATACGTCCGAGCATGTAAGTGTCGAGCTTCTTTCCGAGCTCATCACCCACCATAGCGTCGGGGTCAACATCTCGCCGAGCATCGGAGATCGCAAGCTGTGTATCGGCGTCTTCCACCTTATCCACTACAACCTTAAACTGGACTACCTCGATCTCACCCGTTTCCTCGTTGAACTTAGCCTCGAGGTTCAGGTTATGGCCGAAGTGTTTACGGGCGGCAGAGAGCATCGCCGATTCAACCGCCTCAACAAGCACCTGCTTGTCGATACCTCGGTCTCTTCCCATCTGACTCAGAATTGCATTTAGGTCAAAGCTTGAAGACATACACCTATACCTCTATTTCCAACGTCCTATTTCAAATTCGTAATCCAACTTCTCTACATCACCTTCTTAACGCACCGAGCCGTTCCCGACTCCACGCGCTAAAACTTAAAATCAACCCGCGCCTCTTTGATGCTTGGGATGGTTACCTGCACGTGATCTCGACTCTGCTCATCCTCAACGACGAACATATCGCCCTCAAGCGACGAGAGCACGCCGGTAACAACCCGATACGTGCCGGTGTCAGTTTTAAACTTCACCCTCACCCGTTCACCAACAGCACCACTAAAGTGTTGCGGAAAACGCAATCTGCGGTTTACACCGGGGCTAGAAACCTCCAGAACGCATCCCTCGGGGATGAAGCCATCCTGCTCATCGAGGTCAAGCAGCTTCTTACTGACCTTGACACAGTCTTCAAAGGAAACTCCTCCCCTCTGACTACCTGCCTCTGCGTCTCCATCTACTGCGTCTACATCTAAAGATGCATCCGCCTCAGGCGTGACCACCATCCCCTTCGGGCGTGAGAGATAGACACGCAACACTCCGCCGTGCCCTCCGCCAGAAGGATAATCGATATCGAAGAGCTCGACTCCGAACTCATCTGTAACCGCTCGAATGGTATCCCATATGGGATTACTATCGCTCTTAAGCATACTGCAAACTTCCCGGCGTTCTTCTCTCTTGCTCCTCACTCCCGCTTCATTCCGCCAACGACACAAGCAATAAGCCATGCGTCCGCGGTAACTACGCGACCCAAACCCTGACGATCCACTGATGTGACCAGGATAACGGACCTGAAGGTGAGACCACCTTCACTCGGCGAGGAACTGCCGAAGACTTTCTCTAGTTACCACAAACTGACCGGAATTACAACCGGGGTAAGTGCCTTATAGGACAGCAGTGAATGACTGCTAAGTACCCATTTCAACTAGCTAAAACGATCGGCAAAAAACAGCGCGCGTCGTGAAAGTCAGGCGCGCTCTGGCTCAGGGGCGCAGAAGAGAGATAACGCGGCTGCTGATTTACCCCCGTTAGAATCGCAGAGACATGGATACGAGCCTCAGTCGGTAGTAGCGGAGTGCTAATATCTTTTAGCGCTAAACTAAAGAACACACCCCATCCTGCTGGGGTAATGTGCGCCTCAACAAGAATCGGCGAGAAAAGAACGGGCTCCTCCGACCTCTTACGATAGGAAGAGAAGCTGCTGGTCCACCACGCACCCGCTGGACTCACGTTGAACTCCTGGTAGCCGCCGCTGTTATTCATAACGAAGAACTCAACCACATCTTCGTTCCACAACCCTTCGATGAATTCTCCTTGCTTATATTCGCGGTTGTAGCGCGGCGCGCCGCGACCAATCCAGGTCTGAAAAAAAAGCCGCGAATCATCGATAGCAAGTGCCCATCGAAACAACCCGGGGGTTATCTGAGACCCCATCCAACAGCGAGAGACCTCTCCACTGACACAACCAGCAGTTAACAGATCGGGCCTAGTGGTCGAGGGAATTGAATATACCTTCATTGAGTCGGATCATACGAAACTCGTGGGTGTTCTGCGAGGGGAATAAGCTAATCCAATATCGTGGCTAGCAAGAACTTCACTTCCCGACTCAGGCTTTCCCTGGCAACAGCAGCCGCGCTCTCATCTGAGCGCCACAAGCTAAACTAGACCGCAATCTCCCCTCACGTTAACAGGGGGTAGAGTAGCGGGACTGCCGGGCTTTCGGGCTGCCAGTAGCTCAGTGACCTTAGCGTTCGCTTCAACATTAAAAAGAGCGCTCACTCCATGGACAACAAAGTCACCAAGTAGATTACGAACCATTCCACCAGCACTCTTTGCAGGTTCGACTACCCCTTCGCGTCCTATGGCCCGTAGCAGCGCACAAAGCAGAAGCCCGTGGCTGACGTTACCTTCAGGAATTATGCAGGTAAAGCCCTTGTCAGGTCCTCCAACAAAAGGGACGTGGACATAGAGGTAATTCTCAACGTCCTGTTGGTAAATGCAGAGAAGACAGCTGCCGTTAAAGACCTTCCGCTCCTCCGCCAGAGACCCAGATAAGCCGATGCCACACGACAGCTTCAAAGCGTTTGACACCTCCGAGGCGCCGATACGGCTTACGACCTCAAGGGCTCTCCAATGGGGGTTCACAGCAAGCATAGGCTAACTCCTCTTGCCTGTTATGTTGAATACAGACTGGCAGGTGACGTAGCGAAAACGATTAGGAATCATTGCGATAAAGGCGCCCTAAGGGGGGGGGGAACAAACGGGGGCTTTTCTGCCTATTGCATCTGCAACGGCCGGGCGGGCGGGCGGGGGGGGGGGAGGCCC
>JBIKKT010000034.1:0-41497 GCA_044360195.1 Bdellovibrionota bacterium | reverse complement strand
CCCTTATCGGCCTCGGCAATGTCAACCGCGCGGGGGGGGGGGGGGGCGGGCTAAAGCCCGCGGTCTCAGTTTATTTCACAGCGACAGCTCTGCGTTGACGCTTAAGAGCTACTGCTAAATCTTGCTCCCCCCCAACCGTATCCGCACGGAACTCCCTTAACACGGCAGGTAAATCGCTCCTGCCCCCGCGCAGATAATCCCTGGCAAGTAACTCACCAACGTGCTCCCGATTGAGCCCTACGCTCTCGGTCAGGTAAGAGAACAAAAGTTCAGTTAGATTTTTGAGGCTAATTGATGCTCTCCGGCCAGTTTCCCCAAAAAGCCAGTCAGAGAACTTAAGAAACGATGAGAAAGCGCTCTCAGCTATCGACAGCAAAACGTGGCGCGTCTCAACGAAGTTTCCGCTATTAGCGACGAGATCCCAGTACCGAGCAAAGCGCCCCATCCGTTGCACATCTTCAAAAGAAAGGTCACGCGTACTAAGCACCTCATAGGGCGGATAATCGCTAAAGCGCATATCAAAAGTGTCCGTGTGGCGAACAATTGGTGTGCCACGCAGCTTCTTAAGTATACCGACCTGAATCTCCTGTGGATCGCAGGCAACAAGCTTATCAAACCCTGTGGCGAAGCTCTCCATCCCCTCGCCCGGAAGCCCCACGATCAGATCAACGTGCAGATGAGCAGAAGTTTTTGTGCGTAGAAAATGGAGGTTGTCGATAAGCTTTGCGACATCTTGCCGTCTACTGATATGTTTTCCCGTCTCGGGGTTGAGCGATTGAACGCCTATCTCTAATTGCAACGTTCCCGCGGGAAAGCGCGCCACCAACTCTCGCAACTGTTCAGGAAAGCGGTCGGGAACCATCTCGAAATGAACAAAGAGCCCCGGTGTCATACGCTCAAGGAAAAACTCCAGGATCGAGGCCGAAATTCGCATGTTTAGGTTAAATGTTCTATCAACAAACTTAAATGTGCGCGCGCCTCGACTATAAAGTTCATCAAGCTCCTGGAGTACGCGCGAGTGATCAAACTGTCGCACCGGGATATCAAGTGATGACAGACAGAACTCACAGGTAAAAGGGCACCCTCGCGAGGCTTCCACGTAAATGACGCGATTACGGATGTCCTCCTCAGAGTAGTACCGATACGGAAGCTCTACCTGCTCTAATTCAGGAATCTTCGCTGCAATAACTTTCTCAGGTGGTCGCTCTCCTTGCAGCAGCTTTCGACACAGCTCTGCAAACGCGATATCTGCTTCTCCCGTAATCAGGTAATCAGCCAGCTCTACTATGCGCTGCTGCTCATACTCAAAGCTCACCTCTGGCCCACCGACCACGACGGTGACCTGAGGTCTAATCTTTTTTATAAGCGAGACCACCTCCGTTGTGCGCTCGACGTTCCAGATATAGACACCGAAACCGAGGATCTGCGGATCCTTACTCAGCAGCACTTCAACTATCTCACGAGCCGGTTGGGATGCCTCAAACTCTAGCACCGCAGCCTGGGATTGTAGCTCTGCAAGATTAGCGTACAGATATCGCAACCCGACTGAGGCGTGAATGTATCGAGCATTAAGGGTAGCGAGTACTATCATACGAAAAGATAAATTACCTAGAAACTGTACCGTACAAACGTAGACCCCGATAGCTCTGAGTTATTCCCCATGTGTCCTACGACGGAAGGTGACAGCTGCCGATGAGAGCGCATCAGCTGCACTGTCCTCCTTCGATCGTTATGGCAAGTTTCAGATCCCTCTGAGACACATTGGCGCCTTCTCGCTGGAGCAGTCGATGAAGCGAGACACCGCAGTGGATTCAACAGTCTGAATATAGCATACTCCCGGGGCTTTTCACGAAAGTGGAGCTATTTCTGGGGAAGCGCGGCAAATCCGGAGCTCAGGTGCCCCAGCTACTTTAGGTAAAGCGACAATCTTAATCCTGCGATCTCCGCGTTACATAACCAAAATAGTCGGACACGGAAGAACTTAGTTTCTTACCGAACGAGGCATGGGTAGAGGGCCTCTGTGGTCTCCGTGGTGGATACGTTTTTATTATTATCGCACTACTACCTCATCAGAGAGCTCTCCCATTCCACCGCCCCCAGGGAAAGCGCGCGCTAACAAAGTAGCGATACTCTCAATCGTCGCCAGGAGCGCTAGGACAAATCCTTCACTCTTCACCCCGTGCTCTAAACCCTTACAAACGGCGGCCCACTCTGCGGCCGAGACCTTATCGTTTAACCCGCGATCTGCAACTATCTCAGCATCACGCTCTGCTACCAAGAGATAGAGCAACACACCGTTATTGTGTTCGGTATCCCATATGCGCTCCCGAGAGAAGATTTCCTCCGCACGCTCGCGAGCCGAACAGCCCCGCACCACAGAGATGATGTCGAGCGATCCTTCAACAACCAACCGCAGCTCAGCGGTTGTGCGCTTCTCTAGCTCAGTTATGGCCGCAGTAATCCGAACACGCTCGCCCTCTGGAATGAGAGACCGTACGTGGTACCGACCGGTCGTCGCATGTTGCACCGCTCGTTTGAATCTATCTACCATCGACCTGAGGCTCCCCCTCCACTAAAGCCGCCGCCACCACCAAAGGAACCTCCGCCACCAAATCCGCCGCCACTCAAGCCGCCACCCCAGCCTCGTCGACCACCACGATAAGAGCTTGTGGAGGCGGATGGCAAATCCCTCGTAAAGAATGACAACACCGCTGCAATTACGGCAAGCACAGCAGCAACAGTAACGGGAAAGACTAAAAGCCCTGCTGCAAAACCGAGTGCTCCCCCAAGGATAGCGCCAACTGCACGTCCAAAAATCAAAGAGAGCGGCGCTGCAACCACCCAGGCGAATATCAGGATCGGAATAAATACCCCACCATCGGCGCTACCCCGACCCCGAGCTGGTGGCGGCAACTCAAGTCCACGAACCAGCCGCTCAAGGCTATCAACCCCAGCAGAGATCCCCTCTGAGATGTGCCCCTCCCTAAATCGCGGTACGATCTGCTCGTCAATAATCCGGTGAGCTTTAACATCAGGGATATCCCCCTCTAAACCACGCCCGACCTCGATCCTCACCGCTCGATCTTGCAGCACTACTAGGAGCAACGCTCCATCATCAATACCCTTTCGGCCAAGCTTCCAACTCTCAACGACCCGGATACTGTACTGTTCGATCGCCTCAGGCTTGGTAGTTGGGACTATGAGCACTGCAACCTCGCTACCCTTGTCACGCTTAAGAGCAAGCAGCTTCGCTGACAACGCGCGCCGCTCGGGCTCATGCAGAACTCCTGAAATATCGACCACGAGGTCATTCAGTGCCGGGATAGCAGCAAAGGTGCTAGGGGTCTGCGCGCTACTTGGTAGTGATAACGCGGCCCACGCAAGAAGACAGAAAAAAGACGTTTGAACCCTGCGACCACCTCTACTGCGGAAAAGAGCGAACACCTTAATTCTCCCTTGAACCCTAAAAAGTAACCTTTGGCGCTTCAGAGATCTCTTTTTCATTCTCAACTGAGAAGTTAGGCTTAGTTCCATAACCAAAAAACTTTGCTGTGAGGTTGGTTGGGAACGACCGTACCGTCACGTTGTACGAGCGCACGGAATCAATATAACGTGTGCGCGCAACAGTGATCCTATTCTCTGTGCCTTCAAGTTGCGCTTGGAGATCTCTAAAATTAGCATCCGCTTTTAACTGAGGATAATTCTCAGCGACAGCGAGTAGCCGGCCGAGCGCGCCAGATACAGCTCCTTGAGCCTCCTGATAACGTTTAAACGCAGCTTCATCAGTTAGGGTCGACGCATCAACCGTCATAGAAGTTGCTTTAGTCCGCGCCTCAGTTACCTTTGTGAGCACCTCCTCCTCGTGTTGAGCGTACCCCTTCACCGTGCTGACAAGGTTTGGGATAAGATCCGAGCGACGTTTATACTGGTTTACAACATCGGACCACGATGCCTGCACCGCTTCGTCACCAGATTGAATTGAGTTGTATCCGCACCCCGATACGAGCGCTACAAGTAGGAAAATCGGGACTATGATCTTAATCAGCTTCATCGTTCTCTCCTCAAAGCATACTCCCCTGTTGTAATCACACTTACGGAATAATTCCACCCCTTTCTTTTGGTTAGATGGCGCACCATGAATAAGACCTGGATAATTGTAGCGAGTCGAGATGAAGTACGGGTATTCTCGCGTGAGACCCCAAGCAGTACCTTAGTGCTCGAGATTGATATCGGCAACGCCACCGGACGACTGCGGACCGGTGATATCAACAGCGATAAAGCCGGTTGCTCGACCGACAATAGGAAGCGCGGCCATCACGCCTATTCAACGGAGGAAGATCCGCGCGATCGCTTACTGAAAGATTTTTATCGAGACTTCCTTGAGCAGGTACGACACGCGTACACCGAGCAACGCTTCTCCGACCTTATTTTGGTCGCAGAGCCCCGGTTACTCGGTATCTTAAGGAGCCTGCTGCCGGACATCCTAGAAGAGGCTGTCTCAAGGGAGGTGCCAAAAGATCTATCGTTTGCTCCGGTAGACTCTCTTGAGCGCAGACTAGGCTCAGGCAGCCCACATTAGGACCGCGCGCCAAACTCAAAACACTGTGGGAAATTCCACCGTGGACGGGGTGACAGGAGCACCTGATATAGCTCAACCGTAGAATCGATAAAGCAAGCCTCGCACGCCTGAAGGTAAAAATCCCAGATACGATAGAACCGTGAATCAAAGGATCTTCCCAGCTTCATAATAGCTGGCCACTGCGCCTTAAAATTCTTTCGCCAATGCCTAAGCGTCAACGCGTAGTGCGGTCGCCAGTTCTCTACGTGCCCGACTGCTAAATCTGCCTCGCGCGATCCTTTTACCAACTCTTCAAGCCGCGGCAGACGAGAACCCGGGAAGATATATCTATTAATCCACGGATCCTGCAAGCGTCCTGGGTCCTCTTCAACGCCGATAGTATGCAGCAAGGCTGTACCAGTCGGTTCTAGCGACCGTCGTACTGCTCTGAAGAAATCGCCGTAGGAACGCTGCCCCACATGCTCAAACATCCCCACACTGACTACAAAATCAAAAGCTCCCGAGAGGTCGCGAAAGTCGATTAGTTGCACCCGCATCCGGTCCTGTAGGCCCCGCTCTCGCAACCTGCTGCGTGCGAACTCATACTGCTCCTCACTTAGGGTGATGCCGAGGCCGTGCACGTTTGGGAATTTCTCGCCTACGTACGTAAGCAGCCCACCCCATCCACATCCAATATCGAGCAAGCGCCCGCCGCGGTGCAGCCCCAGCTTGCGCGCAATTCGCTGGAGCTTATTCTGCTGCATCTGCTCGAGCGAATCGCCATCAGAGGTGGCGTATCCACACGAATAGGTCATCGTGCTATCCAACATATGCGCAAAGAAGTCGTTACTGAGGTCGTAGTGCACTCGAATATCTTCTTGTGCTGCTCTCACTAGGTTTCTACCAAGACGCCACGAGCGCACACGTCCAAGCATGCGCGGAAATAGCCCTCCGTTAAAGAGCCGGTCGACGTTGTTCGCAAAGAGCAAACCAAAGAGCTCCTGCAGTCGCTCCCCTTCAACTTCCCACCAGCCATCGGCGTAGCTCTCCCCGAGAGCAAGCGACCCGTCAGCGAGGAGTCTGGGGTACAGCCTCTTATCTTTGACTCGCACAATTACTGGAGGAGTCCCGTTGGAAGCCTCTCCACACTCCCAGCAGCTTCCGTCATAATCAAACAGAACGAGTGAGCCCTGTCCGATGAACCGTTGCAGCATGATACCCAACACTGAATACGCCCGCTCAGGCGCTGGCGTAGAGCGAGCTACCTCTGATGATGGTTGCTGTGAGATGGCTTCCATGATTGCAGTCTCCGGATATACCTGTGAAACGGTGAGTATGATCCAAAGAGCGCATCCCCTACCATGCGGCTCATCAGCGCAGAGACGGAATAAAACGGAGGCGTTTAACAGCCGGCACCGCGGCAAAAAACCAGTTATCAAGGCGTTCACTGAATCATCGGGTCTTTGGCTATGACGATCAGATCGCTGTCAAGGTAAGCGATTGCACGCGAGCTAAATCGTATCCCCCCTGAGCCGCCCAGCAAGCTGATAAAGGGCATTACTAGGTCGCCGTTTCCATTGTTTTTGAGATTAATGTGCACAAATGCCGCGGTGGGCATCGAGCTGGAGGAGATCTGGTACGGACAGGCGGGCGAGAAAGTCCTAGTGGCCGCATTATAGGAGCCCAAGATAATGTAGCCGCGGCCGGATGGAGGCGCAGAGAACCCAGTCCAAGAAAAGTCATTACGCGTCTGCGGATCGGGTTGCGTATTAGCAGCGCACGGAGCGGGGGTCGTCGGCTGGGGCGTTAACTGCCCCATGCTTACATTCTGGCCGTAGCTAGTTCCCAACATCGGAACCGCGGCCGCTACCGAGGACCGGTCAGCCACGCACGCAGCCTTAACGTAATAATCTGCCAAAGGCGGTGATGATACGTTTCGACACCGTGCGTTAACAGGAGGACTAACCATTAGTTTAACGGCAGCCAATGCCACATATTCCGCAGCAGTCCGCTGTGAGATCATCATCGTGCCAAGGAAGAAGATATTCAGCCCGAGCGCCACGAACGCGAGAAAGGCTGCGATCCACACTGCGCTAAGGACAATGACCGCCCCTCGTTGGTGACCCATCCTCGCATCTGTATCGCAAACCATAGTGGGTATGTCGACCATATAGAGGACATAGTTGAGATAATCTAGCCGCTGAAAGCAGCAGTATTTTAAATCAGCTAGGAGAACACGCCAAGCCAGCATTGGGCACAGGAGCAGACACGTACGGGGCCGACTGAGAGACGACTATCGAGCCGGTAGCCCACGACAGCCAGCCCCTTGACTGCGCGGAAACTGTCAAGTGCACCATACAGAGTCCGTTTTGTGCAGTTAAGTCGGCAGCCGGGGGACCAAACCTAACGTTCATGGTAAGGGCATCATTAACCATCATACGTTTAATAAGTAGGACCTGCTTTGCATACCAAAGGGTTACGCCCCGCGCTGCGGTTGTGCAGGAGCTGTAATTAGTATCGGCCGAACCACAGGATCCATTTGTGAGGGCTGTTAGCTGACTGGCGGTAACTCCTGCGTCTGCCGTCTGGTCGCCGGTAACGGTAAGAGAGATGGTGTACTGTGCCTCCCCGCCTGGACCCTTGAGGGCGGCCAAATACGGGACTCGACCTAATATAACAGCAAGTTCGCGTGCACCCTGAACGAGAAATAGGTGGTCAGATAAACGCAGGCCCATCACGATTGTGGCCGCTACGGCAGCCAATAAAACGGGGAGAATAAGTGCTGACTCAACAGCCAAAGACCCTTCTTGGCGAGAGCCCGTGTTTGGATTAGATTTTCTTTTGTTGCATCGCCCCAACATCATCGAGTCTACTCAATCCAGCTCGAGCCTTGCCCCTGGTCCCAACGCCATACCCGACCCTGAATAACAGACCACTCCTCAACAGAGCCATCCGGTCGCTTCGACTTGACGATCCCCTGCAACCTTTCGTCCTCTCCAGTGCGCTTTCCAGCTCCCCCGGTAGCCCGCTCTAAGAGTACCCTTTGACTGAGAGCTTCGGACGGAGCTGCATCACTCACAGCATCGTACTCCCCATTCAACATGAGACTCAGCTCACCTGAGCGCGATGCTAGGAATATTTTTTGTCCATCTGCTGGAGAAACGAGAAGGGTCACGGTAAAGGATTTTTCACTATTTGGGCTAGATAGCGGAACATATCCCTGCGGAGAGCCCGCTGCGAGGTCCATCTTGCCTTGAACGGAGAGCACCTGCACCCCTTTAATGAGCGTAGTTACAACCGCATCTGGACCCCCCTCACTGGCGTACCACAACACATCGACCCGCGACCCCGGTATTCCCCATCCCTCTATACCGGTGACGTTATTAAGTTGAATCGTGATCGCACGGTATCCTGGAGTAATTTTTTTGGTAAGCAAGTAGTCGGGGGCATCCATAACCTGACTCACCATCAGTACTCGACCGGGGACGATCGTCTCCTTTGCAACACGGCCTTCGATCTCTCCGATCGTTCGAACCGGCTGACCGCCCAGAGCGGCCACAGAGGTGAGGCTCATTACCTCTTTTTGAAACATCGCCGCTGTTAGCGGCGAGCCCTGCGCAGCGCGTTGCGTCGGCACGAAGACTTCCATCAGCTCAACCGCTTCTTGCACTGGCTTTACAGGCTCGACGACAGCGGCCGGCTTGCTAGCAAGGAAAGGGATCCCAAGCGCAATAAGCGACATAAAGAGAAATCCGCCCACGACGATGAACTTGGTGGCATCTCCCTGCCCACCCATCGAACCTCGTCCGCCGCTGTTAGATCCAAATCCCATGCTTACCAGAGGATACTCCCCTGCCCCTTAAGAAAACGGCCCTGCTAGCCCCAAAAACAGTACCGCTCAGGTAGGTTGTCGACACGTGTACATTAAAACTAAAGCGCTTTAGCTAGGCTGTAGACTAGAGGCCAAACAGGAAAAATCCAGCAATATGAGGTGCTTAGAAAAACGCAGCAGCAAACTAGCCGACTTCAAAATTCTTACCGTGCACCACGTGGAAGCTGCAGCAGCCGCTCAGCTATTATATTACGCTGTATCTCTGAACTACCCGCAGCGATAGTACGCCCTCGGGAATACAGGTACTGATGCAGTGCTCGGCCGACAACACTGTCGTGCTCCCCAAGTGCTACCTGTGCACCGAGAAACTCACACGCCGTTGTGCACAAACGTTGAAAGGATTCACTCCACAACAACTTATCAAGCGAGCCCTCGGGGCCTGGGGCTGCACCTGCTGCATAGTGCATGAGGTGGTCATACGCCAGAGCCCTCGTCGCACATGCGTCTATGACGCACTCAGCGACTGCCGCAACGTGAGCAGGGTCACTCTGTGAAGCAACCACCCCACCATCTGCAATAAAAGTGTCTGAAATAAGCGCACGCAAAGCGACCTCAGATTGTAGCTGGCGCGCAAAGGTCAACACGACCCGTTCGAACATGAGGGTTGAGATAGCTATCTTCCATCCATCTCCCTCATTACCAACCATCTGATCAGCGGGCACAAAGACTGAATCAAAGAAGACTTCGTTAAACTCTTTATCTCCGCTTATCTGCTGCAGAGGACGAGTGGTTATCCCTGGGGACTTCATGTTAACGAGAAGATACGAGAGCCCCTGATGCTTCTTCTCACTCTCGCTTGTTCGACACAGAACAAAGCACCAATCGGCACTATGTGCGAAGCTCGTCCAGATCTTCTGCCCTGAGAGAAGGTATCCCCCTTTAGTTGGAACAGCGCGTGCCTTAACGTTTGCGAGATCGCTCCCAGCCCCAGGCTCTGAGAAACCCTGACACCAGATCTCCTTTCCAGAAAGGATATTGCTTAGAAATCTCCCCTTCTGTGCTTCTGTTCCGTGGGCAATTAGAACAGGGCCCACCATTGTGAGACCGAACAGCCCGAGTATCTGCGGCGCCGCTACACGCACCAGCTCTTCTTGGACGATCGCTTCCTCTACGAGGCTTAACCCTCGTCCACCGAACTCTGCTGGCCAATGCGTACCAAGCCATCGGCCACTTGAAAGTGCTGATTGCCACTCCCTGCCTACGCGCTCAAACTCATCAAGGGATGAATCACGGGCAAGAGGCGGCGCGTTCTCCGCCAGCCACTTCCTTAGCTCACTTCGAAACTCTTCGCTACTTTCAGAAATCGCTAATCGCAGCACCGTTCTGCCCCGCTTACACTGAGGTAAAGCTACACACTGAAGCGACTACAGCTTACGCCACGTGTGCCCGCGTCGACTCAACAACTCATCGGCAGCAGCAGGACCCCACGTCCCAGCCTCATACGTCTGTAGCGTTGGGGAGTGAAGCTCTTCCCACTCCTTAAATATCGGAGCGAGAAGATCCCACGACTCTTCAATCTCATCGTTACGAGTAAAGAGAGTTGGGTCACCCTTCATGACGTCAAGAAGAAGTCGCTCGTACGCCTCAGGAGAGGCTACCCCAAAGGAGTCACGATACGTAAAATCCATCTCAACTGGCCGTACACGCATCCGTGGACCCGGAGTCTTTGAGCTAATTCGCAGCGACATACCCTCTTTAGGCTGAACCTGAATTGAGAGTACGTTGGTCTCAAGCTCACCGATATTACGCCCCTTAAACATAGCGTCCGGTGCCTTGTTGAAGAAGATAGTTATCTCTGTAATACGCTTAGGGAGGCGCTTACCGGCTCTTATGTAGATAGGAACTCCACTCCAGCGCCAATTATCTATCTCGAGCTTAAGTGCAACGAAGGTGTCGGTCTCTGAACCAGGGCGAACCCCAGCTTCATCGCGGTAGGCAACGCTCTCCTCACCGCCAACACTTCCCTTGGAATACTGCGCCCGCACGGTGTTAGCGCGCACGTCCTCAGGGGACATACGCTTAATTGAACGCAACACCTTCGCTTTCTCATCGCGGATACTATCAGCATCGCTAAGCGAAATTGGCGGCTCGATACACAGAAGCGCCAACATCTGTAGCACATGATTCTGAACGATATCGCGCAGGATACCGTTTTGATCGAAGTAAGCGGCACGATTTCCGATACCGATATCCTCACACACTGAAATCTGGATATGGTCGACATATTTCCTGTTCCACAACGGCTCAAAGATACCGTTAGCGAAGCGAAACACGAGGATATTCTGAACTGTCTCTTTTCCGAGGTAATGGTCGATACGGTAGATCTGCTCTTCGGCTAGGCTCTTTCGGAGCACCTTGTTGAGCTCCTGAGCAGATGGAACATCGTGACCGAACGGCTTCTCTACCACCACAGAGGTTGAACGCCCACCCTTACCGAACTCCTCGATAAGACCAACCTCACGCAGGTTAGATGCAATAGGACCGAAGAACTGCGGAGCCATAGCGAGGTAGTACACGTAATTAAAGCGCTCAGCGTATCCGCTGCACAGCGATTCAATCCGTCCCTTGAGCTGCTCGAAGTCCCCGATAACCTCTCCGTTACACGGCTGATAGTGCAGATTCTTTGCAAACTTCTCCCACACCGACGGGCTGATAGGACGGCGCGAGTACTTCTTCACCCCTTCATACACCTTGGCGCGAAAATCATCATCGCTCAACTTTGATCGCGACGAACCGATGACGATGAAATTCTCCGGCAGATATTGATCTTCGGCCAAGTTACACAGCGCCGGTATAAGCTTACGCGATGTGAGATCACCACTCGCTCCGAATATAACCACCACGGTCGCTGGCGGACGCACAATTCCGTGGCTCTGTTCTGGGTTACCTTGCTGTGAGACGATCATTTTTCCTTCCTACAAGAGCTACACACTTTTGCGCTTCTGCTCAATTGAACCTAAGAGGTCTCTATACGAATCAGCGAAGCTCTTTACACCTGCTACCTGAAGATCACCGAGCACCTTGGCAAATGAGACACCGAGCGACTCAAGCTCTGCAATCATCGCAGAGGCCTCGTTAATACCTGCATGCAGTCGAGGGGAGATGTCTCCGCCTGCAAGAAGTGCCTTCACAGTAGCTGGCGGCATCGTGTTAACCGTATCGCGCCCAGCTAACTCCTCAACGTACATCACCGCCTTAAAGGCTGGATTCTTAGTACCCGTGCTAGCCCACAGCGGTCGCTGTACCCGCGCTCCCGCCTCTCGCAAAGGCTTGAAACGCTCGCCACCGAATAGCTTTTCGAATGCAGCGTATGCAATCTTTGAATTCGCTACGCCAACTTTTCCTAGGAAGCGCTCTTTGGTGTTGGCTGGGGCTTTGCCAGCTTGAACAAGCTCATCGAGCTTCTTCTCAACTGCTGCATCAACACGTGATACGAAGAAGCTTGCTACCGATGAGATCTCTTTGATGCTCTGGCCGCGCTTACTTCGCGCTTCAAGAGCAGCAATGTAAGCCTGGGCAACACTCTCATAAACCTCTTTTGAGAATATCAACGTAACGTTGACGTTAATTCCCTCTTCCAGCACAGCCTGTATCGCAGGAATACACTCTGGAGTAGCAGGGATTTTAATCATCACGTTTGGACGTGCCAATTTTTTCCAGAGCCGCAATGCAGCTTCAACTGTTCCCTGCTTATCGGCTGCCAAGTCGGGTGATACTTCGATACTAGCGTAACCGTCGCCACCGGCAGTTGCGTCGTACGTTGAACGCAGTAGGTCTGCCGCCGCTGCGACGTCTTGGATCATCAACTCTTCACACAGCGCCTCAGTGCCGAGCCCCTTGAGTGCGTCCGAGCGCATATCGCTGTCGTAGTTGGTGGTATCAGCTATAGCTTGCTTGAAGATCGTCGGGTTACTTGTCAGACCACTAACACCCTCGTCTATCAAACTCTTAAGTTCACCTGACTTGAGCACATCACGCGAGAGATTATCGTACCACACGGACTGCCCGAGCTCATTGAGCGCCAAAAGTTGTGGGTTCTTTGAAGATGTCATTTCGCTCTACTCCTGTATTTCTCGGTAGGTGGTAAGGTATACCGAATTCTGGGGAAAGGCGAAACGAAAAGATTTCTACCCAACCAGAGTTCCCACAAGGTCATACCCTGAGACCTCGGTTATGCGTACCCGCCCGAGATGCCCGGCTGCAATCCCGGAAACGGTATCCATAACGTCGTTCACAAGCACCGATCCATCGACCTCCGGAGCCTGGAACCGAGTCCGAGCAGACCACAACATGTCGGTCTCTTCGTGCGGTCCCTCAACTAATACATCGAGCTCCTGACCGATATATTCAGCGTTCCGCGCAATCCGTACCTTCTGTTGGGCCAGCATGATTCGGTCGCGCCGCGCACGCTTCTCTTTCGGCGACACCTGATCTTCCAGATCAGCGGCCGGGGTTCCCGACTCAGGCGAGTAGGTAAATACCCCCACACTCTCAAAGTGCCCCTCGGCGACGAAGCGCTCGAGCTCAGCGATATCCTCTTCAGTCTCTCCAGGAAACCCAACGATAAAGGTAGTCCGTAACTTTATCCCCGGAGCCCTGCCGCGCACGTACTCAACGAAGCGCCGGGAACCGAAACGTCCTATCGGACGCCGCATGTTCTTTAATACCTCTTCGCTTGCATGCTGAAGAGGCACATCAAGGTACTTACATACCGAGGGAAGCTCCTCAATCGCGGCTAATAGCTCATCATCTACTCCGACCGGATACGCGTACAGAAGCCGAATCCACGGAACAGCGGCAGCCTGGTCGAGCCTGCGCAGCAGTGCGGTCAGCCGCTCGTTGCCGGCGTCGCTTCCATACGCTGTTAAATCCTGCGCAACGAGGTTTATCTCTTTCACTCCTTGTGCCCCAAGCGCCTGCACTTCACGCACAATTGATTCAACCGAGCGGCTGCGCATCGCTCCGCGAATCTGAGGAATAATACAGAAGGCACACGGACGATTACACCCTTCAGAGACTTTCACATAGGCCATGTGAGGCCGAGATGCTAGATGCCGAGGCATCGTATCGTCGTAGATAAAATATGGTCGCGATCCCTCATGCAGGATATCAACCAACTCGCCATCATCACCAACAGCAGCCTGTCCAACCTTTAAGAGACCATCGAGCGCGATAAATGAATCGACCTCAGGGAGGGCTTTACGGATATCACCCTTGTACCGCTCCACCATACACCCAGCAACGAGTAGCCGGCGCAAGCTACCAGAGCGCTTTAACTCTGAGAGTTCAAGTACACAGTCAACACTCTCCTTAACAGCGCTTTCAAGGAAGCCGCAGGTGTTTACCACTGCAACATCAGCTCTACTCAGCTCGTTGACGATCTCAAATCCTGTGTTTCTCAACACACCGATCATAACTTCGGAATCAACCTGATTCTTGGCGCACCCAAGCGTCACAACCGCCGCGCGGCCACGGAAGGCCGTCTTACCATCCAACGCCTGCGGCTCAGTGATATTTACCGCTACAGAACAAGACTTTGCTGAACCCTCTGAATCACCGAGGGGAAGTATTGAGAGACCTGATTTCATACATCTTTTTCTTTAGAACTACCTACTCCGTTCCGGAGCTGCCCCCCTGTCGTGGGGTCCTTCTATCCACTACATCTACACCTTTCGGGTACTCTAAAACAAATGTCCGTGGGGTAACCCCTGCAGAATCGGTCGACAAGTTACTAAAAACGATAGCCGTTACGTTACCTCCAAGGGAGGTAATCTTAGCCCCGATGGGGATGTACCTGGACTGATCCACGAGCAGCAAAAAGCCCTCTAACCCTTCTGAAGAATTACCATTTTTATCTACATTCTTACGCGGCTCAAGGGTCACAACAACCCCTGCTTCGCTCTCACAGGCCCCCTTAAATTCAAAATCTCGGGTTAGGTTTCCAACGCCCATCATAAAAGCAACTGGCAGGGCAGAAAGGAGCACTTGCTGGATATCATCAACTAAAACTTGTCGCTTATCTGGCTGATAGAGCCATAGCTCTTGGCCCTTAATAATGACCGTCTGAGGCTGTGGTCGGGTGTACTCCCAGCGCATCTTTCCAGGCTTAGCAAACCAAACCTCTCCTACCGATGACTCGCTCTGTTCAAGCGCTGCCACGAAAGAGTCCTGCCGAAACGAGCCGTGCATCACTGCCAAACTTGCGTACCGAGTTTGTACTTTATCAAGCAGCGCTCGTCCCTGTGGGTCAGAGATCTTTTTTCCTGCAAGACATTCAAAGGCAGCGCTCTGGGCTGCTGCCTTTAAAACAGGTGTTACACCCCAAAGCACCGATATAGAGACCACCGTAGCGAGGATCAGAGAGCGCATCTTCATCGTAGTTTCTCACTTACACCATTACCGGCCGATTTTTTACCACGATACTCCACGAAGCGCTAACTATACTGTCCCTCCCGCTGCGAGAAAACAAACAGGTTCACTCCTCCGTCGGAATTCATCGCTCGTTCCACCCAAACGCTTGGACCACGGAAAAATGTAGCAATAACCTGCTCTGGGCTCGCAGCGGACTCTGGATCAGACGCCGAACATATGGCCTGCACGACGGTATCGCACAGATATATATGTCGGTCAGCAAAATGCTTTTTTACCTCGCTGTAAGTATGTCTATGGTTAGGGCCACACGCGGCAAGCACCTGGACCACCTCTCCCTCCGCCATCTTAAGATCTATTCCGTCTAAGCGACGAGCGACTAATTCAACTAGCTTTTTCGAATTGCCTGTCTTTTGCACATGCACCCGATTCACGAGAGAGCCCTTTGAATCGTAGATATTGTACACGGCAACTATATTTGCAAAACCAGGGTAGTCACGCTCGGGGGCAAGCTGCGCTAGATAGAGCTTTTTGCTTCCCAACTCACTCTTTATTGTTTTTAACAGAGCAGACATCTGCGTCAATTCCTCTGCCAATTCGGCATAGCATCTATCGATGTCGGAATCGCCAGCGATGCGAACAGAGACAGAGAGGTAAAGGGGGTGAGCATGACGCAGAATCTCCTCAACGGGAGTGATCACATCCTGATATTCCCACGCCCTTGGCTCAACCAAAAGACACCGCCTTGTTCGATCGGTAGTAAGGGTTGGTCCCCAGATATGGGGCTCCCACCCTTGCTGTTCAGCTTGCAACTCTTCGTCACACGGCAGCGCCCGCGACAACGGGTGCTCATCTTGCTCCAGGCGAAAATTAGGGCTTAGCTCTGCGGTGCTGGTTAGAGAGAGCATAAATCCAGACTCCTCCCATTTCTTCATCAGACCAGCGCCATCTCCAGCTCCCTTCGGCGAGTACGCCTTTAGAGTTGCCGTATCAAATCCAACCTCTAGATCTGCCCAGCGATGAATGAATTCACGAACAGCTTGAAAGTTATTTAGCGCTTTTTTGCTCGCGAGCGCAGCGTGTGCAACTTCGATAAATATGCCGCGCTTGTGTTTAGGCGAAACACTCAAAACAGTATCTTCTACTACGCGCGGGTCTATGGAAGCCCCCTCCTCATCTGCGTCCTCATCGGCCCAAAAATCGCTACCATCCTGCCCCGGATAAGGACCCATCTCGGTGAGGGTGCTACACTGGCCCTGGTCAGCCACATCAACAAACAACTGAATCGCTGGTCTATCTTTGGAGACTACAAATCCAATTCCCTGCTCTGACGCGTAGTTCTTTAACGCGTCGAAGTACGGCTCCATACCTTTATAGGCTCTGGCGTACTCTTCTCGCATGGAGTCGCCCATCTTGGTAGCTACCTCCATTACCGCCTTCTTCTGACGTTTATCGGCCTCCCCAAAAGACTCTACGTCAACTCTAAGTTCATACGGTGCCTCAACCGTGTGTTGTAACTCTGAAAGCTCCGCCTTAGAGAGGCACGTATTACCCGGCCGTTCCAGCCGCCACGCATCTAAAGCGTTACCTCGTGTTATGTCTAATAGGTGGGCACCTTGCTCAAGCACAACTGCAAGTGTTGAAAGCTTCCCTCTGATCACGGTTGTTGGGTCTACAGACCCCTCAAGATTTAAAGCCCTAGCCTTATCAAGCACAAAATCACGCAAGCCACACGCAGTGACCGCTTCATCCGGGTTGATAAGGTAATACGACATCCAGTCACACAAGTTAGAGACTGCCCGTAGTTTACAGTCAAAATACCTGAACAGCTCTCTTGTCTTCTCTTCGGCTTCATCAGAGTCGAGCAGGTCGCTTTCATCGGCTATCCCATCTAAACCTACCGAGCCGTGACTATCAGCCCTCACTGAATCCTCAAGTATCTCTTTATGCACACCAACAGCGTCTGCGCAAAGCTGCTTGAGTTCGCAAAGCCCGTCACCAAGCAAAGGATCGAGCTTAAGCCGCACCTTCTCAGGGTCAACTGGCGCTCTGTTTAAACCTCCAAGCACGACCGGTAGATTTCTTGAGCTCCACGAATATGCCTTAATCAGCCGCTGAAATATCTGCTCGTAGTCATTTCTCAGGGCGATGTAGCGGTCAACGTTCTCCTCCTGGCCATTTTTGAAGGCCTCGTGCTCTGTGGGGAAAAGTATCAGATCACCAGCCCGTTCAAGTAACTTTGGAGCCATCTTTAGAAAAGCCGCCGCTTTCATCACAGCAAGCTGCTGCCGCCAGGGTTCTAAAACAGGGGATTCCTCCCGCAGCTCCTTACCTGCTTCGCCTAGAATCTCAGAAGTCGGCGGTAAGATGGCAGACTCGCCACCTTTGTCGGTAGAGGCATCGGGGCCTCCCAACGCAGGGGTACCGTCTGGCCGAATGCGACGTTTTGACGGATCGGGATTGTTTTCTTGGTCGCGGGAAGCACTGCTCATAAAACATCGTCATTCTAGCACCTGCCCTTAGACAGTTAAAGCGTTGACGGCACGCCTTAATCACCCACACTGCGCTCATTTTGAACCGATTCATACCCAGACAGCACCCCACCTTCCCCGCCCCTCATCTTAAAACCTATGAGCCCCTCTCAGGCGCCATTTTACCTTATCGTACACACCGACCACCCCCTCGACCCGAGCGGGCCAAACAGTGGCGCCGAGATGGCATCGCTTAATCATGCTCGGTTCCTGGCCAAAGCTGGTCGTCGCGTGTGCCTCGCTGCGCGCTTGAAACAAAACCTATCACACGATCAGGGAGTTGATTTTATCGACCTAGGCCCAACCTATGATATCGAACGAGCGTTCGACTACGCCGATTCGCTTGGTCATCCATACGTAATGATCTCTGAGGGCAAGGCGTTTGCTCTACTGCTCTCTCGGCGGCGTACGTTGTGCATAAAGAGAATCCTTGTTACGCACGACCGAACAGCAGGCGACTCAGGACTCCGTCCCGAAGTGCTTGAAACTGTGTGCGACCACATACTGTGTGTCTCACAAGCACAGTACGACAAGCTCGCAAGTGAAGGGGCACCGACATCAAAGATGCAAGTCATCTACAACGGCGTAGACCTCTCAATCTTTAGACCGTCTGCACCTGAAGCGCACAATCCGTATCGGTTACTCTTCTCGGGCGCACTCGTGCCAGATAAGGGTCTACACCTTCTCATTGGCTCCTACATTGATCTCAAAGCGCGGTACCCGCAGCTTACACTTGAGGTGTTTGGAAGTAGCTCACTGTGGTCGCGCAGTGATTACCTAAACATCAACGAGCTTCAGGCCGCAGTACCGGGCCTCACCTTCCGCGGCAAAGCGACTCAGAGTGAGATCGCTTCCGCCCTACACACTGCCGGTATCTGTGTAGTTCCGTCGATCTGGTTTGAGCCACTCGGATTAGTCTCCCTTGAGGCACAGGCTACCGGAACACCCGTGGTCACCTTCAACGTGGGCGGCCTTCCGGAAACAGTTATTGATGGCGAAACCGGATTCGTTGCTAAAGAGGTCTCACAACCTGCCCTCACTGCAGCTCTTGACTCACTGCTTAAAGACCCTCAGCGCCTTGCACAGATGAGCGCGAAAGCATCGGCTCACGTGAGCGAGAAGTTCAATTGGAGCGTCGTGATTGAGCGTATACTGCGGTGTGCTGAGGGAGTGTAAATGCCTGCAGGGGCAGCACAAGTTACGTCCCTAAAAACCGCACAGTTATTAAAGATCCACGGAACTAAAATATCCGTGAAGCACAAAGGTACTGTGCGGTTTCCCTAATGCGCTAGAGGCGCTCATCCGGCATACTCACCACACGGCTCCGACGCAACGGGAGAGATCACCTATTCCGTCGACCACTGATGTATATCGGCAGCACCGTATGGCAAGTCCCCCCTCACCTATCTCTCATGTCCAAGGAACTCTAGCGGGAATCGTGCCGTGTATCATTTGGAGCGCCGCGGTTCTGGTGATGAACAAACTCTCTACCCCCTTTGGGCCTTTACGAGCGGCAGGGTTTGAGCTCGCTATGGCTGGTTGCATCCTCTTATGTGCAAGTTGGAGCCGCGGCGACCTGAAACGCATGCTGAGCCACTCCCGGATGAGCTACCTTGTGTGCGGAGTATTCTGGTTCTTAAATCTCACTTTGTCGTGGCTCGCATTCGCAAGTGTCAACTCAAGTGGAGAGCTCTTAGTCGCTGGCTTTTTGAACTATCTTTGGCCATCACTCACCCTTGTGCTTGCCATTCCGATCCTCCACCAGCGCGCAACGTGGTGGCTTCTTCCGGGGTTGTCGTGTGTACTGACAGGACTGGTCCTCGGAAAGATCGCAACTGCGCCACCGGATGCCACTGAACAGGCCCTCACGCACCTTAACCTGGCGGCCTATTCGCTCGCTATAGCAGATGCGATAGCGTGGGCTCTCTACAGTAATTTCTCTCGAAAGCTCTCGAACCCTCAGGGTGCTTCGGCCGTACCAATGTACATGCTCGTCACAAGCGCAGCCCTACTGCTTGCGAGCGTCTACAGCGAACAGCCTCTCCACGCTAACACATCTGACTGGTTCTTACTCTTTGGCTGGTCGCTTGCGGCGGCCCTAGCGTACCTCTTCTGGGACATCGGCATGCGGTTTGGTAACGTAGTGACCATCTCCACTATCTCGATGTTCATTCCACTCTTCTCAACCATCATAACGGCGCTTGTCTCGGGACACGGGCTCTCTTCACCACTCATCCTGGCAGCAGCGCTCGTTGTTGTAGGTTCGAGTATCTGCCGCCGAGGCGTTGTTTAATCTTGCTTTGATTGCTGGTGTCCCGTGATTCAGGGGCCACAGCTTTAATCACTGTAGCCCCGTCACCTACGCCTTAATCCCCTCAATCTCAAGGGTGATAGAGACTTCATCTCCCACGACAAGGCTTCCTGTCTCTAAGGTCTTACTCCAGGTGAGTCCGAAATCTTTGCGATTTATCTTGGTGGTAGCAACGAACGCAGCGCGCTCCTTACCCCATGGATCAACTGCTGAACCGCCGTAGGTAACATCGAGAACAACAGGCTTCGTAACACCGTGAATCGTTAGATCGCCGTGAGCCTTAAAATCACTCGCAGACACGCCCTCAACTTTCTTGCTCTTAAAGGTAATAGTTGGATACTTGGGTGCATCGAAGAAATCTGCAGCTCGCAAATGATCGTCGCGCTTCGCATCTGAAGTATCGATACTCTTTACCGTTATCTCCGCTTCAGCTTTTGAAGCGGCAACGTTCGCTGGGTCGTACGAGAATGTCCCCTTGAACTCACTAAAGGTTCCTGGAACAGAAGAGATCGCAAGGTGCTTAACTTTAAATCCAATACTGCTGTGGGATGAATCGATAGAGTAATCAGTCGCCCAACATGTGCCTGCCCCAATCCATGCCGCTACAACCCCAGATAACATAACTCCAACTATCTTTCTCATAACACTCTCCTTTTTCGTTTCATGTACTTACAAACAACCTTACTCAAACCCAATCCCCTGTTGAAGTTGTAACAATAGCCCCCGCAACTTCATCGCGTCACTATCTGAGAGCGCCGTAGTGCGAGAGACAACCTCTCGGGTGTGCCGTGGAAAAACCCCTTGAAGCTTCCGCCGCCCCGCTCCCGTCAAGTACAAGCGACGAGCGCGGGCGTCTTCGGGATCCACCTTACGCTCAACCCACCCCAACTCCTCTAAGCGATCTATGAGCCCACACACATTACCCTTGGTGACCAAGAGCTTCTCCGCAAGCTCTTGCTGAGTTACACCGTGTAAACCGTCTAGCGTTGCGAGCACATCGAACTGCGTTATCGTAAGCCCACAGGTAGCAACAAGCGCAGAGATCTCTCGCTCCATAAGAGAGACTGTACGCATGAGCTCGACCCACATCGTTAAACGCACCTCTTCAGAACTCTCATATATACGGAGGCACGACGGAGATCCCCTCCGTTGGCGCCTTGCGCTCTGCGTTGCATTCTCCCCTGTCGAAGTTTTATCTCGGCGCTTCATATAGTTTATATATAAACCATATTAGCTCACCGTAGGTGTGTCAAGAGAACGCTCACATCCTCCTCTTCAATGGTTTTGGGGTTGACGATCTATACAGATCAAGACCGCCGGGAAACCCCCATCCATGGTGTTTTCCCGGCTCTCTCCAAGCTACGTTGCGCCCAATCCGGCGCGCAACTTCGCGTCGCTCCGGTGTCACTATGTGCAAACGCATCGCAAGCACCAATTGCAACTGGAAGCACACTCTTTTGTCCCCACAAGTGCGATAAGTTGCGGCGTGTAAGTGCCATATCAAGTTTACGACACAAGTGGAGTACAAGCCGCAGGCGCCGCTCAAGAGCAGGTAGCGGGGCGATAAGTCGCTATTGTTCGGACGCCAACAACCTCGCACAGGGACAAGGACGCGATGTACGTATCAAAATAATTGATTACGCTACCCTACCCTTGCTCTTTGTTCTGCCTAGATGCCGATTCGCACGCAGCTACCTGCTTCATTGGGCGAGGACCAACGAGCGAACGATGTGTTTACCGTTCAACCTACCTCGCATAAGGTCCTCAAGACGAATCGTCTGCGAGCGAATCATGGGGAGAGTTTACAACCCTGTGTCCTTCCACACCACCCCGCGCTTCTTGTACATCGTCACAGCGCTGCCACTTGGCTTAGTAAGAGATTGTGGAATGACCTGCTCAAAGAGCATTATCGAGAGCTCCTGGGGGGACAGAATCCCTTCTTCTTCATCTATGGCATCAACCAGGGCCTGACTCTTGTCGTGAAGAAAAAGGTGCGTGCGAACGGGTCCTGGCAGGAGTATTACCACTCGAAAATCCTCGGCATGCTCTTTGGCAACCTCTAACGCGTGAAGCGCACCTTCCTTCTTTGTCACGGCGTAGGGGTCGTCAGGGCAGACGTTAAAGAAATCAGACGACACGAGAATAAGGAGAGCCCCCTTCTTTAAATAGGGCCTCACAGCGACAATCGAGTTTTTAACTCCGTCTACGTTGACACTCCGCATATCTTCTATGCTTGTGGCGCGTATCCCGGCGCTTAACACTGCGAGGTCCAACGTTTTTGGGGTGCAGTTACTCAGCGCTTTGTTCAGCTGCTCTTCCGAGCTGACATCTGCTTGAACAGCATTAACAACGCCTCGGCCTGGCGTAGCTTGATCTCGCCCAAAACCAGCACTTTTGTCTATCAAGAGTACGCTGCGTGAACCGTGATCGTGAAGGTATGAAGCTATCGCAGCGCCAATCCCTTGCGCCGCGCCAAAGACGACACAGTCGGAGAAAGCTAGCTCTTGTAACGGCGGGGCGTTCCGCCGCAGTGAATATGTTGTTTCCATCCTGTTACCGTTGTGTTGTTGAAGCACCTGAATCTTGGGTTAGAGGGAGAGTATGATCCTCAGAGTTACTTACTTCCCGCGCGCCAGGATGGTATCACATCTGAAAAGCTTAACGGAGCTTTTTTTACCATCACCAAAAGATCCAGCATTATGCCCCATGGCTGGGGGGTTTGGCTGCTGTCCCTTTTAAGCTTTACTCCGTTCTATCTCTAATGTGCTCCCCCTCGGTAGCATTCAGAAAGAGAGCAGCTACCTCTGCCGCAGTTCGTACTAGGAGGTATTTCTTAGGGATACTCTGAATAAGTCCCTACCAGCGAGTTTTTGTGAGGAGAAATCGCTGGCAGGGGCTTATTCAGAGTATCCTTAGAAAAAGGGAATCTATCTTCTTGCGATAAAAGCGCACTAATAAGGCGCTTGGCCCGTACTCATCACGTGCGAGAACCAACGAAGGCTCTCCTTTGGAGTTCGCTGTAAGGTCTCTCGGTCAATATGCACTAATCCAAAACACCCCTCAGGTCGATACCCCTCTGCCCATTCGTAGTTATCCATCAGGGTCCAGGCGAAGTACCCCTCAACAGGAACCCCAGCTAGCCTGGCATCGTGGACTTGCTGCAGATGCTGGCGGTAGTAATCCACACGCCTGAGATCAGGCTGCAACTTCCCTTCTGCATCACCATGAGACCTCAACGCCATACCGTTCTCAGTAACATAGATACGCTTTAATCCATGCTGCCGATACGAGTGGTAAAGCTGCCTAAGCACATCATAGAGACCGGCTTGATATGACGGCGGCACGAAGATTGGCCAACCCAGATCGTTTTCCGGCCCGCCGGCAACTTTCATCGAGGTGTATCCCAGCTCACAACTCGGGTCAGCGCGCACGATCTCACCGCAATAATTATTCACGCCAAGTGCATGTATCAGACCTCCAACGTGAATGGTGCTCATATCGTCCCTTCCTATTTCAGGTAGGTGCTTTTGAAATACAGGAAAGATATCCTCTGGGTATTGCCCTCTAAAGATAGGATCAAAGAACCACCGGTTAAAGTAACAGTCAGCAACCTGTCGTGCGTTAAGGTCAGCAGTGCTGGGAGTGGCTGCATAAAAAGCCTGAGTATTCAATACCACACCCACCTTAAGAGAACGGTCGAGGGATAGAAGCTCACGATGCGCTAGGCCAGATGCAAGCAGAATATTGTGCGCCGCCAGAAGTGCGTCCCTCAAGGATGCATGCCCAGGAGCGTGCTTCCCCAGGTGGTAGCTCAACATCGTGGAGCACCACGGTTCGTTAAGGGTAAAGTACTCATCAATCAGGTCCCCAAGGTGTTCGTACACGGCTCTCGCATGTTTCACGAACATCGACACGGTGTCTCGAGAGAGCCAACCCCCTCTCTCAACAAGCGACTGCGGCAATTCCCAATGATAGAGAGTAGCAAAGATCCGCACCCCTTTTGACCGTAGGTACGACCAGTAGGCGCGGTACCACGCAACCGCTGCTTCATTCACATCTCCCGTAGGAGAAAGCAACCGACTCATCGATACCGAGGTGCGGTAGTTGCGCACATTAAAATCAACCATCAGGTCAGCATCGCTCTTCCAGCGGTGATAGCGATCGATTCCAACCGCAGGTGAATCCGACTTCCATGTGCGCCCCGCTGCAGCAAACGTAGACCACATCGTTGGCTGGGCCCCCTCCTCACGCACGCATGCATCTTCGCCTATGACCTGCAGATCAGCGTCGGCTACACCAAATATAAATTCGGGGGGAAACTGAAAGTTCTTCATTGATGCCTCACGTAGTGATGAAACGACCGAACCAACGCAAACCTTGGGCGAAGTATCCATCATAAACGGCGCATAGTCTCTAGTAGCGTGACGTAACACCTGTCAGGATGAACTCTCTTCTGACTGCTGGGCTATCTCAAGAAAGGCGCCAAGGTACTGCCCCTAAAACGAAACCTCAAAGGGTCTAGACGATCCATTGGCGACATCACATATCCAAACAGCGTCGTGAGCGATAATCGGTAGATTGCCCTCGACCATCCGCGCGTAGAGATCTGTACAAGAAGCCTTTAAGACCCTAAAGCGGACTGCGTCTGGATCTGGGAGATACTGGGCGCGATCAAGAATTATATCCAGGGTATCTCGTGAATCTCGCCCTCGTGATTCCCCAAGAGCAATATCCACAGCGCACGAGCGATCGTTCGCCAAGCCTCTGTCATATACAGGCGACGAGCGCGGGCGTCTTCTGAAACTACATTTCGTTACACATTCAGATTATCTGGATATGCGGCTTGGGTATTTTTGCACAACAAGCTCTTCCATATCGCTTCTCTCATAAGCCATCCGAGTTAGGACAGTTGTTGTTAAGTCCGTCCAGTTGGTAGCCATCGCAGGAGCCGCCGACGGCCTCACGGAGCAGCGAGTTACAACGGGCGGATCTTGCTCCGGCTCCATAGACTTCGAAATAACCGCTTCTGCCAGCTCACGACCGCCTTCTTTAGAGCCACTAAGCTGGTTAGTAGATCCGGAGTCAAGCGATACAGCACCCGCCTTAGCTTCAAGCAGCCTGCGCAAGATTGCGAGGTCATCTCTTAATGTCAGATAGATGCTCACCGCTTCGGAGAACCAGGCGTCAGACTGCGCTACAAGCTTTTGCCGATCGGTCGAAGTTAGACTTACCTCGTTGGTGACGTTTGGCGGAAACTTAAAACTTAAATTGTTTATCTGCTCGCGAATGTCTGGGAGGCTCCGGGAAATCCCAAGCGATGGTAGGGCAAGTGCGTTAAGGTCATTCCCGAGATGTTGCGTGCTTGAAAGGGCGCCCCGACCGAGGTTCACACCGGGAGAAGGACCTATCTTTTGAGAAAGAAGAATCTGCTTTACCGCTGCCAGGCGATTACTCTCGTGTACTTCAAATGATTCAGTCTCTGGCCCACGGCCTCGAAGTAACAGCAGAGCGCCAACGCCAATAGCCAGAGCGCCCGCTACGATGGAGGCAGCGGTTTTAGTCAGGAAGATTTCATGGCTACGACCCTCAGCCGTCTCCGGCTGCTGCGCTTGAAGTTTCGCTACGCGATCCTCATGCAATCTCTTCTGAACAAGATACGTTTCACCGTTTTCTTGCGGAACTATCTTAAATTCTCTACATGGCCGAATGGATATCAGATCCTTTAGGGGAAACTCCCTTTTACGGCTCGTTCCCGTCGCAAACAAGAGCTTGTGGTTAGGATCAAGCAGGACAAGCTCTTGACCTTTCAGCGGGCCTCTCTGCGGACATGGGTCAGTCACTTGGATGATGATCTCTTTTGCAGACTCATCCAAGGGGAGTAGCACAACTACTTTTCCGACCAAACTCTCAAGCTGCCTTGGAGTTGAACCCCCGGCCCCAGGATAGATAACGTCATTAATGGTACTTACTGGTTCCCCAACGGGAAGAGTCGGTGCAGGCGTGTCTTTTAAAAGCACAACTTGAGATATGGCCGAAGGTGTACGTGGAGTTTTCGATAACGATGGCATACGTGGCGTTGCCCCTAGCCGATGGCTGGATACAAATTCAGGAGGTTATCTGGCGAGTGTAGCAGACGACTGAAGCTAATCAACTAGGCCACTGGGAACAAAACCCTTGGTCGACAGATTGCGGGAGGGACAAAAGCGAACACGATCGCACCAAAAGCGCCAAAAAGAACACCCTAATAAGGCGCTTCGCCCGTACTCATCAGGTGCGAGAACCAACGAAGACTCTCCTTGGGAGTTCACAACCCAGCGACCAGCCTCTTAGTAGAATGAATCCCGCACGGTTCGTAGTCTCTACCGACGTGCCGTAGTACCTGTCAGGAAGAACTCTCTTCTGATTGCTGGGCCATCTCAAGAAAGGCACTAAGGTACTGCCCCTGGAATGAAACCTCAAAGGGTCTAGACGATCCATTGGCGACATCACATATCCAAACAGCGTCGTGAGCGATAATCGGTAGATTGCCCTCGACCATCCGCGCGTAGAGATCTCTACAAGAAGCCTTTAAGACCCTAAAGCGGACTGCGTCTGGATCTGGGCGATACTGGGCGCGATCAAGAATTGTATCCAGGGTATCTCGTGGGTCTCTCCCACGCGACTCCCCGAGAGCGATATCCACAGCGCACGAGCGATCGTTACGCTCTTGCATAAGCTCATCAACCTCTCGGAGAATGTCTTCTGGGCTTTCCCCAACTCCGAGTCTGCGCTGAAACCCGAGCACCTCATCATAGGCAAGGCTTGTTGCAGGGGAATCTTTTCCCCGTTCGAGAACATAGCGAGCCCGAACATCGCTGGTGTACAGATGCTTGAGGCGCCGCTGCACCACAACGTCCCTCTCGTCTGGGGGATCCTCTGTAAGCTGAAACACCCCCGGCGCAATCTCACGAGCGCCGTCCCATATCGACTGTGCTATCTCCGTTGCCTCTTCGTGCCGCTGAATTAACGAGCGGCAACGTGCTGGAATAGTCTCTCCACTACTCCACTCGGTAATCATGGCGCTGATAGTGGGATAAATCTCCACTCGATCCTGCTCTGCACGACGCAGCCAAAAAGAACTAAGCGTGTCCAAGCTTAACAACGCTCCCCGACACGCTAGAATAGTGGGGTCCTCAGAGGCACCTCGTTCACTCTCTGCCGCAAAGGGCTTAAGCCCTGCTTTTGTGGCCTATGACCGGACGCTCACGCCGTCCAATGCGGATCGCGCTCTTCTCCGAAGAAGCCGCCATCAGTGAAGAGCCGCTCAATAAAGTCAGGTGTCATCTGCTGAAAGATCGATTGATTAAGAGCCTGACGAGCTCCGATCTCTCTTTCAAAAGCTTCACGACAGTAGTCGAAGTGGATCTTTTTACCAGAATACGAATCGAGCACGTGCAGCCGCTCCTGATCATTATCATTACGAGCGGCACTGGTATACATTAGGTAACTACCGCACGGCGACCAGCAGATACCTTTATCTGATCTACTATCGTGGGTGAGCTGTACTATCTCGCTGCCATCAGCGTTCATAACGAAGATATCACCGTCATCCTCAAAATTGCGCATGCGCACCATCGCAGCTCGGGCCTCAGCGTTACTGCCGTTAATGATCGCGTCTTTGTAATCGAGGAACATCTGATTGTACTCTTCAGCGCTACGGTTATTTCGGTGCGATACAAACGCGATCCTATCACCCTGCGGGGAGTACACGGCACCGTAATCTTTAGCAGGATGATGAGCTAATACAGTCATAGAGCCGGACAGTAGGTCATACGCAACGATATCAGTGTCACGAGTACTTAAGTCTCCATTTGAATCCCTGCCTGGCGTTGTAAAGAGGAGCTTACGGCCATCTGCAGAGACAGCAGGGGCACTTTGAATTCCAGGGAGTGAACACACAGCCCGAGTAGCCCCACTACTCAAGTTATATGCACAGATATCAAGGTCGTTTCGGTCTCCGCTATTACTTACGAAGATAATCTCACGCCCGTCGTGTGAGAAAGTAGGTGTCTGACAGTAGACATCTGTTGTGAGTCGCCTCTGATTTCCTCCATCATGGTCCATGATCCACAGAGACGGGATAGAATCCTCACGGGTGGAAACCCACACAATTGACTTCCCATCAGGTGACCAGCGCGGGTGCTCATTTAAGTGCTCTCCGGCAGTCAGTTGGTGGAGTGTCGCATTATCTAAATCGAGCGACCAGATATCGAAATCCAAGCGTGCGCCTGAGCCGAAAACGATCTTTCCTGACAGCTTCATAACTAACTAACCCTCCCGTGACCCTCGGTAAGGATATCGGCCACCAAGGAGGTTAACTGAATAGACTGCACCAGAATCACCAACCGCGGCAAAACGTTACGTTTTTTGTGATTAAACCCGACCAATTCGATGTGAACTACTCAAAAGGACAAAGCCCCTACCTTGTAAGCACCTATTGCTCTGCTGGGCTCTTTCTAGGGGCCTTAAGCTACTTCGTCCCCTTTCTAAGCTCCTTTTTCTGGGTTCCATGTATTATGCCCTGTCACGAGCTTGGGCATGCTATCGCCGGGTGGCTCTCGGGAAAAATGGCGATACCGACCGTTTTTTTGACTGTTAGTGGTGAAGCAAAGACGCCCTTTGTGTACCTCCCGGTTTCTACCGCACTCCTTTGCGCTCTCTACCTTACCTATAGAGCCCGCCACACCTGTGCCTGCATAGCTGTCTCTGCGGTGCTTTGCGGACAGATATATCTCTCGTTTGTAGCATCTGAAAAAACACAGCGACAGGTTGAGCTGATGGGTGGCCTAGCTGGAGAGTGCCTACTCGCACCTGTTCTAACGTGGCTTGCATTTGCTAATCTGGGGAGCATCTGGAAGAAGTATCGTCTTGGACTCGCTGCTTGGTCAGCGATTGCACTTGGCAGTAGGGTCGCGTTCTGGGGGGCGGTTGCCCTGGGCCTAGACGAGCTCCCTCACGGTGCGTTGCTCATGGGCGAAGAGATGGGAGATACCAATCAACTAATCGATACCTTCGGTTGGAGCGCACAGCAGCTCGTCTGGATATTCGGCGCCAGCGCGTTGTTTGGCATATGGCTTATAAGTGCTATCGTGACGGTTGAGTATCTGCGCACTTTACCGTCTCACGATGCTAAGGAAGCTCACGATATATAGGACGAGGAGCGTGGTGTACTGAGCCGGAGGCGCACGCGCCCTGGATCACACTACACTACTCTTTTTCTTGACTAGAAGAGCCTCGCTGGTCAAGCATCCAGGCGATGGACTGCAGGGGACTCTGTGGAATGTTTCTCAAATCGCCTGTTCGCTCCTCTGAGCTATAACCTAACATAAGCGCAGCAGAGGCCGCAGTCTCAGCCGCCTCATCGCACTGACACTCAAGCGGCGCCGGCTTTGCACTTACCAGCGCGAGCGCAGTCCGATACTCTTTGTCGTTTTTGGCTCTTGTCCATTTAGAGCGCCACAACGATTCGTTCTCCTCCCCGAGGACTGCCGCCTGCAAGTGGCTCACCGTAAACAATACAGCCTCAGCATCCAGGAGCAAAGCAGCCAGCTCAGCGACATCTACAGTTGAAAGCACTTCCGACTTTCCTACGTCAAATCTAGGAGCCCACGTATCAATACCATCTAGTCGAATATGCGTGTGCGGGAAAACGCTCTTTACGCAGCGTGAGATACGCAAAAATGAGTCCCTATCTGCGAGAGAACATAAGCGGACGAGATCAACACCCTGATGGTCGAGATCTTGAAGTAAGTTCGAGGCTGTTTTAGCGAGCGAAAGAATCGAATAAAGATCATTCAATCGATACCTAGAGTCCAGTATGATAACACCAGTACCCTCTTGTCGGACGGTGAGGCTCGACACAATCGCCCCATCAGTAAGAGACACCGTCCTGATGCAGGGACCGGCTTCAAAGATCTTTCGGGCAACAGCCTCCCGCTCAGATATACAGTATACAATTGGAGAACCATCACGACGGAGCTCGATTCGTTGCGCCCACTTATCGAGTTCTAGCCTCAAAAAGTGGGGATCATACTCCTTAAACGGCTGTTTCTGCAGATATCTTGCTGTGGCATTAGCGGTGGGGCTTGCCAAACGATAGAGCACATCAAGCGACTTGCGAACGTTCGAAGCAGAAGCGTGCCGGTGAACCATAGTTTCATCAACCCCACAGCAAGCAGTGGCGATCTGAGCACCCATGCGGAGGAGCTTTCGGAGCTCCATCAACTCTGCTGGCTTAAGAATCCTCTCCTTAACAGAGCCACGTAGAGCTACCTCCCAAGGATGAATCTCTTTACAGAACAGCCCATCACCAAATACATCGTCTAAGCTGGTCATCGCAGCAGACATATTTTCAGAGGCAAGGGGTAACACGACAGTATCGTCCGGGATGAGAATGTTGAATTCGTTTGGTCCCTGAAAATAGGACCTCATTGCCGCACTCAATTTACCAGCGCTCCGCAGACACTCCGCAACTGACTCTGCCGAAAAAGAAACTTTTCCTATAACGAGTCGACCGTCCGCCGTGATGCGGGCTGTCCGCGACTCTGCACTCGGTAAGGTACCCCGCAAGGCAGCTGGAGAGCCGGAATTCGGTACACCTTCGGTTTCAGTGGGCGATTTTGAGTCGCCTGAAGATCTGCCTGGAGACAACATGTAGCACTTCTCTGTATATGGCCGCTGACAGTATACCCCATCAACTCACGCCGCAAGCTCGGCCTTAACCAGTAGGTGTCACCATCTGTCGTTTTGTAGAAAGAATTTCGGCTCTTCGTGGAATCGAGTGGGCAATACTTCGAATAGTCTCACGCTTTACCTTCGCTGTTGGTTGCGACTCCGTATCGCAGAACCGTAGCAGCCCAATCAAACGCCATAGAGTCATCAAATGCCGCCGGCATCTCCCGGACCATCACGACCGAATCGAGTTTTAACACCACCAATCCTTCTTTTCAGCCTCTGGCGACGAATGGACGAAACTGCGCTACCTGCCACGACCTCTCGGAAGCCTTAACATACTCTCCCAGCCGCGCGCAGAAGCTCTTTGAAAATTCGCAAGGTTTTCACCCGCTGTTCGCACTGGTTGACGGTGTCGATTCGCCAAGCGCAGACATGTCGAGCTATGAAAATCGCCTGGTGAACACGACCCTTATCAGAACAAAGGGTCTCATACGAAATGATTATTGGCCCACCGAGCTTCGGTAGTACACTAATTGAGCTTCAAGCGTAAACATCGTACTATCTTCCTTCAACATCGCCCACCGCCCAGCTTAATGTATGAAGATACTGATAACAGGCTCTCACGGTTTCATCGGTTCTGCTCTCGTAGACGCTCTCTCGCAGGCAGGCATTCCCTTTGATATCGTCCAACGAGATGTAGCGGCTCCGGCTCAGGGCGAGTTCACTTATTCCCCGCTAGGATACGGAATATGGAGAATTCGATGGCCAGATGGACTTTCCATCCTTCCCTTCGAAAGCTATTCAACGATAGTGCACCTTGCCTTACCACGCCCCAATCCACACCATTCCCACCAGGCTGCGAGTGAGGAACATTGCGCGCCCGTGCGCACTATCATACAGGCCATCCAAAAGGCGAACGCTGGATGCTCGTTACTATTTTTGTCCAGCCAATCGGCCTCAGAATCAGCAATCTCTGGTTACGGCCGAGGCAAATGGAGCGCCGAGCAACTCATTCGCTCTTCGGCTATTTCGTGGACAATTATCCAACCTGGGCTCATCGTTGGAAACTCAACAAAGGGGCTTTTCGGTGGGATCATGGGCCTTGTTCAAAAGTCGCCAATCATACCGGTGCCAAGCGGTGCTCCGATGTTCATTGACCCCATCCTTCTATCGGACATAATCGACGCTTGCATGAAGATCCTCATGTCCCCCATGCAGCACAACGGACAGCTGTATCAACTGGCTCTGCCAAGACGCAGCCTCTTTTCATTCATCCGTCAGATGTGTCGAGACCGGTCTCTCGTTCGCCTGCTGATTCCGATACCCTGGCAACTCATATCGTTTGGATTACGACTTACGGAGTTCCTGCCCCTGAGACTTCCTTTTTCTAGGGGAAATCTCGAAGGGCTTCTAGCCTCTAACCCCTTAGTTTCCGATGAAAGCGTCAGAGCTCTTGGAATCACGCTCCACGAGCCTCATGTTCAGCTGAATCTTGAGACGAAAGCTCCGTCAGCCGAATACTACCACAAAGAGGCGAGCTACCTTTTCCAATCGCTATTTCGAGCCCCTGCGCCAGATGAGGTCCTTAATCACTATATCGCAGCCCATCGAACGAACCTCTTTAATGGCAAGTGGATCAACATGCCGAGCATCATAAGCAACAACCTCGATGCCGAGGCGATTGAATATGCCGTAAGGAGCCGCAAGACTATTCTTTCTCAAAAACTGCAAGCTCTGTGCTACATCGCCGAGATCTCTCCACACCTCTTGGATAACTTTATTCAGCGGCGCCAACAGCGGGCGAGAGCTTTTATATCACTTGGTATCGCTGGTGTAGTCTCATCATGGAAATTGGTCTACGGACATTACCTGGTAAGACGATTTGCCCTACTAGAGGAGCGCCGCGCTCATGATTGATCCTCAACGCCTGACAACGCTATGGGATGTTATCATTGTTGGTGGAGGCGCCGGTGGCGCAGCCGCCGCGCTGGGGCTGAAGGGCAAACGGGTGCTTATGCTCGATGTTGGAATCACTCCTCCTGTAAATCCATTGCCCGATGAGCCCCTCTATGAGCTGCGAGAGAAGCGAGAGGATCTCCACAAGATACTTCTCGGGGAGCGTTTCGAAAGCCTCTCTCCGATAGCCGGTGATGACATTAGCCCTAAACTTAAGGCACCTTTTATAAGATACCTTACAGAGCGCCCACGAGGCCTGCCTGTAGATCGAGAGAACGGCTTCAAAGCCGTGCAAAGCTTTGCACTTGGCGGATTAGCCAACGCATGGGGAGCAGGAGTTCTCCGATACAATGACGAAGATCTTACAGGCTTCCCCGTAACCGCTGCTGAGCTCTCCCCACTTTATGATGAGCTCACAGATCATATCGGCATAAATGGTTCTAGTCAGGATGACCTCACCCAGTATCTCGGCTCTAGCTACGGTCTTCAGCCCCCCTTTCCCCTCTCACCTCTCGTTAACAACTTTCTCAAACGATACGAGAGACTCAAGCCCGTACTACAAAGAAGGGGTTGTAAGGTCGGCCGCACGAGGGCGGCAATTTTAAGCCAACCACTTGCGGAGCGGACGCCATATAAAGCGTTTGCTCAGGATTTTGTCTGGGGTCCACAACAAGCCATCTACTCGCCTCTGTTCACTATTCAATCTCTCATTGCGGATGGCTCGCTCGCCTATCAGTCGCACGTACGAGTAACCACATTCACCGAACAACAAGAATGCGTCACGGTGTCCGCTACAAGCTTTGAAGATGGAAACGAGTATAGCTTTCGATGCTCAAGGCTCATCATCGCTGCAGGCGCGCTCAACACAGCACGAATCGTTCTGTCCGCAAACAGTGACACTGAATCAAAGCTCCCACTTCTGGACAACCCAGTCTCGTTCATTCCAGCCGTTGACCTGTCGATGATAGGCACACCACTCCAAACCAAGGCATACATCGGCGGAGAGCTACTCGTGCTCTTTCCCGGAGAATCACCTAACCGTCCTCTTCAAGGTAGTGTTTACGGGCTCATGGGGCCCCTGAGAACGGACCTACTCAGAGAGTTCCCTCTAAGCATGCGGGCCAACTTACTCGCCGGACGCTACCTGGTGCCTGGACTGCTCATGATACAGATGTTTTATCCGGATGAACCATCCCCGATGAGTTGGCTGAAACTTAACGAGGATGGAGGACTCCAATTAACGCGTGAAGGTCGGCTCGTTCCCAATAGAGAAAGGGCGATATGCAAGACACTTCGACGAATGGGGTATCTCGCCTTTGAGCAACTCTGCGTCCGGCCGCCTGCGGGGAGTAGCATTCACTATGCTGGCACACTGCCCATGAGAGCTGCGCCGAAGAGCAGGTACGAGACGGATAGATTCGGCAAATTAGATGCAACCAATCGGGTATTTGTAGCTGATGCTGCTACTTTTCCATCGTTACCAGCAAAGAATCACACCTTCACCCTCATGGCGAACGCCCTACGCATTGCTAAGCACGTCCGAGAGACTCTGTAAGCATTCCGACAACGTCGTCATGCCAATCAACTGCTTAAGCAGGAATTTTGATTGTGTCCAAGAGGCACCTCAATCAATGTGCATACGCGATCTCGATAACCCCAGCAGCAACTTTTTCTAGCGGCAACACTGCGCGCGCAAGCCCTGCATTCACCACTGCGCCTGGCATCCCCCACACCACACTCGTTGCTTGATCTTGCGCCAACACCGTGCCACCGGCAGCAGAGATAGCCTGACAACCACGCAAGCCATCCTGCCCCATCCCAGTAAGCACTACAGCCAGCGCGCGCTCACCATACAGCTCGGCCACGGAACGAAAGAGCACATCCGCTGCTGGTCGGCACGAGTTTTCAGGTGCGTCTTGATTGAGAGCGACACGCACGGCGTTCGTTACCGCGTCACGCTTTAAAGACATGTGGTATCCCCCTGGCGCAACGTAGACGGATCCAAGTTGTAACTCTTGCCCGTCATGAGCTTCACACACGGTGAGCTCTGAAACTCCATTCAATCGATCAGCGAACATCTTAGTAAAGGTCGGTGGCATGTGCTGAACAACCACTATCGGAGCGCCGAAGTCTCTCGGCAATCGACCAAGCACTTCAGGCAACGCGTTCGGGCCGCCGGTTGAAACTCCGATGGCAACTATCTGAGCAACACATGGAGTTGACGGAAGAGCGAGCGCTTGAAGAGGCGCTGCCCCTTTTACACTGTGCGAAGCTGATGTTGAAAGACCCGGCCTTGAGCTACGGGTAAGAGCCTTTATTTTACCGATCAGCTCTTCTGAAATAGTCGACTTTAAATCCCCCGCTGCCCCCTGGGCAGTAGGCTTAGTAACGTAATCAGCCGCACCGAGTGCGAGAGCCTGCAAAGTATGAGAGGCCCCCTGCTCGGTTAACGAGCTAAACATGATAATAGGAAGTCGCGAGTAACTTCTCTTTACGTGCGGCACCGTTTGAAGCCCGTCCATCTCGGGCATCTCGATATCAAGGGTCATGACATCAGGTTTAAGCTCAGGCAGCTTCTCAAGCGCGATACGTCCGTTTGCAGCAGTTCCTACCACTTCAAGCTCTGGGTCAGCAGAGAGCACATCGGTGATAATCCGCCGCATCGTGGAAGAGTCATCAACGACAAGAACGCGTATCTTATCCATAGAGAAGAGAATACTTTAGCAGGGTGGTGAAAAAAGGTTCCGTCGTGAGCATTTTGAGAGTTTAGGCGAAACGAGGCGGAGATGCCGAAAAAACCGGAAGCGTATCCTCTGAGATACGTTGAGGATTTTTTTGGCGTTTCCAACGAAGTTGCAGCCAAACTATCAAAATGCGCAACAGGAAATCCTTTTTCACCACCCTGTTAGGCCTCTTCTAAGATGATTCCCTACTTCCCAGCGGTGCTCCTACTCAAAGGGTACACAGCTACCCCCTTCCCCAAATAAGCAGTTGTGGTACCTTCTATCGACATTACGTAGTAACGGTAACCAACAGGTTGAAATGACGAACGAAAACCACTTTCGCAAGGTTGAAGCAAGACCCCACCTCCCAACGTTAGAGAAAGGGGTAGTTGAACGCTGGAAACGAGAGAAGACCTTTCAGGCATCGATCGATCGCAACGAATCAAAACCAGAGTTTATTTTCTACGACGGCCCCCCGTTTGCAACCGGAAGCCCGCACCACGGTACGATCTTTATCTCGGCAATTAAAGATCTCGTCGGGCGCTACAAAACGATGCGTGGCTACAAAGTTCCGCGCACGTGGGGGTGGGACTGCCACGGACTACCAACTGAAAAGATCGCAGAGGCAAACCTCGGCATAAAGGATAAGAGCGAGATCGAAGAGAAAGTTGGTGTTGCTGCGTTTAACGCAGAGTGCCGCCGCATCGTTACAGAGTTCGATGGAAACTGGAGAGTGTACATCGATCGTATCGGCCGCTGGGTTGATATGGACAATCCGTACCGCACCCTCGACCGCTCCTTTATGGAGTCTACCATCTGGGCCTTCGCTGAGGCGCATAAGAAAGGGCTCATCTACAAGGACTACCGCGTATCACCGTACTGCTACCGGTGCGAGACTCCGCTCTCGTTCTCAGAGATCCGTGTTGATGACGCAACCCGTCCGAAACAAGACCGCGCAATCACTGTTAAGTTCGCTCTCAAAGGGATGGAAGGCGTATCTGCGTTAGCATGGACCACAACTCCGTGGACCCTTCCCTCAAACCTAGCTCTCGCAGTAGGCAGTGAGATCGAATACGTAGTCGTAGATACTGCAGTTGGTAAGGTGCTTTTGGCGCGCACCGCTCTCAAGCGCTACGAGCGTGAGCTTGGAAAAGACCTTACTGTCATCTCGTCACACACTGGCGCTGAGCTAGCCGCTCAGAAGCTAGGCTACACTCCACTACTCCCGTACTTCAAAGACGAATCAGCATTTATCTTTATCGCCGGTGATTTCGTATCAACCGAGGATGGAACTGGGATCGTTCATATGGCACCGGCGTTCGGTGAAGACGACTACTGGGCCTGCCGCAGAAATAGCATCGAGGTAAAGAACCCGGTTAACTCGGCTGGGTGCTTCACGGAGGAGGTCTCTGACTTTGCTGGCCAGAACGTGCATGAGGCTAATGCGACTATCATAAAGTTCCTAAAAGAGAAGAACCTCGTCGTACGCGATGAAACCATCGAACACAACTACCCCCACTGCTGGCGCTGCCGCACCCCGCTTATCTATCGCGCACTCGATGCGTGGTACCTAAAGGTTGAAGCACTACGCGAGAAGATGATTGAATCAAACCAGGAGATCTCGTGGTATCCCGACTCAGTTAAGGATGGACGGTTCGGGAATTGGCTCGAGAACGCTCGTGATTGGAACATATCGCGCAATCGCTTCTTTGCAACACCTATTCCTGTCTGGGAGTGCTCTGGCTGTGGCAAACAGGAAGTCTACGGTGCCATCAGCGAACTTGAAAAGATTGCGGGCAAAAAACTCCCTGATATCCACAAAGAGTTCCTCGACGAGATAAAGGTCCCGTGTTCATGCGGTAAAACCCTTGAGCGGGTTCCTGAGGTGCTCGACTGCTGGTTTGAGTCGGGCTCAATGCCGTACGGCCAGTTCCACTACCCGTTTGAGAACGCTGACCACTTCCGCTCACACTTTCCGGCTGATTTTATCGTTGAGTATACGGGTCAGATCAGGTGTTGGTTCTACTACCTGCATGTACTCTCAACGGCTCTCTTCGACAGGCCAGCGTTTAAGCACTGCCTAGTGCATGGCACGTTGCTGGCAGCAGACGGCAAGAAGATGTCAAAGAGCCTCAAGAACTACACCGACCCGCTTGAGCTTATGGATAAGCACGGCGCGGATGCGCTGCGGGCATACCTGTTTGCTTCTCCTGCAGTTGGGCTTGAAGACTTAACGTTCCGCGATGATGGTGTTGAGGGAATGGTGAAGTCGGTGCTGCTTCCTATCTGGAATGCGCTCTCCTTCTTTACCTCCTACACAGAGGTCGACAAGGTTACATCGGCAGAGCTCGGTCTCACTGCAAAGGAGTTAAGCGAGCTCGATCGCTTTATCCTCTCTGAGCTAGAAATCCTTACCCGCTCAGAGACTGAGCTGCTCGATAGCTATCGAATCAACGAAGCTATGCGACTTTTTGCTCCGTTTCTCGATACCCTCAACAACTGGTACATCCGTCGCAGCCGCGAACGGGTGTGGTCAGAAGAGCCTCGCACCCCTGAGAAGCTAGCCTTTTACGCAACGCTGCACGAAGTGTTGAGTCGTATCTCGCTGCTACTATCACCCTTCTGTCCGTTTATCTCAGAGCTCGTCTGGGAGCGTCTCGGTAAGGATGAGAGCGTACACCTGACACCGTGGCCTGAAGCCAACACGGCTTTTATCGACGCACGGTTATCAGCTCACGTAAACCTGGTTCGCGGGATGGTTTCTGCGGGGCTATCAGTAAGAGCGCGCGAGAAGCTGCGCGTGCGCCTCCCATTAGCGGGCGCAAAGGTGGCGGTGCGTGAGTCACTCGCTGCAGAGCTAGAGCCGTACATACCGGTCCTGTGCGGTGAACTGAACGTTAAGTCGGTTCAGTTCCTCACCGATGCGTCGTCGATTGCTTCCTCAAGCGCTAAGGTAAATGCGCGCGTCCTTGGGCCGCGATTAGGAGCCCGCGTTCAGGAAGTTATTCAAAAGGTTCGCAACGGCGAATTTGAAATCGTAGCCGAAAACACCATCAAGGTCGGTGACATCACCCTAAACCCTGGCGAGGTCGAAGTCGGCTTTACCGGAAAACCTGGCCTCGCTGTAGAGTCTGGCGCAGGTTTCGTGGTCGCTCTCGACACAACAATTACTCCTGAGCTTGCTCGTGAAGGCGCAGCACGCGACCTCGTGCGCGAGATCCAGGACATGCGCAAGGAAGCTGACCTGCACATAGCAGATCGCATACGATTGAGCATTAGTGGGGCAGAAGAGATACTCGCTGCTCACAAGGACTACATCATGTCAGAGACCTTGTGTGTTGAGTTACTTCCAGAGCAGGGTCAGACACTTATCGAACGCAGCATCACCCTTGATGGTGCATCGGTAAAGGTTACACTCGCAAAGGCGTAGGTAAAAAAACAATAGCCCCCCACTGGAGCGTCGTTCTATGAAGCGAATTCTTATCGTAGGCGGCGTTGCCGGCGGCGCCAATGCTGCTGCCCGCGCACGCAGACTGGATGAATCAGTCGATATCGTTGTGTTCGAGCGTGGTCCGTACGTCTCGTTTGCTAATTGTGGCCTCCCCTATCACGTTGGGGGAGAGATACAGGACGAATCGGAGCTTCTGCTGCATACACCTCAATCGCTCAAAGGGCGGTTTAATCTCGATGTGCGTGTGCGATCTGAAGTAGTAGCGATTGATCGGTCGCGCAAAGTTGTCACCGTCAAACAGGTTGACTCCGGTGCCACGTACGAAGAACGCTACGATGAACTTATTCTGGCAACTGGAGGAACCCCTCTTAAACCACCTATCCCTGGAATCGATCTACCCGGAATTTTTACCATTAGGGATGTGCCTGATGCCGCGCGAATAAAAGCAGCAGTGGCAAAAGCTGCCACCAAGAAAGTAGCAGTGATAGGCGGCGGTTTTATCGGCCTAGAGATGGCAGAGCAATTGGTGCGATGCGGAATGCAGGTGACCCTGATCGAAGGATTACCGCAGGTCATGCCACCCCTCGACGAGGAGATGGCAGCCCCGTTGCACGAAGAGCTTCGCGCACACGGGGTTGAACTGATACTTGGCGACCCCGTGGCTACCTTCAGCGCCCCAAACGGCGGCATCACTGTTACAACAAAGAGCGGAAAAGAGGTGGATGTTCCACTCGTTATTCTTGCTATAGGTGTTCGACCTGAAACAACCCTTGCTCGGAACGCTGGTCTCACACTGGGAGCCTCAGGCGGGGTTAAGGTAAATGGCTACCTTCAAACAAGCGACCCAAGCATCTGGGCCGTTGGTGACAGCATAGAAGTCTACGACTTGATTACGGGAAAGCCGCGCATCATCCCCCTTGCAGGCCCGGCTAACCGTCAAGGAAGGCTCGTTGCAGACAACATCGTCCTTGGAGCAAAGAAGGAGTACAGAGGTTCGCTTGGGACGGCGATTTTGCGACTCTTTGACCTCACCGTTGCGAGCACGGGAGCAAATGAGCGCACGCTTATTAAAGAAGGACTCGAATACAAGGCGCTCTACCTGCACCCGAACTCCCACGCAGGGTACTATCCGGGGGCTCATCCGATCGCGCTCAAAGTGCTCTTCTCTCCCAACACTGAGAAGCTGCTTGGAGCGCAAGCCGTGGGTAAAGACGGCGTTGATAAACGTATCGATGTGATCGCAACCGCCATCAAGGGCGGACTCTCAATCGACCAGGTAGCAGACCTTGAGCTTTGTTATGCTCCGCCATTTGGCTCTGCCAAGGATCCGGTCAACGTTGTTGGAATGATGGCCCAGAATGTGCGCGATGGGTTAGTCGAGGTCGGCGAATGGAGTGCCGTTTCTGACTCACACGAAAACCTCGTCCTCGATGTTCGACAAGCAGGCGAACGGGAGGATGGCTTCATACCGAACTCGCTTCACATCCCACTACCTGAACTACGTTCACGTATAAATGAAGTGCCAAAAGATAAAGTCGTGCTTGTCTATTGCATGAGCGGTCAGCGCTCGTACTACGCATGCCGCATCCTTTCTCAGCATGGCATACGGTGTAAGAATTTAAGTGGTGCTTACAAGACCTGGAAGATGCTTAGGAAGAAGTAACTCTGCAGGACAGCGGCTAGTTTACCGACGGCACTATCACGTACGCGTAGCGCCTCTCGGAAGGTCTTTTAGCCGCAGCCAGCGCCTGACTTCCCTGTCCTCGCAGTCTGTGCTGCTCAATCGGTTCGACTTCTCGCTTCTCTATTTCATAACCGCCATCAAAGTTTGTTCCGATCGCAAGATCACGCGGATTACCTGAGCGGGCGTAGGCAGAAGTGTTCGGATTTAATCTAACCTGCGGCTCGATCGTTACGGTCATTGAAATAGTTGCAGATGATGTAGCACCCACCTGCCCCTGCTCTGCAGCGAAGGCATGCGGCGCCGCGAGGAGCAGCACTCCAAGAAGTAAAACTACTATGTATCGTCCTATAGCGTTGCGCATCGCTGCGAGCCTTCCGTTGCTTATCCTCTGCCACCAGCAGAGTACAGAGAAGGTTATGGCTAGTCTAGAGAGGTATGTAGCCTAGCAGGATCTCAAACACTCAAGCCCGCCGAAACACGCCGATCCACTCTAATCCAGCCCTCCTTCCAGGGGTTAGTGTCTGCGCTGGACGCAATGCTACGCACTCAAAGTCCTCACGAAAGAGAGACAAAATCTCGCTAGAGGTTGCCGCAAATGGCGGACCAACCCCCTCTTGCGTAAGCGAGAGATTTGGCAGTCTCTGCGCTTCAGACTCTTCAACGATGAAAAAGTTCCCTGCAACATGTCCACTAGGTTTCACCCATTCAAGCAGCTTTTTAACGTAGCGAACACGACTGCTCGGGTCGATTGCACAAAAGAATGTGTGCTCAACTACAAGATCTACTGCTATCGGTTGAATTGCAAAGAGGTCACCCTCAACAACCTGCACCGTACCACCAAGCGCTCTTTGGAGAGCGTTGTAACGAGACGTCAAGTCAACAACGGCCGCATGAGACCAATCAACCGCTACGACGTCTAGCCCTCTGCGCGCACACTCAAGTGCATCG
Organism: Bdellovibrionota bacterium; assembly: GCA_044360195.1. Taxonomy (GTDB): domain Bacteria; phylum Bdellovibrionota_C; class UBA2361; order UBA2361; family OMII01; genus OMII01. Next base: position 361 of record JBIKKT010000034.1, on the reverse strand, counting down.
AGCCCCGTACCACACCCAGGAGAGAGTGCTGTTAAACCAGAGAGAGATACCCCCCGAGCAATAAGAAGAGCTAACGCCTCTTTCACTACCGGAGAGACTTCGTCTAGCTGCCAAGGGGTGTCGGCATTTTCAAAACGCGCCTGCCAGTAGGTTTGGGTCAACCATTTCTTATCTTGTGTCCGTCCTCTAGCTGACAGGTTTCTTTTTCCAATTGATCGGCAGGAGGCTAACAGGAGTATCGTCTGAACGAACGTTAAGTCTTACGAGCACATCGGAGAGCCACTCCCATGGATTGACCTTGTTGAGCCGACAGGTTCCAAGGAGCGAGTAAAGCACGGCAGCGCGATGAGCCCCCTCATGA
>JBIKKT010000086.1:0-7628 GCA_044360195.1 Bdellovibrionota bacterium | reverse complement strand
TGTTGAGGATCTGATCGATCGCAATAAGCGAGAAGTTAAATGTCATGAACTCAATGATTGGGCGCAGGCCCGCCATAGCAGCTCCGATACCGATTCCTGAGAATCCGTTCTCTGCGATGGGGGAGTCTATGACGCGACTTGGTCCGAAGCGGTCGAGCATTCCCTTAGAGCACTTGTATGCTCCGTTATAGGCGCCTACCTCTTCTCCGATGAGGAATACCCGTTCATCGCGAAGCATCTCTTCGGCCATAGCCTCTTGGAGTGCATCTCGGATCTGAATCTCTCGGACGGCGGATTGATTGTTTGTGTCATTAAGCATGGCGTTAGACATAGGTATAATCCAAAGCAGTTTCAGGGGCAGGGAATGCAGACTCTTCAGCGAAGCGCACCGCATCCTGTATCTCGTCTTCGATCTCTTGGTCGATCTGGTCTCTCACGTTTTTCCAGCCAAGGGACTCTAGTTTATCGCCGAGTAACTTAATCGGGTCGCGCGAGCGCCACGCTTCGATATCTGACTGCGTACGATATTTGCCGGGGTCGGCCATCGAGTGACCGCGGTAGCGGTAGGTTTTTGCTTCAACGAGTGTTGGTAGCTTCTGTTCACGAGCACGCTTGGCGGCTGCGTGAATAACCGAGCGCACTGCAAAGATGTCGTGACCGTCCACGGTCTCGCGCGCCATCGGATAGGCAAGGGCGCGAATCGAGAGGTCGTCTGTTGGGGCAGTCCGCTCAAGTGGAGTGCCCATCGCAAACTGGTTGTTCTCGATCACATAAATGACCGGTAGTTCCCACAACGAAGCGAGCGCCATACCTTCATGGAATGGTCCGATGTTGATTGCACCGTCACCCAAGTAGCAGATCGATATTGCGTCGGTTCCCTTGTACTTCTCAGCGAAAGCGAGGCCGGCGGCAACAGGAACCTGTGCTCCAACGATGCCCCAGCCCCCCATGAAACGCTTCTCGGCATCGAAGAAGTGCATTGAGCCTCCGCGGCCTTTCGCGCAGCCGGTTTCCTTTCCTAGCAGCTCTGCCATACCTGCGCGAGGAGACCCACCGCGCGCCAGGTAGTGGCCGTGGCAGCGGTAGGCGGTCATCACATAATCGTTATCTTGAAGAACAGAGAGCGATCCAACTGCTACCGCTTCCTGTCCAATGTAGAGGTGAAGGAAGCCGCCGATCTTCTTCTCGGTATAGAGGCGAGCTGCCTCCTCCTCAAAGCGTCGAATTCGGAGCATCTTTCGGTAAAGGTCTGCAAGGAGTTCTTGATCCATTTCTAAAGAGTACCTCTTAAACTAGTGTCCGGCGCCTCGCAGGGTCGAAAAAAGATCTGCTGTTGTGCATACAGAACCACTTTTTCAGGACCTTGCGACTAACGGCAATACGGCTGACGTGTGACTACTTTTGCACCAGACAAGATGCTGTAGCTACTCGCTTCCGGTCCGGGGTTATACCAGCGCCATGATAGCGATGTCCACCCAGAGCATTTAATTAGATATTTTAGTAGCTTATAGTCGAGGAGGTCGAGTTGCTTTGCAGGATAGCGGCAAGCTGAAAGAGCGCGTATTATCTGGAATATGGAATCTCCCCGCTATCTTATGGCTGTTGACCCGAGCTTAACGTGCTCGGGTTGGGCGCTTTTTTCTATTGAAGAAGGGAATTTGGTTGCCGTGGGGAAGATAAAGAGTGATCCCCCGAAGGTTTCCCTAGCCTTACGGATGCAGAAGTTGCAGGAGCGAGTAGGGGGGGTGTTTGCAAAGATCGGACTGGGAGCACACGATATCCTTGTATGCGAGGCGCCCACCACTATGAAGGATCCTCATAACACTATTAAAGTCGAGCAGGTTAGGGGATTGTTTGAGTCTGGTGCGCGAACGCTTGGCGCAACGGTGCCAGGTCGAATAAATCCGCGTTCAGTGCAGTATGAGGTCATGGGGCTTAAGGGAAAGCAGGTGGCGCGCGCAGAGGTAAAGCAAGCAGCAGTCAGAACCGCCCTGTATCTCTTTGCCCCACGACTCGAACAGCTGGGTTTGATACCTGACGAGGTGGAGTTAAAGAGACATCAAGATATAATTGATGCGCTACTGATCGGGCGATTGGCGCTGATTCGGGTGAAGTCAGCGCGCGACGCCGGTCTAGCGGTTGAATCCTCGTTTGATACGCAGACAGTTCAGTCCAGGCGATCGTGGAGAGTGCGAGCGTGCGGTGCTCCGTAATGGTTTGGAGGTTAAGGGGGCTCTATGAAGAACGTTCGGCAGCATAAGATATCAAGGGTGATGTGCGCAGTATCATCGCTGTGCTTGTTGCTAGTGATGAATTGCGCTGTTCTCACAAGTGCGTGGACAGAGGAATCAGGAGAGCCAACCCCTACGCCCGCTGCTGAGGGGGATGGTATGGCGGGTGGTGCCGCTTCAGAGGGGAGCGTTCCGCGCAAGAAGGTGAAGCCGGTTGAGGTGAAGGTAGAGGACCCTCGTGGAGATCCCGATCTGATAGTGTGTAGTCAAAACTTAAAACTATTTGGCACATTTCAGTCTCTAAAGCAGAAGTCGCCCCAATATACGCAGCGCGAGCATGATCTTAAGATCTCCGATCTTGTTGAGCGTTTCTCCATAGCAGAGTGTGATGTGATCGCGGTCCAAGAGATAATTGGTCGAACTCAGGAGATATCTGAGGAGGGATTACTTGAGCTGGTAAAGGAGCTACAACGCGTCACTAACCGATTCTTTGAAGTGCGAGTTGGTCCTCCGGCAGAGGGCGGGATGGGCCTCGGATTTATTGTGGCAAAAGATAGAGCCACTATTTTAAATACCCTGGCGTACGCTCGAGTTGAGTTGCCGAAAATATCGCCGAAGGAGAAGCCGAGGGTGTTTCCTCGTACGCCGCTTGAGATGCAGCTCTCGGTTAATTCGCGGGAGACTAATCAGCCTAAGCCAGTAAGCCTGGTAAATTTTCACTTTAAGTCAAAGCGCGGTGAGGCGAGCGATCCAACCGGTCTGGAGTGGGAAACGTATCGAATGGAGATGGCTGAAGCTCTGCGCCGAATAGTTGAGCAGCGCCACAAGGCGTCGTTCGCATCGAGTGAGGCGATTCTACTCCTTCTTGGAGATAGGAATAGTAATTTTGACGTGGCGAGTGCGCGGATACTAGAGGGTAGCCTTAACTTAGCAAGTTTCCGCGCAGGAGGTGGTTGCAGGCTCAGTAAGCGTGGAGTAGCGATCTGTAAAACGGAGACCGAGCTGCCGAGACGCCTCTTTAGCGTTCTAACCACAACCCGTAGTCCTCACAAACTTCCTGGTACCTTTCAATATAACGGTGAGTTCTCGTGGCTCGATGAGATTCTGCTGCCTGCAGAGAGCTTGCCGTATGTGTGGGCATCTGCGTTTTCAGACAGTAAATATGCATCAGGTGTCGTTTACAAACCCAAAGAGGCTTCAGACCACGCCTTGGTGTACGTGAAGCTGAATTGGTAGGTTTTAGGGGAGCGCGGACGTTCCAGGTTTGCTTGTTCATATAGCCTTGCGGCAAAGTTTCAATCATTCACACCAAGCACAGCAAATGTGGTAAGCGGGACATAATCAAACCGCAGCCCTGGCTACCCTCGCTGCTCTCGTTGTGATTTCTCAGCTTTCCGTTACGGTAGAAACTCTACGAGGGCCGTCGAGATGTCGCAGCTTTCGCTAATCCACCACCCGTTCAATGGGAAGTACTTGCCGACAAAGCGCTTCAAAGCTCCTATTCATAGCGTTAGCCATAAAAGTATCCTCTGGGAGCGGTGAGTACAATGCCTCGCGCAGCTGCTCCTTGACCTCGGCTTGACAGATTCCTTCTCGCAGCCCTTCAGTGGTCTGCTCAGCTATATCACCAAGATTTTGAGCTAAGCTCGCAATGTGTCGACGCACAAGAGCGCCGGTTAGAGCCCCAACGTATGGAAGTCCGATTCCGGACACCTCAACGTGTTCAAACGAAGCAAGAGAGGCGCTAGCTGATTGAATGCTTGCATCTGCGCCACTAGCTGGAAGCTCTCGTCCTCGATAAAACCCAAAGGTCTCATCGGTGATGAGGAACCCGTAAGGGAGTACAAGGTAGGCGCACGAGCCGAGCTGGTAGCCCGGGGTTGCAATGCATTTGATCCGAGTATCCCCTGAAAGCTCCAGGGCTTGCGAGTCAGCTAGCACAACCTCTGGCCGGATTGCTTGCTTAAACTCGTCAAACGACGCTGAGCTGGATAGCGGGAAGCTAGCGCAGAGCTGCTTGTCCTGCTCCCAGATTGAGCGAAGATGAACCTCGTCCGTTAGCTGGTGATACAGGCCCTTTGGGGCTACTAACTTAGCCTGAGGACAGAGCTGACGAAGTCGCGAGATGCCACCGATCTTCTGCGCATCAAGGCTCGTTATTAAAACCTTTGCAATCTTTGCCAGAGGGACGTCAAGCCCTGCAAGGCGCTTCGGGAGTAGCTCGGTGTGGGCAGAAGAGCCTGGGTTCGTCAGCACATATGACCCGTCATCAGATGACACCAGGTAGCGCGCTGTTGCGCCGAGGGTAACTAGCTGGATGCCGGGGTAGATGAGGGAAGTAGAGCGTAGCAACATAGGGACAAACAGGCTAAGGGGACGTTGGATGGCTCTACGATAACGCCAGAGCGGCGGTATCACACAGCCCAATTGGTTATCCCACGAAGCGACTCGCTACTCAAGGTGTGCAGAAAGATGCCCACTCCCAACCTACTAGAGAGCAATTAACACCGTGCCGAGGGAGAACGGCGACGGGAGGTAGGGTAATGCACTACAATCAACGCGCTGCGCTCGCTGTTCTCGTTGTGGTGCGTTTAGTCATTGAACCCGCCATCGAGGAGGGCGTTGCCGTGTCGCAAGTTTGAAAAATTTACCAAGAGCACAGAGAGGCGCTGGGACGGCACGACCTCCGCCGACCAATTGACTAAGAATCAGTGACGTAGACCAACTAGTATAGCCAGAGACCACCCCTGGAGCACTCACTTCATCCAGGGGTGGATCTGAATTTCTTCTCCGATCAACGTAACTCGTTACTGATTTTACGTTGACCGGTAGCTTCAACTCCTGTTTAGGCGTTAGCCACAGCCTTCTTGCGGGACTTAGAAACCTTCTCGCCAGAGTCCTCGCCACCATCGTCTGCCACTGCTGGAGTCGCGCCAGCTGCTGCTCCTCCATTGCTGCTGTCAAGAACGAGGTTGCGAATCTCTCTGGCCATCTCAGGATTATCGCGTAGGAACTGCTTGGCGCCCTCGCGTCCTTGGCCGATACGCTCGCCACGGAAGCTAAACCACGCTCCCGCCTTATCTACTATCCCCTTGTCCGAGCCAAGGTCAACTATCTCTCCGATGAGGCTCACTCCCTCGTTGAATATGATATCAAATTCAGCTTCTCGAAACGGCGCTGCAACTTTGTTCTTTACCACCTTTACACGAACGCGGTTGCCGGTTACATCGTTTTGGTCCTTGATGGAGCCGATGCGTCGAACATCAAGTCGAACTGATGCGTAGAACTTGAGCGCATTTCCACCCGTTGTGGTTTCTGGGCTACCGAACATCACACCGATCTTCATACGGATCTGGTTTATGAAGATGATGGTAGTGTTGGACTTGGCAGTAATGGCTGTCAACTTGCGGAGAGCCTTGCTCATAAGCCGCGCTTGTAGGCCGGGCTGTTGGTCCTCCATTTCGCCGTCGATCTCTGCTCGTGGTACCAGCGCTGCAACGGAGTCGACTACTATGAGGTCCACTGAGCTGGATGATACGAGTGCTTCGCATATATCAAGAGCCTGCTCGCCACAATCTGGCTGACTGACTAGTAGTTTTGAGGTGTCAACTCCGAGCCGCTTGGCGTAATTAACGTCGAGGGCGTGTTCTGCATCGATGTAGACCACCGTTCCACCTGCGCGCTGAGCCTCCGCTGCGGCTGAGAGTGCGAGGGTGGTCTTGCCAGATGATTCAGGTCCGTAAATCTCGCAGATTCTTCCTCTTGGAAATCCACCAATACCAAGAGCGATGTCCAACGAGAGGCTACCAGATGAGAACGCCTCTACTTTATCGTCTATCGAAGTACCGAGGCTCATTACGGCGCCTTTGCCGTATTTCTTCTCGAGTTGGGATATTGCGGACGAGAGGCTCTTTCCCTTTTCGCTGTTGTTTGAATCGTTATCGTATAGTTCCATTTTGTTTCTCCTTGCTGTTCAAAAAAATATTTACTGTTTTTCGCGCTCTTTAATGGCCCTGGTCGTGGGTTTAGGTTAGCGAAAAACCTCGATTGATACACTATTTTATTTTATGTCGACCTCTTAGTTTAGCTCTCGGATAACGCCAATGAGGCGACCTTGTATAGTTACTCTATCTACCGTTATCGGTTGCATCGTCGGGTTCGCCGGGATGAGCATCACCTTGCCACTCTTTAATCGTCGATAGCGCTTGAGAGTTGCGCTTCCGTCGTCCAGAAGTGCAACAACTATCTGCCCATCCTCTGCGTTGTCCTGTTTCTTTATAACAACGATGTCGCGGTCGCAGATGTGCTCGTCAATCATTGAGCTTCCGCTAACCTCAAGGCAGTAAACCTCGCCCCGACCGTCGATCATGCTGGGTGGGATCTCGATGGTGGTTGCCTGCTCAACGGCTTCTATCGGACGTCCGGCAGCAATTACGCCCACCAGGGGTACAGCCGAGGGGCCAAGTTCGGGGGTAATCCGGTCAAGGAGCTCAAGCATGCCGTCGGCTCCCCTTCGGATAAAACCCTTATCCTCCAGCCGCTCAAGGTGAAAGTGTGCCGTAGAGGCAGACTTTACCCCGATAAACTCCGCGATAGCCTTAAGCGAAGGGGCATACCCTTTTTCCGCCAGGAAGTTTCTTAAAAACTCCAGGGTCTGTCGTTGAACCGGGGCGAGGGTGCTGCTCTGGAAGCCGGCGTTTGTCGTGGTTTGCTTTCGGGTTTTTGGTGTCATTGGAGTTTTCTCCTCGCTATCTATATCGCTACCATATGCAAAAAGAATAGAAACGGCAATAATTATTTCTGGTTTTTGTTCGGGCGCCAGCCAATCGGTGCTCAACGTCTAGCTCCTTGAGGCCGATACTAGTTAAACGGGCGTAGTGTGCGCGTGGGGCATCTTTGCCTTTTTTGGTTACCAGTGGAATAAAGTCGGAATGGATAAGCCTACGTCAATCGATCTGAAAACAACTGATTTCCGCAAGGATGTCAGGTTGTTAGTCATTGACGATAGCGATGACCACTTCGAGCAAATCTGCCACATTACCGAGATGTACAACCCGGAGTACAACGTTGAATGTCAGCGCGCCGAGAGCTGCCAATCCTTGGTTGGTTCTGAGGGTGGCTCTAAACCAACCGTGGTTTTACTCGATATCCACATCCTCACAGACGCTTTAACGATCATCCAGCAGCTCTCCCATCAGGGTGTTCCGGTCATCGCTACCAGCGCCGTTAGGTTGCCCGAGCTCGCTGAAACCGCGCAGCAGTACGGTGCAGTTGGCTATTTCAATAAGAGCGACAATCCCGATGATATCGAGGCCTTGGTCGACTTCGTAGCTTCTGTGGCCGTTGCTCGTGAGGTCAATAATTAAGGCTCATTAACGAGATTAGTGGGTATTTTTA
>JBIKKT010000047.1:0-25740 GCA_044360195.1 Bdellovibrionota bacterium | reverse complement strand
ATAGAGCAATTACTAAAAGTTTTTTCATATCGTCTCCAAATTTGAGTATTTAAGAAATTTACCACATGCTGTTTAAATTAAATTAGCAGGCTGATTTTGTCATTAAGGTATAACGGTTTCGCGGACCGGCGCGGCGATGCGCGAAAAATCACTGCCCTACTCTTTCGCGTCCGGTCCCGCGATGTGTTATCGCCTCGTCAGCCAGTGGGCATTCTCTCCAATTTTTCAAGCTGTGAACCAGACTTAAAATAGAGAAGCTGCTCGCTTCCTAAGTCGCCAACCACAACTTTGCGAAAATCAGCATCAAACCATCGTGGATTGGTGGGCGAGGCAGATATCGTTATTGTTGCTCGTCCGTCCTTGACTTCAAAGCGCCATTTGGGGCCTTGAAAGTTTGCAGTGGTAACATCACGCCAATCTTGGTCTTGTGAAGTCCCATAATTGAATTGCGCGCCGTTAACCGATACAGTCATTTGACCCTCAGAGTCTAGCCCTATCTCCTCGATCCTTCCTCTTAACTTTGGAACCACTGAATCATTCCAAACTAAGCGTCCGGTTCCCTCGAACCGCTTCAAGGAATCGGTGGTGACTGTGCAGGAGTGAAACATAATCTATTCTCCAATATATCACTCGTTATCATTGAGTTATGGTGGGCTCGAGTCAAAATGTTTCTTAGGCGATAACAATTCCATAACCAATCCCCTCCCACCAGTCTATGTAAACCCACCCCTTAGTCAAGCAAGCTTTACAACCAATGATTTCAGAGGCTTACCAACCTTGCACTCTGCCCATCTAGACTAGCCATTTCTGGAATGGATCCCAGGGTCTACTACCACCCGTGGATCTGACTGTGGGGATCCTGGGGCTTGCTCAATAGATACCTCGAAAAGCAGGAAACTATGGCTATCGATTCCCGAATGCTTTACCTATGAACTCTAACCGTAAGAAATCAAACCACCAAGCCGCACCCAAAGGTCTACTGGAAGTTGCACGAGAACGAGCACGACTGCGTCATTTAAGTCTTGCTACGGAGAAGCACTACCTCGCCTGGATCCGTCAATTCATTCGGTTCCATAAGAAGCGCCATCCTCGGAACATGGGAGAGCCTGAGATCGAGCAGTTTCTCTCCTACTTAGCGGTGCAGCGTAACGTTTCGCCCTCGACCCAGAATCAGGCCCTCAATGCGATCGTCTTTCTTTATCGACATGTGCTCGAGATGCCACTTGCTGATTTCACGAATATTCGTTGGTCAAAGAAAAAACAGAACATCCCTACCGTGCTAACGCGCGAAGAGGTCGCAGCGCTCCTACCTAAGTTTAAAAGGGGCTCCCAACAAAAGCTCATAGCTCACGTTCTATATGGCTGCGGACTCCGGCTTACGGAAGCACTGAACTTGCGGATCAAAGATATCGACTTCGGCCAAAACATAATCTTGATTAGAGAGGCTAAAGGTGGAAAGGATCGAACTGTCCCCCTTCCTCTCATGCTAAGAAAGCCCCTTGCTTGGCAGATAGCGCGAGCTAAAAGAATACATCTACATGATCTCAAAGAGGGCTTTGGACGAGTATCAATGCCGTATGCCCTAAGTCGTAAATATCCCAACGCTGACAGACAATCCCGCTGGCAGTATGTATTTCCATCGTATCAAAGATCGGTTGACCCGGTTTCAGGCGACATAAAACGACATCATCTCTATGGCTCAATCATGGAGAATGCTCTCGCTCGCGCCGTAAAACAGTGCGCTTTAGATAAACGGGTTACCTGTCATACGTTTAGGCATTCCTACGCTACGCACCTTCTTGAAAGTGGAAAAGATATCCGCCTCATTCAAACACTCCTCGGTCACAGCGATGTTAAAACGACGATGATTTATACCCACGTGGCAAAGGGTGCTGCGCCACGTTGCGAAAGCCCTCTGGACCTGTTGGTGATAAAAGACGAGCGCTCGTCGCTCCATGTTGACCCAGCCTCAATCAGTACGACTGACAACGAATCGCCACAACCCAAAGCACCTCAAGATGACGCTATAAACAAAAGTCGCGCAAAGAATTTATCTATATCGAGTTGGCTTCATGCAATATGCGGGCTCGCTACCATTAGTCGACGACTCTTTGGCGCTCGCTAACCTTTTAACAGATCAATCCACATCCGGATCATGCGTAATATCGTACGCAATGCACTCAGCGGCCTGTTTGAGCATGGGGTCCGTGGAAACGATATCAGGACGTTCATCAGTCAATCCGAGCGAGCTACTAACGCCTAACATATCGGCTCTGTTTGAAACTACACGCGAGGTCCCAAACCACAGCGTAATCCCCGACTCAGCCTCGATAATCTTAGAGTGCACTACGTACTCATCAAGACGTGTAATCGGCTCAATCGCCCCTACGAGGACTAGGTCATACCCAGCAGCTCGCGCGAACGAGAGCGCCCCAAAATTGCCCGCAAAGAACTCCTCTTTCTTCCCGGGCCAATCTTGGCGGTTTAGCACCTCAACCACTGGAAACACCTCTGTACCTAGAAGCTCACGCTGCACTCCCCACGACAGCCGGTTGCCGATACCCGGCAACTCGTTATCCCTTCCGGCAAGATTTGCTGGCGCATCAAAGGGAATTACTGCCATCCGCACGGGTGACCCGCGCGTAAACCTCTGATTTATAAAACCTTCGAAATCAGTACGTACGTAGGCGCGAGTATTGCATGCCTCTCCTACGTGGCGATTAAGGAAGGAGCAACTGGAACACAGGAGCGCCGAAAGTGTCAAAAGCATGACACGCACAGCGCACTGTATTGGCGAAACCTTTATCCCTGAAAAAGCTATCTGCATGAGGTTACTATGATTACTCCAACTGGTTTGGGTATGCGACACAAAATCCTTACAACGCTTAGATCTACAGTACAAAGAGCGTGCCACCCAGCCCTTTTGTGCGGAGCAGCGGTTGTTTTTTTCGCCACAGCCTGCAGCCCACGCTACGATGATATGCCAGCCTTCTGGCCGATTCCAACCCGCGAGTATGACAACTACGGCCCAGGGCGCTTTAAAACCGCCCTCTTAGCTGACCAGATCGACCGCTTCTACCGCGGCTCAACTCCAGGTCCAATCGGCGTAACTACCTTTGTAAATATCGATGACCTGTATGCATCCTCTACATTTGGAAGGATGGTAGGTGAGCAGCTTATGAGCGAGCTTGCGATGAAGGGCTTTGATGTAGTTGAGCTACGCCACGCCGATGCGTTGCAGTTCCTTGACTCCTCTGGCGAGTTTGCGCTCTCGCGCGATACGAGAGCAGTAAGACCCTCCCGCAATCTAGGCGCTGTAGTTGTTGGAACGTACACTACCTCCCCAGAGCGGGTGTATATCAACGCACGGCTCGTTGACCCATCGACCTCGCTTATTCTTTCAGCAGGCTCAGTTGAGATGAGTAAGACCCGCGAGCTCTCTAAGCTACTGCGTGGTGGCTCGGTTCCTGGGTCATTAGAGCGCATCCCCGTTCGACATCTTGGGTCGCGCGCTTCTCCTATCAATCCTTTCGATCCAGTACGCCGTCGCTGGGAGATGGAGGAATCTGAGTGGTCCACGGGCAACGCGTTCCGCGTACCGTCGGCCGCTGCGTTACCGCCACTGTCTAACGAACAGCCAAAGGCAGCTGACGCTCAAAAGGCTAAGACTGATGCTGAGCCAGCAATTGAGATCAGCGACCCGAATGCGCCGAAGAGCTAGTGCCTAGGAGGCGCCGCGTGATGGGTGATTCGGTGGCGCAGGTAGTTTTTTAGCGGAGCTAAAGCTCCAGGGTCGAAGGGCTACTAACCTTTTAAGCCAATCCCTTTGCACTCATACCCGCTTTCTGCGACTATTGCTCACGCAGGAGCGAGATGAATTCTTTAGTTACCGCAACAAATATCACCAAGACATTCTTCCCTGAGGGCCACCCCGCCTCATCGACCCCACTCCAGATACTAAAGGGTATCTCCCTTGAGCTTCAACGCGGAGAGTTCGTCGCCCTCGTTGGGCCATCGGGGTGCGGAAAGAGCACGCTGCTCTCCATTATCGGCTTGGCTGAACGCGCGACAAGTGGAGAGGTTGCGCTTGATGGTGTTGCAACTCAAGGGGCACCCGAAGCAACGCTACAAACTCTTCGTCGAACCAAGCTAGGGTATGTGTTTCAAAACTTTAATCTCCTCTCAACTCTCACCGTTCGAGAGAACATCATGGTGCCACTTATCTTACAGGGGATTAGCACAGAGCACGCCACCGCCCGAGCCGAAGAGCTAGCAGGGCGGATGCGACTCACTCACCGACTCAACGCTCTACCCTACGCACTCTCAGGTGGTGAGATGCAGCGCGTGGCGATAGCACGAGCTGTTGCGCACAACCCACTCGTTATCCTCGCTGATGAGCCAACTGGAAGTCTTGACTCACATACTGGAGAAGAAGTTCTTACTCTGCTCCGTGAGCAAACTACACACGGCATAGCTCTCCTGATGGCGACCCATAGCGAACGAGCTATTGAGCACTGCTCGCGTGTTATCCGAATGAAGGATGGGGCGCTTGAAGCATAAGCTGCCCCAGATACCTGCCTGGCTTGCGTACCGTTTTGTTGTGCGTCGCATGATGCGGAATCCGTTCCGACTCGGGTTAGTTGTTGCAGCGGTTGCAGCAGCTACCACCCTCATCGTCTCGGTTGGTCGCGTAAGTATTGCTAGTGTGCAAGCGTTTGAGGAATCCCTTGGCTACTCCCCAGATACCTATCCACTAACGGTCTCCCCCCTTGGAGGTCGTATTCCTCTCGCTGGCCTCGGTCGCTGTCTTGCCCCGCTACGAGATACTTTTTCTCTAGCGGCTCTCTGCAGGGAAAGCGGCACGATAACAACGCCTGGCGGGGAGTACCCCGTTACCGTAGTTGGAATCACTGCAACTGATCCAAACGTAAGTGTACCGGTTACAGACGAAACCATCTTACTCTCTCAACAAACTTTGAATGCGCTACACCTCGACCGCGGCTCACGTGCGATTCTCTCAGTACGTGGAGAACCCATTGAAGGCCGCGTGGAGGTTGAATACTTGCTCACCACAAACACCTCTTCCCTTCCCTCCAAAACTGCCCTGGTGCCGCTCGCAAAACTTCCCCCTAACCCAGAGGGCGCTGTTATCGACTCGCTACTTCTGCGACCCCTTAACAAAAACGGAAACACCAACCTAGAAAACGCTCGCGCAGACATTCAGGAGTGGCTTTCAAGCTGCCCAGAGATGCAGGTACCGATTCAGGTTGAAACGCCCCACTCCCGACTTGGACGGGGCGAAGCGCTCCTTGAAGCATATCGCCTAAACGTCAATATCCTTGCTGCTATGACTCTCCTTGTCTGTGTATTACTCGTGTCGCAAGCAACACAGCTTAGCCTACGCAACCTCTCGGGGGAGCTGTCTATAGTGCGCACACTTGGAGTTAGTCGAGGAGCGTGCGTGATGGCCGTGCTAACAGAAGCACTTTTTGTATCAGCTATCGGCGCAACGCTAGGAGTAACGCTCGGTGAGCCGATTATCCTGCGGATTACAGAGCTACTCATGATGACGGCTCACGACATCTACAACATCTCCCTCTCTGCCTCTTCATCATCGCGCCTAATTGAGCGGTTTGTGGTGGTGTTTGGGATGATAGTGATGTGTATGACGGGCTCTCTCTTTGGAGCACTTGGAGCATTACGGATATCTCCTGCTCTCGGTTCAAAAACGTCCTTCCATCACGCTCAACCTATCGGCAGCGTGTGGGCAGGGATGCTCGCTCTGAGCGCCGTCTTAATTGCGCTGAGCGCCACCATTTTTGCACTACTCTCTTCTGCAACGTGGGTGGCGTACCTATTTGTTGTCGCATGTCTGCTTGCAGTGGGGTGCACAACCCCCTTCGCTATCGTTGCGACACCCCTTATTCTAAGTCGCTGCAGCTCTGTTCTGAGCGTGTGGTTTGCGCGCGGTGCAATAAGGCGAAATGGGTCTGCTTTTTTATTCGGTGCCATCGGAGCAAGTATCAGTATGACTATCATCTGTTCGCTCTCTCTTATGGTTGGGAGCTTTCGCTCGACCCTTGAACGCTGGTCTGCTCAGCGACTACAGGGCGATCTCTTTATTTCAGCCCCGATAGATGGCACCGGAAATGAAGCGCGCCTCGATCCCCACCTCATCGATCTCGTCCGCAGTACTCCAGGCGTTGAACGCGCTATCTCATACTATGAGACCCTAACTTCATCTAACGGAGCACCACTCGTTGTGAGTGCCTCCGAAACGGGCACTCAGTACGATCGCGGCATCTACGTTCGTCGCGCAGGAACTATTGATCGCGAAATGCTCGAATCAGGGCGCGGGGGTCTTGCAAGTGAGAGCGCTGCTCGCAAACTAGGGATTACTCCAGGGGACCACGTGACAGTTAACGGCCGCACGTTCACTATACTTGCTATCATTCAAGAGTTTGGCACTGAACACCCGCTACTTCACATCGACCAGACAGCTTTTCTTGAGATGTACCCCGGGCATCATCCAGAGAACCTCACTATCGATCTCCGCAGTAATGCAGCTTTGAGTACGGTACGAAGTCTGCTTGAGAGCAGTGTTGGCACTAGTGGCATCATTCGCGACAACAGGGAGCTGCGCACCCTTGTGCTGCAGCTATTCGATAGAACATTTCGGATCACCCTCAGTATCCGTTGGATCGTTTTCGGTATCGCTCTCCTTGGAATGATGCTGGCAGCGATTCAACACCTCTGGGAGCGTCGCAGAGAGGTGAAAACGATGCACGTGCTCGGATTCACTCCGCGCCAGATAGTGAGTGCGCAGGTTGCTGAGAGTACTGCTGTGTGTGCTCTACCTGCTCTAGTGGGAGTACTCGGAGGCGTGGCTGTCGGGTGGGGGCTAACTGAACTTGTTAATCCTCGTTCTTTCGGTTGGTCACTTGATTTTACCCCATCACTTACCCCGATATTCGTGGCAGTTGGATTTATCTGTGGAGTAGCGGTAGTAGTAGGGTGTGCAACCGCAGCTCTTGTGGGGCGCACGATACGGGAGGCTACGTTGTCTGATGAATAAGCTCTGCTCTTATGCTCTTTTCGTAGCACATGCGATGGTCGCAACCGTTTTTTTGGCACCACTCTGCCATGCGGCAGAGCCCGATCAGGGAACGAGCGTAGCGCCCTCCTTTCTCACCCCACAACGCAACTACCAGTGGTCCTTCCCTCGAGACCATGCACCGCACCCAGGTTTTCAAACAGAGTGGTGGTACTACACCGGGCAGCTCTACACATCGGGCGCCACCCCGTTTCGCGACAAACCCCGCTACGGCTTTCAGCTCACCTTCTTTAGGCGACAAGAGAGCCCAGCGGTGAATGCAACAAGTGAGTACCTCGCACACGCGGCACTCACCGATCTTACCACGGGTACTACAACGTTCCGTTCGCGACGTGGTGGTGCTCTCCTTGGAGTAGCAGGGGCTGACCCGAAAACTCTTGAAGCGTGGTCTGGAGATTGGCTCGCAGAGCTTATCGGAGAAACGCACCTGCTGCGCTTTTCACTCGGCGAAACAAACGTCCGGTTGCTTGGCGAACCTAGCCCCAAGATCTCACTTCAGGGGCTTGCAGGCTTTAGCTCAAAGGGACGCTGCGAGACGTGCGCGTCGCACTACTATTCGATCACGCGCATACCATTCTCCGGAGAGGTACGGACCAATAACCAGATTACTCAACTAACCGGCATCGGATGGATGGACCACGAGTTTATGAGCAATTCGCTGTCTGCCGAGCAGGTCGGATGGGATTGGATGGGGTTGATGCTAAAAGACGGCCGCAACCTGACTGTATTTCAGTTACGAGATGCAACCGGGCGCAGTTCGTTCGCTTCAGCCTCTATACTACGCGATGGAAGCTCTGAGCTACTTCCTGAAGGGGCGTTAACCCTTACACCGAGCGAGGAGTGGATTAGCCCTTCAAGTAAGGGGCGCTATCCCCTCGCCTGGCGCATTCAGATCCCAACCCACGGCATTGATGTAACACTGCGCGCGCGCACCGCTACGTGCGAAGTTGGTGATGGGGAGTCAACACTTGAGCCCCGTTACTGGGAAGGACCAGTCGCGTCGAGTGATGAGAGTGCTGTAGGCTACCTTGAAATGACAGGGTACGCAGGCCGGGTGCGTTTGTAAGTTACCCTTTTATTACTTCAAGCACCTCTTCTGCCCCGACCAACAACCGAAACCGATCCAAACTACCTAGCCTGCTGATATAACTCGGAAATCAATCGATCTTCTGCTATGAGACTTGTCAACGTCGCGACAAAAAAATCCCACCCGATCCAAAGAATCGAAGTTTTACTAAAAACCTCTGGCGTAGAGTTGCCTTCAAAAACCTAAAGAGACCTTTCGCGTAACAATCTGCTATTCGTGGTCACTGTCAGAGCAGCGCTCACATGATGCTTTTTCGTAAAATACAAAAGAGGTGCGCCTCAAACTTAGCATCGTGCATACTTACGCAGACACAAGAAAATCAACGGGGACGTGCCGCACCCAAGGCGGCGCGTAACAGAGGCAAATGCGAGCTAGCGAGCGTTTGATTCCTTAGTCCCGAAATCTGGTTACGCTACTTTTCGTTCTCCCTCACTACTTAAAACTCTACCGCTCTCTGTTCACGCCGCTTTTCTGTACTTGAGTTTATAGTCCTCTCGTTTCATCAGTACTGCTCTAATTCTTCCAGCAAGCTTACGCGCCACAGCCACAATGGCGCGTCTCTTGCCCACTCGCTTCGAAAGCTCCGTGTAGTACTCCCTCATGTCAGGGTCCTTTCGTACAGCTTTCCATCCTGTTTCCACCAACATGTGTCTCAGGCGAGTGTTGCCTTGGCGCGAGATGTGCCCTCGACAGATGTGTCCTCCACTCGAATACTCAGTTGGGGTCAGACCGGTGAAGCTGAATAACGCGCGCTCGTTCGGAAACTGGCTCATATCTCCAAGCTCTGCAGACAAAATTCGCGCTATCAGGGGGCCCACACCTGGAACGCTTCTGTAGAGCGCATCTAGAGGATCATTTTTGGCTTGCTCGACAAGCAACCTATCAATCTCCTTAACTTTCCTCACCAGCTCGACCCACTCATCACGAAGTATCTCAATCGTCCGTTTGAGCTCTCCCTCGAGACGAATCAGAATCTCATCCACATGATAAACCTTAATCCGCCCCTGAATGCAGGCGGGGAAGAGTCCAAAGTAGTGTAAGCGCATCCGTATCTGGACCATCACCCGACGCTTCTTGTTCATCAGCTGCTCCCGCGTTCGGGTGAGTAACCGCAGCTCCTCCTCCTCACGAGTCGGAATCCGGATACTTCTCAACCGACCAGCAGCCAACTGCTGCGCTATCTTCAACGAGTCTCGCTTGTCGGTCTTCACCACATCTCGGGAAGACACTTCAATCGAAGCAGGATAAACCACGAGGCATCGGATTCCAGCCGCCTCTAGCTTTCGATGAAGCCAAAAGCCACTGTACCCAGCCTCGTACGCTGAAATGATCGTGGCACCACAAAACTCCCTCTCCACCAACGAGATAACCGCCGCCGCCGTTCCAGGCATCCGACACCGCTTCACAACAGTGCCTTCACATATGCAACTTGCAACGAAACACTCACGGTGAACATCCAACCCGATGTACACCTCTTTACCTTCGTAACTTGGTGCTTTCATAATCCCTCTCCTCTCAAAGTAATTACAGACTGCAATCACTTCGATTACTTGCGGACGGAGGGGGATTCCTTTAGGGGTCTACATAGCAACTTATCCATGAGTTTTGATATTGCCAATCTCATAGTAGGCTTTACCAATGAATCTAAAGGCGAGGTGGGATCGGCCAGTTTTCACGATGAGTTGAAGTCCTTTCTCTCATCGGTCAAGAACTATGACGGAGCGTCCGGTAAGATAACGATTGATCACGATGGCGCTACCCGTTCCCTAGTAGTACGAACCTACGAAGTCAGGCAGGGAACACGACAGCTCATAAACTCCACGAAATAGGCCGAAGACATTGTGCCGCCTGGACTTTCCCGTCATTGGCTAATCTCCTTGCAAGACATACAAGATAATTATATTATAATTATATGAGCAAGCTCCAATTTATTTGGGACGAAGGCAAAGCCCGGGCAAATGAACGCAAACATGGCGTGACTTTTGATGAGGCAAAGACCGTCTTTTACGACGATGATGCAGAACTTATTGGAGATCCCGATCATTCTAGCGATGAAGATCGGTTCGTTATGCTTGGGATGAGCATGCGTGCACGTATGCTCATAGTATGTCACTGCTACAGGCAAGATAACGGGATCATACGAATCATTTCAGCCCGAAAAGCAACCAAAAAGGAACAATCACAGTATAGGAGGTCTATATGAGAAAAGAGTATGATTTCTCGAAAGGCATAAAGAATCCCTACGTAAAGCGCCTCAAAAAGCAGATTACGATACGTCTCGATGATTCTACTATAGAGTACTTCAAAGCTCTAGCAGAGGAAACTGATATTTCTTACCAGAATCTAATGAATTTTTTCTTAAGAGAGTGCGCTTCGGAACGACGCAAGCCACTAACCAGATGGGTGAAGCAGGCAGAACAACAGGCTGGATTTGAAGCTCGCTCGCGCTCGCGCAAATCAGCCTGATGTTCTCCCGCTTCGCGGGAGAACAGGGGACGCTACCCTTTTTCTTTTCGCCACACTTACCTGCGGTTGCCCGCAACTATCCATCCATCTCAACCGTCGATTAAAGCAGCATGCCAAGAGCTGCCCGGGTCGTAGTGCCCAAACTTCTCCATCACGTTACCGAGCGAGGTAACCATCGAGCCAAGGTCTTCTTCGATGATGAGGACCGATATTTCTTCCTTGAGCAGCTTGTTCATTGCACGATGCAGGCTAGGGTTTTAATTGTCTCTTATTGCTTGATGACTAATCATACACACCTTCTCCTCATCCCGTCGGATGAGACGGGGCTTGCAAAAGCTCTCAAGCCACTCCCTATGCGTTACTCACAGCACCTCAATTATCGATTCAAGCACACCGGACTTAATTGGCAAGGGCGCTTCTTTTCAGCACCACTCGATGCTACGCACTCTTTGAATGCTCTGCGTTATGTAGCAGAAAATCCAGTGCGGGCTGGTCTGGTAGTGCGACCCGAGGAGTATCAGTGGTCAAGTGCGAAATGTCATATCTCAGGAGATCCTAATCCATATATCACCGCACCTGATCGATGGCTTAAAAAAGCATCGCAAGCGCTCGCTACTACTGGAAGTGGACTTTTGTGCCCCCATAAGTGCGACCAACTGCGTTGGGCTACGCTCATGAACCTACCCGTTGGAGAGAGCAGCTTTATTGGCGGCTTGGAGCGCTTAACGGGAAGGCAGCTATTCGCAAGGAATCGCGGTCGTCCTCGAAATGATAAAGGGTAGCGTCCCCTTTATTCCTTTATTCCCTTTATTCCAACAATCAGCAGTTAGAGATGGCACTGTAACTCGGCGCCGGAAGCAGATACGTAAGCCCACCGTAAAAGGGCGATTGCATCCCCCTACGGTGGTGGCATGCCCTTGGAATTTCAGTGCCTTACGTAGACAAAGTAGAGGGCAGCTACTTTTTGCTGACGCATATCGTTGCCACGTGCAGATAAGACATATGGGACTATGCTAATCCGCGTTGATTAGCACCAGCACGCTGTCGCGCTCATCACCTCCCATAGGAAAGCCGCTAGGAGTGAGCATCAACTGTTATCACCACCTAGTGGGGCTGGAAAAACTGCTGCGTGACGATTACGAGGTGCAAATGATCTCACACAATGTAGGCTCGCGTGTCGCAGCTCAAGCAACGACTAGCATCGTCCCAGCAGACGCGAAAGTTCACGCATCTTCATTCTCAGACTTAGTCGTCCCCTCGATCGAACGTCTGATCGATCCGAATGTCTCGGCAGTGGCAGTCGCTAAAGATTTAATCCATGCGACCGGGCAATCGGCAGGAGCAGTGGCAGCTGATGCAGCAGTACCCGACCGACTTGAACTTCTTGCCCGTTTTGTGGGTGTTGATGGCTTACTCGCAAGGTATGGCCCCGGGCGCGCAGCGGCCGTGGTCACTGAACATGTAACAGAGAAGCTCATGACAGGGCCAATTATGAAGGGCTGCATGGCGGTGCTAGAGAGGTATTCTTCTTTACTCTCGATGGCGATCTCTGGGATAACAGCACTGGAGATCGGGGTGACAGTAGCCGCGGTGGGGGCAACAACGTATGCTCTGTACAAATACTTCACCAGCCCGAAAGAAAGCGCGGTAGTAAAGAAAACCTCTGCGAGCGCTCCTCTGCCTACTGAGGTAGCCGTCGCCTAAAGATACCAGAAAGCCACAACGCGAGTAATTTCCGCACAATTCAATCACACAAGCGCACCTAGCTACCTGCGCGACACGTGTTTTCCTCGACCCACGGCTGTGAGCCTAAGCACGCCCTCAGAGAGCGGCAGGGCCAAATTGAAGGAAGGCCATGACTTACACAGTTTTCTCCTTTACGAAGCCCCCCCTTAGCGCAGACGTTGGAACTGCGCTTGCTTGAACACCGTTTTGCCAACTAAGATCAAGTTAACAAGGGTTACCTCGATATGTTATCAACACAGGTGTTGGCACAATGAACAACATAGTACGTCCAATCGTTTCTCTACTTCTTGCGTCGGCATTCGTTCCTCTAGGTGGCCTACATGCGCAGACCCCGAGACCTTCTGTAGTGCCTGGAGGTGTTGTTGCTCCACCGCCCCAGTCGGTGACGCCGCAGGTTGATTCAGACGTGGTACCAGGGCGGCTTATCCTTCAGCTAGAAGAGGATTTCCCCGTCTCTATTAGCTCAGTAGTGAACAGCCGCAAACTGTTTGCATCGTATGACCCAAAGCTTAAAGATTTTGACCTGTTTTTCTCTCAATGCCCGGTTACTCGAGTCAGCCCCGTGTATAGGACGGAAAGCGCGTCTGGAGTGGTTAATCTTGAGGCCGCTAGAGCAGATATGCGGCAGTTTCTGGAACGGGCCGCTAGTTTTAATCGTCCCACCACCCAACGGCTTAATCCGTCGGAGGTAATCCCTGGCTTCGTTCACACCTATGCGTTGGATCTGGTGAAGCCGTTTGAAATGGATAGGTGTCGCCAACTGGCAGAGCATTTGCCGTTTACCAAACGAGTAGCGTTTGATCCTAAACTTAAGCTTTCTCAAGCTCAGTCGACCCCCTCACCAATTCCAACTCCGTCTTCGGAGCAATGGGGTCTTTTTTCACTGAGAGCGCCTCAGGCCTGGAACGTTAGTCGAGGTCAGGGGGTTATCGTCGCCGTGATTGATTCGGGGGTAGATATTTCCCACATCGACCTTCGCGGAGCAATTTGGAGGAACACCAGAGAGATTCCTAATAACGGTATTGATGACGATCTTAACGGATATATTGACGATATTCATGGGTGGAATTTTGTTGGTAGAGATGGAAATGTTCAAGAGGCAGATGGTGACTACCACGGCACCCATGTCGCTGGGATCATCGCTGCTAGAAAAAACTCTGCAAATGGTGCGTTGGGGGTAGCTCCTGAATCGATAGTCATGCCCGTAAGAGTAGGCGACCATACAGGAGTCTCTTCAGCGGTAGGTGGAATACTCTACGCCCTTCAAAACGGCGCCCAGGTTATCAATAATAGTTGGGGAACGAGCCGCAGGCAGGCGACGAATCCCGAACTTGAAAGTGTTCTTGACCTCTGTTATCGCGCAGGAGTTTGAGTGGTGTTCGGGGCAGGAAATGAGCCAGTAGACGCAAGGTTCTATTATCCTCACAATGCACGCTCTGTCGTTACCGTTGGGGCACATGCTAGCAATGATGTGCGTGCCAACTGGTCTGCCGGCGGTTTTGCGGTTGATGTATACGCCCCAGGAGTCGATATTTTAAGTCTAATTCCTAACAATCGTTACCGTCGGACGGACGGTACATCGATGGCGTCGCCACATGTGGCGGGGCTGGCAGCTCTTGCACGAGCAGTCAAACGGAGTTGGACACCTGATGACTTTACAGTTGCACTCAGGGCAACGAGTAGAGACGCGAATTATCAGCGCTACCCTGGTCTTGATAAGAGGTTATCATACGGCATCGCTGATGCTCAGAGGCTCTTAGCATTCTCACCGTCAGTCAAAGCTGCACGCGATGATAGGTCTGAAGTGATCACAGTAAGGCGCTCTGGCTCTTTTTGGGTCTCTGTCTACGCATACGGATCAGCGCTTCAAGATTATCAGCTATTTGTTAATAATGGTGTCAACGAAGCCTGGAGTCCTGTTACCGGGCTAATTGCCAATAATCAGGTGCTG
This sequence comes from Bdellovibrionota bacterium, assembly GCA_044360195.1. Taxonomy (GTDB): domain Bacteria; phylum Bdellovibrionota_C; class UBA2361; order UBA2361; family OMII01; genus OMII01. Next base: position 11,376 of record JBIKKT010000047.1, on the reverse strand, counting down.
CCATCAGGGGTTCTCGCCAAATTAGATCCGAGGACCTTCTCAGACGCTGCTTTCCTACGCCTGGTGGCGCGAGATACTCGTGGCAGAACCTACGAAGATATTCGTACCCTAAGAGTTGAAAAAGATGGCTGGACCGGATTCCTTGATAACCCCTTTGGTTACAACTCCTGTTGGCACGCAGGACCGGTGAGTGAGGATTACGTGACATGCTACGGTGGTTCTGATCTTCTTCGGATTCAATCACTTAAAACTGGCAACATTTCACCTTTAACTTCATCGAGAATCTGGGCCAAGGGCGCTAGATTTGATCATAGAGGGGTCCTATATCTCATTCGACCTATCCGGCAGGAAGGCACTGAGGAGGCCGTTGATGAGCTCCTTGCACACGACCCAGCGACTCAAAAAACTGTACCGCTTCTGCGGTTTAAGTACCCTGTTTCGCTAGAGTCGGTCTCTGCCGACTACGTGGCTTTAAGTCGTTATGTAACGACAACACCCCTGCCCCTGGCAGTCCGTCTCTCTGATCTGAAGATACTTGAACCCACACGTGACTGCGTCGTTCCTGAAGCTTGTGATGCCCTTGAACCCCCGATTCTCGTAGGGTCTAAGTTGTTGTGGCGCACAGCGATGAAGGATCAGACGTTGTTCAGAGAGTTTCGTAACAGTCGACTTGCCTACATTGATCTTTCCGAATGGCAGCATCCTCCCGTCGGTCGAGGGCTGAAGGCTAGCTTCATAACGCCAGAACTCGGGTCGTTTTCAGAGGAAGGTGTAGTCACCGACGGTCGAAATATCGTCTTCGACAGTAAGGGGCAAGAATGGCAGAGCAAGATGGTTCATTACTCGTTTGAAACAAAGACTAAAACTGACGTGCCTGTGAGCGTTGTGCGAAAAACTGGGGATGGTAGCTTTGTGTTGGGCAAAAGTAAGAAAGCAGTATTTGGAAAGAAAGTCGTCTACATTCAAACATACGGAGACGCGGGAGAGGAGATCTCGGTGGTTGATATCTCTACAGGGGTAAATCGACAGATAACAAATGACGCATTTCTGAAGCGTTCTCCCTTCATTTTTGGTGGCAAACTAGGATGGTTCGACAGTTTGCCGAACGGCTTCTCTTACGTAGTACCAGAATAACTTTGGCATCTACTTTGCTGCATTGTTGCCCTGGAGAAGGCCGCATCTCAATTCGGTGAGTTGTAACTGTAACGCCTCAGCTGATGGGTACCCGTTATTTTGAACACCTTGTCTAGTTATAGTAGGGTTCAGATATGGGACGAAAAAGTCGCAAGCAAGAGATTGGTGCGGAGGTCATCTCCAAAGTTCAAAGCGGTCGCACGGCGAAGGAAGTAGCCGATGAATACGGTCTTAAGCTGAAGACCGTCTATAATTGGGTTGCCAGCACAGCACAAAGCACCGGAGTGAACGTCAACGAGATCGGTCGGCTAAAGCGAGAGAACGAGCTTCTTAAGTCTATTATTGGGAAGTTCGTGTACGAAGAAGAGCTGAAAAAAAGCGCGGATTTAATCTGTATAACAACGAGCGCGAAGTGCTCTTCATGGCGGAAAGCTGTCGCTACTTAACAGCTTCACCCATGTGTATCGCAAGAAAGGAATCGTTGTATTGGGGCGGGGTGTACCGTTCGTATCCTGGAAGCGAATAATACTTCTTCTGAGCCGCACGAAAAGCACTAAGCATGTTGAAGGAACTCATAGCATGCTCTGACCGGACGTCTTGAGGGTCAACCTCGGCCACGTTACTCCGCAGGTCGTACGCCTCAGGAGCAGCCCCATCATGCGATAGGATGTATTTTTTGTCCGCGACGATGACGGCATCTTGAAGCCGAAATGCTCGCGATGATGAGAACAGAGGTCTTTCGACTCTGGTTTGCTCACAGAGATCTATCCCTTGCGTCGAAAGGTCCTGTGGGATGTTAAGGAGGGCAAGTATGGTGGGCACAATGTCGATGTGCCCCACCGGCCTAGCTACGGATGTAGGTCGAAGGCAGCTCTTCGGCAAACCCGAGATGATAAGCGGAACATTCATCACTTCGGCAGATAGCGCCCCTGCATGGAGATAGCCGTCGTGCTCGTAGAATTCCTCTCCGTGATCGCCCGTCACAACGATAATAGCATTGGGGTCCTTTCGCAGCATACTTGTAAAGAGCCGCGCTACCAGACCATCGGCGCGGGTTAAAGATTTCTCGTATTCACGTCTGACGCGCGCAGCCTCTGAACGAGTGAAGTAATATCGGGGCATCTCCCGCCCCAATTCCCCTGAATAAGGGAAGTGACTCCCGTAGAGAACAAAAAAGATGCCGAGAGAGGTGGACGGATCTCGCTGTGACACCCAGTCGTCAAAACGTCGGACATTCAGTTCATCAAGCTTGAAAACGACCTCCTGCGGGTGTGGCTCGACCCCAGTCTGTTCGGCGATACTGCGCGAAAGATCGATGGCACCACCATCATTCGCCGGGTCAGAGTGATATTGAGCGATACGAGCACCCATACGACCCCATTTTTCGACAAAAATGCTAAAATAAGCAGTTTGATAACCGTGACCTTGTAGAGCCGAGAGGAGGCCAAGCTCGGGTTTAAACTCTGGGCGGAGTAAACTTTGGGCTGGATAGCGTCCTGTCAGCACGGCAAACATAGACATCTCCGAGTCGCTCGCTTGTGCATAGGCACGGGCATACGCATTCCCTCGCTCAACTAGACTCGCCAAAAAGGGCATGAGGGGACGGCCGTCAGCTTGACGCGCGGTTATCATGTCGCGACGAAGCGCTTCGATGCTAATAATCAGTACGCTACGCCCACTGATATCACTTGGAGCACTCGGTGCTTGTATTACCGGCGTTGGATTGTACCAGTCAGCCAATGTCCCAATCTGATACTGCCGGAGCCCTGAAACGAAGGCAGCTTCTGGTAAAGGTGCGACCAATGAGGGTATGGCAAATTTTGGAGCCGCTACGATGAGCGAGACTACAATGACGAGAGCCACTGACCAGAGAGGGTGTCGTGCGAACTCCTGGCAGCGGGCAATTTCCCGACTTATTACTACACTGCCTACTCCCGCCAAGGCTGCAAGAGACAGGGCGACCACCGCGACCAAAGGCTCAACAACCAACACCGTATAGGCATGAACGAGGTAGTCCAGTAAACATAGATCCTCTACGGTGGGAAATCGCCCTGTGCGGATTCGAAAAGCCCATGCCGATACCAACAGTAAGTTGTATAGGATAAGCATAAGATGCCCCGCTACAGGCACCCTAGTGCGCACGACGCTAAAAAGCCAAAGGATCAGATAGAACAAAGATAGACTCATAAAGAGTGCTATCAATGCGACGGTGACCGACCCTCGCGGCGTGAAAGGACTGAGCGACAACGCCAAGATCCAGCCAATAAGGTGGATAGAGACTATCCAGCTCATGCTAGCTCGCAACTGCCAGAGATGGCGGAGTGTGTTCACGTTGGGATAGTCCAAACAATAGCAATAAGGTGATAATAAGCGTAAATGAGTCCGCTTAGCTAGAGCAACCTGACTTTTGGCGTTCTTAGTTATAAGAGGGAGTCGTCTCGGGTGCCGACTATGCGGTTGCATCGTTCGAGGAGTGTTTCGATTGCCCGTCCAGAGGATTTTTCCGGAGAATATAGGCTTCCATGAGCTGTGTCGCTAGCTTCGCAAGTTCCGGTTCGTACCACCCTGCTAGCAGGGTGGTGAAAAAAGGTTCCGTCGTGAGAATTTTGAGAGTTTAGGCGAAACGAGGCGGAGATGCCGAAAAAATCGGAGGCGTATCCTCTGAGATACGTTGAGGATTTTTTTGGCGTCTCCAACGAAGTTGCCTTGTCACCGTATCCGACTCACCTGAATCCTTATCCCCACTCCTTGCCACAACCAGCAGCCGTAAATCCCCGAATCAGCCTGCATGCTTGAGGCGCTACACGTGGGACAAAGCAAAGCAGAAACTCCAACACTACAGGAGAAGAACACCGGAAGCCTCGGTGCTCTACCAGCTCGTCTACCACTCCAGGGACGACCTCCAGTTCCAGTGGGAGGAGCGTTTCCAGCACCAGTATGGGTGCTTGCGCGATGAGGTAATAAAGACCTTCGACGAATATCTTAATTGCGGAATCCTCGCTCACGGCGCTGCTCGGGTGTATTGCGACGGCTGCAAACACTCGCTCCTTATCGCCTTCTCCTGCAAACGCCGGGGGGTATGCCCATCCTGCGGTGCGAAACGAGCGGTGAAGTTTGCAGAGCATATCTACAACGAAGTGATCGAGGATGTCCCCCATCGCCACACGGTCTTTACCATCCCCAAACGCTTACGGGCCTTCTTTAAGTACGACCGCAAACTCAACACCATCCTCTTTCGCGCTGCAAGGGGAGCTCTGTCTCAGGCACTCGGCATTGATGAGCGTGAACTCGCAGCTATCTTTACGGTGCAGACCGCAGGCGAGGCGTTCAACTACCATCCTCACCTTCACGGACTCTTGGCAGATGGCTACTGGAACGACGGTACCTTCTGCAGATTCACTGAGGTAGACCTCAAAGCTATCGAACAAGCCTTCGCTGAACGGGTAATAGCCGAGCTCCATAAGCGAGAGCTCATCACTGACGATGACATAGCACAAATTCTCTCGCAGTATTGCCTGGGGTGCTTGTCCGCCGTAGCCTCCGGCGAAGGCGGAACCCATTCCACGACAAAGAAAGCGAGCAATTCGTCGCTCGCTACATAGAGCGTTCGCCCCTCTCTCTTGAGATACTCTCAATACAAGATGACATCGTGACCTATACCACTAAGGACGGCGCGGCTCATGAGTTTGACGCGCTTGAGTTTTTGGCGGCGCTTTCAGTTCATATTCCGAAGACCTACGAATCCATCACCAGGTACTACGGACGGTACTCCTGTAGAAGGCGAGGTGAGCGCGCTAAGCTCTCCCCTCTTCCACCTCCTCAGGAACTAGAGAGCGACTACAGGCGTGAGTTCCGTAAGAGCAGTTGGGCCGCGTGCATAAAACGCATATACGAAATAGACCCCTTAGAGTGCCCCAAGTGTAAAGCAGAGATGAGGATTATCCTCCTTCGCGCAAGGCTTCGGAGGACAGGTCGCCTTCATCCAAGACGAGCACTCAATCAAGGACATCATGAAGGCTCAAGGTATCCCAGACTTCTTTATCCGACGGAGCCGTGGCGTAGTCGGGCAGGCGCCGCCTCCTATTCCCACATTCATCGATACCGCGCTCGCTATCGATGAACTTCCTCCTTCGCGCCAAGGCGCTACGGCGGACAAGCCCCTCCTACGACTCATTCGAGCCGTCGCCGGATGACCTCTAAAATCCGCTTCCATCGAGACGGGAATGGGGAGGTCTAGCTTACGGGACGCCTCTTGGCCGAAATTCGGGCAATTGGCGGCAGAGAGGACCTGCAATGCTGCAAGAAAATCCTCCATCCCCATTTTAAAAACCGATAATCACACCACTTCGGCACACCTGCCTGCTTATTACGTCTCTCTGCCCAGCTCTCCCCAGCGAATACAACCGATCCTAACTGCCTCGATTGCTGATACAACTTGGGAATTAATCGATCTTCTTATCCATATATCACCTCAATTTACTAATGCGCATAACATAGTCATATGAGTATGAATATCTTTAGCAAAGGTAATGTAACTGGACCGTTAATGCTTGCTGGTCTTCTCGTGACTGGTTGCAAGCCCTCGGAACAAGCTCAGCCGACGAGCCCCGTTCCTCCAAATATTTTAGCTGATTCTACACCTGTTTCACCTACAAGAACTCCTACAAAAACACTTGAAGGTTTTTCTACCGCCCGAGCTGCTGAAACAAAAGTAAACACTATTCTCGCACCGCATCCGAGCACGAATGCCGTACTCACAACGTATGGGCAAATACATCGCATCGGTGGGGACAGTTGCGCCAACGTCGACGCAACGATTGCATATTCGCAAGCAGGAGTACTAAGAGAACTTCTAAAGGCAAACTATAGAAAAGTGCTCATAGAAGGAGAGACCATCACTACAAAGTCTGATGACCAATACGTCAAGATAGGAGCTCAGTTCACTCGACAAATTTTTCCGCAAGGACGCGTCCCAGAACAATTAAGTGAACTGCAATTTAAATTTTTCACTGAAAAATGGGGCATGGATGCGGGAGAGGCTTATGTTGGACTGCGGGACAACGTTACTCTTGTTGGTGCAGAAACGCATGAAGGAAATGAAGCTGCTGTAAGACATCTTAATGCACATCAAGGTATCGTCGGTAGACCTGAAGCAATTTATTCAATACGCGAAAGAATTGCCATGAATAAAGCCTTCGCTGTGTTATCTAACCAAGAGCCTGTAGCTCTGATATACGGCGCAGATCATGATTTCTCTTCTTATACTAATGCATTTGCGCCTTTAGGCTTTGGCATGACCTCAGTAGACTTTCCTTATCTTAGCAACCGAGATAGCTCTGCTGAGAAGCTCCCAACCCACTCATCTAATCAATTGGAATATGTTGAAACAAAAGCAACCATCTCCCTCTTTGAATTCGCACAACTAACGAATCTTGCGAAGCGTCAAGGTTTTTTCAAGTTGTTAGTGAGTACGATTGAATTTCCCACCGCAGACTCTCTGTACACTTCGTTACAGCAAACGAACAAGGGAAAACCGTTTGATCCTGCGATGAATGGTCTACTTGAAGACGCCTATCAGCGCAAGCAAGGTCCATTTGCGATCTATAATCGTGATCCAGAAGTTCATCAACGATGGGCGAATATAAAAATTGATGGCAACGTTGCCGGGTACGCACTTATGATTGAACGATCACCTGAATTTATCAGCCATGTTGTCACTACCGCACAGAAGATCCCTGTTGAAGCATTCCGCGAGCTTAGTGATGAAAAGACGCAGTTAGAGGCCCTTCCCAAACTCAGCCGCATCAAACCCACTGCTCCTAACGCAATAGATCAAGTAAACGCCGAGCCGGTAGTCAAAGGTTTGATGAGATTCTGTGTTGTTGGGAAGCTAAGCGGAGCTCTTGATACTTACCATGTAGCCTCCATGACACCCAAAACTCTACGTGATAACCTATTGGTTCATGCAGTGACTCTAAAGGTACAAACTCACATAAATAATATGTACGAATCGAAAAAAGGAATATTTGCTGAGTAGGTAACTGCTGAATCAGTGCGTGATTGCTAAGAAGGCCGATCGCTTGTTCGTATGAATTTGATCTTCATTCGCCAACGCGCAGTGCCAGCCGTTTTACGGGGTCAAAAAAATGCATGCTACGCTCGTGTTCGTTAAGCACTCGAGCACGAGGAGTTAGCGACTGGTAGCCCCCCTACAGAGAAAGTGTTTCGTACTCTGTGACGGAGCCTGGGAACTGCTGCCACCCAAGCCTCTCAAAGTCCTCTGTTCGGTTCTCCATCGTGGCGATGGCGGAGAGGAGGGGCCACGCCCTCGTACAACCTACTTTATCAAAACCGACCGAACTCTTCAGAGCCACAACGCAAATCGGAAATGTTTTCAGCCGTTCTGCGATATCAACTGCTTCAGCTGCTTTTGAAAAGTAGGGTGTACCAGGGGCTATGTACCAGGGGCTATGTACCAGGGGCTATTGAGGTTCAAGGATGCGGGGAGCTGCTTCCGCGCGGATTCTGAGAAAAAGGGAAGGGGGAGGCACGTCCCCTGGCTAGTTGAGGAACGTGCCCTGAAGTTCCCTACGAGAGAGACCTATTGAATCATTGTGCCGGGTGCGGGAGTTGGTGGTATTTTCGATACCGGAGGAAATTTGTACCCTAGATGCGTATTATCGCCTTCATCCAAGACGCGCATTCAATCAAGGACATCATGAAGGCTCAAGGAATCCCAGGCTTCTAGGCTGCGAGCTCTTTTCCACCCCAATTCGCTGATGTGATTGAAACAAAAAGCTGTGCCTTCAATCGCTTGGAAGGTACAAACGATAACATCACTCTAGGGTCTTAGTGGTTGCCGGAGTAGGCTACCTTGAAATGACAGGGTACGCAGGCCGGGTGCGGTTGTAAGTTACCCCTTTATTACTTCAAGCACCTCTTCTGCATGCCCTGCAGGTTTTACTGAATCGAAGATCTTCACGATCTTTCCTGCCTTATCGATGATGAATGTCTTTCGCAGGATCCCTTTGTAGGTGCGCCCCATAAACTTCTTATCACCGAACGCTCCGTACTTAGTTGCAACGGCGAAATCACCATCCGTAAGGAGTGTGACTGAGAGTTTGTGTTTAGTGCAAAAAGCAGCTTTAGTTTTATCGGTTCCCCCTGAGATACCGAAAACAGTTGCACCGCGCGAAACAAACTTCTTTAGCATCGCTGAGAACTCTTTAGCCTCGATAGTACACCCCGGGGTGTTATCTTTTGGATAAAAAAAGAGAACTGTGTACTCGCCCGCCGCTGGCACTTTGTGAGCGACGCCATCTTTATCACTCAGAGAGAATTTCGGTGCTTTCTGGCCTTCTTTGATACTCGGCATCGCATGCTCCTTTTCACTTACTCGTGTTGTCAAATACGTATCAGATCGCTCACCCTGGAGAAAGCTGAAAGCAGGCTCACCGCTGCATTTACTAAACCAGGGAAAGTTTACGGACTACGCTGCGGCTAGCACAAAGGGGCCACCGTCCGAAAAGGCCTGCTGACACGATTCCATCTTTTGAAGCCTTGCCTCTCTGGTGTAGGGTTTCCCAGCATTTTAATTTTTACGCAGCCGAACTTGAATCGGTATGATTCCCCCCTCCGTACTAACACACATTTTTGCAAGCGGGCCTCTCCTTCTGCTCGTGATTAGCACCATCGGACTCCTGTGGGGCCTACGAAATAGCAACAGCCGCAGCAGGGCTCACCCTTCTTTATGGATTTGCGTTGGCAGCGGGGCGCTTTCGGTGCTTACTGAGGACGCGCTGCAATGGACCTGCTGCGCGCTTAGTCTACTCGGCGGTGTCTACTACTCGTTTCTCTCTGGCACTGGCACGGCCGTTAGGCAAGAAGAGCAGCGGCTCTCGCGGCGCGCAACGATCATGCTTGGCGCTCTTGGAATCGTAGCGATAGTCCTAACACTCCTGGACAACCTTTCACGCAACCTACAACTTCCCCTCGTGTGGGAGGCAACTGTTATATTAAGTTTCATACCTGAACTGAACCCTCTCTCGATAGTTGATGCGTTGGGTAACCGTCTCCTCTGGAGCGAGGGCTTACTTAGCGAGGGCGACCAATCTCTTCTGTTTGGGTTCCCAACAGCGATTCTTCTGAGTTTTGCCAGCTCTCTCTTTTCACTTCGAATCGTCTCAGTCATAGCCTTCGCTGCCTCAACGCTACTGCTGGTATTAACCTGCCAACGTTTTATGAACCCAATTATAGGCTTGGTGATTTTGTTTGCGTTTGGGCTTAACGAAGTTGGTTTGCTATTTGGGCGGTACGGTAGCTCGATTGCAGCAACTATCTTCTCAGTAATTGCAGCCCTGTTCTGTTGCGCACGCTGCGTCTCTCGACCAACAGTCTACCGAGTACTCATTGCGTTTGGTGCACTGTACCTTGCAACTCTTGGTTATGCTCCGGGTCGATTGGTGGTACTGCTTCTACTTGTAGCCACTACCTTGGGAATTGCCATCAATCACACGATTACGATTCGCAATCGATTCGCCGTGACCGGAATTTTATGTGCCTTAGTTGGCTTGATGGTTCTTATTCAAAACCATTTCGGTCGCGTCGATTCCTTTCTCTCTGCCCGGGAGGAGCAGTTTTTTATGCTCTTCAAGTCGGGATTTTGGCCTGACGAGATGCTACCCGAGTGGGAAGCTTTCGTGAACGAAGGGCGCGATCCACAAATATCTGACTACGTACGATTAGGCTCCTCACTTATTCTGAAAACCACCGGCCCTCAATTACTTGAGCTCGTATCTCCCTTCCACAAAGCCAACACTCTAGCTCGACGGTTTCACGCCGACCCGCTTCACCAAGAACTGTATGCCCCGTGCCTCTTTCCGTTTCTCATCCTTGGTGTCTTTCTGAGCCGCAAGAAGTGCTCAGCGTGGTTCTTCTGGGTTCTACTCGGCTGGGTAGCAGTAGCAACCGTACCCGTCTTACTGACAAATCGAGCGGACGCATACCGCACATGCATGCTGCTTGTTCCGATAGGCATGTATATCGCAATTGGACTCTCCGAGACATGGGTCGAAGCGCGCCGCACTGGTGTTCCTGCAGGGCTAGCAGGAGCCTTGATCTGCTGTGTTGTAGTGAACACGGCATCGACTCGGATGTCTACTCTCTCGAAAGAAGGAGTGTCTCCAACGTTAACTGAGCGTGTAATAACAGAGCTTGAACCACTCTTGATAAACCACGCCGTTGTAGCGGCTGAAGAGCTTAACTTTCGAGGACGAGCTCAGGCGGAGATACTCCTACTACAACGACAACAGCGCGGCTTAGCAATTCCGGCCGAAGTGCTACATGAAGAAGAGTACAAGGAACTCGAATTAGCTGCTTTCACCTACCTGGATAAGGGAGAAGATGTGCTAGAGAAACTTCGAACGGCCCTCGATTCTGGCGCTGCTGTTATATTGGAAGACGCGCTCCTGACCTCAAAGATACGTGCTCGAATCGGAGGAAAGAAAATAACAGCCACATACTCCGCAATTTTCGGCAACGAGGTGGTAATTCTCAAAAAGTTGTGAGGGAATCAAAGCTTCTAAGTCTCTGTCCCATCATCAAATATGCGGCTCTTGATGATAGGCGGTTAAAGTCGTGACTTACGGCTTTAAGCAAAGAGCAGGTCTATCGGCACCGACTACGTTACCTTAAAGGGGCTAACCTCATGGTGCGGCTTACATCATGGTGCCACCCTGTTTGGTCAGCCCTGGATCAAGGCTCAGAACTCGCTCGATTCACTAGTTCTTTAAGTCTGAAACTGGCGGTTTTAGGTGTAGAGCGGTCCCCACAAACAGGGTGGCACCATAAACAACCCCATAACCGAGGCAACATTCTGACCAACTAGCACCATAACCCTTAGCAATAACCTGCCGTGAGGGGCTTAAATGACTGATTTTACAAGCACCGCAAAAGTGTCACCTACCACTCTTGGAACTACTTCTGCCGGTAGGGTCACCGTGGAGGCTACTACCACTGGCGCTTCAGCGCCGGCAGTGGACCGGAGCGCCGTGTGGCAGTTTCTTAAGGACTCGGCAACCCGCCTGCTCAGAGAGGGGCAAGGCGGGTTCAATAAGTAAACGCACCACCTATCATCAAAGGGTATGTTGTAGTTTGGTTCATCAGTGACATTTCAACGTTAGGCACCGCGGCAGACTTATCCATAGGGGGAGCTGAGCGGAGCCCGTAAGGGTGGAGCTCAAG
>JBIKKT010000046.1:0-25906 GCA_044360195.1 Bdellovibrionota bacterium | reverse complement strand
TCCCGACTTTCACTAACGTCCTGAACGACGTACACGGTGCCCTCTAAGGCTTCAGCCTCCCCAATAAGGTGAGTTCTTCGTGCAAACACATGCAGAGATGTATCACTTTCACTATCGAGAACGCCGTCATACCAGGCATCTCCGCTTTCGTCGGCCACGCTCCAAGAAAATTGGATAAAAGATGCAACGTCCTGCCCCACCATCCCGCGCCCATGTTTATCGAATAGTTTTTTGGCAGCCGCGTTGCTGTATACAACTTTCCCCACAAGGTCGCTCACAATCACACACTCACTCATGGAGTTCAGCAGGTCCTCGAGATACTGCCGATCAACCATAGAGTGTGAGATGGTATCGCATAGATCAGAAAACGCATGGGCAACCTCAGAGACTTCATCTTCTCTGAAGCCTTGGTTACCCTGCGTGTGAGATAGCCTCTGAATATGGCGCGCAAGTGAATGCAGAGCTGTTGTGTAGCGAGTGGCGAAGACCCACGTAACGAGCCCTCCTAGTGACAGCAGCAAGACAGCTGTCCATAAGGCGGTGGTGCGCAGGTCCACTAGCTGAGCGAACAACTCCTGGTCCTTCTTCTGTGCTCCAAGCTCTAGCCTGACCAGAAGGTTTCGTATCTCTGCTCCAACGATAACGTTTAAGCGCTGAAGGTGTTGCGCATTAGTCGGCTTCGGATTGGCTTCTGCTTTTACCAGGGCCACGACTGCCTCACGCAGCGGCTTTGTCTCGCGCTCTATCGACGCCATCTGCTCAAGACGGTCGCGTGCGTTTTCCAACTCAATCAGTAAGGTGCGAGGCATCCCCTGTGCGCTCTGCAACTCACCATGACTGTACTCCTCACTCAATCGTGCGACTTCAGTAAGCTCTCTTGAGAGCGCAAGGTCTGCTAGGTGGGTCCTCCTACTATTGGCTGCTATGCCGCTTGCCAACCTGTTCTGGTAGAGTATTTCAAGTACGAGGGGTATCGTAACTAACAGGAACAACAAAGTTATCTTTAAACGAATCGAGCTCATTACATCATCACCCTGATTGGACGTCGGCTAAACTCGAGAAGATGTTGAGTACTTTCCGCAGATCCGATGGGCTACGCTAGGAGCTGAGCCCTCTCTCGCCCTACTATTGAGGGTATGAAGGCCCAGCAACGCGGATTTACCATCTTTGAGCTCCTCATCACCCTTGCGGTGACAGCCACAGTCTCCTCAGTAGCTGTGCTTGGGCTGGGGAATATCAGAGGCTCATTTGATAAAAACGACGCGCGTTACCAGCTCGAAGCAGACCTTAAGGTATTGAGGAACTCTGCTATCGAATCCGGTGCCCGCTCGTTCCTTATCATCGCAGCTGGAGGCGCCTCATACTCAGCTGCATTAGATTACTCGCCGTATGGTGCGACCCCGTCGGCCGAACGAACTCTTTTTTCGCGCACACTTCCTCACGGAGTAAGCCTCTCTAGCTCTGCAACAGTTATCGTTAACCCCAAGGGATTTACCATCGATAGTAGTGGTACAATCTCATCCACCTCCCTTACCCTTTCATTTCGCTCTTCTCCCTTTCTTTCGGCAACTCTCTATCCGACAGGGGTGCTCGCATGAGAAACGTTGAAAGCGGTGTTTCAATGGTTGAGGTCTTAGTAGCGATGTCGCTCCTTGCTATTTCGGGACTCGCCGTTACCCAAAGTACGATTCGGGCCTTCGGAACGCTTAACCAAAGCTACCGCACATCGGTTGCAAGCCAGATAGCTCTCGATAAGATTGAGAATCTTGCACAACAAGATCCGTCAACTATTCAATCAACCTCGAACGAAACAAATAGCTCTGTAACCCAGTCGGGACTGCAGTTTCTCAGATCGACGAGAGTTACTGTCAATTCAGACGGCTCACGCACCATTATTGTGTCGGTAACCTCACCAACTGGGTCGCCCGGCACAGCATCGCTGACGACTACCCTTCCCCTGTGGGGTAACTCATGACCGCTCGCACTGCGCAATCAGGCTCTATGTTGCTCGACGCGTTAATAAGTCTCTTTTTGGGAGCAGTCGTAATCGGCTCAGCAGCGGCAAGCTTTTCAAACATGTGGGTCCGTAGCACAGAGTTGAGATTAAAGGCGCAGACACAGACCGAGGCTAGGCTTCTCCTCGACATGCTGGCGTTTGACCTACGAATGGCAGGATCGGGACTTCCCCTGGGTCAGACATCTTTCTCATCAGCTCTCTCCTCTCTCGGACAAGAAGAGCTACCGATTGTCGCAGGTGCGGACGGGACAACTGTAACCGTGCAGCTTAATGAACTTGGGACATCCGCCGTCCTTACCTCCACCTTCGCTCCCTCAGCCGGCAATAGGACGATGCAAACTTCTAGCACCGCAGGCTTTTCAGTTGGAGACACGGTGTATATCTCTGATATGGCTTCGCGCGGGACGAGTGCACTACGCGGAACTATCGAATCATTAACAGCAAACTCTATTAGGGTCGCTTCGTCATATACACCAAGCGCCTTAATCTCGCTGCCTGCCGGCGGTACCATCGAGCCAGTTACCCGTGTGACCTATGCTAATTCTACTGCTGGCATTACTCGAAACGGAGGTTCAGGAGCTATTCTCCTGGCACCCAACAGTAGTTTTACAATCACTTATCTGGACTCATCAGGGAATGCTCTCTCCACTCCGCTTTCATCAACAGCTATCACTAACTCTCTGCGCGCGGTGCGGCTTCAGGTTTCACTTCATACAACAAGTGGTGTCACCACTCTCTCTACTCAAACGTTCTCTGCTACTACCTCACAGACAGTGGCGCTTCGAAATGTGAATTTGAATAGGTGATTCCATGGAACAGAAACAAAAGATCAAACGAAGTCAGTCAGGGCATATTCTAGCAGGTACTACTGTCCTGCTCGCTGTCGCGGCTGTTGTTATAGTTGGTGCGCTTGAACTCACATTGTCCTCAACAAAAGCCATCACCTCAAGCTCACATCGCTCAACTGAGTATTTTCAAACGGAGCAGTCTCTTGGGCTAGGAGTTTCCTTTCTGCGTGATAACTCCACCGGTCTCACGCAGCCCTTTAGTAGGTCCTCATTCTACTCTCTCTTTGATAGAACTGCGCCGGGTGTTGGCTCAAATGAATCGTCGTCATTCGGAGTACCAACGAAGCTCAAACGACAGGCAACTCAGCAATCAGCTTTTTTTGCTAACTCAACCGACCTCGGCACAGCCTGGTTTCCTGCTTCACTCGATACCGTCACGGGTACAACTATCACGCCACTTACTGTCTTTGCATCGGCCAACGTAGGCTCAAAGAAAGTTCGCGTGACGCTCGTGGATGCAGTAGCAGATGACCCAACCAAGGACTTTGGCGATCCAGACCTCGGCAACCCCCTCCCCCAGACTGATTTTCACCCCGTGTATCGTATCGATACGATGGATAGCACCTCCAAGGGAGCACACCTCTTTGGCTACGCTGTCGGCTCCCTGCAATACGATTACGGAGTCGGCTTTTACGGAAGAGATTACTTTGAACTCAGACAACCCTGTGACTCTTATCTCTCCAACAACGGAGCGTTCTCAGCCACAAATCGACGAGCTAACTGCTCAACAGGCTCACATAGCTCAATTGCAATCCACTCACAGACCACCCTCTACGGGTCTGCGCGTACCAACGGATCGATTACAAAAACGAGTCCGTTTGGCGGAAGTATCTGCGCGAATATCCCCTCTTCCTCAGGAGGCTGTTCATCGCAGCCGTGCCAAACCGGGAGCACTTGCCAAGGCGCCTCCTGCCAAGTACCAGGACTACCCTCATTCAGTTCATGGAGTACCTACTGCCCCACCAATCAAGGCGCTGTTACACCAACTAGTGGCTCGACCTTGGTTGCGTCAGGAAACTCGCCTAACCAACGCTGCTGGAGCTCTGTGACAATATCCAACAATCGAGTGGTTACTCTCACGTCAACGCAGTACCCCTACTTTATCGACACTCTTACTATCGCAAACAATGGCCGATTAAATTTTGCACCTTCAAACCCAACAGGCACCATCACACTCTATGTAAGGAACATCGTAGGAGACCGCCTCAATGGCAACCAGGTGTACAACATCAACAATAAACCCTACCAGCTCAGGCTAAACTACCTTGGAACTAATGCCCTAACCTTAAACGGAACAGCAGCAATGAGTTCATTTATCGTTGCACCGTATGCGCCAGTGGCAGTGCAGGGCAACTTCACATTCAACGGCGGAATAAAGGCGACAAGCCTTACCTTTACCGGTAGTGGCAGCATTCACTTTGACGAGTCCGGTGATATTACAACCTTGAAGGATGTTACCTACACTCTTCGAAATACAACTCAACGTTACAGGTGATGTATGAAGCAATTCTTTGCGCTACTCCAACACCGTGCACAGATAACTGTGCGCGCCACATGCGTCGCTTTACTGCTGGTATGTGCGCCGACTGCAACTGTACAAGCTGAGACCGAAGATGAAACTCCCTTCTATGAGAACAACGATCAGGTGCCGTACCCGAATAACACCGGGGCGCTCGGCACCGGCGATAACTCAGCCGACATCACAACCGGCTCAGACTCAGACACAGCAGGCGCGCTCAAGGGAGAGATTACCCTAAAGCAACGAGAGGGCATCACTGAAGTATTCTCGAATGGGAACTTAGTGGAGCAGCTTGTAGACGGCGTAGGAGGCACTGGGGCTATTCGAGATGTAACTATGAGCGCTATCCGATTTGAACCCACGGGACGACCCGAGTTAAACTGCCCGGCTCAGGACCACGCAGGTTGGTTTGGTCCGTGTACAATCGAAACATCTGCACAATAGCTAACCAGCTGAATTTAGGTATAAAACACCTCATAGCGCAAAGTGGTACGGAAAAACCCTACGCGTTTTAGCCCCCGAGTATCCACTTTTTTCCCCTAACTAGCGAATAAGACTTAGTGGCGGGGTGCTTCGGACGCCACGTTTTGGCACAATGGTGCATAACAAATAAGTCGTTAGGTATGTAGGTTCCGATGCTTCGGGAATTTGAGCTAGCTCTACTTCATTTTATTGGTTGGTTTTACACCCTCCCCTATTCGGTGGGGCTGCTAACCCTTGGCGTAGGGTGTGTGGCGTGCATACTGACGCAGCTCTTCATCACAGGGAATACCCCATTCGGAAAGAGCTTTATTCCCGGATTCTTTGGTGTGGTGCTCTTTGTAGCCGAAGTGCTCCATCTTGCTTCCCCCTACAAGGTAATTGATCGCGTTTCTTATCTCCTCGAACTCTTCGCAACGCCTCGAGGAAACCTTTCGCCAATTCCACTTATTGAGCCTCTCGTCAGCTTTCTAATCGCTCCCTTTGAAACTCGCTTCTTAGCAGAGGAAAGCCTCTTTGTGTTCGTGTGTGGCTACCTCTTTTTGGTGGGACGATACAGCTGGGCTGAATACAAGAAGACAGGCGTTGTCCTTGGTGAGATGTCTATCTCCAGTATCGTTAAGCCCAAGTCAAGTCGACCACAACGCTCGAAGAGTAATGAGCTTGGTTCTGGCGATCTTGCTAACACAGAGCAGATAGCTTTATGGACAAAACCTTCCGGAAAGCCTGGTGATACGACTCTCGTTGTAAACGAGCTGCGCGGAAGCGAAGGAATTGCATTCCCTGGGCAGACAAAGCTGGTTATTAGCCGCGAAGAGCGCAACAGACACGTTCTCGTGGTAGCTAAGACTGGTAGCGGTAAGACGACTAAGTTCATCTTACCGATCTTGTACAACGATTGTATGGACCCTGTACGATCGTCGATCGTTATAGACTCCAAACCTGAGATGTGGCGCAAACTTGCTGCGATGACCCGCAAGTACAACCCTGAGAAGAATATAGTACTGTTTAATCCTCTGGACCGCGCACGATCACTAAGCTGGAACATCCTAGCCAAGATTGAAGATGACACCGATTGTAAGCTTATCGCGCAAACTATCATATCAGCGACCGACCAACCGCAAGCCAAATCAGACAGCCCGTTCTTCCGCAACAACGCACTCTCCATTCTTAACTCGATTATGGTGGGGCTGCTCCACGATCCGAACGAAGTGCTCTCAATGCCGCGAATCCACCAGATCGTTCAGTCTGGAATGAAGGCGATGTGCGACTGGCTTGAGGCTCACCCTCATGCAATACGAAATACCCGAACGTTTGTTGACCTAGCCCGTTCAGGCTCTCAAAACGCCGACACGATTATGTCAGAGCTTAGTATGCGCCTGAGCGCGTGGGATCTGACTGCGATTCGTGCTACTACGTTCGTAAACGAGCTAGATATAGAAGACCTCATTCAGAAACCAACACTCTTTATCGTAGAGCTACGAGAATCTGAGTTGGAGATGCTTCGCCCCATGGCTAACGTGATTGTGGTAGAGCTTCTGCGCTTCCTTACTAAGCGCGCCGAACAGTGCCCGGGCGTAGCGCTCCCTCGACCTGTAGGTCTTGTAATCGATGAGTTCGCAAGCGCACTCGGAAGGCTCCCGGATATTCATGTAAAGCTAAATACTTTGCGATCGCGTAACGTGAGCATCGTTGCTGCTATTCAATCCACAGCGCAGGTCAAAGCAAACTACTCCGACGATGCCGACTCGGTTCTCGCCGGTTTCAGCACCAAGATATTCATGCCAGCGCTCGATCTCACTGATGCGGAGTGGGCGTCGAAAGAATCTGGTCAGATGACTATTCGGTTCCAGACTCAATCAACCGGCGCAAACAGGAAAGTTATCGAGGTGTTCGCTAGCCGAAATGACAGCACGCAGGAGCAGGTACAGCAGCGCGCAGTGCTTACCCCTGATGAGATCGGACGTCCATCAGACAACATCTCAACCTTCTTCATGCCGAATACCCCTGTATTCCAAGGTCACCTCATACCGTTTTACAAGATCCCTGAGATGATTAAGCGGCTTACAGAATTCGATTCCGAGGGGAACGAACTGAAGCTCCGCACTGAGCCCATCGAATATCAAGAAGACCTACCTCCTGCGGGAGCCGCTCCAGCTTCGGGAGGAGGAGGTGGTGGTGGCGGTGGCGGTGGCGGTGGCTACAACAACGGACTCCCTCCAGGCATTACGAACACGGCTGGATGGACTGAAGAGCAGGTCCTCAGCAAGCTCGAAGAGGTCAAGAAGACTCTTAAATGGGATGAAACTACCGGCAGCGCCCGCAAGTGGTGGGAAGCCTTTGAGAACGAGAACCGAACCCGCATGCCTCTCGTACTTCGCTTAGCTGAAGAGCTTCAAGTGCGTGGCGCAACGATTACTGAGTTCTTCTTAGCGTACGTTTACAGCAACACAGATAACATCCAAGCTAATCTGAGCTACCTCGATTACACGCGACTCAAGAAAGAAGAAGAGAAAAAGAAGAAAGAAGCTGCGGCCAAAGCGGTATAGACGCTCTAGTAAAATCTTCTAGGAACCCTTTCGGATAGCCTGTTCCGGAAACAAGCGCTGCACCGTCTTAATAAATCCGTATCCTACCCCTATTGGGTTTGAGACGTTCGCATCAACAATGATTGCATCATACGAAAGCAGGACATCCTTTGTTATCTTTGTGCGATCAAGTTTTTTGAATGGTCCCTTTCCATCCCTGCGGATCTGGCGATAGTAGAATAGCAAAGTTGTAGATTTAGCTATCTTACGGCGCAAAAGCTGTCTCTCAAGTCCAAACAGAAAGCTCGTGCCAACCAGGAGCACCCTACGCGGCTTCTTGAAAGTCGCGGCGGGAAACGATGTCAAGTATGCCCCTGGCTGAAACGTATCTCGCGGTCGTAGAAGATTCGCTATCTTGACTAAATCAAGCTCGGCCGGCGCTGGAGGAAACCGCATCTCATGCACATCGCACTCGGGATTCGGGAAATGCTCGTTCCATGAGTGACCGAGAGCCTCTCCAAGTTTTTCAACAGCGAGGCAGCTGCCGATCTCATTCCAATGTGACCCTGTTGGCTCAAAAAACCTCACAGGAAAATGCGGCTGCACCTCTTTAAGATACGAATATGTATCAATCGTCGACACTGAATGCTTTTTAATCAACTCAAGGGCCAAATCATACCCACTGGGTCCAGTTCGCACGGCCTTATATTTTTCAGGCAAAATCTCTGGATAGAGCATGAGGACATTTGGGTTGAGGACAAAGAGAAGCGGGATGCCGTGCGCAGCGAGGCTCTCCTGTGCGGCGCGTACACTTTTAAATCCATCCTCGTACTCTCGCCGATTAAGCGGCAAGGAGCGATTGAATGCCTTTAGGTACATCGGCTGCCAGAAGAATTCTTCCCGTCCCCCCTGTATTGAAGTACTGTAATCCAAAGAGAGCTCCCCGGTAAGGCGATACACTAACTCATTGGTGAGCTTTACAGACCAACTCCACAGTGGATGACCTTTGAGCGCCCATGTAGTAACCCCGCGTTGATACTTACCTGCTTTAACAGATTTGAGAGACCACGTAGGCAACCGAGCACTTCGCGGCATGCCTTCAATCCGGGTGCTGGGGATCGGTACCACCAAAGAAACGAGGGGCAGCAACATCATCACTGCTATCGCAAGTAACGTTAGGAGCTGTAGAGTCGAGAGCCGCTTCATTCTGTTAAAACTGAAAATAGATAAACGGTGAATACTTACCTGCCTCTACAACCAGCAATGACAAAAGGCACACAATTACAAGCAACGGATACAACAACGGCATGCGATGATAGAGAGGCACCAGCTCAGGTTGCTGGCGTTTTAGTCTCTCCAAAAATGGCTCAACCACCAAACACCATACACCAGCAAAAATAAGCATTGAGAGACCTACGTCGCTAATAATGCTGGCTCGCGGTACAACAAGCGTATCAGCGCCTCTGACCCCACACATGCGCAACCAGCGCTCAAGTGCCTCACCCAGGGTTGCTGAACGAAAAAGGATCCAACCAAACATGACCAGTAGAAGGGTGCATATACGACGGAGGAGGCATGGGAGAGAAAGATACCTCTTACCAATCGCTGTGCGCTCAAGGGCGAGAAAAACTCCGTGGTAGGCACCCCAAGCTATAAAGGTCCACTCAGCCCCATGCCAGAATCCAGAAACAAGGAAAACCGCCCAAAGGTTTACCATCTGCCTAGTTGGCCCTACTCGATTTCCCCCGAGCGGAATGTAGAGATAATCCCGCATCCATCGCGAAAGAGAGATATGCCACCTACGCCAAAAGTCTGTGATAGAAACTGCTAGGTACGGATGATTAAAATTCTCCGGAAAACGAAAGCCAATCATGAGCGCCAACCCAACCGCCATCGAAGAATACCCAGCAAAGTCGAAGTAAATCTGCATGGTGTACGCAATTGCCCCGATCCATGAATACCCAACCGAGACCGCTAAAGGCGCCTGCTCAAAAACATGATCGGCCACACTAGCGAGCGGATCTGCGATTAAGACCTTTGAGCCCAAACCCAACACGAATCGCCAAGCCCCTTCCGTAAATCCGTTCCATGACAACGAGCGATTACGAATCTGCTCCTCGATCTCATGATAGCGAACTATGGGTCCGGCTATTAATTGCGGAAAGAACGTGATGTATAGAAGATACTCCCCGAAATTACGCGCCGGAGAAGAGGTGCGGCGAAAAACGTCTACGACGTAGCTAATCTTATGAAATGTAAAAAAGGAGATCCCTATAGGAAGGGCGACCTTGTGCCACTGCGGGAGAGTACATCCTAGTGTTTTTGCTACTAGTGCGAGCTGTTCAACGAAGAAGTTTGTATATTTGAAGTACATCAAGAGGCCGACGTTGAGAAGGGTTGAAGCCCACATAAAGGCCCTTCTCTGCGACTCCGATTCAACAACTCTCAGCTTCTTTGCAATTAGATAATCAGCGAGGCAAGAGCCCAAGAATATGAAGAGAAATGAGGGGGCTCCCCACGCGTAGAAGATAACACTCAGGATCGTTGTGTACAGATTACGAAACCTCTGAGGTACGACGACGTAGCCCGCGAGAAATAGAGGGAGAAAATAGAAGAGAAAGATTGCTGAGCTAAAAACCATATCCCTATCGACAAAGCCTCATCTGTCGCGCGGTCACATTAGCGCCACTAGGGAAAGGTGTCTAGGGAAACAAGAGCAAGAATTTAGTCTCCGTGACCTAACGTCCGCTCGACAGCTCGCACAATACTGCGCGCGTTAGGTTTGACGTACGAGCGCCAACGACCGATCAATCGACCAGAACGGTCTATCAAGAATTTCTCAAAGTTCCACACTACTTCACCACGCAAGTCAGCAGGCCCTTGCTCAGTAAGAAACCTAAAGAGCTCCTGCTTACTAGCTCCTCGAACGGACCCCTTTGGTATGAGATGAAACGTTACACCATGATTAATTCGGCAAAATTCTGCTATCTGCGTATCGCTACCAGGCTCTTGCTGACCAAAGTCGTTGCTAGGGCATCCGAGAACCTCAAAACCCTGCGCATGATATCTTTGATACAATGCTTCAAGCGCATCGTATTGTTTTGTGAAGCCACACTGCGAGGCCGTATTGACGACGAGTGTGACCTTCCCTGCCAAAGAGCCACAGTCAAAGGAGCCTCCACCCTCAAATGAGAGCATCCGTGGATAAAGCCGCGCTGTGGCATTTTCCGGCTGTGTAGAAAGCCCGCCGTAGAGACGTTTAAGAAGTCGCATGGTGTTTCCGATTCCTGATAAGGTCAGAGGCCGCCTAACGTTGACCTACACTGGACACTATTGCAAGTATTTTTCGCTTAAACGATGACTCCCTCACGAAAGCAGCGAGGTCATCAATCAACGCCTGGCAACCCGGTTGACGAGCCCAAAAAGCCGCATACGCTCGCACTATACGCTCACGGTGCCGCACACCCCGGCTCTCAAGGACCGAGAATACCCGTTCCTCTGCTCCTTCAGGCAGCTGGCCACCATCTCTGCCTACCTTTATTAGCCGATAAAGATCTGTCGCGTTAGCGCATACATCAGCGCCAAAGATGAAGCTAGCAATCTGCTCGATATAGCTCAGTGGGACGCTACGCTTCTCACACGCATCAAAGAGGTCCATTCCATAGAGACGCTCATAGGCCAGCCCTATCTGGTACATCATTTCATCTAGCCAGTTAACGTCTTCCGGTATTCTCGGGTTACGGTGATGCTCGCTGGAAGGCGACAACAGCGCCACCAACTCTTCTCCAAGTTCAGAACCCGAGAGAACTGAACTCAATTCCTGAATCTCCTCTGCTACTGCATGCGCTGAAAAACCGTCAAGGTGTAACAAGGTCTCGTTGATGAGGTCGGGATCAACCTGCATCGCTTTTACGGTATCCCTCAGTTGCGCATCGGGAAAGAGCAAGTCATAAATCTCCTCTACTGTTCGCTGATTGTGAATGGTAGTCCGCAAAATCGAAAGCAATCGCTCTATATCCACCGCATCAAAGCATTCAAGGATCCGAGCTGTGATATCATCAGATATCCCTTCAAAATGTAAGACAATCTCAGCCAACGTTGCAGGGGGCAAGGCATGACGAGCAGCAGCCTGCTTGACCAATACTCTAAAGCGCGGAAAGTGAAGATCAATTGCTCTCTCCATACCCATACGCCCAAGGAACTCGCGGGTCCAGAAACGACGCAACCCATCGAGGTGTGCAGGTATCTCCTTGCGATATTCCTGAATGGCTGGACGGAATAAATACGCTTCCGGAGAGTACACTATTGAAAGCAGATCTACGGCGACATCTTCATCGTGCTCGAGTGGATACTGGGCCATCACAAAGAGATCGAGTTTTTGGTTATATGTAACCTGAAAGTGACTCCGAACAACCTTGATAACCGATATTGGAAGGTAACGAAGCTCTATGAGGGTGAGTGGATCACAGGCAATACGATCAGCAATCTCGCCCACATTCACCCCATAGACGGCACCCTGATAGCGACCAAACACCTCTGGGGACAATACATCAGACAGAGCAGGAGCAAGCGGCATTGGGGGATCGGTCATCTCAAGAAAGGTGCGTTCGAGTCGGCGAAGCTCTTGCTGATTAAGAGGGGCAAGGATCTCGTCTATGGCGGCATCAAGCGCTCCCTTGGCTACGTCACTATCAACCTCCTGCGCGAGACGAATAGCTCGCTCCTCGTCCTCACGGGTAGGAGTAAACTCTGGAGACCACTCCGTAGCTTCAATCTCCTCTCCGCGATACCGCGCGAGAAGATCAACAGCAAGTGGCCAACGCCCCTTGCCATCGAAGTAGCGCGCGTACAGCATCTCGCGCTCGGCTTGCGGCGTCCTATCTCGCAGGTGATTCAGACGAATATCAACCGCGTCTCTTAACTCAGTCCCACAAAGGCACGCATACGCTTTTTGAACAGCGAGGCATTCATGCGGTCCAAGAAACTCCAGCGGCTTCACAATTTCGAAAAAGTCGTAGGCGACCGCGATGCGCTCGTGGAGCACGGCCGCTAGCGCTCGCGCGTCAAATAGAGACCCTGATGGAAACCAAGTCAGGTCCAACTCGTATCCATGTCGTGAAAGCAAGACCTCATTGGTCTCCAGAAACCTCTCCACCGAGAGCGCAGCCACCCTCTCTGCGAGCACCTCACAGATATTCAGCACGCGCGATTTGACATCGGCTTTTCCCAACCACATCCGCCGCTTTTTAAAGCGCCGCAAAAAGGGACCGATCCCCTGCCCAAAGTCACGATCAACGGCATCTCGCGGATCGCTTAAGGTATCCTCAATCTCGGCACTAATTCCAGCTGGGTAGAGAAGTTTATGAATCTCGTCTGCCTCACGCTCGGCGGACCATCCTACGAGTAGAGATCCAAGCCTCTCAAGCTCTGAGGGCGAAAACTGCCGGCTCAAGACTACCTCAAGACTCTTTTCATGGTCTGGTCGATCGCTCTCATCCAGCTCAAGATAGAATTTCTTAACCAACGCCACCTCGTCCTCAGAGCGACCAAGGAGGAGGTACCGAATAGCTCTTAACTGGGCACGGCTGTGCAACGCCTGTTGTCGCTTGTTGTCATACGCCTCGGTGCGAGTCGCTGGACGCTTGGAAGAAACGCTACCATCAGGAGCTGGTGCAGCTAAGATCTCTCTGAGCTGCCGAGCAATATCACGGAACGGAACAACGAGAAATTCAGAGCGAAGAGTCCGCGCCTGTCGCTCGGTGCAATCAAGCAGTCGATCTTCGAGGATAGCGACGCGATGTGGCAACGGACCATGAAAAGTATTCCAGAGCTCTGCCGCCATCTGACGCACATCGAGCCCCGATGCTATCCGTCCTATACGGTCAGCTGCAGCGTGACCAACCCGTTTCACGATTTGGCTGACGATGTCGGGTCGCTCCCCGCGTTCACGGATCTCGTTGTAATACCGCTCGGTGAAATAGTTATTCGCCCGCGTTAAGATATCCATTGAATCGTAACAGTCGCGATTTGCGAGAACTACGTTAAAGGCACTCAGATACACGTCGACATCATTCTCTCTCACCACCTGTGCCAAGTTGTATATCTGTTTTGCAAGCGCCTCTGCTGCCTGCTGATGCGAACGGTCTCGAACAGCCACCTCACTCTCTGAAAGCCTCGCTCTGTCCTTCGGCGCAATTAATGCCTCTTCGGCCAACTCGGCGAGCCGAACGTCACCTCCCAAGGCTGAAAGGGGGCGATAGAATTGGTCAAATATCTCACCCTGATAGTGGAGAGTATCGTCGCTGTTGTCGCAATGTATCTCATCGGCTGCCGGCTGGACGGGCGCCTCGTGATGCTCAATAGCCGCTGAAGGCTCTTGCAAGTCGCCCGTACGCGCCAAGGAACGGTGCTTCAAAACTATCTTTCGAATTCCCGAACCCTGACTATCCATGAAAAAAGCTCTCGGCGGCTTACTACGAGTATTCCATCTCCGACCATGCTCGTTCGCGTCGGTCACGGTCTGGATCGGCTACGATATCCTGTAAGATTATTCGTCCTAATCGGGCGTAAATTACATCGATTGAGGCGCTTTTTCCGTCAAGGTAGAGCGGATCAAGAAAATCTGGATGAAAGCGCAACATATGCTCAAGCACCGCCCGGTCGTGGTCAGATTTAGCGACCATCGCCCATACGTTCTTCCCTATCCATCCGAAATCAGTACTATTCCAATCGAGCATGCGCGATACATACCGTCCGATTGCAAGCAGCTCCTCCGGCGCTGGGGGCCGCTCAAACTGGTATGACCCTTCGCTATTTCTCATACGCTCAGCGATCCACACCAAATTATTCACCAGTTGCGGCATGCAGTCTTTCGATAACACCCGTCGCTCAAGAGTAGAATCGATGTAAGCCATCTTCACCGGATGGAGACGACGCAACAAAGCGTCATCGAGCTTTCGGTTGAAATTCTTCGTGAAGATAACGAGGAGATTCTCAACGTTGCAATCTATCGGTGGCCTTGATTCAAGCCAAATGCGAGCATCCTGAATCGGACCCAGAAAGAACGTATCGATGTGATTATCTACCTTATCAATCTCATCAACCAGAAGTATCACGGGCTGATTTTGGGACTTGAGAAAGGCCTTGGATAGCACGCCGAGATTCATCAACTTATCTTTTGCCGCCAACTCCTGACCAGCCATCGAACTCGCTATCGCCATAGCCGATGGCACCTCTACGAGGTGCTGGGTGTTCATGCCGTTGTAGCAACTTAAGCACATGAAATCTGCGCCTGTTATCTTTGCAAGGCACTTAGCCAAGTAGCTCTTTCCGCACCCCGAAGGCCCTTCAAGCAGAATTGAACGAACACGGTCAGTGGGAGTAGTAAGCAGGAGGCTCATCTGCGTTGCAGTGAATCGCGGACATTGATACCCGACTGCTGCTAGCCGTCGTGCCATCTCTTCGGGGTCAGTGAATTGAGTTAGTCCTATCTTTTCTGGCTTATATGCCTTGCCGCGACGCTTAGCATCTGGGTCATCGACAAGTCCCTCTAACAGCCACCGACCGAGGCGGGAATGAATCTGCTCCATGGTTGCATTTCTGTTATCAGGCACAAGCGGATCTACGAAATCTGGATGATAACGCAGCATCAGCTCAAATATCTGACGGTCATGCTCAGACTTCGCCAGCATAAAGAAGAGGTTTCTGCCTACAAATGCGAAGTCTATTAGGTCCCACGAAAGGAGGTGTTTTAAATAGTGTGCTGCTTTTAGAAGCTCCTCAGGCGCCGGCGGTCGCTCGAACGGATAACTTCCATCTGAAGACTGCATCAGTGTAGCAACTCGCGTTAAGTTATCCGCCAGGCGCGGGGAGCAATACGGCGCAAGCACGCGCTTTTCAAGATTTGCATCCATGTACTTCATCCGCAGTGGATGAACACGCCGCAGAAGTGCTTCGCTTATCGAGCGCTCAAAGTTCTTGGTAAACACAATAATAATGTTGTCACGATTCGCGTCGATTGGGGGCCTCGATTCAAGCCATACTCGCGCATCCTGGATTGGACCGAGGAAGAATGTATCGATAGCTACATCTACCTTATCAATCTCGTCGATGAGTAGGATAACCGGCTTGTGCTGTGATGCCTCGAATGCGCGCGAGATGATCCCAAGATTCATCAAATCGTCTACACTCTCTGGGGCCCTTCCCGCCATCGCATTAACCATCCCGATGGTTGATGGGACCTCAAGGAGGTGCTGAAGATTCATCCCCTTATAACACGAGAGACACATCAGCTCTGCGCCCGTTATCTTAGCGAGCGACTTCGCCATAAAGCTCTTTCCGCAGCCAGACGGGCCCTCAAGGAGAATACACTTGATGCTATTTATCGAAGTATTGAGTAGCAGCGAGAGCTGCACTGCATAAAATGGTGAGCAGTGGTATCCGACTTCAGCGAGTTTCAGCTCTAGCTCCTCAGGCGTTCCAACATCTGAAAAACCTATGCGTTCAGGTCTGTACGTTGAATGGAAATTTGGGTTTACGATCCCAAGCTCGCTACCGTCGGTCTTTGGAGCGAACTCATCCTGATTGCTTCCAGAACGAAAGGAAAAACCGGTTGGCTCAGACGATGTAATGTCATCGGCCTCATTTGAACTATCACGTGGAGCCATACCTACGGAAACCTCCAGAAACCCGCCCCTGTAAAAAACAGCGGGCTACCCAGTGTTATGCTGGATGTGTCGAGTGATGTAGCATTTAGCATCATCCTGTTTAGAGTAGATCGTATGAATGGGAGATATTGCTTCTGATCTGCTGTAACATATTGAAATAATTACGGCCCAGACCGACCTATTAGTACGCTTTTAACCGCCCCCTCCAAGCCTCATCAGCAGCCCTTCATGGTACACCCTACTTTTTTAAGCACGCACAATCTCCAACCGCCGCAGCTCAGACCAAGAGTTTATAGATTAAACCTGCTCGTTTGGGTCTTTTACTTAGATTGCAAAAAGTAGCTATCCTACTGTGATGAATCCGGTCGTCACCTCCAATTCGTCTACGGCCCACACTCGAGTTGATTACTCACTATTAAGAACCAACGCTGCGCAGTGCAGCGTCTATGTTGTAAACCCCCGCAATTCAGACAAGCTCCCGTATCTCATCTCGGGCTACAGGGTGGGTCAGGTTCAAGGACGAGAAGACCAGGGTTTAGTTCTGTTTACCCCACTACGGGGCGACCACTTTATGCAGCACACCGCTGCCGCATCCGGGGCTCCACTGCGGAGACCTTTATTGGCTCCTATTCAGGGAATGCATCCTCAAGTATCCATCACCTTCGACGAGCTACAGGCGCCGCACATTGTGCGTCTAAAGATAGAAGTCGTAGTAGATGACCAGGGCAATCCTTATACAGAGCAGCAACGCGGAGAGCTCCTTGGAGCACAACAAGAGGTGTTCCTTTTTCTACAAGGAGCCTCTCATCACGTTACGAAAAAGCTTGATACCATCACCTCCCCCTCAACCTTAAAGATTACCGGTGTACACGGAAGAGATACTGTCCTTCTGCAGCCCCTGATAGACAAAGAGGATCGCCCACGGGGTATCCCGGTTTTGCGTCCGAATGATGGCGGGCACGCTCATGTGGCCTGGGGGTAGTTCGCACCACATGATCAACGGATATTATCTATGAGAACCCCGAGTGATTCTAAGGCAGCAAAGGCTGTTACCATCACTCAGCTCGCATGCGATATAGCCGGCGGCGATAGAGATCCACATGCGGCTGGATTTGAAAAGCTACGCCTTGTAACTGTAGCAAAAATTGCTGGCAGACCGTCGAAGACATCTGAAACACTCACCGAAGCCGAACGTCAGCGCCGCCTCAATGACGCACAAGCAGCCCTTGAAGGTATACCGCTGCCCAATCTAGCAGCCATACAACGAGGTACTCTGATACCAAGGGCTACAAGACCAGTAGATCGGCCTCTAGGGCAACTCTCTTTTACTCAAACGTATGTGAGCTTCCTAGGCAAAAATGTTTATGGAGACTGGCTCGGTTTAAACTCGGCAGCTCTTTCCCCTTTATCCCCCGTTGATTCAGACAACACCGAAGTAAGACAATCAATAGACCGTCGTAGCGGAGGTGTAGAAACAACGGAAGAAACTAAAACAGATTCACCTGACCCACCTCAGCCGGCTCCTGGCACAGGCTTTACCTCTACCTCAAAAACTCAAGCCTACGCAGCCTTGGTTGGAGATGCTGGAGACATCTTACCTTCTCATAACTATGAAGAGCCTCCAGACTCCGCCTATGCGCATCGCCCAAATAGCGAGAAAAAAATAGAGCTGCGAAAAGCTGGTTCCTTTCCTAGCGGCCCAAAACACGATGGGTGTCCCATCGTCACACCAAGCGATGAGCAATCCGTCGAGCGCCCCTCACGGTTTCCGATAACCGTCAAACCACCAGCAGACAAACGTCTACGCGACCTGCGCGCCGATTTTATAAATAAATACTCGGTGAAAGTTCTCGGAGCTGGAAAAGTCTCCGTTATTCTTCCGGCCGATGTGAGCGCATTCCAAGTGATTGAGGAGGGGCGCGGTATTACAGCTCAGCTTGGCTGGCCGGGAGTACATCCCAACAGAATCGAAAAATGGAGCGAGGATCCTATCTTCAACCAACCTACAACTAAGGAGACGGTTATAGCAGTAGAAGGCGGTGTACCTGGATCGACTAACAAGAACATCACTAAGCAAATCAATGAGGGATACGTCAACGTAGACGTCAGTGAGTTAGCAGTAGCTGCGATTGCTTACTTCCTTGCGACGGGAGAGGACTTCTTCTCAGGCTTTGACGTGCGCGCTCTGCGAGATACGCTTCGGCTGTCATCAAAAGGTCTCGAAATCTCATTTGGTCAACACCTTCCCCTAACTGACGTTAGAGCAGCACGCCGGTTAACATCTGAGGAAACTGGAATCACGCTTGACCCTCCTGCGTTTACGGTCGCACCCGATGCGACGACGGTGGGGCATGAAGACCCTCTGCAAGCGAAGCAGCTCAACCCTGAAGAAACAACTGAATCGGAGGAATCATACGGGGACCGAGTGGAATTCCAATTACCCGAGAGCTTACACGAAAAGGAACTCATCACCTCGTTTATATCCGACTACGACGTGCAGAGTCTGGGCTCTGGCAGAGTAAAAGTTGTCCTACCTCAGGGAAAAAATCCTCTCGATCTCATCGAGAGGGCACAAGAGATCGCAACAGATCTGCACTGGCCTGGAGTACGAGAGGATCTCCTTAGCAGATGGCGCAGCGATACTTCTTTTACCACTCCGTCTCACGAGCCAATTACGATTACTGTCGAGACCTCAAACGTTGCGTCATCCCACCTTACCTTTGAGGAACAGGTAGCAATGGGCTTCAATGATGTAACACTACCCGAACTTGCCGTCGCCCACCTGGCCTACCTTATGACTACTGGCAGAGACCTCTTCTATGGCTGTTCTGTTCGCGCTCAAGGCGGCACACTCGTATTTCGAAGAGATGGAGGGCTTCAACTCTCCGGTCTGCGTGAGGATAAGCGCTATTACTCGGTGCTTGGTTCGAAGCGTTTGAAAATATCAGACAGCCCGAAATAACACCAAATCAGTCTTCAACCCCTAATACTTCCGAACCCCCGGATCCACCTCATCAGACCAGCGAAGTATCCCACCAGCGAGGTTAGAGAGCTGCTCGAACCCTACTCGTTGAAGCTGTTCAGCGACCCATTGGCTACGACCGCCACTGCGACAGTAAACAACTATCTCCTTATCGCGCGGTAGGCGCTCGAGGTTGGTTAACACAGTATCTTTGGGAATAAGCTCGCCGCCGATAGAGCAGATTTCACTCTCAAATGGCTCACGCACATCGAGCAAGAAAAGATCATCGCCGGCGTCTAGACGGGCTTTAAGCTGCTGAGGGGTAATTTGATGTATTGGCATAGCGATGTATTACCGTATTACCTCTTCCGCTTCAAGGAACCACTCTGCCCGATATCACGGGAAGAGTGGTGAGTCTTAGAAAGGGTTGAGTACTAAGCGTGAGAATAAATAATTACTAACACCGCCCTTTCAGGCAGACAGGGAAAAGCCGTGCTCCTGCAGAGGTCGCTGCGCTGGCTTTCACCAGGTGTACGAAATAGTCACTCTAGATAGAGCTAAGTCGTAGAACTGATCATACCTAAGCCCGAAGATAAGCCTCCCCACCAAAAAAGAAGTTTAGAGGACCATCGGGCAACCCGATATAAGCAGAGGGTGGGAATTTTTTGCCCACGGGTTGGGGGATGATTCATTTACCGCAAGACTCTTATTTTCATCAGCGCGTTCGGCCGCTACGCCATCTATGGGCAGCGTTATTCATAGCGCTACTAGTTATTGCACAACCGCTATCCGCCCAGTGGCCTGGGGTTGTGGATGGCAGCTTTCCGGCTGACGCAAAGCCGGCTCCTTGTATCGATAGAGAGCTACCTCTCGTTAGCGCACCAATCAATGGAACAGCTAAATTTGGAGAGCTACGCAGAACGTCTATAATATTCGGCCAGGCCTGTTCAACAGGATGTCGCTTCATAGACAATGCGTCGCAGCCATTCATGTCCTGTCCACCCACGCCCGTGCGGCCCGAAAACCCTTTCGGTGGAGGCCCAGTCTACGACAATCCCTGGAAATAACCCAGGACTTGGGTCTCCTAGCGAGGGTGCTTCGACGCCTTCCTGGAGGAATAATGGCAACGCGTGCTGCGTGCAGTACAGCTTCAATTTGTACGGAAGAGCGGTAACGACAACGGGATACGGTAGCTGCGAGCAGGGAGTATGCAAACCATTCCCAAACCCCTCTCCTACGGCTAGGCCGACGATCTCAACACCTTCTCCCGGGTCATCAACCTCGGGAGGGAATCAAGGTCAACGGCCCCCTGAGAATCTCGATCGCTGCAATCCATCCATTGAGGTTTCACCGTCGACTGTCACCTTCTCGCCACTTCAAAATGATACACTGACGGCCAGCATACAAAATACAGCAGACTGCTCAACCGCGCAGCTGCGCAGCGCTGCGATATTTTGGCGACGCAACGCAACCCAAAGCACTCCGCCAGCGATACTTGGCAGAGGGGATAGCTATCAGCTAACAACCAGAGACTCCTCTGGCACCCACTTCGCAGAGCTAAGAATCTCTACAGGTTCGGGAGTCAGATGGATCCGCTCACAGAACGAAGCCTCTGTAACAGTGCCTCTTCCGGGCACACTTACACTAACGCAGGACCTCGTTGATACAACTGCCGATGAAGGTACGTACGTGTTATTTGCTCCGACTTTTACGGGCCTCGGCCCATCGGGCACAATCCGCTGGTATTTTACGCCACTCTCTTCAACAAACACTCGAGAAGTGGGAACCGGTCCTCGCTACGAAATCACCTCTGCCCTCTCAACACACCGTGGAACCTACTTTGCTGTTGCTAGAAACAGCAGCGGCGAACTTGCTACTTCCCGTGTGCGACTCTTTATCAGCCCTCCAGGAACTGGATTCGGTCGACCAGCAACGAGTCCAGAAGCAAGCAATGACACAGCAAGTGGCATCATCAGTTGGGACGGCGCGAGTTTACAACCTGACGGCACTACAGAGTTTGAGCCGGTGCTCCATACTCGGGCAGGATCTGCGCGAGAGCTGATGCTCTACAATCCTCTGAAAACCCCTCTCAGCGCTCGGGTCTCAGTACGGGGAGATTTTACAATCTCTACGTTCGGTCAAAAGGTAGACTTTGCTGCACGCCCGACTCCAGTACCATCAGCGACGCCTATAGCTGATGCTCCGCAATCAACGTGGTCTGCAAGCCTGGCACCGGGTACCGGAGTTTCAATCTCTATTGCTCCAAGGGCTTCGCGAGTTGGCCAGAACCAAAGCATACTTTCTGTTAAACTTGGCACATTGACCCTTACCCACAATCTTCGAGTACAAGTTGACCCTCTACCTGGATGGATTGAATACTTCCTTGAGGGAAATCTAGTTCCCTTGATGCGCGGCGGAGCGGTAAATCTCGGTGCGATACCAACAAGTCGCCGCGACCTTCAGATAAAGCTGTACATCCGCAACTCAGGCGGACAAGGGATTCAGCGCCCCTCCTTAAGAATCGAAGGCGATGGAGCTTCTATCTCTTGCGACGGCACTACCAACCTGGCTGCGCAAGCTGCCTCGGAGTGTCTTATCACAATTGAGCGAGGGCGTTCTCAGAGTAAAACAGCGAAGCTTCTAACAGCAGAGTCACCTCCCGAACTTTCAACCGTTAGGTGGCGGGAGGAGGAGGAATGATTACACTACAACGCCTCATTACACTGGTTATTGCCGTTGTGACACTTCTTACTGTGCTTCCGGTGCACGGACAGGAGACGTGTAGGTTGTATCTTGAGGACACCACATCAGGTCAGCTCGAGGCTTTCATTAGAAATCGACGGGATCCGAGCAACCCATGGAATTCTATTTTTCAGCATCATGATACGTATGCGGACGGGCAAATTTTTGAGCGAATAGACAATCGACCCCCCGAAACCGATGAATCCAGAGAGGAACGCCTGTGGCATCAGTGCACTAGGCTTCCATCTAGCGCTGTGATCACGATGCAGGGAGTAACGTATCAAGGCGAACCCGTCTGCGCTGTTAAACTATCGGAAGAAGGAAAACGATTCCTGATTGCACCCGGCGCTAAGGGGCCTCTGATCTCAATAGGGTCCATAGATAAACGCTTTAACTTGGGAATTGCCCATCCCTCGAAGCTTCCCGATGGAAGCGATGGGTACGCACTCACAATACCGCGACCAAACTTTTATATTCACCCTCAGCTCTCTCAGGGCGAACAAGGCAACGAATACCTTTCACAGTTCACCTGCTATGTACCGGATTACTTTACCGTATGGGATACGCCAGTAGGAGAAGTGACCCGATTAGTCGGTCACCAGACCATCAACGGCAACATCTGCGCCTGCCCTCGCGGCTTCTTACATTTCCTAAACGATTCCCGCAAAGCTTCGTGGTTTAGCGTGACATCATCAACCGAAGATCTATCGGGGGTGTGTAGTGGAGAGGGCTGCTTAACTGCATACCAAGGTATTTCAGAGCTTCAATTCGCATCACACGACTCGCGAGAAGGCTTCTATGTAGACAGTATCCAATTTACACAGCGACCAAGCCTGGGATTGTGGTTTCCCAGCACTTCGAATGTGCACAAACCCTTTTCTGGATGCTTCTCGCAAGAGCTACTGTACACACCCGCCAGCGGTCGGATTACCTTCTCAAACGATGACAAGAAAGCCCTTCTTAACGAAGCAGAATACTACTACACGTTAAGCCAGCTAGTAACGGCGAAAAAAGCTCTCTCAAAACACATCAATTCAACCATCATTGCGACACAGCTTACTGAGAGCGACATCTTTGACCCCTTTGAACACGCCGAGAGCTACGAAATGGTCGAGCCCGCCTATCAGCTTTGGTTAGCTTCTCGGCCTACACCGACGGAAGATCAATCCGCAGCGCTGTCACAGCTAAACTCAACCTTCGTTGCGCTCATGCAAAGCATTGAGCTAAACAGTGCTATAAAAGACCTTCAAGAGGTCGTATTTGAGTTCTCTAGCTTTCGGCGCACTCCCACCCCAGCGGTCCTCGCCTGGGGACGCTACATGAATAAAACTTTTCCTGAAGGAGCTGTTGAGCCAGTCGACTGGTATGAAGCTCTCTTTCTTAGCATCTGCCCTGCACCTTATAAATGTGGGGGCACAATCGGAGATGCGCAAATAGCGCTTGCGCGCGCTATCACTGACAAGCAGGCTATCGTTGCCAAGCATTTTAATTCGCTTCCCTGGATTGCACAGATCCAACGAGACAGCCGCTTCAAGGTAGGTGCGCTGATACCACGAAACGAGGTCAAAAATCTTTCTCTAAATTACCTTAAGAGATACCTTAACACCGCCTATACTGAAGACAAACGCCTCCTTGATGATTACGAACAACTAGAAGCTCACGTCAAATGCCCATCCTCACCGGAGCCGCGACTATCGCAGCCTCTTAAAGAGCTAGTACTCAGCTTACCTCCGCGCCTACCATTGACTGAAACTATTCTTCCTGAGTCAGAAGCTGCGCGAATGACCACGCTGTGTCAGCAGGGAGATGTTAACGCATGCGCTCAACGTGATTACCTTAAAAAACGGTACGCAGTAGAGCGCGTATTTGAAAGCATCCGATTTCGCAGGAATACCCTCGCAATTAAAGACCAAGTAAATAAATCAATTGAAGCTACCGGTAGGGTTGGGGCGCTAGCTCTAGTTGGGAATTATCTTGGCGCGGGAATGGCCATGGTTGCACCGCGGGCGATATCCACAGTAGTTGAGGGGACGGGGCTGGCACGGGGGCTCTCTAATGCCGCGGCAGTCGGTCGCACCCTGGGATGGACGGCAGAGAAAAACGGAATTCTGCTGAAAGGCTTGGCACTTGCCGGCTACGGAAGTTCCCTCGCAGGCGCAGCGAACGCAATCTACCAGTCAGTTTCAGAGTGCGACCAGCTTGCAAAGAGCGTTACCAATGACGACAACCAGTCGTTGAAGGAGTACTTCTCCTGCGTAGAGGCGAAGCAGACAGAAGTTGCAAATATCCTGATGCCTGCCATCGGTCTTAAGCGACTTTCGGCTGGCCTATGTGGAGGCGCGTCGGTAGTTCCGAAGAGTCGTCTTAAGAACGGCTCTAAGTTAACGGCTAAGGCCGGAAGAGTTTCTGGTGCGTGTGGGTTAGTTACTGCGTCGCCGGATGCGGCTGTTCAAATAGCTAGGGGCGAAGCCCATCTCATGAGAGATGGAGAAAGGCTAAGATTCCCCTGGCTTGAGCCCCTCATGGCGCGCGGCATGTGGACCAATGCGAGACTATTCTTTGCGAAGCAAGAGAAGACCCAATTAATGGAGAGGGTGGAAAGGGGCCTATTCAACTTACCGATTTCTATTAAAGAGGCCAAAGAGGCTCTAAGGAGAAGAATGCCAGATTGGAACGGTCAGTTCTACTGGGATTCCGCCGGCCCGGCTGATCAGTTATGTGCAAAAATAGCCCGTGACTACATAAATCACGGCCTGTTCGACGGAGACTATAGATCAACTAAAGTGGCCGCATTCCTCAAGAGAAGGCTTCAGGATTTGGTTGGCTCTAAAGTTATCCCTGACGTAAATGTTGCAAGTGCTATTATCGAGAAGGCCGAACTAAAGTCTCCTCTTAGGACATTAGATTTTCCTTCCATCTATGTTCAGCAATCGATCAGTATTAAAATTACTCAGCAAGTGACTGGCACGACGGGCAACATACAGAGGAAATACACCTACACACTGCGGTGGCATACCAAAAACCCAAGCGCGGTAGCAGATAACCCTCACGAAGCCTACTACAAAATAGAAAGATCGTATGAAGAGATTCCAGGACGGGCATCCACCACCGTTCGAGAAACCTATGTACCCGGCAATCTTGGCGCTGGTACAGGCGGTTCCTGGGTGAGCGATAATGCGGGGGGTGGCAAAAGCGCAGCTGCACATATAAGGGCCGAACTTGCGGATCTTGTCCTGTGAGAGACGTGGCTATTACATCTAAACAGCTACTCACAGCGCTACAAGAGGCGTGTGACTTTTCTGGGCCCGATGCTCTTGAGAGAGCCGCGCGGCTCGTAGAGCGAGCGAACGAGCGCCAGCTTAATAACGAGCTCGTAGCGAAATCCCTCTCTATCGCCATCGAGCCATCCCAGCGAGTCGGCTATGAGCGTCAAGACGCTTTGTTGGCCCTATCTCACAAGCTGCTCCAACTTTCAGAGCACGGACCAACACTCTCTGCAGTTGCGCTCATAGCCTTCTACAGCGGAACTGACGTCTACCACCCGCGCTCCGAATGCGCCCTGAAAGCCCTGGCCGTGCTTCCATCTCCTGTCCCTGACTACCTACTACCTAAAATTGAGGGATACATGAAGACTATTGCGGAGCACCAGCAGGGGGTCGAATTCACCGCATACAATGAGTTGCAGTACGACATATCAATCTCTTTCCCAAAGCGGCTCGAACAACCTCAAACACCCGAGCCACCCCCCCCCAACCCATTCCTCGATAAGATAATCAGCTTCGGCGAGCACCTAGGCTCTCTCTTCTTCTCAAGTTCACAAGATGCGGCCGGTCTAAAGACGCAACTTGGCTTGCTCAACGCAGAGCCCTTAGCACAAGAATACCCTTGGCTCTTTGAGGTAGCGTTAATGACCCTTTCCTACGACCGCGGAGACGAAACTCGCCCTCTGAGAGCAACAGTCGCTCAAGAGATGTTAGAAAAGAATTTTCCCAGTCACCGCCGCTAATACTTCCGAACTGCACGCGCGCAAAATGATCGGCACCTAAAATCAGAAAGTTCGGCAGGGTAAAATCAAAATGTTCGGCAGTTGATTGGCAGAAAGTTCGGCACCTCTAAAATGCCGTCCCAAAGTGGAGGGACTAGG
>JBIKKT010000045.1:0-25999 GCA_044360195.1 Bdellovibrionota bacterium | reverse complement strand
ACCTTCACGGCTGCGCATAAGTGCGATACCAGAGAGTGCCTCTACAACCAACGCTACTTCTTGTGATGACAACCGCTCACGACACAGGCCTTCAACCTCTTTTGCTAATTCGCCGTTCGCTAAAGGCGTCGCGCTTTCGCTGAAGATATCAGTTATCCGCTTAACCGCTAGAATGAAAATGCTCGAAGGCCCCTCTGGCCGTTGTTGCGGGTCATTCCCTTCAGATTGAGCTGGTCGTTGTTGCGATGGTTTTTGGAACATAAAACAAACCTGACGGCTCGAAAGTACGGCATTTCCCCCCCCCAAAGCAAACCCGCGGCTCGACGCAATAGCACCCTCATATTCGGTCACACGCCTGACTAACGCCTTCGCTGTGTGCGCAGTGCGCACAACAGAAGTACCTTTCCTGAAACTCTACCCCATGCCCAATTATGCGACATCCACAGTGTAAGCATGTGGGCGCTAAAGCTTGAATCGCACACTCAAAGCAATCAAATGTATAGCGCTTCCCCTGCATCACGACTTCAAAACTCTTATCGTAGGTATTGTGGCAAACAAGGCAGGTGCCCATACTCTCTGCTCCAGTTATATAAAGACTATAACCTACAGCAACGATTAACCCTCGGAGATGCTTGTTATCATACTAGCAGGGTGGTGAAAAAGGATTTCCTGTTGCGCATTTTGATAGTTTGGCTGCAACTTCGTTGGAAACGCCAAAAAAATCCTCAGCGTATCTCAGAGGATACGCCTCCGGTTTTTTCGGCATCTCCGCCTCGTTTCGCCTAAACTCTCAAAATGCTCACGACGGAACCTTTTTTCACCACCCTGCTAGGTAATACTGCGCAGAGCCCGGTGTACAGCCGTCAGTCGTGCCGAGTCATTCGCCGTTCTATACACACGGAAGTGTATCTCCATGAAGTGAAACTTCTCCGGAGCTAGCTCAATGAGACGGTCCGGACAAATAATGTATTCAGTGAAAGCTTCGGCGAAGTCTTCTTGCGAAAACGCCAGACAACATACTTCACTACCCTACTCACTTCCCCTTTAAGGAGCAAACACGGAAACTCTACCTAATTGAAATATTTCCAGATGACCCAACTCGCACTTCTCTGGAAGATAAGAAAAACTGATTAATTCACCCTACAGCTCTACTATGGTGGCCCCAAGGGTATAGTCATCTTGCCTGTCTCCCGTGGGAATAAGGTGGTACGACTCTCTTACGGCTGAAGCGATAAGCGCTGGAGATGAGTTTATCCCTAAGAAGTGTTTCGCTTTCGCGATGATATGGGCCATGTGGTAAATCTTTTCACAGGTTATGGAACGCGCTCTACCGACCTCAACCTCAGGCGGCCGCAAAACAATCAGTCCTTCAACGCCATACATGTCGGCGGCCCTATGAATAACTTTTACAGGGTCGTGTTTAACAATCTGACTGAAGCCAAACGGAGCGACAATACTATAAGACCCCAGATCGGGCCCCTCAGGTACACTGTCTAGTACTATTCGCTTACCAACCGCCTCGGGAGCGCTTTCTCCGAAAACGAAATCTTCCCACGATTTTCTACTCTTTCTGTATTCGGCATGCAGCACCGGCCAGACCTGCCGATTATAGATAATATCAAAACGTTCGGCAGTCGCGCCTATCTTCTTGTGTTTGGCATAGGTTACGCACCTGAGAATATCAGCGTACTGGTCCATGCACTCGATAAACACCTCATGCCCTCGCTCATGGAGATACTTTGCCCACGGCAGTATCCTAAGAACATCCCCCAGTCTCTCGTGATATTGGATGCAAATCTTCATTTCGCAAAATACTGTGTAACCTTGCGATCGAGAAACACGCGCTCGTCAAGTATCTTAATTTTTCGTCTCTTCAATTTCTCTGATTTTTCTGCAAGGTCAGCATTACTTTTGGTATAAATGTCCATCTCGTCGCTGTCCAGACTTCCTCGAATTCGTGCCGGCACACCGCACCCAACACAGAAGTGTTTTATCTGCTCGGAAAATTCCGTAATTGGCTTCTTCCACCAGTCAGGAACCACGGGGTGTCCATAATCCTCGCCTCTCGCGAGAGCAAACGACGCTGCCACCTCGCAAAAATATGCTCGCAGCTCTCCATTATTTTGGACGATTGAGGCGGACCACTCCCTATTGATGTCACATTGGGAAATTTTTTCCCACATCTCCTTCTCTGGGTAGAGGTCCTTAATAGCGGTCAGTATCGGCACATGATGAGAATTCCCGACGTAATAACCACCATTAAAACCTCGTCGGCCAATCATGTCATCGTATAGATCCTTCAGTTCACTATTCGCTCGTTCGTTATTATGAGGATTTAAATTCAAAGCACCAAAGGTCTTCTCAATTACCTCTCGGTGCTTGAAGAGATTATTAGTCCACAGGCCGCGCCTGAACTGATTTGGAATCTCCTCTCTGAATATCTCACAGAGCGTTTCGAATTCGGAGTGAACGCACGGATTTCCACCTGTCATCGAAATAATTCCGCCAAATTTCTTTAGACTCCGTAAAGCAGCTCGAAAATTCTCTGTTGTCATCTCCCAGAAGTGGTCCTGGTTCTTCAGTAGCCTCGTGCAATTCGAACAGGAGAAATCGCATTTATTTGTGACATCGACACAGATGATGTGCATTTTCTCTGGCCCACGCATTTTGCCGATAGCAATATCCGCGTAGGGTATACACGAGAGTCTTTCAGAGATATAGCTCAGGACAAACTCTCGTTGAAAGAAATGATGGCAACGACGAATATCCTCCTGCATTTGTTGTACGACCGAATCGGGAATCGCTTTCAAAATCTTGTCGACAAAGAGAAGCTGCCACTCCTCAACAACAACGCAGTATTTTTTCCAATCAATTATCTCAGCCATCGGCAGAATATAATTATCCGATAAGATGACCGGTATTGAACCTTTCAGCAGCGCTTCTATCATTCGAAATGACCATCGGCCATACCCCGCGGGACAGAGCGTGAATACTGAACGTGACATCAGCTCGTGATATGAAAGCTTTTCTCCCAAAAATTGCTCGATTTGCACCGCCGTGCCGATGAGAACTCCGTCCTTCCGCTGCTCAAAATGCTTTTGAGCCTGAATCAGTCTACCCCCTCGAATATGCTCCGGAGGGAGGTGGTCCTGCGTAAGTTGCCCCATAAACGAGGCGAAGATATCTCTCTCACCCTTTTCGTTCGCCAGATCCTCCGCTTGATATGGGAGTATAGCAATATCCTGCCTGCTTAGGGTCTCAAGAGACTCAAGAACGATAAGGATAAACCGATCATCAAGCCAGGTGTACTTTTTGTTGTAGGCACGTTTCGGATTGGCTTGTTCGGTCATCTCATATCGAGACTCGCGCCTTTGGCCAACGTCCCCCGTAGAAACGAGAACATGCCTTCCTTTATGAAGGTACTGGCACGTTGAATTTATCAACTCCACAGGGTCAATATTGCTAAATTGGTACCCCGTAATAAAAAGGGGCACGAAGAAATAGTCAGCCTCGAGCGGGTCGGTTGTTTCATACGTCTTAAACAGATTGTA
Source organism: Bdellovibrionota bacterium (assembly GCA_044360195.1). Taxonomy (GTDB): domain Bacteria; phylum Bdellovibrionota_C; class UBA2361; order UBA2361; family OMII01; genus OMII01. The sequence goes on along the minus strand of JBIKKT010000045.1, from coordinate 22,448 downwards.
GATGTCTGTGAGGTAATCCAGGTGCGGGGCCAGCTTATCTCGCTGAACAAAATGAAGATTATCCGCCTGAATCGACGAGTTTTGGATAAGGTCGTGATAAATATATATCTTCATGCGACCAATCTTGCGTTTGTTTCTCTCCCCGAGGAGCACCATGGTCACTCGACACCTTTGCACCCCTCCATACCGAGTACATCGTCAGCTTGGTGTACAATCTTCATGCTTTTCGCAAAAACACCGTCAAATATCGCGGAATGCAGTTTTATTTACAACCCAGGCAGGCGCCGAAGTACCATTCAATCGCCTCGTCCAGCATCTGTTGCTTCATACCCTATGAGGATTCATATATGAGCTGAGATCAAAAAGTTTCCTTACATGATATCAACTAAGTATGTAATGATGAGGCATGAGTTCTGGTAAATTATTTTCGTACGTTTTCGCTAACAACGGAGAATCTTTCACCGTTGAGTGCTTTGACAACCCAGCCGCGCGGCACACCGCCGGAGAGATCCTGGAGGGGAAGTCCTACCCTTTCTTTCACTTCGTACCCACCGCGGAGATAATTTTTGATGTGGGCGCAAACATAGGTGCAACATCAGTGAGGCTAGCTCTGGCTTACCCCATGGCAGAAGTTTATTCGTTTGAACCAGCGCCAGCTACCTTTCACCTACTCCAGAAAAACACTATGCGTCATACCAACGTGACCCCATTAAACTTTGGGCTTTACAGTGAAACAAAGGAAGCCCAGCTATTTCATTCACTGGTCGATTCAGGTACTGCCTCAATCGGAAAAAGCTGTATTAACGGAGACTCCTCTGACACCGTACAGCTGTGCAATCCTACAGAATGGATGCGCAAACGAAACATAACACGGATCGACATTCTTAAAATCGATACTGAGGGGTGTGAAGTACCGATACTGACCTCTCTAAAGGAGTTTATCCCAGAAATTAAATTAGTGTACTTGAAATATCATAGCGAACGGGATCGACTTACGATTGATGCTGTCCTTTCACCGACTCACATCCTCTGCAGCGCCCGCTCACAACGCGGTCACCTTGGAGAGCTAGCTTACGCGCGCAAAGATCTAGAACCGCCACACGGGGAGCTACACAAGCGAGAGATATTCATATGAATAGGGTGATCAAAAGGCAGGTGCCCATACTCTCTGCTCCAGTTATATAAAGACTATAACCTACAGCAACGATTAACCCTCGGAGATGCTTGTTATCATACTAGCAGGGTGGTGAAAAAGGATTTCCTGTTGCGCATTTTGATAGTTTGGCTGCAACTTCGTTGGAAACGCCAAAAAAATCCTCAGCGTATCTCAGAGGATACGCCTCCGGTTTTTTCGGCATCTCCGCCTCGTTTCGCCTAAACTCTCAAAATGCTCACGACGGAACCTTATTTCACCACCCTGCTAGGTAATACTGCGCAGAGCCCGGTGTACAGCCGTCAGTCGTGCCGAGTCATTCGCCGTTCTATACACACGGAAGTGTATCTCCATGAAGTGAAACTTCTCGGGAGCTAGCTCAATGAGACGGTCCGGACAAATAATGTATTCAGTGAAAGCTTCGGCGAAGTCTTCGTGCGGATCGGTCATCGCATATGACTCCAAACTGAACTGAGCATCCGGAGCGTGGCAGAAAACTCCGTTCCGACCCGCTCGGAGAATAACCGTGCAGGGTGTACGTACCGAGCCGGCAGCTAGCTCTACAGGTAGGTCGATTTTGAGGGGTCGATCAAAAGGATATTCCTTACCCGCTATCACAATCGCCGTATTACCAACAAAAGCGCTTCGCTCAAACCACCCCACAACTCGCCACCCGCTTAAGTCGCAAAATCCTTTAAGGTCAATCATTGGGTTATTCGGCGAAAGTAACTCCCCTGTCGATTTATCCCAATCAAAGACTTTCCCTTCATGGCCCATCTGAATACTGTGTGCGAGCTCGTGCACCAGCAGCCTCGTCAGAAAAGGCGCCCCGTTATAACGCTTATCGTTACCACGATGGACCTGCCCAGGATAATCAAAGCTTATTCTACCGGAATAGCTACGTTCTGCCCCGTTTCTAGGTACTATCTTCGAAAGAGCAATCTCCCGTAATCGCGGCGTCATCAGTCGCTCAGCCTCAGGCACAAGCTGAAAAGCGTTCATTAGTCTCTGTACTAACCTTGGTGACCATAGATCCTTTCCGGGGAGCACGTGCGACTGAAGCAATTGGATCCCATCGGAGCACTCAAGCGAGAGTTTACGTGTGGCAGAATTTATAAAGTGGCGGAGCGTGTTGTACGTGGGGCGAGGTCCCACCCTGAGCTTTTCAGCCATCTTGACGACACTTGAAAATGAGCGACGTGCGTCATGCAGAGGGCGCGCTGGAATTAGTGGAGCTCCTTCGATCTTCGATCGTGGTCGATATACGAGGTGCTCAAGCTTACCAAGGAGCTGCAGACCTCTTTTAGCCTCCGACTCGATTTCAATTACGCGGGCGCGAGCAATTCGACGATTACGGGTGTTATTCTCCTTAAAGGATGCCCGCCACATTGAATCAGGAATCTTGATACTTTTAAGGGTGTGAAGCACAACGCCCTTAGCAACCATCTCGGTTAACTTTCGAGACCCACAAGCGACAAGGGCGTGCACCCTTCGCGGAGATAGTAGAGAGAAGAGCTCCTCCCGCGTTGCACTCGAGCGCACCACTCCGTAGGCAAGACGTTTGCGTACACTTTTTCGCGGTTCTCTTAAAGCAAGGTCTAGTACCCGACTCTTATCCTCAACCGCACACAGTCGCAAGAGGTGGGGAAGTGTGTAACAGACCAGCTTAGAACGCTCTGGAGCTGTTGCGGCGAAGGCAAATATCTCCTTTACGAGCGACACCAATCCTTCACGTTCGTTAATCCGAGCAACTGACGGCGCAAGCTCGCGTAGTTGAAGAGTTGGGCTCTTAAAATAAGGAACCTCAACACTTGATGAATGTTGCGCAAGGTGATTCTGTACCAAATGCAGCAGCACCTCGGCATGCGACAGCTTCACCGTGGGTGTTACAGCCTGCTCAACCGGGGTTGGCTTCGGGATGCTCTGGTGTTCGGGAGTAGTCGGTCTCACATGCTTTTTTAGGAAGGATTGTTTAGCAAAGCCTATTAGCAGCTAAGGAGGCTATACCAAAGTCTAGTTGAGATACATTACCTTGAGAGTTCGAATCTGGTTCGAATAGTAGGCCCATTAACGGATACACATATGGGTTCTTCCCCAATCCGTTATTAAAACTCCGGCTGCCCTAAACCGGATCATAAACGAGATCACATCACGAACAGGCTTTCGAGGGAGGCTCGCTGCAGCCCATGGAAATAGAAGTGTGGAGGTAAAAGCTGTTAATCGAATTCTGCTGCGACTACACCACTACGCTCCGCCGTTGACGAGAATGCTCCACGTGATAGGCCCGAGCTCCTCGGGATTACGCTCGTTGCACCTAACCCGAATGAAGTAATCCCCTGGTTCGTTTATGAACGTGGTAGTGTCCGAAATAGACCCCCTTACCTGCGCGAGCTCCTTTCGTCGCCCGGTGGTCAGATTAACCAACTCAAAGGTAGTGTCACCTTCTAGTTCACTCGGATCCTGGACACTGTACACCACGGTTGTTGGACCGCTAACCCGAAACGGTTTGGTTACTTCGTCAGAGTAGCTGCTCCGTTCAAGGGTCGCCTCGATAAAAATATTTTTAGCGAGATTAACGGGAGTTGGAGTAAACCCTGCTTCCTCCACCCCTCTTGCCGTACACACAACGTCGCTCGGCAGCTTATACGATTTGAGCCCATCAATATCGACGACAACTGCAGGACACGGAATTGTCTTAATCCCACTTCGAGAAAGATCAGCCCTAGAGAGCGGACCTACTCCCTCAGGGGTCTGGAAGTTGACGCTTACAGAAAATTGAGGCTGCAACTGCGCTTGAGCATCTGGCTCCGCTTGGATCTTCAGATAGTAGGTCCCCGGCAAGTTGTGAGCAAAAGACTTCTCAGATCGCTCTCCTCGAATCGTATGCAAACGTTGAACAGTATCGCCGCTCTCGAGATCGATAAGCGACATAGTAACGAGCGTATCGTAATTGGCATTTGCGATGCGGTAGGTTATCTCAGCGGGTACATTTCCGATCACAAAGGGAGCTGTCTGAACATCTCCCTCTTCATCAACTACTGGCGTAAATGGTGAGCCAGCGTTGTACCGTCCAGAAAGGATCATAGCTGCAGGCTGCGGGGTTACAGTCTGCCGCTTACCTTTGAAAGCTTTGGCTAGATCATTTTTCTTTAGACAAACGAGCTTCGCCGACGCTGGAAGAGAAGACGACCATCCCGTATTAAGTGAGCTAACAAACTTTGGGCACGCTACTGTTTGAACCCCGGCAGCCTTCAGTCTCTTTGCAAAAGCGAGCACTTCACGAGAAGGTTTTCGAGGTAGACTGGTTGCAGCCAATGGAAATAGAAGTGTGGCAGCAAAAGCGGTTAAAAGATATGAACGTGACCTCATCACAAAAACTCCAAAAAAACCCGACCAACCAATAGCTGTTATGGCAACCGCTACCGAGTGTGTGACATTGTGTATGCGCTTCGGCAAAATTAAGAAATTTTCGTATTTTCTACCTTTTTGACCCACATCGTTAAGCTATAATGAACCCTTACCGTTGTTCGGGGGTGGAGAAGGGGTACGGACGCTTTGTGCTACCACCATCACGCCCCTTTTTTCTAGAGGTTTAATTCTATGTGTTTTTCACAATTTATTCGAGGATCTCTGATTGCCCTACTGTGTTCGTTTTTGATGGCAGTCACCCCAGCCTCGGCAGCGCCTAAGTCCAAAGCAGTTATTGCAGCAGCTAAAACCGCGGTCCAGAAGAGGTCTCAATTTAAAAGGTCCTTCCAAAGACTTAGCGATACCGAGAAGGCCAAGGTTAAGCTTGCAATTAAGCGCAATGCAGCTCGATTCGGTGAGGATGACGACGATGACGGCCTTCCCGACATCTACGAAGATGCAGACGGTAGTAACAGCTGCAACTCAGACAGCGACCAAGATGGCACCCCAGATGGTGAGGATAGCGATGAGGGCGAGGGAGAGTACAAAGGGACCGTTACTTCGTATACAGCTCCAACTCTCGTCGTTAATGGCGTAACCCTCTCTGTGACCAGTGCAACCTCATTTGAGGACATGAACGAGGAGGATCTTACTGCCGGAGCATGTATCGAGGTTAAAGGCAGAATCATCTCAGGGACTCTGACAGCGACTGAGATTAAAGCCGAAGACGACTGCAACTAAGCAGAATACTATGGGGGCCTCCGAGCCTACTCCCCGATTTTCGATGAGTAGGCTCCTGAAGCCCCCTCTCTCCGCAGCCAGACTCTTGCGCGAAAGCAGGAGTGTTGTAACCTCCTGGCATGTCGACCGCGCGTACTTTTTTTGGATTTACCCCATACCAATGGCTCGTTCTTGCAGCGGCGTGGCTTGGTTGGGGTTTTGATGTTTTTGATGCAATCCTCTTTAACTACGTATCCAGGCTGTGTATCCCTGCCCTACTAGGCTTATCACCCGACCAACCGAACATAAACTCGATCATTACACTCTGGACCGGAATAGTTACCAGTGTCCTCCTTTTGGGATGGGGAGTTGGGGGGATCGTTTTTGGAATCCTAACAGATAGATTGGGACGCTCCTTCACCCTGCTACTCACGATGCTCACCTACTCGGTTGCAACCGCGGCCTGTGCATTTGCTCCAAACATCTGGGTCTTACTCGTGTGTCGTTTCATAGCAAGCCTTGGAATCGGAGGAGAGTGGGCTGCAGGAGCAGCGCTCGTTGCAGAGACCGTTCCCGAAAAGAAGCGCGTGACTGCAGGAGCTCTCCTGTATACCGCTGCTCCGGCAGGGCTCTTCCTTGCAACGTTTGTAACAGACCTTTTTACTCGGCAACTCGATGTGGTTGCAGCCAATTCAGACCTCGCCTGGCGCGCCGTTTTTCTTACCGGTCTCGTGCCAGCAGCGATTGCGATCCTGATCCGCATCAAAGTAAAGGAACCTGACACGTGGACCAAACACGAATCAGCTCCGCGCCTTCGCGAACTTTTTACCCCCGAACTGCGGATCAATACAGTCAGTGGGGTCTCTATGGCATCTATCGCACTGATAACGTGGTGGAGCATAAGTGCCTTCATCCCGGCTATTGCTAGCTTCCTTGCCGTAGAATCTGCTAACCCGTCCTACGGAAGCCTAGCTGACACAAAGGCTCGTTTTATCACAATCGGTTCAACCGCTTTTAATATAGGTGGATTGCTAGGTACGTTGCTCACCATACCTGCCGCCCACTACCTCGGCCGCCGCATGATGTTTGGCACCTATTTTTGCGCGAGTGCCCTTTCTGTGTGGCTTGCATTCGGTATTGATGTGTTGCCTGAGACTCGGCTGTACCTTTTCTCACTTATGGGACTCTCACTCTTTGGAATATTCGGTGCGTTTACCTTTTATCTTCCAGAGCTCTTTCCCTCACGGCTACGCGGAACAGGAAGTGGATTCTGTTACAATAGTGCCCGTTTTATAACTGCCCTAGGGCCATTCATCGTGGCAGATCTTGCGCAGAGAGCAACATCTACCGCAGCGATACTCTCAATTGTGCAGTGGGTTGCAATTGTACCCGCAATTGGTTTTCTCCTTGTTCTCTTTGGAGTTGGGCGCGAGGCCTCGCTTCCAGCACCGCGATGAATACGAACTGCACCACCGATGTCGCAATCATAGGTGGTGGCCTTGCAGGGGCATCTGTTTCATATGCACTTGGCGCGCGTGGTATTCGGTCGATCATTGTTGAACGCAAACACGCCCTAGCTCAAGGTGCTTCAGGCAATCGGTACGCACTGCTGATGCCGTACATCTCAGCCAGCGCCTCACCGGCTGAGTCTCTCTATAAAGCAGGCTTTACTCACACAAAGAGCTTACTCACCGAGGCGCTGTGCGATGCAGGTTTATTCGCACAAAGCGGAGGTCTTCAACTTCCCTCAAGCGCGAGGCTACGGAGGCTTATTCAAGGCTCAGAAGAGCTACGTTCCTCAGACCTAATAGAACGGGTTACGGCTCTAGAGGCTTCAGAGATTGCAAATTCCCATCTGACTGAAGGCGCTTTTTACGTTTCTCAAGGGGGATACGTAAGCCCTCCTGCTCTAGTCTCAAGCCTGGTTGCTCGCCACGCCCCACTCGCCTCTGCAATCTGCAATGCAGGGGTAGTCTCGATCTGCAAAGAGGAAAACACCTGGTCGCTCAACCTAACCGATGGCACATCACTCTCTGCAGGCAAAGTCGTCATCTGCTCAGCCTTTGAAGCATCATCTCTTGAACTATGCTCATGGCTTCCCCTTGAGCCGATTCGCGGCCAGACAGTAATCTTAAAAAGTTCTCAAGCCTCTGAAAAGCTACGCACCCTACTCTGCTTTGACGGATACATCACCCCTGCCCAAGGTGGGGAACACTTAATCGGTGCGATCTACAGACATGGTGACTTCTCACACGAGGTATCTCAAGAAGATTCCATCACGATCATTAAACGGCTGCATCGCGCACTACCGCAGCTTGCACTCGGTGCGCTCGAAGAGGGATCGCTTATCTCTGCACGCGCATGTTTTAGAACATCAACGTTCGACAGGCTCCCCTATATCGGAGCACTTCCCGACTTTCACACAATGTCTGAATCCGCCCGTCGCTATCAATCCGGCTCAGATCTTACACAACGAGTGCCCCTTACCTTCCATCCTGGGGTCTTTGTGTCACTCGGGCATGGAAGTCGCGGACTGCTTTCATGTCCCCTTGCTGGCGAGATTATCGCCCGAAGCATAAACGGCGAAGAGCAGCCCTCACTGCACGAAGCAGCCCGAGTGACTGCGGCTGAGCGGTATGTGTACAGGGCGCTGTTGGATTCATCGTCATCGCCGCATCTCGATTAATGCCCCGCAACTGCTCTTTTTTAAGGTTTATGGCTACTGGTCTATCTGGGGCGCACGCAGCTTTCTTTCAAGTCGAAAACTAGCGCGAGTGTGAATTATTGCTACCGCTTCGCTGAACCGAATCAATTCTATGGCAGCGGGCATCTGGAGCAACTTCCTTCCTCTTCGGTGATTCACCAGGGGTTGCTTTAAGCGCCTCTCGCACCACTTTTTGGACTGATTCAACGCTAGCAGCTCTCGTAGAGAGCCATTCACGTTCAATAGCAGTGCTCATAGCGATTACTGTGCGAAACGTTTGCTTCCCTTGTTCGTTTAGCACACCGATATTAACAGGCTCTCCACATACAAACGGGCTCTCCTTGACAACCGAGTCGCTTGCTAGCATTCGAGCTTGAGCGTTATCACCTCCCCCAAATGGCTTGTAGACGATCATCCCCTTCTCGTCTCGGCCACACCTGTAGAACATCTGGTCAAGGTGTGCGCTCCAAATACATCGTTGGATGTCATCTCGTTCCGGTGTTTTGATGTAGCCCTGCTTGCTGGTGTAATCCTGCGATAGCTTTAACCTCCGCCGTAGTTCTTGACGGACAGTAAGAGCCCGGGCGAGAGACGTTGGACTCAACCCGTATGTAGCTAATTGGTGGTCTCGGATCTCGTGGTAGCGCTGGACAATTGGGCCCCATACACTCAAAAGTTCGTCTTTTGCTCTTCCTCCTAGCTGAGACTCGAACCGCTCAAAGAGGTAACGTTCCGCCGCGCGTGCGCTGTCTCCACTTCCAATCAATACCTCAATCGGCGCGGTTATGGCGATCTTTCTAAGAGCCCGCTCTACGGGCTGGGGTAGTCTCCGGTCTAGGGATTCTATAATCTGCTCGATTGCGTTGCTCCAGATCTTTTGGGGGACGTTGTAGAAAAGCTCCAGTTGAGCAATTGGGGTCGAGGCATGACCAGTTGAGCAAAAATTCTTCCACTCACTACTAACAGGTGAGTTAAGTCCTTCTGCCTCCATGACTGAAACCATATCAACAACAAGCGGTACAATATCAACTCCTCGTTGCCTTTGTAGATCTATGGCCTCAACGATCATCTTACCGTAGCGAGGGTGAACGGGAAGAGACACTACCCGCTTACCAAGCTCGGAAATCCTGCCGTTCTTAAGCAGAAGTCCCAGCTTGTAGAGTGCCTGGTAATCATCTGCAACGTGAGATGCCGGAGGTACGTCCTGTAGGAAGGGAACCAAATCATGGAACGGCAGCTTTGCTGCTTCCATTTTTAAGATCCAAGGCATTAGTGAGGTAGTGACTATCTCTGGCAGGTCATGCTCTTCTAGTTTCGAGATATCATCGATATGAACGATAGCGATTCCAGGCTTTACTCTTCCAGCTCGTCCTATCTGTTGCTTTATCTCATCTTGTGTTGATGGGCCGATTCCAAGAGTCGTAACGCCCTCCGTATTCCTTCTACTCCGCCGAACCAAGCCAGAGCACACTACGGCATCAATATCCTCGATCGTAATTCCAACCTCAGCACAGTTCGTTGCCAGCACTATCTTGGGGTGCGAATATGATCGTAGCGCTTGCTGCTGTTCAACACCTGATAATTTGCTGTGGAGAGGGACGACCTCAATCAGTGGTTGTTCGTGAAGCTTTTTAAGATGCTCTTGAATCTCCTTTTTTACTTGATCTATGTGTGGGACGCCGTAGAGGAACACCAAAACGTTTTTACCTTCGCGCGCAAGTGCAAGTGCATCGAGAGCTACGGTCTCTCCTGCTGGTCGCATGGTGATCGGAAAGCATCGTCCTTCACATTCGATGACAGGCGCATTATTGTGGTACTTGCTAAGGGCGGGGCCACTCACCGTTGCGGAGGCATAGACCGTTTTAGGTCGCGAAGCACCTAAGCGTCGTTGATATTTGTCATAAGCACGCCATAAATCAAGCGCAACAGTTCGAGCGTGTACCTCATCTCCAAAAACGATGTCATTCGGATCGGTGCGTTCAACAAGCTCCTTAGTCTGCATCCAGCCGTCGGTCACATAGATAATCTTACTGTCATCAGATGTTTTTCCGGCAAGTCCATGACGAAATCCCACCTTCTTACCAAGTTCGCTCTTTTCAAGGTAAGCCACTCGAGCTCCTAGCCCCTCCGCAACGAGGCGAGTTGGTACAAGGATCCAGACACGACCGGTGGTGAGGTTGGATGCCAGACGAGCAATCTCTACGCTCTTGCCACTCCCGGTAGGCGCGATAACGATCGTTGCTGGGTTCGTTAGGATTGAGCGACCGATAGCTGGTAGTTTTGGTGCTATAGGGAGATCCGATGGCTGAACTGCCCTCAGAAGAAGCCGATCGATAGGATCACTACTCAATTGGCGGGCGTTGGGAGGTCGAATGGGGAACTTTACATTGCCAAGATCGCTATCTCCCACTTTGACACGCGCAGTTTGCGAACGGGGGTGAGGTGACGAGCTACGGTGATGATCAGGGGCAACACGACGTCCTACAGTTCGTTGAACATGGAATCGCGCCCGGGCGGCCGGATCGTGTAAGCTCATGAAAGATGCCCTGTATCCAGATGACCAAAACATCGTTGTAGCGAACAGCCTCGGGAAATACAAGAACTTATTAACCCTACTCTCGCGAGGAAACATCTGGGCCTCCCCAGTACGATCTAGGGATCTAGAGCGCCCGACTGCTCGCTTCAGGCAGTATAAGAATGACGAGTTGCAGAAGACACGCTGGGCATTTTCAAATCAGATCTGCTTACATTTTAAGCAGCACTGCTCTTAGCAGCTATGATCCCCTTCACTACCGCCTCTCTCCGTGCTTCAGTAAGCACAGCAGATACAGCAGCACCAACATTTAAACTCTCCAGGGGCCCAAGACGGGGCACGGCAACTCTGATATTCGCTGCTGCTAGAACTTCTGGGGAAAGACCCTCGCCTTCTGCGCCAAAGAAGAGGATTGTCTTATCGGGCCATTTGACCGAGTAGAGCGACTTAGCCTCGTGAGGCGTCGTTGCTACAACTGAGTACCCCTTAGCTTTAAGCGGCGCAAACGCGCGCGCGTATTCCTTTACGATTGCAATAGACATCTTCTCGGCTGCACCCTCTGCAATACGACATGCTGCCGCAGAGAGAGTGCTTATGTGATTGCTCTGTATAATTACTGACTTCACCCCAAAGAAGCAGCAGGTCCTAAGTATCGCCCCCACATTATGCGGATTCTCGACCCCTTCAAGTACCACGAGTAACCCGCGCTGCATCTCAGCCATCTGCTTTATTAATGCACCGGCCGCCATAAGCGGTAAGGGCTTTGCCTCGATACACACCCCCTCATGATGATCAGTTCCCGCAATCCGTGAAAGCTCCTCAAACTCGACGACCTTTGTGTGGATGTCGCGCTTCTCGCACCACCGCAATACGTGACCAAACGGCTCTTCTTGTTCCTCAAGTACTACGACTCGCCGCATATCAGCTTTACGAGCTTCAAACAGCGCGTGGCACTGCTCAACCCCAACAAACTTAATTAAATCCTCTGTAGGTCGTCCGTTAAATATAGGGCGAGTTACACCTCGCCGAGAAGCGCTGTTCGTGTTACTGGATCGGGGTGGTCGGTTCTTCATGGTAGAAAAAAAACTTTCTCATATCTGCGTTACCCGTGTGGGACAGGAGCAGCTTTTAGTTAACGAGCTGCAAACGTGCGCACTCGCTCCTCATTGTAGCGAGATTGCACCAGGAACGGTAGAGATATCGGGCATAAGTGCCTCCGATCTTGCTACCCTACCCCCCTTTTTCTCGCAGCAACTTTTACCTGAGGCTACTGCCCTACAGGGTGAATCGATACAGGGGTGGGCTCGCCTACTCTTTGAGCGAATTACCGAGCACCTTGGAGGTGAATCTGGCTCACCATGGCATCTCTTTATCTACTCCCCTGAGAGCGTTGATCGCGGGGAGGTGTTCAGTCGTGCACGGCTCATCCGTGAAGCGCTGCTTGGGATTCTAAAGCAGAAACGCCGCTCGCTACTAAAGAGCCTGATAGATGAGCCAGACGCTCCAGTTACTCAAGGCACTGTAGTACAGGTGCTTCTCATCGATTCAAGTAAAGGTTACTTCAGTATTACTCTTCCAAAAGACATATCGTCTCTGAAGGCTACCCTTCGACCGACTGTTGCTGGATACGAGACGGTAGCAGATGACAAGTCGCCACCTTCTCGCGCCTTTAAAAAACTCGTTGAAGCTCTGCGCGTTTTTGATCTCCCTCTGCCCAAGGGAGCACACTGCGTAGACCTCGGCGCCTCTCCCGGTGGCTGGACGCACGTCCTTGTAGCGCGTGGCTGCACCGTAACGGCGATAGATCGAAGTCCGCTTGATGCACAACTTATGCGCAACAAAAAAGTTTCCTTCATCAAAGGAGATGCCCTCTCGTGGGTACCGGAAAAGCCAGTCGACCTCTTGGTGTGTGACGTCATCACTGCCCCCGAGCGCACGCTTGCGATGCTGACCACCTGGCTCACTAAAAAATTGTGCTCTGCATTCTGCGTTACAATAAAGTTCAAGGGTGACCCTGATCTTGAAGTGCTCAGGAAACTACGTGCCCTCCTTTCAGAAAGAACCACTTGGTGGGACGGCAAGCAGCTCTGCCACAATAAAAATGAGGTTACTGTGGTTGGGGTGTTGAACTAAGGAAGCGCCGCAAAATCCGATAATCCCTTGCACAAACCCCTAAATACCCCCACAGTAAGACATGCCTACCGTTCCCCTCTACAGAGCCCACCCGTGGCACGGAATCCCAGTCGGAGATGACGCGCCGGTCGTTGTAACGTGCTACATCGAGATTGTGCCTACCGACACGGTAAAATTTGAAGTCGATAAGGCCTCGGGCATCTTACGCGTAGACCGACCACAGAAATACTCAAACCACTGCCCTTCCCTCTACGGCTTTATCCCTCAGACCTACTGCGGCGATGGCGTTGGAGCTCTGTGCGGTAAAGCGATAAAGAAAAAGGGGATAAAAGGTGACGGGGATCCGATTGATATCTGCGTTCTCACCGACCGCCCCATCTTACATGGCGATATTCTCGTACGTGCTAGACCAATTGGAGGAATTCGCCTACTCGATAGGTCGGAAGCCGACGACAAGATAGTTGCCGTACTTGAGGGCGATGATGTGTACGGCAAGATTAAGAATCTATCAGAAGCTCCCGCTGGAGTTATCGATCGGCTTAAGCACTACTTCCTTACCTACAAACAGATCCCCGGCTCACGAGCCGCAGCACCAGTTAAAGTGACTCACCTCTACGACACAAAGGTGGCTCACGCAGTCATCCGTCAGAGCATGGAGGATTATCGGGATTTGGTGGTGTAGGGTTTGGTGGCAGAGGAGCCATCCACTGCCATACGCAGAGCAGCTTTTTTACAAAGAAACTGTAGCGGACAACTCAGGCAGCTAGTCGCAGCTCTTCTTCCCACACCTGATTCGGTGTTTTAAATCCGAGTACCTTCATCGGCTTGTTGTTGAAGTAGTCCTCGATCCATTCCAGAAACTCTGGAGGGATATCATCAAAGTCGGTGCCCTTTGGCAGAAAGCGCCTAAGCACTCTATTGCGGTTACCGTTATGCCCGCCTGCTCACCTCACGGTCTATCGCTGCGCCCGTATCAACTCGAGCCGAGTCCAGATCGTAATCCATTTGGATCCCCAGCCAGAAATCTGCTGAATTACCAAAATAGGCCGATAAGCGGAGGGCTGTGTCAGCTGATATCCCCCTCTTTCCGAGGACGATTTCATTAATCCGCCGAGCGGGGACACCTAGCGTTAAAGCAAGTCGGTTCTGGCTCAGGCTCAGAGGCTTCAGAAATTCCTCATTGAGAATTTCACCCGGATGAATAGGCACCAATTTTACTTTTTTCATAGAAGTTCTCACTAATGGTAATCCACTATTTCAACCCGAAACGCATGCGCCTCATGCCATTCAAAGCAAATTCGCCACTGGTCGTTACCTCTGATGCTCCACCGCCCACTTCTATTGCCCGACAACTTTTCGAGTCGATTCGCGGGAGGGATCTTCAAGTCCGTAACACTTGTTGAGCGATGCAACATGCGTAACATCCTTAGCCGAATTTGCTCGATACTGGGAGGAATCTTCCTCGAGCTCTCTAAGTTGAAGATCTTCTCAGTTTCCTTATACTTAAAATTCTTAATCACGACATAAGAATAGACCTCAATGCGTTTAACGGCACGCGTTAAATGCGAACCGGGCATAACCATGCAGTCGCAAAGATGTCGCACTGCCGTTAATATGCTGGTTTGACTAGATCGGCATCGGGTGCACACTTTTGACCGAAACGTTATCACCAATAGAAAAGCTGACGAGGATAGAATAACTTTCAGATTAAATTATTCTCTCAGTTCAAAAACAATGCAGGCACTTAGGAAACTTTTTTGCTCATTTCACGAGTGAGTTAGTTCGAAGAAAGTGGCTGGTAGTAGCTCTTATCTTGACTTCAAAGTTCATTGAGTTCTTCCCTAGACCTTATATCCTCATGTTTACGCTGCGGAATAAATAATTCCTACACAATATCATGCAGTTATCCACCAAAGGCTTCTTTTACTAGTATTTTAGGCTCTGTTAAACTCTGCGGTGGGCATTAATAGAAATGCTGCACGAGTAGATACGCGTCATTTCTTCATGACTCAACGAGCGCCCTTATTTTCGAAATTTGCCATGAATGATAGCTCGGGATCTTTAGCAGATCTCAAGCTAACTGCTCATCAAGAAACAAAAACAATCTCTCTCTGTTCAACTTCAGCAAGCTTTGAAAGAAATCAGAAACAAACGTTAAGAGAGTTTAGTCGCTCGTACTACTATCAACAACGCATTGAATGCGCTGCCACAGTAAAAGATTTACCGAAAGCTGAAAGACGTGCAGCAATCGGGGAATTTTATAGTCTTACTGCTATTGCAGTCGCAAAAAATACGCGTGAGGCAGAAGACCATACAGTAAATGCGCATCCTGAACGTTATAAACAAAGTGGTATCTTTTTTGACAGGACTGAGTCAGCTATCGAGCTGCAAGAGAACAATCAATTTCTTGTATTTAAGCGCAAGGCTTCTCAAGAAAAAACCAATGAAGCTGAACAACTTACTGAATTGAAGAAAGCTGCGCGGCAATCACACAGAGAGCTCGAACAACGCTTCGGATTTATTTCAAGACAAAGCACTATACAAGCTAAAGAATTTTATGAAATATTTGAGCAAGTAGTTGGGGGATATAATAAGTTTGCGCGGCTACGAGGGCAACCGACGTATCAAGGAAAAATATTTCTTGTTGATTCAGCAGAAGCTAATGCATTCATTCACGCTAACGAAGAAGATATCTACTATAACGCTGGGCTCATAAGAGACATCGCTCGCTTTTCACTGAGTGCCTGTCCAAATCAAGAAGAACGACCAAAATTTACTCGCGGCCTTCTTGCTGCTGTTATGGCGCACGAGCTCGCTCATCGCCTTCAGTTCAGCACCTACCACGGATTATTTAATACCAACGCTGGCTACTTCGAGGAAACGCTGACCTCATTGCTAAGTCTCAAGAAAAATGCGGAGCGGGATGCTGACTTTGTCGGAGCTAACATTTTAGGTCATGCAGGGTTTGATCCAAGAGAAATGCTCGCTCTCAATGACTATCTTATTGCTACTACCAGAGACACCGTTGCAGAAAAAAGTGTTTCTTCTCATCCTCATCCTCGAGAGCGGAAGGGATTTCTCAACAGCAGCTTCGCAGACCCTAACAATACCTTCGCTTCAATAAGCAAGCCTCAAGAATTATTAGACGCACCTACGTATCAACAACTGGCGAGTGTTAAACATATTGGCGCACAAGCAAATCAATTTCTTTCAATAAGTGAACTCCCCAAAGGTATACGCGCCGCGCAAAGCATACCACAACTGCTAGAACTACATTGCCTCGCGATGGAATCTCTGCAAATTGCACGCCGCGTGCAAACTTCTAAAACTCTTAGTTTTCAAAAATTGTTCACTAACCAAGTCATACACAGCAATGTGTATGCCTTTTTACAAATGCTTACGCACGCGCATCTTCAAGATGAACACTATACAGTTACGTATAGCGTAAAGCCTAACAGTCAAGGACGTTATGCAGAAAGATTTGCGACACACGCTGAGGAAATAGCAGACCTGCAACCTCATAGTGAAGCAGATCTGGCTGCACAATCTAAAAAGGGGCTTGATAAATATCAAGATGTTGATTTCTTTTCGCTCTTTGCAAAAATTGCTGGTGCAAATATTTCCGATGAACAAAAAGAGGAATTTTATTCTTATGCAGCTCAAGCTATTGCGATCCTGCAAAAAGATGCACCTATCCTTTTTGATGAGCACTCTATTGAGACTCCCCCTCAAATGACTCTGCGAGAATTGGTAGTCGCAGCTCGAGAGCAGCGACTTTCAAATCTTGAGATGCTACAACAGTATCCGCTCGCACTACTCTGCCAGTATGAGGATGCTAAAAAAGAGGCAGAACAAGGAAGATTGATTATACAAAACAGACTTCCACAGATTTACTCCTCCTATGAACAAAAACAATATGAAGAAGTTTTTGATTATACCTTTCAAAGACATAACACTCCAAGTATCTATGCCGAGTACCCTTACCAGCTGGATATCAGTAACACTGAAGATAGAAAACGCCTTCTAAGACAAGCAAGATTAGGCTACGCACAGAGTCTTTATATCTATGACGAGAAGGGGAAAATATTCGAGCAAGAATGTTATAAAGGAATTGCTGATCAATTTTGTGGGCGCTTAGCACAACTTCTCCCCAGAGACTGTCCTTATAGCACTGCAGAAGTATTCGCCTGCTTGAGTGAACAGCAGCATTTCGGCACAGAGAATGACGAGCTCATCGCGTACCTTGATTCGTTAGGCTTACTTGATAAAAGCACCTCGTTTCGTTCTCCTCAATATGAGTATGAACACGGGTTATCCACAGCTACTGTGCTAGCTACAATGAGCAGGATGCCGACGTCGGCTCGCGCAATAGAGCGTAGACAGGATACGAATACTGCATGCTGCATCATACGTGAGAAGCTCAGTGACGCAACCTTTCCCACGCACGAGCGTGCTCTTGCTGCAGAATTATGCAAGTACAATAAAGACTTTCGCGCTCAGATACTCAGGAGTGATGATTTTTATCAACTCGTTCCGCTCCTTACAATAGAGGCTACACATATACACATGCTTTGTAACGCGCTCCTGCATCACGACGATGTAGCTGCTGTTTTGCAGACCCTGCTCATTAACAATGCGCCATACCGCACGAGTGAAATCTTTAGCGCTCACCGCTCTTCTACGGCAACTTCAAATGATCAGGATATAGCACAAATAACTGCAGCACTTCGCCATGCAGAAAAAGTCATACACGCGGCTACTAACAATCAGAACCTTGTCGAAAAACCACTTGCGGCTAGCTACCTTGAAGGAAGCCTCCTTCTTGGACTACACGACCGCCATCCCTGCACTGCCCATGAGCTTTATGAGATTCTTTTCACCCTGAGTAAATGCACGAGACTTACGCTCAAGATGACATTACTGAAGGAAGAAGAATACAGGTACCGTGCGAGTGCTGATGAACTCATGCGCGGAATCAAAGGTAGAAATGAAACGCCTTTATCTGAAGACAGCATTCCTTGCTCTTTCTTTTATCCTACTGATGAAACTGTTTTCTGGGACACAACACTTAAAGAAGTTCTCCCGTGCGAAAAACAGCGCGCCTTTCGACTCCTCTTTGATCTTTCCCTAGAACAATTACAGACGCTTGCAAAAAACCAACAGGACTATGTTTTAAGTAAGGAAAGTTCTTTAGAAAATTCACTTACTCAAGAGCGCGAGCCTGATTTATTTCTCTCCGTGCTCAATACGCTTATCATAATTAAAGCCTGTGAGCGCATAAAAGCTCCCTGCTTAGACAATCAAGAAACTATAGGATCTGAAAATTTTTGTTCACTTTTCGGACATGTAAATCGAGGTTATAGCTTTTACTTTCAAGAAACGCTCAGCAAGTGCGCGAAAGCTGCTCTTGCCGCATGTCCTAGCATAGAAGAAAAACGTGAGCTTCTACAACTTCTGCAGAAAGGCTTTGTTCCTATTTCAATGAGTTCAGATGAAAGCACAGACGAATTTTTTAAAGAATTCCTCCCAGTCCCTTCTGAGCAAGCAAGATTATTCTTTGATGTATTGCCACTTCTTTGTCACGTTACTGTATTTCACAATAAAAACGCTGAAGATCTAGCAGCAGCCAGCAAAGCTCGTTGCTCTTATCTAGAATCTCTCTCTCAGCGGTTTTCGACGCTTGGACTCCGAGGGCAATTTTATCTCAGTTATACAACGAGCGTTCCAGCGGCTCTTAGTCTTTCTCTCAGAAGCGCTTTAGAGCCTCAGATAGGCGAACTCACTAAAGTGCTCTACTATCCTACCATATTTAGAGATGGATTTTTGAGACATTATGAAAGGGAAATCCTCGGCGATGTTTTTGCGCTCAACTTGGCTGAACGACTTACAGCAAAACATTTAACTTCTCTTAAAGATGCCTCTCAGTGGATACGCTCAACGCTGATTCAAGCTCCTCTTGAATGGCAAAAATTGGCACATCTTTCGCCTACAAAAATCCCCGTAGAGCAGCGTAAATTCGCTCTTGAATTTTATCATAGAGCAATACCGCTCTGCTGCGATCCTCAACTTTCATTGCGCATGGGAGCTACGGCTATATCACTTTGGCGGTCGTTACCTGAAGTTCGTACTTTTGATGACGAGCTGCGTGCCATTACCAACTTTTTTCCACACCCTTCAGAGCTACGCGATCAAGAGCTCTATAATCTCACAGACGGCTATACGATAGGCGGTCGAGGCGTTCCTCTTGCTGAAGTACAAAAGGCGCTCTGTTTAAGGATGAATACACAAAGTCTGATATACCATGAATATTGGACAGAGCTTGATGTTTGCACTAAAGCTTTTGATGCGATTACAAGTACTGCAAATAAGCAATCTCGCAAAGAGCTGCTCCTTTGGGCGCTTGATCCAAAAAAGCATGAAAAACCTTCAATGCTCTTAGATCTAGAAGACAAACAAAATACTTCCTTCGCCTTATTGCCTGAACATTTGCGCTGGGCGCCTCGTCCTACAAGAAAAGAAGTTCTCTCGCGGCTACTCCTCGGGGAGCAAGGACTTTTAACCGCGATAAGTCCTCAAGACAAACAAGATAAATTTGTTTTTATCGGAGAGTTTTTTGATTTTCTCTTTCCTTCACAAGAAAATGTGCCGCATAAAACGGGTATTGAGCCCGCTCAACTGAACATTCTGAAAGATATCTTTGCGACGATTCTTTGCCACTATAGCCCAGAACGCTCTGCAGTAATTATCGAGAATCTCATTGAACAAGAAATTCATAACCACATTACAGGAAAAGAGCAGCCTAGCTTTGTAACTCGCCTCCAGTGTCTCTTTGCTCATACGAGCGCCACCACCATAAAAGTGGCACAAATATTAGCAGAAAAAGATGACCTCGTTACAAGTCAAAAGGCTAGAAACGTACTTGGCGTACTTACCCACGCGGCGCCAAAGGTTCATACGATTGCGCTTGTAGAAACTGTTCTT
Organism: Bdellovibrionota bacterium; assembly: GCA_044360195.1. GTDB lineage: Bacteria > Bdellovibrionota_C > UBA2361 > UBA2361 > OMII01 > OMII01. The sequence continues at coordinate 2,816 of JBIKKT010000045.1, read as the reverse complement.
AATGCAGGACTGGCTCCTACACATTTTGAAATAGGTCCCTGCCTCAGCGTGGCATCTATGAAGCAGGTTCATAAAGGTGCTTACTTTATGAATGGGCATTGGATGCCAAGTGCTGCAAAGGCGCTTAAGCCAGATGTCCTCAGAGGGCTAACTGAAGACGCGGCAGCAGGACAAGTCGTAGCGACGATGTTAAAAGAAAAACACAGTCTTGATATATCAGTAGCTGTAGACGCAGCAACACGCATGCTGGCACAAGAAAGTATGTTAGCGCGTGAATTTGATCATGCCACCGCTTTCTCTAAAGCACTTCAACCTACCTCTCCTATAAAAGTTCCTAAACTTTATAGTGAAAGAGAACATGCAATAGAAGGCGTAATCTTTGAAGAGTTTGTGTCCGCAGAGTCCAGTACTCTGTCTCACGCTCGACTGAGAGCAGAGTTTCTGAGAGAGCTCACAGAAGTTGGACTCGTTCACGCAGACTTGCATAGAAAAAATCATCTGAGTACTGCTGCAATCTCTTATCTCATTGACCTTGGTTTAGTCGCTCAGCTAAAACCTGAGGACTGCCCAGCAGTAGCGCGGATAGCAAGAGGCATTTTTCTGAAAGAGCCCGTACTTGTCGCAGAGGGATTTAGCCACTTTTGTGCAGTTGCGCCTGAACACTGTAACTTAGAAGGAATACGCACGGCTCTTCAAAAGAGATCCTTTTCAGCGCTGCTCACCGATCTTGGAAAAGTATTACTGACTATAGGCGAAGACAATCAAAAGCGCGACAACCTCCATACGCTTCTCAAGGGAGTCTGCAATGCACGCTGGCTTTTTCCGCTCGATCTACTCCATGCACCTGCAACATTTAAAGCAAGTGCTCATGCGTTCAGATTAACACCAACAGAAAAAGCTCAAGCTTTACTTTGCAATATCCCGCTTGTGTTACAAGAGACCGCTCGTGTCTCACTTTCAAAGCTTAGAGAAAGTTTCTATGAGCCAACTTTTGAAGTCGCTGCCGAAGCAGCTCGAAAAGTTAGAGTATTTGCGCGCCAAGCAAAAATATTTCAAAGAAACACGGAATCTCATGGAACAAAATCTCCCTTTCTTGGTAAGCGCAGGGAAGAGTATTTGTTAGCACTTGGCAAAAAAGCACAAGAGAGAGAAAGGAATAACTCTATACTTGCCGATCTTATACTCAGTTTAACTGACTTCTCTGAAAATGAAACAACGTGCTCAGCATTTGCCACGCGTGCAAACATTAACCCAGAAGTATTTTCTACTTTTTGCCATGCATTTATATATTTTTATACAACTGCACTCGATGATTCCGATCTGATTTCATGCCTTTTTCCCTCCGTTAGTTCTGAACATAAACAAAAATTAGCACTACTTTCGTCTGTCCAAAACCAAAGCACTGACGACAGATACTGTTTGGCCATAGCTCTTGCCGATCTCTACGTGAGAAACGTTTTTACGGAAGAACTGCGTGCTGGTTTCAGCCCGTTTTTGTCACCAATACTTAGAAGGCTAGCAGATCAGTCTGCGCGCCATTTTGTTGCATGTGCTGCAATATTCTACGATCATGGCGATCCTCAATATAAGAAAGCACATAGCTTTGTTGCCTTATTCAGAGAGCCAAAAGTGCAACACGAAAAAATTCTCAGTAACATGTTACGTACATCCCCATATAACTCAACACTTAGAGTGACCCTGCCTGTACTGAAGAATGTAGCTTTAGATCAACACTTGTCAGAGTTTGCCTGGCTACAGGCTCCTGAAATACGAAGCGAGATTCAAGCCTTCAACTTTGATATAGTTCACAAATATGAGACTGCTCTAGTAACCATTGGAGAATCCGGTTTTGCGCTCCTCGGATGCAGACACGGATTTAATGAGGGGGGAAGAATTACCTTGAAGCTCTACTTTATCGAAGGAGGAGAGGGCGCTCACCTTGAATGCTCAGACGCCGAGGCCGAACTCTATATACGTACAGGTCAATTGCCGGAGAGTTGTTTACTCAGTAAGGATGCTGCTGAGTAACATTCTGCAGCGCTAGTTTAATAATGTGTCTCCTCGGCGAGTGAAGAATGTGTTACGGATTCGTAGGGCAGGAGCTCAGATCCGGTCTTACTGATTCACGAGGTTGAGGACTCTTCACGCACCAATCGATAGAGGATCGTTTGATTTACTTGAAATTCCTCCTTCCATTTCGCCGAGGGAAGAGCTACCCGAGGTGGCCCGCTATGAAAGTCTCCGATAAAAAGTACCCTTACTTGCCGCGAAGAGCAGAGTCTAAAGAAAGCATATCAGACTTCAAAAGACGATCCCTTGTGCCTAGAAGTAAAGAATTTTTTCTCTGATTTTAACATAAATTCAAATACATGACTCGTCTCGAGCGAACTCACAAGAATAGTTGCCGACTGCTTGTGATGACACTGGAGGGGGCGCCTTTTATAGCTTCACTTGAGACGAATGAAATACCTACTAATAAAACTACGGCCCCAGGTATGAATCCCTCACCATTTCCAGTAAGACAGGCGTAGTTTTTGAGAGCGAGAAGCGTGGAAGAAAGAGCTCCCATCTCTCTTGAAGAAAAATGCCCGTGAAGCTCTTTCGCCCTTACCACTCGATAGATCCAAGGGGTAGCAAGGAGCACCCCCGTAAAGACTGAAAGAATACATCTGTAAAAAAAGTACTTTTTTGTGTCCGTCCTCTAGCTGACAGGTTTCTTTTTCCAATTGATCGGCAGGAGGCTAACAGCAGTATCGTCTGAACGAACGTTAAGTCTTACGAGCACATCGGAGAGCCACTCCCATGGATTGACCTTG
>JBIKKT010000044.1:0-26160 GCA_044360195.1 Bdellovibrionota bacterium | reverse complement strand
CCGCGCAGGAGCAACGGCACGGTACCGGGCGGGACCTCGACTACACTGTGCCCGGCACCTTCCGTTGCCACCTACACAGGACATTCGGGCAGGCAGGACAAAAGTTGCGCGCAAAGGGGAAAATAACGAAAAAAATATTACCGCGCGGTCTCTGAGAAAACGCGCGCGGGAAAACGCGCGCCGGCAGTGAGAAGACGTTGGGCTAGAGGGCGAAGATTTGCACTGCCAGAGAGAAGTAGATCATCAGCCCGACTACATCCACAATCGTAGCAACAAAAGGGGCTGATGATGTTGCCGGGTCGAGACGGACACTCTTTAGTAGAAACGGAAGCATCGCTCCGGCGACGCTTCCGAGAGTCACGACACCTGTCAGCGACAAAAAGACCGTAAACGCTAGTGACAGCGAGTGTTCTCCAAATCCCCTACCGAAAAGCGCGCCAACAACTATCCGCACAAATCCAACTAACCCTAAAAGCACTCCAAGCGACGCTCCCGTAATGGCTTCACGACGCAACACAGTTACCCAATCTCGAAGCTTCAGCTCCCCTACCGCCAGCGCTCGGATAATGAGCGTTGAAGCCTGACTTCCTGAATTTCCGCCACTTGAAATAATGAGGGGAACAAACAACGCTAATACAACCGCCTGCTCAATCGCTGCTTGATAGCGACTCATAGCGGAGGCTGTGAACATCTCACCAACAAACAGCACCACAAGCCAAGTTGCCCGTTTGCGGATTAGGGTAGGGATCGACGTCTTACTGTACGCCTCTTCAAGCGCCTCGCTTCCTCCCAGCTTCTGAATATCTTCCGTTATCTCCTCCTCCTGAACGTCAAGGATATCGTCTACGGTAACGATTCCAAGCAACACACCGGTTGAATCAACGACCGGAAGAGTTGGTCGGTTGTATTTTCGAAACAGCTCGACTGCGACTTCTTGATCAGCATGCGCGTCGAGAGACTCAAATTTGAAGTTCATCAACGACGCAACCTGATCTTCTAGAGAAGCCAAGAGGATCTGTCGAACATCGATCTCATCTACAAGCTTTCCCTTAGCATCAACGACGTAGAGAGTATCAAACGAGTCACTCTCACGACCATTCAAGCGGATATGATCCAAGACCTCTCGAACCTTCCAATCTTCGAGAATGGTGAGGTAGTCAGGCGACATGAGTCGCCCCACGCTCCCTTCAGGGTATCCAAGCAATGTATTAGCAACATCACGCTCTTCTTTTGACAGCAACGTGAGAAGTTGCCGAGCTGCCTCGGCTGGAATCTCCTCGAGCAAGGCCGTACGGTCATCAGCAGCCATTTCATTCAGGAGTCGCGCTGTTTGTCGATCTCCCAGTCCACTCAACACCTGACGCTGCAAACCACGATCTAACTCTGCGAAGATATCAGCAGCCTTCTCTCGCGGAAGAATCCTAAAGATTAACACCCTCTCTTCATCAGAAAGCGCCTGGAATAGCTCTGCGATCTCAACTGCTGGAAGATCGACCAGCCGATCGCGCAAAGCGTGGAGGTCACGCTCACCAATCAAATTTTGCACCTCGGTTTGGGTTATCATGAGGAGACCACTTCGCTACGGAGCACATTCCAATATTGAAGCAAGTCTATCAACGATCATGAAGTGTCCACCACCCTCTACCTGATGAAAAGTGCTGTGCGGTATACCCTCGTGTAAATTCTTAGCCATAGCTATGGGAACATACGTATCAGCATCCCCATGCCATATAGCCGTCGGCGCACGAACGTGGGGAATCAAGGCGGACCAATCGGACAACAGCATCTCAAAATCGGTAACGGTGCCTCGCACCCCTTGCCGCAGCGCCTCATGAAGATTTTTTGCCATAATGAGGCCGATATCACGCCTTTTTACGATACTCAGGTCCGCGCTCGGCAAGAGCGCCGCAAACCAAAGCTTGGCAGTCACGGGCGCCACACGCCACATCGTTGCTAAAAAAGCGATCGCCCCCTTGGCCGCCCACCGAACGCTCATTCCAGCTCGCAAAATCGCCGCATTAACGGGATTCATACCCTCAAGCGCACCCTTGGCTGATACAGCGCCAACTCCGCTCACAACGATGAGTGTATTCACTCGCTCTGACAGAAGAGCGGCCGCCGCAACTGCTGTCGGAGCACCCCCGGAAATACCGAGCACCGAAAAGCTCTCTATCTTAAAGTTGTCAGCCACAAGACGAACATCCTCGGCCCAATCACCAACCCTCCGTCCCGGGTACCAATCGGATCCGCCGAAACCAGGTCTATCCAGAGCTATGATAGTAAGCCCAATCTCAAGGGCTGCGCGGTGAGCAATTATGGCCTCATGACGCGAGGCCGGGAATCCGTGGCTATAAAACAAACAGCGCTTAAAATCCCGCGCTCCAAGAATGCTACAACACACACCCCGCCCACTTGCGTGGCGAATTATGTGCTCATGCGGGTGTAGGTTGTGCTCATCCACGGGGCCTGTCATAAGCCATCACACGGTACTGCTCAACCATCCGGTGAGTATTAAAAAAGCTACCGTTGAGCGCGATAGCATTTCGTTGCACCTCAGCAAAAGCCCCCTCATTGTTGAAGAAACAGGGCAAAACATGATTCTCTAACTGACAATACAACTCTTCGGCATCAGCGCGGTCCTGCTCGTGTGACTCAGCTCCTCCTCCATTTAAACCGCTGCGAACGACCCACCCAGTTACTCCTTGCACCCCACCTTCAATCCACCACCCGTCAGCAATGCTCACACTAGGAACTCCGTTCACGGCACACTTCATGCCGCTTGTTCCTGATGCCTCAAGGGGCGCTCGAGGTGTATTAAGCCAAAGATCAACACCTGCAACCAAAGTAGCTGCAAGTTGCACATCGTAATTCGGCAGAAAAGCAACTCGCACAAGATCTCCGACCCGACTACCTGCCTCGTGAAGCTCACGGATAAGTCGCTTGCCCCACTCATCCCGTGGGTGCGCTTTGCCAGCAAAAACTAGGTTTATAGGACCAAACTGCTCAGCCATCCTCTTTAAGCGATCGATATCTGAGAAGAGCAGAAGCGGTCGCTTATACTCCGTCGCTCGTCGGGCAAAGCCAATAACAATACCAGCTCCTCCAAAGGGCATTCCGTAACGCTGCTCGATAAGTGTGAGCAGATTCTGCCTGCACTCCTTATGAGCCTCTTGGATGTCCTCTGTTGGAATAAGCACTGCGTGCCTTAGCTGCTCGCTGCGTTGGCGCCATCCCGGCAAGAAACTATCGTAGAGTCGGGCAAATGGTGGTGCAACCCAGCGAACCGCGTGAACCCCGTTGGTAATCGCCAAGACCTGAGCCTCAGGAAACATCTGTTTGGTGACGTCCATGTGTTTCCGAGAGACCGCGTTAACGGCACCAGAAAATCGGAGCGCCAATTTCGTCATGTTGAAAGCGCCGTTTTCAAGTAACGGGGCTGCTTTATCAAGATGCTCAGCACTTAAGGTCGCCCGCACCAACTCTTCGGAAAAAACATCGTGTCCGGCCGCAACCGGCGTATGCGTTGTAAAAACAGTGCGATTACAAACCTCCGCGACAGCACCATGCACGTCAGCCGTCCAATCAGGTGGTATGAGCTCTAAAAGAAGAAACGCTGCGTGCCCCTCATTCATGTGGTGAACTATAGTTGGGGGATATCCGAGGGCTCGCAGCATCCGAGAACCACCAACTCCAAGGACCAGCTCCTGTAAAATCCGCCAGCCGCTATCACCCGCATACAGTGAGTCAGTTAAAGCTCGGTCCGAAGTCGAATTCTCCGGAATGTCTGTGTCAAGAAAGAGCATCGGAACAACTCGACCTGTGACGCCAACCTCAAGTCGCTGCCACGCTTGCACCCTAATCACACGGTCACGCAGGGGAACCTCGACTATCGGCTTACACCGCGTAAGAAACTGCTCAGGCTCCCAGTGCTCCGGTGCCTCCATTTGCTCCCCTTGAGCACTTATCGTTTGGTGCACATACCCCTTACGATGAAGTAGGGTCACAGCCACCATGGGAACCCCAAGATCGGCGGCCGCTCGAACGGTATCTCCAGCCAAAACTCCCAACCCCCCAGAGTAGGTTGGAAGAGCCGGGTCGATACAGATTTCCATGGAAAAGTAAGCAACTGCTTGTGTCATAAGAACCGATAACAACTGGTAGTTATTGAACCACTCTAGCGCGAAGAAGGCGATCCGAAAACGATGATTCTTTTTGGTCTGCGTGCTACCCTTTCCCCCACATGCGACCAATTGTGATACTCACAGCGCTGCCCTCCGAGGCGGCCCCACTGATTGAAGCCCGACGCCTCAAACCCGTGCGCGGTAAGCCGCTGTTTGAAAGATTCCAGGTATCCGCATCCGATGAAGGCACCTTCGTAGCGGTAACAGGTATAGGAAAGCTAAAGTCTGCTGCCGCAACCGCAGCTCTCTACGCTGCGCTCGCGGCTGACAGCGAACCGCTGCTAGCAAATATCGGTATCGCAGGCGCGGCTCCCGATTTTTGCCCGATGGGGAAGCCGTTTGTGATAAACAAGGTAAGAGACGCTGCGAGTAACACGCGATTTTATCCGGACATCATAATTCGTCACCCGTTTTCAGAAGCCGCTCTTGAAACTCACGACTCTCCAGTCTTGACACCCCCACCCACTGAAATACTTGTAGATATGGAGGGGTCTGGATTCATGCAAGCGGCGACACTTCTTGTAGCACCAAGCGAGATAGCCGTGGTTAAGATAGTCTCTGATTTCTGTGACGGACGAAAACTCACACCGAACGATGCTGCAACTCTGATTGCACCCCACACTAACGATATATTTTCTTTACTCGATGCGATGCGCGCAGAGGTCACTCCGTTGCCTACGCTCTCTGCCAGCGAAAGGAGTGCGCTTGAAGAAGCCGCTCAACATGCACACTTCTCTCACCACCAACGGCTAGAGCTTAGCCGTGCTGCCTTACATCGCAAAGCGCGGGGCGAGTGTTTTATAAATGACGTAAAGGCACTCCTAGGACTATCGATAACTTCAAAAACTGAGCGTACAGCGGCGTATCAAAGCATCATAGCAAGGCTCCAGGAGGGGTGTACTCCGTGAGCTTTCTACCGATCTTTTCGCACATTTACGTTGAAGATAAAGCTAGAGAGCTGCCGCTTACTCACGATTTATTGGCACGCTTCTCAAAAGCTACCGTAATCCCGATCTCCAATTACAAGGAAGTGTTCAACCGACCACGTCAAGTGTGGCGACACCAAGAGGAGTCCAAAAAGCTAATCCTTGCCGTGCGAGGCGACTCGTTCCTCTATCCGGGGAGCCCTTTCGTACCTAGCTTCGATCACGCTCGTTTCTTTTATACCTCACCGATCTTAAATTGCATCTACGGGTGTGAATACTGCTACCTGCAGGGCATGTTTTCATCGGCGCACCTCGTTGCATTCGTAAATCGGGAAGATTTTATCGAGCAGGCACAAAGGGAGCTCACTGGGGGTCCAGCATATCTATGCGTCTCGTACGACACTGACCTACTAGCACTGGAAGATCTCTTTGGATACTGTGCCCGATGGAACGACTTCGCCCATGCTAATCCGCACGTCACGGTCGAAATTCGCACCAAGAGCGCCGCTATTAAAGCGCTTATCCCGCACACTCCGGCCCCAAATGTCATCCTTGCATGGACACTCTCCCCGGAATCTGTAGCAAAGCGCTTTGAACACGGCACTCCCTCAACCGAAGCTCGCATAAAAGCCATTAAGATAGCTCAAGATCACGGCTGGAACGTACGAATCTGCCTCGATCCAATCCTGCGTACTTCAGGATGGCAACAACACTACCCTGAACTTATCAAACAGATGGCTCAGACGCTCAATCTCGCTGCTTTAGTTGATATATCAGTTGGGGTCTTTAGGATAAACGGATCATACCTGCGCGAGATGCAGCAACGCGCACCACATTCAAGGCTTGTCACCTATCCTTACACAGTAGAGAACGGCGCGGCATCCTACGCACCTCACGAACGAGCTGAGATGCTTTCACTCATCACCGATCACCTTAAAAACTACGTCCCGGAGGAGAAGATATGTCCCGTCCCGTGGCAGTTCTAACAGGAACGAGCTCAGGCATAGGCGAAGCTGTAGCTACTACGCTTCTAGCACAAGGCTGGTGTGTTCACGGCATTGCGCGCAGGCCAGCACGCTTTGACTCCGAGCACTACTTCCATAGCGAGGTTGACCTCACCGACACCCGTGCGCTTACGTCGCTCGTTGAACATATCAGAGCCAAACATTCCCAGATTACGGCGCTAATTAACAACGCTGGGGTGGGTTACTTTGCACCGCATGAAGAGCTCTCAACCTCGAAAATTGAAGAGATGGTGCACCTCAATCTCCTTGCACCACTGCTACTATCCAAACTTTTACTGCGCGACCTGAAGAGCGCGAAGGGTTTTCTGATTAACGTATCATCTTTCTCTGCGCACGAGAGTAGCTCATTCGGTGCTGCCTATGCAGCGACCAAGGCGGGTTTGAGACACTTCTCAAACTCGCTCTTTGACGAGGCACGAAAGAGTGGCCTTAAGGTGTGCACCATCTCGCCGGATATCACTCGTACCCACTTTCATGATACAGCGAACTTTGCGCCCGAAGACGATCAAGCCGCTGCAGTAGAACCTCAGTGCGTAGCCGAAACGGTGCTAAATATTCTTACGCAGCGGCAAGGGACGGTAGTAACTGAGGTTGTACTTCGCCCGCAACGCCTCTTGCTAAAGAAGCGTTAAACGTTTACTTCGATACTATCGGAGTAAGGCTGCAACCATGCTACATATCCTAATCGTTGTACTCTCTTTCTTTCTAGCTATCGGCGCAGCTTCGCGAAGCAGTCCGTCATTTAGTGAAAGAGTCATCGTTTCCTCTATCTTACTCTTTTCGAGCATCACATTCTCGGGTGCTGTGCTAGGCGGCTGTGGCGTCTTACACGTAACCCCGTGGGGCCTACTCTGCCTCATGCTTACTGCTGCAGCATATCTAACAGCTCGCTTTTTCTTTAAAGAGCCCAGGCGCAGAGAACGTTTTTCTTATCCCGGACACGCAGCTGTCGCCTTTATAACCTGCTCGACTGCATTGGCTGTAATGGCGGCGATTATAGTAGTCATCTTTGAGCCCTCTAATATCGATGATCTGGATTACCACTACGCCAAGGTCTTGCACTGGCTCCGTTCAGCAGGCTTTTCCCGGACGGGGATAGACCTCGTTGATGGCTATCCCCAGAACGGGGAACTGCTCGCTGCATTCGCAGCGCTCGTCAGCGTCACGACATCACTCGCTGACAGCTTTCAATTCTTTACTCTGCCGCTCATATGGGCTTCAGTCTTTCGACTCATCCGCAGCTTCGGAGTGACCACTACGCATGCACTTATTGGAACAGTTCTAGCTACTGCGTTCCCTGCCTTTACCTCACTTGTAGCAACGCTACACGTCGACATCTTCGCTCTAGCCTGCCTCCTCTCTGCAACGTCTCTGCTCTTCTCGGCTGGGCAACTATCACCCCGTCTGAGGCTAGCACTCATCGGAGCTTCACTTGGCTTGCTGATGGGAACTAAATACGTAGCCCTTCCTTGGGTAGCGATTCTATGCGCTGCAACACTTGTCGCGCCACTTCGGCCGCGCGGCGTAAAAGAGCTACTCCTCCTGAGCATTCCGCTAGCTCTCATGGGCGGCGAACGCTACCTCTCAAACACACTCTCCGAAGGAAATCCGCTCTTCCCCTACACGATTCCCCTCCTTGGATTCTTTACCCCAACTAACCCGCGACTGCTCTCCGGATTATGGGAGGAACGCATGTCGCAGGGTGACTCAACTAGCTATCGAATTCTAATGAGCTGGTTCTCACCCGAGGGGATCGCTCGCACCAACTATGAGCACTGGTATGGGGGATTTGGTCTCGTGTGGCCACTACTGCTGGCTTGCTCACTCTTCACACTAGTTCAGGCACTACGCGCAAGGGATAGAGCCTTCATATCGCTGTTCCTGCTCGGAGTGACTCTCTTTGTAGCAACTCCGGTTCACCACACAGTACGATTCGTACTCTTCCTTCCTGCATTTGGCGCGGTCGGTTTAGGTAGAGTTTTGGATCGCGCCCGGTCAGAGGTGCTTAAAAATATCGGTCTTGGAATAGCTCTCGTGGTTGTACTGCACTGCGTGCGACAACACGTCTCGCTCCTTTCTCGCGAGTTGTCTGATAGACGCGGAACTACCCTCACCGTATCATGCGAAAATGCAGCGCGACCGGCAGCTTTTCGCAGTCTTTCACGTAAGCCCATACGCGCTCTGCTCGAGGGCTCATCAAGGATTCGCGTGGTAGTGGGCTCATCCGTTCAAGACCGTCTCTTGAGTTATGGGTGCCTCTGGGTGCTCGCACCGAAAGCAACCATCACAGTCCACGAGCTCGAAACTCTTCAAGAAGTCCTATCCTCAGCGAAAAGTGAAGGTGCGGATACCCTCGTACTAATAAGCTCCGCAGATCCAGCGCCACGAACACTCGATCCACTAGCGTGGGGAATTCTTTTCCAGGAGGGCGCAGTAGTAGTATTTAAAGCACCTGCGTTGGAAGCCCAGCCTTAGTAAGCTCAGAGACTATTGAAACACCGTGCGCGCGGTCTCGCACTTCCATAACCAAGGTGATATCAACGTAGCCCGGCAAGCGAGCGTAGAAGCGGTCGTGTAAGACCTGTAAAATGTTGGCTCCTTGCGAAGCGATTATCCCTGACACTGTGTTCAACATCCCTGGCTTGTCTGGCAACGAAGTAGACACCTTAAGAAGGCGTCCAGTTTCAGCCATATTATGCTCTATCAACCGCGAGAGAAGATTAGTATCGATATTACTTCCACAGATAAAAACAGCAGGTTTTGAGTACTTCGGTGGAAGGTGTCCTTCAAGTAACGCGGCGATGCCGGCTGCCCCTGCTCCCTCTACCACCGCGTGCTCACACTCTAGAAGCATGATTATCGCGCGAGCAATCGATGATTCAGGAACTGACACGATCTGGTCTACATAGGCATTCAGGATCGGCTCTGTAACTTTTCCAATGGTTTTAACTGCGATTCCATCGGCGATAGTTGTAGGGACGTATCCACGCTTGTGTGCGTCTGGGTCGCGTCGCATCTGCATCGCCCATTCAGAGCAGACACCCAAGATGAATACATCGGGTCGTTTTGCTTTGATAGCCGTTGCAACGCCAGCAGCGTAACCACCACCACCGACCGGGATAATTACAGAATCAAAATCATCGAGCTGATCCATCAACTCAAGCCCGGCCACACCCTGCCCATGTACAACCCACTTATGATCAAAGGGCGGTACGTAAGTCAGGTTATCCTTCACTGCCATCTCCTGTGCACGCTCAAGAGCGTCGGTCAAAGTCGGGGCAAGGGTAATGGAAGCACCAAATTTTTTGCAGCGCTCCATCTTCACTAGAGGAGCGTTCACCGGCATCACAATGTGGCACGGCGCACCGAGGCGACTTGCGTGAAAGCTCAACCCCAAAGCGTGATTACCCGCACTCGCCGCACAGACCCCCCGCGAGAGCGTAGCTGCATCGAGATTTAATAGGTAGTTAAGCGCCCCACGCTCCTTGAAAGCGCCGGTCCGAAGTTGGTTATCCCACTTAATGTAAATTGTTTTCTTAAACTCCTCAGAGAGCGTGAGAGCCTTAGTCACAGGCGTAACCGGTAGGTGTGACGAGATGCGCGCGCGGGCAGCTTCAATATCAGCGAGAGTGGGGAGGTTCAACATAGCGGGGGAACCTTTAACAACCTTAAAAGTGAACCCTCATTATATACAATCAGCGGCTATCTTTCTACTTTAGAAAAGCGACAAATCAGGGCTCTTTATACCATTCGAGCTTACCCTTCTGAACTCTCTGGGGTATAAACACGCCAGTATGCAGAGATTTGACGTTGTAGTAATCGGTGGAGGGGTGTCAGGGCTTGGAGTAGCTCTTGAGGCTGCTCGTCGTGGATTATCAACCCTTGTTCTTGAGAAGGGCTCCTGTGCTGCGGCAACATCCAACAACACGCTAAGAATCATCCACGGCGGTTTTCGATACCTGCAGAACGGCGACATTCCGCGAGTTATCCAATCGCTCTGCGATCAACGCGATCTTATCGCTGAGCTGCCTGAGGTTATTAAACCCCTCCCCTGCTTGATGCCACTTAACCGTTTTGGGTTAAAGAGCCAACTCCCAGTTACGTGCGCGGCGCTCGCGTACGGCGCCATTATGAAGCTCTTCTCCTCACCGCTTCCGCGTCCAACTATTTTGTCACGCTCAACTATTCAGGAACAAGTTCCGCTCCTGCGAAACCGAGCACCACACGGAGCTCTGTGTTGGCACGACGCGCTTATGCTTGAGCCGCTCAAGGTAGCTGAACACTTCGTGAGCACCCTACGACAAAAGGGTGCGACGGTGCTAGAACACACAGCAGCTCTCTCTGTTGAGAAGAGCCAAACTGGTTTTTTCTCAACAACAACTTCATCTAAAGAGACTTTTGAGTCACGCGTAGTAATTAATACACTAGGACCGTGGCTCGATTCACTCCAGCTATCTGCCGATCTTAAGCGTGGTCCGCGCCCTCTGTGGTGCAAGGGATTTAATCTCATTATCAATCGCCAACTTGATCCGACCTACGGAATAGGATTTGAAGGTAGAGACGGTAGGCTCTTTTTCTGTACCCCTCGGGGAACGGGAACGGCAATAGGCACATGGTATCTTCCTGTCTCGTTGCAGGCTGCAGAAAGTGCTCAGACAACAGATCTTGAGCGAGATGAATTCTTGGCGGCATTTAATGATGCGGTGCCAGGTGTAAACATCCTACCACAAGAGATCGTTACCACCGATGCGGGCGTTCTTCCTATGACCACTCTGACACCTCGGGGCCCAAAACTGCAGGCGCACGAGAGTGTAACCAACCACGATAATTACATAGAGGTTGTTAGCACTAAGTACACTACTTTTCGGTCACAGGGGCGGAAGGTGGTAGCGGCTATTGCTGCGTAAAAGTGCTTTATAGCACGAATCTGTTGGTCACCTTTTCCTTCCTAAGGAAGCTCGACAAAACCACTTACTACTGCGCTTCCGTAACAACGAGACCGTTGATACCCTAGTATCATTACGAGGGACTTTCAGATGAGCACAAGGACTGCTTTAGTTAAAACCGATCGAGCGCAACCTCCCAAAAGCATAGCTGCCGAGACACAGCTCAACGCCGCTGCTCCGGACATCCTAGCAGAGCTTGCAGCACCCTGCGTTGAGAAGGGCGCATCTACGCTACAACGATTTGAAAAATTCGCTAAAAGGGATACCGGCGTCACTCTCACCGACGTAAAACGACTTGCCGCATTTCTACTTGCCGCACTGGAGGATCCTATATGCCCGCGGCCAGGTGCTGGAATTGAGAGATTTAATAGAGACGAGAGTATTCAAAGGCTACGCGATATCGCTCAGGCAACGGAAGACTCACTCGCGCGCTATTACATAACTGGCAATTTTGCGACCGCTCCTACAACAGCATCCGCCTCGAACCCAATCTTGTGCGCTGAATTAACCGCTGGAATCCCCGCTCCCGCGCAAACCCTTAGCCGATACGTCCAGAAGAAGATCCTTGATGCCGGGGTGCTTTCAGCTTTAGAGCAGGAAGTCACGCGCCTCACTACGATTGTGAACGAAGCTCACATTCCAACAAACTTTACAGCTGAAAAACGGGCTCAAAAAGAACACCTACTAGATCCGGTAAAACAAAACCTGCTAAAGATAGGTGAAAAACTCCAAGTATTGGTGCCGTGGATGCCTAACTACTCCGAACTCCACAGACGGATAAACTCTCGACTACCGGAAGTTCTGACACGACTAGACTCATACCATCTACCTACGGCGATAGAAGCTCTTGAAGCCCTTACACGAGACCTTAATGAGGCGCAGCGGGTTATCGCTGATAAGCTTAAAAAAAGCACCTAGGGAGGCAACCGGAAATTCTTTATTCGAGATGAGTTTCGCTAATCAGCGCTAAGATTTAGCTGCAGGTTTGTCTAAAACGGTCATGTTGGCTACTACTCCTCACCTTCCCCTTAATCCTGATCCTCGCCCTTCTCCGCCCCCTGCCCTTGCACCAGTTTCCTCATTCTCACGCGATTTAAAGAGCCTTGAAGTATTCGCCGTTAGTTCTTTTGATGATGAACAGGATTCCAGTGCAGGTGCAGGAGGAGGATGAAGAGGAAGATGAGGAGAAGGAGAGAGCGACGATTGCGCTCATCACGCAATCGTCACACCGGACCAGCACCGGAATAGCAGCTCTTACGAGTACTGCCCCTCAACCTCCCCCGACCGCGAAATTGCTGCAGAGCCATTTGGCCCTTTGAATAACCCTTTCGCCATCGCAAGAACTCCGCCAAGGTCAGTGAGGTTTGCGGGAAGAACAACCGTATTCGCCTCACGTGCAATTTTTCCAAGTTGAGGAATGTATTGCTCAGCAAGGCGTAGATCCATCGCTGCTTCTCCTCCCTGGAGGCTCAACGACTCAGCTACCAACCGAAGCCCCTCTGCCGTTGCGCGCGCAACTTCTAAGATCGCCTCAGCCTCTCCGCGCGCATCGTTAATCTGCGCCATCATGCGCGCTTCTGACTCTTTGATACGCGCCTGCTTATCTCCCTCTGCGTTATTAATTGCGGAATCTCTATGTCCCTCAGAAGCAAGGATCGCAGCACGCTTCTCTCGCTCAGCCTTCATCTGCTTTTCCATCGCGACGATAACTTCTCGCGGCGGAGTGATGTTTTTTATCTCATACCGCAGAACCTTTACGCCCCATGCCTCAGCTGCCTTATCAACTTCAGCAACTACGTTAGCGTTAACGTGCGAGCGTGCTTCAAAGGTTTTATCCAGCTCAATCTTTCCAATCTCACTACGCAGATTTGTTTGCGCGAGTTGGATAATACCAAAAATGTAATCATCGATACCGTACGACGCAGACTCGGCGTCAACGACACGGATGTAAATGATACCATCCACTCCAACCTGCACATTATCGCTCGTAATACAGGTTTGCTCTGGAATATCAATCACCTGCTCCTTAACCGAGTGACGGTAACGCACGCTATCGAAGAAAGGGATAAGAACATGAAAGCCCGCATCGAGAGTACCGCGATACTGCCCAAGTCGCTCAACTACGTAGCGCATCTGCTGCGGAACTATTACAGCGCCCTTTAATATCGTAAAGAAGACTAAAACAATCACCGCAATCACAAAATATTGGACCATAATTTTTCTCCCTAAATGAAATCTACTTAGTCTATTACCTCTGTTTTACCTGAAGCGTCACACCTTCAATTCCAACAACAACAGCCTTCGAGTCAGCAGGCAGATCGCGCGAATCGATATTCTGTATGCGCCACGGAGAGCCCCACAGCTCGCCACTGCCCAATTCGCCAGCAGGAACGTGCGCGAGAACCTTTACGACCTGACCAACGGTGTCTTCTTTCATTTTCGGTACGCGCATCTTGCGCTGGAATGCTCGAGCGAAAAGAACGCAGCTTGCAAGAGCAAGAACTGCAAACAGAAGCCCCTGAGCCTCTATGGTTTGAAGTATCTCCGTAGCGGAGATCCCACCAACAACGAGCGCTGAAAAACCGAGAAAGAAGAGGTAGAAACCAAGCGGGGTAAGGAGCTCAGCGATCATGAGCGCCAATCCCCCAATACACCAAAACCACCACGGCATAGATCCCCCTTAAAAGAACTTAAAAGCACCCTTACTCTAGTCATCGGTGAGTTTAGGCGCTAGGGGGGTTTTGGTGTTGTGTGGTGGGGGCCAAAGAGCCCACTGGGAAACAGAAGGGTCCCTATGTGCACCCAGATCGATTAAGCTCAATTCACCACTTAAAGGTATTTTAACTGCTATACAAACTACCTCAATTTGCATAGCTGTAATGATTCGTTAGAATTAAAGGCTGCACTATCCCGCAAGGAGAGCAACTATCATGGCCAATCCAGCTCAAACAGGTCCTCAATCCCCAGGTAACCCAACCGCTGGCCACGGCGGTGGTCCAGGCGTGCCACCGCCTCCAAAAATCGGGACACCTCTCATCGTGCCACCACCTCTCGGCGGCGGAGCGAACATCACGCCACTGCAGGTCTCAACCACCCAAGCCAATCGAGGACAACAAGGCACAAGCAACCCACAAGGAGGATCCGGCCCGCAGCATACGAGCCGATGGTGGTCGCTTGTTCCATTTACTGTTGCAACGCTGGCCGTAGCGGCCTACCTCTACCTCCGCAGGGACGCGAAGACCGATACAACACAGCAATCCCCGCCCACCCCCTCGCCCGCTGGCGAAACGAAACTGAGTACTAACCTGTACGGAAACTACCCTGTTAAAGCAATTCGACTTACCCAGGTACAACACGACGAAATTTTGGAATGGAAGAAAGCTGTTCCAGTCGCGCCTGCTCGTAGTGATTTGTACGGCAACGTTCCAAACACCCACGCTAACCCCGATAAGTGGCTAGAGACTGCCTCAACGATTAACGGGCTTTTAGTGCTTACAATACGGGTCCAAATCGAAGCCCTCAACGGTGCATCAACTAACAAAAGCCCTCAAGAATCCAATAAAGTAGCTACCTTGCGAAAAAATCAAGATCTGACGCGAGCGTTTCACATCACAGACACCTCCAAATGGGTTGGCCCTGGAGGATATGCTGCCGTAGTTTTTGTTGATGATATATTCAATGAGCTCAAGGCACCTGAAAATGACCAGTACAAAAAGCCAGCCGCTAACGGCACCCACTACATGAAACCACTCGCTAATTCAGGTTGGCCTCAACGATGGCCTGAGTATGTGATTGAGCGATTGGACGGCTTGGTCAAACTGCACGAGGCGCTGCTGGTAGAGCAATCAGATAATAGGTAATCCATATCTACCTCCCGGTACACGGCTGTGTTTGTCTGCTTTGTTGACTTTGATACAGGGTGCCTAGGTCGGCTGCGACCCACTACCAACGTCTTCCTCTTTTTTCCTAGAGAGGGTTCCGCCTGGAGCTGGATTATCTTTGGTTGGTTCGGCTGCCGGTGTCTTGTCTTTACCTGCCCCGCTGTTCAAGTCAATTGGGCCTAGCTCGCCCTTATCGCTTTTTGTATCGGCTCCTGCTCCCTGCCCAACTATTCCCTTAGCAAAGGCTAAAGCGAACGAGCCTACTCCCGAGGCTACCATTTGAACACCTCTATGGTCTGCAACCCGATTTGCCGCCTCCCCTGCAGCGGAAGCAGCGGCTCCAGCCGCAGCCCACCCTTTCCGCACAGCATCGACTCCGCCATCCACAGCCGTTCTCGCCAAATCACCAAGCGTTTGCCCTGTAGAGGCGCTAGGAACATTTGGGCCTTTGCCTGAGAAGGGATTAGCAGCAACCATAGTGGACATCTCCTATGTACAAATAAATGATACTTTCGATTGTTATGAATACAGTGCCACAACGCGTGACCTTACTGAACCAAAAAGCCGCAGTTTCAAAAAACGACTATTCAAACCCTTAAAAACATCCTGCCTTAGCAACGCTTCAGAAAACGAAGCAGTAACGGTATGTTAAGGATTAAAGCGACTGTATACTTGCTTATGCCGGGTGAACTACTACTTCCCGAACAAAAGTAGTTGTTTCCCCTATGCTAGACATAGCCCGGCAAATGGCTCTTTTACAATTTATTATGGGTATTTGGTAAAACAAGGCCCTCCCAATGAGCACGGCACTGCGCTGACTAGGTAACTTGCTGCGCTGCTTGGGCGGGCGTTGACAGAATAGAAGGTTTTTTCTCTGGAAGTTTTTTTTGATTTCATGGCGACATTGCCTCAAGGGTAAAGCCTTTGAGGCAATGTCGACTGAGAAAACTAAAAAAACAAAAAACTATGATTGACCCTGAAAATCTAGATTATGCAAAGTGGTTGGAGAACGAAAAAATTGAAGACCTCCGACCCGAGGTCTTTCGATACAAAAAGGGAGAACCCGACGATGCCGAGCAGCTCTGGTCGGGGGTGGCCCCGACACGGGGTGGAGAAGACGGAATCTCTATTTTCCACTTCTGGAACAACATCCTCCACTGGTTGTTCTGGGTATCGCTTGCCCTTGCGGTTCCGGGCATCGATATAGCCTTCACGAAAGGAACCCAGTGGGGGTGGGCCCCCTACGCGATCCTGCTCTGGAACTTGGGAGCCACGTGGTTGGCTTTCTTGATGGTGAGTAGGATGAAGATCAGTGGTTTCGACCACTACATCATCCACGCATTCAGTCAGGCGCGCCGCAACCCGAGACCATGGATGATGGTGCGGTTTGCTGGCGAAGCCTACCGCTACGTGCAAGGTAGCCCTTGCTGGTTCAAACGGCTCGAAGTATTCCAAGCGCAGAGGGGCGCAATAGTGCCCAACTCGTTCGACTACATCCTAGCCCAACTTAGGGAAGGAGTGGTTCATGCACTGCGCACCTTTGAGGCGCAGCAAAACCGGCTCGACAGCCGAACCGCAGAGGACAGGTATAACGAAATTTTGGACGGGGTACTCAAGTTGGTACCTCAGCTAAAAAACAGATGGTTCGCCTGGGCGGAGAACCGCTGTTGGATCCTCTTCACCCTCAGCTGGCTCGAAGCCTGGCTGTTTCTCTCGGACAAATAATCAAGCGAGGCGGCCATATTCAAATACTAAGGTTTATTCCCAAGGTTTAGAATCTGCAACCGCCTCGCCCTTCTACTCTCCAAGCCTACATCATGAAATATCTCATGATTACCCTGGACGATTCCTACTTCTATCAATTACTTTAGCAGTAGTTCACAATATCATTTCTGCTCAACCGACGACCACGGTTGCACCTTGGTCGAAGCAGGTGCGGGCCCGTTACTGCCGCTTCCATTCTGATAGGTCTGATAATTTGTGCCGCCGACTCCAAGGTAAGACGAGGCCGTCGGCATAGCCTCACTAGCCCACTTCTCAAAAGCCTTGGCCTTGTCTGGGCTGAAAGTAGCAGCGACTGCACCCGACGGACCAAACCCTCCACCATACTGCGAGCTGACCCACCCGGAGCCGTGCGTTTGAGACATGCCTCTCAAATCTTTACCGGCTGATGCCATGAAACTTGAGCCGTATTGTGCTTTCTGCTGCGCCGATGTTCCAAGCGTTCCATCAAGGGCCATGCCCGTCATATTGGTCGGCTTCTGGCCTGGCGAAAGGTTTCCGGTATTCATTCCAGCGATACCTGCCTGAGCTGCTGCGTGAGAAGCAAAGGCGTTCTTTGCCTCCCAGACCCCCATCTCAGCTTCATACTGCGAGCCACCTCCGAGGCGATCAGCTTCCAAATTCGCACCTTTAGACTCCATACCCAGAGCCTTAGTGCGCCAGCCCGTGTCTAATCCTTGCCCGCTTGCAAATACATCCGCAGCCTTAGCTTTCTGCCGCAGATCATTCGATCTGAGACCCATCGCGGCGTCAGCCGTAACTCCGGCTACACCGAACCAGTCTCTACCCTTACTGTCGCCATCGCCTTTTCCATCACCATCCTTACCCTTATCATCCTTACCGCCTCCCTTTAAGGCCCCGATGGCAGCACCAACTCCCTTAACCGCACCGCGTGACGAATCAAACGAATCGGCCCGCGCTCCGAGTGCCGAAGCACCGGCCTGCACAGCCTGCTGCGTACCCTCTAGTTTTGCGCTCTGAAGATCTCGGTCTAGGTTGTCGTTTTGCAGACCAAGTATAGCCCCAGCATAGTTGCCCTTGCGAAGGGCCTTAGCGTGCGCTGCTTGCCCCAACGACCCCGCATTAGTAAGCGCCTTATTGGTTGCGTCGTGTTGATAACCGGTTCGAGCCGCGCCGCCCGCTTCTGAGGCTACGCTGTTAAAGAGGTTACCAGCCATGCCACCTGCACTCGCCTTGGCGCCGAGCACAAGCTGTCCAGTGACAGCCGGCACAGCCATGTAGAGCGCGGCCATGATGTAGATGTAGTAACCGTTGGCAAGATCGAGATCGGCGCTTGCGCTAAGTAGCAGCATGCGGTCCCAAAGGGCAAGTGCATGATATTCACTCTGATCGATCGATCTCGAACAGTCCTCCGACGACAGTATCGTCTGACCGTTATTGCCTCCCGTAGAGCACACTTGTGGAATGGCACAAAGCTCGGACAATTGGGTCGAATTCGCATCCACACCGTTAGCGCAACCAACGCCAATGTTACCTGTGACATACGCTATATTAATCACCTTGTCGGCAATTTTAGCTGCGGAGCTCTGGTTTCCAATCATTGCCCATACGCTGCGCTCTAGCACCTGAACGAATGCAAACCCTACATCCCAGAGCTTAAGCCACGCGAAGAACGAAACCCAAGTAAAGAACGTTTTGTGATGCCCCGGCAAAATTATCATCATGCATGCGAAGGGGTACGCCATAATGACGAAATAGAGGAGGATCCCCTGCAGGAACGGCATCAGGATGGCCCAGTTATAAAGCTCCGCGAACTTAGCCTTGGAACCCATAGTACGAACTTGCGACTCTGAATTGGTGCGGTTCTGCTCAGATGGAGCGTACCGTTGATCAACTTGAGTTACCTGCGGAGCAAAGAGCATTTCATTTCGTATGAGGTACAACAGGATGAGGTGCTTCACGAACGCGCGCATCTCTCCGTCTGAGGCATACTTATTGTTGTCGTACTGCACACGTATATTCCATCCGTAGAAGAGCGACCTCAGGAACTGATCGCGAGTCATTCCGTTTGGTGCACTGCGAACTAGCTGCCAGTAGGCGTGTCCTGCCTCATGACGAAAAGCTTGAATCAGAGAGTAGAGGTATTGCGAGCACAAGATCGTCTGCCCCCATCCCGCACTGAGGGGCTTATTCTGACCACCCATGCCCGCTGTAGGTTTAAACTGCGGAGAGAAGCCGCCAAAGTTGCCTGGATTATCGTTCTGTTGAAAAATTCGCAACAGCGACCGCGGAGTCGGCATGGCGGTGAAGTCTAGACCTCCCTCCTTAACAGCCTCCGAGTAATCCTGCCAATCGTCCGACGCCAGCATCACCGTGTCAGGAAGGGAAACACCACGCGCCTGAGATGCAGCTATGTACTGGCCTGAGTCGACCATCTTTTTAAACGCATCTCCGCACTCGGAAGTCAGAAACGTTACGAAAGCATCGCGAATGTTTGGATCGCGTGCGGACCCACCAACGATGTTCTCAAGCATACCCCACTTGAGGGTAGACAGGAGGTACCACGGTCCCTCATGTTGACTCCTATCAGCCCCTGCCAAGTTCGAGTTTGCACCTCCGTTTCCAACCTGCCGATATAATCCCGACCAATCAACGAGGAAGTTGGCTGTATTACTAAAAAGTGAGTCGAGGAAAAGCATTGGGGTGGCCACTGGATAGAGACGACCAGGGCCTTCTTTCGTCACGCTAAAGCCGCTGCCAGGCTTCGTAACGATCGACAGGTTTGCCATCCCCACCTCTGCGTCGCGCCACACCTCCTCCATTGACTGTTGTCTATTTGCAACGACCCAATCAACACCTCGAACATCCTGCGTGGTACCGATCAGGAAGAGGTACAGAGATGGCCCCAGAAAGAACCAAACATAGCCCTTCGGTGGCATGTTCATCGCCACACCGACCAAAGCGCCAATACCAGCGCAAACGTACAGAAGCGGTGCCCACGCGCCGAATTGCGTTGCACTGATCATGTTCAGGAGATCAGAATGAGCGAGGTAGCCTATATTAGCCCATGCCGCTCCGACTTTTGTGAACTGACTTCCCGGACACAGATCACGAGTGCACCGTTGTACCTGCACGGCGAAGTCCAAGAGGGCAGATGAGGTGTCATACCATTGAGTCGCGCTAGTGCTAAGCACCCCTAGCAGCGAATTAATAAGGGCGATGGTAAGACTAACAACCTCCATACGCCCCTACTTCCGACCCGCTGTAAAAACTTGTGGACTGTTGCTGTCCATATTCGCCAAGAAGCTCGAACCACCGATCTGACCCTGAAAAAACTTCGCCTGGAGCTCCTTGTATTTATTGAACGCCGTAAGATTGTGATAGATCTCTTCGCGAATGTTAAAATCTTTAAACTGTTCCTTCAGCATCAGACCAAGAAATTTTTGAAACTCAGGTGTTGTGGCAAAACTATCTGTCTGGTCGATGATAAGCGCATACAGATGATACGCTCGCGACCGAGCAATTAGATCGCTAAGATAAAGAAGGAGGCGGTTGCGTAAGCAGCCTTTATCCACTTTGCAATCGTTAACCGATGTCCCTGCGTCAGCGCCGTTTGAGGTCGGCATATCAGAAACCTTGACGGCTAAAGCATCACACTCCATGGCGGTTGGCACTCGAGAAGTGTTCATCACGTGTAGAAATAACTGGTCCACAAAACCTTCCGTAAGAGGCATATCGGGCGCACTCGCGTACTCCCATGCTGTACCGCTGCCCATCCTCATCAAACCTCTAGGGTCCTCCCTAAGAATCATGGAAGGTGTCTTCTTCTGATCCCACATCCCCTTATTCCAATTTTCATTTGATGTTCTGTAGATACAGTAGCCCCGTAAAATACTTCCGAGAGCCTCAAACACAACCGCATGTTCCTGCCACTTAGCTCGTGCGAGTCCGCTGCGCCCTTTCGCATCCCCCTCAGGCAGAATTCTTTTAATCGTATGCAACCTAGTGGATTTCGGCCCTTTGGTTGACCCCGAAGGATACGTCTCTATCACCAGGCAATCGCCAAGATACTTTATGAAATCAGCCTTCTTGGCTGAGAGCTGGGCCGTCTTGTTTTTATCTGACGCCTCGTCTGGACAGAAAAGTAGATCACTAAGTTTCGCAGTAACAACTGAATCGTCTGCACTCTCAACTGCATTCGCACATTTTATATCTTTGATACTAAACGCTCCCTCAGTCGGCATCTGGGTTAGCGGATCGAAGTCCCCTTCTGCCCTATCGCCAAGGGACCCAACGATGGCTGCAGGCAACGAATTACGCTTAACAAGTGAATTGTTTACATTGTTAAGGTATGCCTGCGTCTGCACCCCTGTGTGATCAGTAAGGCTAAGGAGATTCATCTGCAGGTTATGGGCCTGCATCGTGCCCTGCATGACATTATTAGTAGCGTTAAGAGCAGCGAAATAACCGTTACTAGCACCGTTTTCGACCATCGTCATGGTTGAGAAAAGAACAGGTAACTTATTTGTGGAGAGCTTCAGAAACATGTTTTTCATCGGCTCTGCGTCGCTTAACTGACGTGTCCCGATAAGCGGTTGGAACATGATTTGAGTGTCGGTAACAGTTCCCCGATTAACCGAGCCGACCTCTCCATCCGGGGCAAACTTGGAAGGGTCTGGGCTCGAATCACTCGGCAACCCATCACCACCCGGTAGCGGCGGTAAATTGAATTGTTCCGTTAACAAACTCTGCGCTCCAGAACCAGTAGATTGCTTATTCGCTCTCTCTACCTGCTTTTGCATTACTTTGATCGCGTAGCCAGATTCGGATGTATACTCGGTTATACCGCCGTTGCCGGGTCTAGTGAATTGGGCCCAGGCCTTACTAGCTCCACCAAAGGCGCAGCACAAGCCAACCACAACTCCAGTGGCGTATGTAACAAGCGTCCTTGTTAGCAACCGACTCACAACTACCGACTCCCTTTCATCAACGTAATCACCTTCTCTATCTCTTCAGTTCTCGGAGCACCCTCTAAACGGTACGTTTGCTTGGAGGTAGCGGCCACAAGAACTACTGATGGGTAGCTATGTATCCGCAACTCTTGGGCAAGTGCTTCACCATTCACCAGCGGAAACGGAAAGTTAGTACCCGCCCCGAGGGCCTTTAGACCGGGAAGTCCATAGCTACGCCTGGTTAGCCCAACTATCGAAACATTTGAGTCACCCTGGAAACGAGCCTTCAACCCACGGATTGCATCGGAGA
Organism: Bdellovibrionota bacterium; assembly: GCA_044360195.1. Classification (GTDB taxonomy): domain Bacteria; phylum Bdellovibrionota_C; class UBA2361; order UBA2361; family OMII01; genus OMII01. The sequence goes on along the minus strand of JBIKKT010000044.1, from coordinate 4,196 downwards.
AACTCTTAGCTTCAGGAGACTTCTCATCGAAAAACAGCAGTACTTTTACCCGTCCTTCAGGATCAACTGGAACCTGCGCTGTTAACGTCACTGCCTTAGCTGCGCCTGATGCTGCGCCTTCAGCCCACGCATCGGTCGAATCAACTGCGCGAGTTGCGGCAAGGCTCGTATCAATATCAGCCGGCGCACGCTGCTTAGCAGCTTCAGCCCGCGTGCGAGCTATGTACTGCTGCAGTTCAAGTCGATTTGGGTTTATGTTGTCGGTCGCCTCCGTTTGCTCAGATGGCGGCGCGTACCCAAGGGCCTCCGCTGCGAGAATCTGATAATCCGTAGCCTTCAACACCGTCTTCTGAATCTCAGTATTTCTCCGAGCAAGCGCTAGTGAATACTGCCACGCCAGCTCTTTATCACCGCTATGGATCGCTGCGAAGAGACCCTGCATTTCCGGCGGAGCATCCTTAGCGGCACGAATTGCTCGCGGAAGATCAGGGGCTCCAAACTTTGAAACTATCTGCTCACGAGTCATCGGTTGATCGGGATTAGGCTGAGGCTGCTCAGCGGAATTATCAACTTGTGGTGCAGATGGTGCTGCTGCAGCTTGGGTGTCAGCTTTAACTTTATCCACTGCAAGGGGATAGTCACGATACACCACGGCACCCGAAGAGTTTTCTCGTGCCGGCTCAATCCATTTGGCGGCATCACCCTTTTGCCAAAAGCCTTTCAACTCGCTGTTGGCGCTTTGAGCACATGCGTCAGACACCGTGGACGACACGGCTATCGCACACCACATGGCCAGAGCTAGGAGATGTTTAACTACGGGCTTCATCTACAAACCTTTTCGCTATACAGCAGCAGACCACTTCGCAGGTACTACTAGTCTATATCTGTTATGTAGCAAAAACGAGCGCGCGATACCTAACTGTTCGGATTTAAAATCTAAATACAACCAGTCCTTCTATTACCGACTGTTCTTATTGGATATATTCTGTAGCTTTAAGAAAAACTCGCAGAAACACCTTCAGTACAGAATTCAGCACCAGAGCTTCAAGCCTTAAGGGTCTTTTTGTGCTCAAGGTGGTATCGACGCAACACCGACTCAACTTTCTCAATAAGCACATCGGCAGTGAAGGGCTTAACGACATAGTCGTGCGACCCAGACTGCACCGCCGTCATTACGTTGTCACGATACGCTTCAGCTGTGAGCATAATGAATGGAAGTACTTTGAAGCGACCGTCTGCTCGTAGTGTGCGCAACACTTCAAGTCCATTTCCCTCGGGCATATTCCAGTCGCAAATCACGAGCTCGATGGGTTGGTTTGTACAGATCTGCACCGCCTGCACACCGGTCTCCGCGTGAATGATCTCTTCGAAACCAGCGCCTCGCAAAATTGCACGAACCAAGGAACGAGTGAGCGAATGGTCGTCGGCGACCAAGATCGGCAGGTTCCTTCCAAACATTGAAGCTAGGCTGACATTCGTCACGTGGTAACTCTTTGAAGCCTTCAGTTGAAAAAACTGAAGAGCTCACCCCTCCCACTGTTGCAATCGGCACTTTCGGTATATAGGTTGAGGGGCTTCTTGATGTCGTTGCAAGTGAGCAGAAAATGGGCTCTTTTGCCCCAGAACACCGTTACCTATGACAAAGATACTTCCAACCCTATCGTCGATCCTTCTCGCCATCGGAGTAGCATGTGGCGCCTTTGGTGCACACGGCTTACGCGGCGTGGTGCCTGATTCTGACCTACTCATATGGGAGAAAGCCGTCTTCTATCACCTCTTTCATGGCCTCGCAGCCCTCGCGCTAGTGCTATTCAACTCGAGTGTGGTGACGCACGAAAAAGCCGCTAGAGTAGCGCTTGTACTGATAATCTCGGTTACTATCTTCTCTGGGTCGCTTTACCTCTTGGTGCTAACAAACACCCGCTGGCTGGGCGCGATTACCCCACTTGGCGGTTTGGGATTCATCGTTTCGTGGCTCTACCTCGCTTTAAAGTCGAAACCTTAGTGCCGCACTAGTCATCTTACAGAAGGTGTAGCCTATGGCACCTTCTATGACACCAGATCTTCAGCCCCTATCAACTGCCCCTACAAGAGTATCAGCCTTATGGGCAAGACGACTTGCCGCAGCTATGCTCGCCTGCTCCCTGGCATTGTGCCTCGCTTGTGGAGGAGTCGGCGGAGGAGGCGGAGGCGGTGGTAGTGGCACAAATGATCCTGGAGAGCTTGCTCTGACAGTTGATCGCAGCCACATCGACTCGGGTGATATTGCGCGTGTACGAGTCGACGTTTTCGACATCAATGAGAACGGCGTCGTCCTAAAGCTCAAATTTACCAATTCTCTTTCGTTTATGAGGGGCTCTGCTTTCTTTTACAAGGACGAAGATAAAGAGCGGGCAGTTACCCCCAATTTCGATAGCAGTGACGCTGATGCCCGCTATCTTGTGTTTATATTCTCCCGGCGTTCTGCATACGGCAGAAGCCACATCTCTCTCGACCTTGACCTAAAGGCTGTAGCGGGTGATCCCAAGGGTTACATAGAGGTCGATCTCGATAATAACGACCCAGTAGTTCCTGACTCACAGGAATTCTCTGCTAAAAACCCGAGATTTTCTGCGCAGGAGCGGTCGGGCATTAGAATCGATGGTTCGACCGGATCAGGAAGCGTAACGCCTACTCCGGCAGCAACGGCAGCGGCTGGGTAGGTCACCCATAGACTTCTCTTCGCAGCCGTATCAATATAGCGGTTATGTCGTCTGATTCAGCCGCTACACCGATTGCAGGGGAAGATACCCAAGAGAAAAGCGCTTGCCGCCCTTTCCTTAAGTGGGCAGGGGGAAAGACTCAACTCTTACCACAACTTATCCAGCGACTGCCGAAGGTTTACAACCGCTACATAGAACCCTTCATCGGTGGTGGCGCTCTTTTCTTTGCGTTACAACCACGCGGTGCTTATCTTGCTGATTGCAACTCTGAGCTTATCAACTGTTTTGAAGTAGTGCGTTCACATCTGCCTGAGTTAGTGACAGAGCTGCAAGCATACCGCTACGAAGAAGCGATGTACTACGAAGTACGAGATCTGGATCGTAAACCCGAATACTCATCACTCTCTCCTGTCAAACGCGCTGCGCGTTGTATCTACCTAAACAAGACCTGCTTCAATGGCCTCTACCGAGTTAACTCTCGCGGTGAGTTCAACGTGCCATTCGGCCGCTATACAGATCCGAAAATTCTTGACGAAAAGAATCTCCGCGCTTGCAGCCAAGCGCTTCAGTCAGCAATTCTTACCTCATCACACTTTGAAAATAGTATCGAAGTGGCTCAACCGGATGACTTCGTTTATTTTGATCCACCGTACGCTCCTGTGAGTGCGACTTCTGACTTCACCTCCTACGCAAGTGGAGGCTTCGATGAAAGCGCTCAAGAGCTCTTGTTGCTGGTATGCTTAAAACTCCATCAAAAAGGGGTGAAGTGGATGGTTTCAAATTCCAATGCGCCGATCATCCAGGAGCTGTACCGGGGCTTTAAAATCGAGCCTGTAGATGCTGCTCGCGCAATCAACTCGAAAGGAAGCAAGCGTGGGCCGGTGGTTGAGTTGATTATTCGGAATTATTGAGGGATGGGTTCAGTAGCACGCTAGGGAGGCGCCGCGAAACCTACCCGTAGCGAGAAAGTGGAGGTTGGGTTGATGTTCGATTTTTTCCATTGTGAAAACTCGAAGAGCGGACCAAGATCTACTTTTGCAGCAGGGAGGGGTTTTTCCGCGCTTCCCTAGCGGCCTCCTCTGTTTGGGGTATTTTTGGCGGACCTGGAAGGTCCGCGGTCCAAAAGGATCGAACCTACTGCTTTCGTCTTGATGCTCGCCAGCTCGCATCAACCCTCTGTTACGCGGCTACTACAGTCCTTCGCTGCGCTGCGGCCTGTTAAGCCACGTCATTCAGCTAGTAAGGCTGCCGCTCTTCCAAAGGCCCTACGCTTCGCTGCGGTCCTTGGTTTCTTCTATCTCAACATTGCAGGGGGGGAAATAATGGTGGGCGCTGCAGGGATCGAACCTACTGCTTTCGTCTTGATGCTCGCCAGCTCGCATCAACCCTCTGTTACGCGGCTACTACAGTCCTCCGCTGCGCTGCGGCCTGTTAAGCCACGTCATTCAGCTAGTAAGGCTGACGCTCTTCCAAAGGCCCTACGCTTCGCTGCGG
>JBIKKT010000009.1:0-77200 GCA_044360195.1 Bdellovibrionota bacterium | reverse complement strand
TCTGCTCGCCGGTGTAGTACTGCCTCCTCTTTCTTCCCTTGCTCATCTCTTTCCTCCTGTCTTTTTGACAAGAGGATAGTAGCTTATTTCAGGTCGTCAAATGTTCGTTTTCCGGTGAAGCAGTACAAGGGAACCTTGACACCCCTTATTCCCCTTATTCCAATGGTACGCTCGCTTCAACATGCCGCAAATTACACGGCGTAATTAGCGGCGATATCAACGAGGCTGGTTATGTACTGTGTTTACATTACCTCAGTGTATTAAGCCGACGAGCTGATTTAATCTAGTTGACTAAGTCTGTAGACTAAGTCATGATAGAATAATGAAGCCAAAGCATGTAAACATCCATCAGGCCAAGACGCATCTTTCGAAATTGTTGCGCGAGGTGGAAAAAGGTGCGGAGATTATTATCGCTCATGGGGGCTCTCCTGTGGCAAAGCTCATACGTTTTGATCCACCTCATTTTCAGCGCAGGGCTGGATTGTCCAAAGGTAAAATTTGGATGAGCGACGATTTTAATGATACTCCGGATGATTTTAAGGATTATCTGTGAGCGGTTTGTTGTTAGATTCTCAAGTGCTCCTTTGGTTTGCTGGCGATGAGAGCAGGCTTTCAAAAAAGGCGCTAGCGGCGCTATTAGATGGAAAAAATGAGCTCTGGTTAAGCATTGCCTCAATCTGGGAACTTTCAATAAAATTGAGCATAGAAAAGCTTCGCCTAAAGGAAGATCTTGAGACGCTCATAGAAAAACAGATCTCCAATAATCGCTTGCAGATTTTGACGATAAGCCTAGCTCATACCTATGCAGTTCAAAAAATGCCCTTTAATCACCGTGACCCGTTCGATAGAATTCTTGTTGTCCAGGCTCAGATTGAGAATCTGAAGTTGGTGAGCAGTGACGAAGTGTTTGATGCGTATGGCATAAAGAGGATTTGGTAAGGTTGGAAAAAGGGGACGCTACCATTTATCGCCGTCATCTAGCGGGAGGGCAAAAAGGTAGCGTCCCCTTATTCCAGGTTCTTACGATTGGGTTTGCGCCTACTCTCGTCCCGGAGCGCCTCAACGCCCCCGGTTTCGTACGCTTCCTTTACCCTATAAGACGTATCCCTCGAATACCCCATCACACGACAGGCTTCCGATACGTTCTGCAGGTATTCACCTAGCTCTAGCAGTCCGAGCTTCGACTTGATAAGTTTCTCTTCACGGGTCATAGGTTTCTCCCTTCAAGGTTAAGTTACGGTCAATAACTCTCTTGGAAGGAGAACCAGGTTCCACCACTTCCGGCAATCCTGTAATTGTCAGATCTGATTTAGACAAGGGCATTTGAAGCAAGTGGGTTTGTGGTCAGTCCGAAGTACGGACGGAATAGCCTTCGACTCGCATCACAATTATTTTCTCACTATTTTTTGCGAGGCAGACTTAAAGGAATGGGAGAAGTTAAAAGCATAGTCCATATCGACGCAATCTCTTACTAAGCATCACGCTACGCGACGTTTCTTCTCCTGCGATGTAAACGAAATCTCTATTCCTAATGCGTTGAGCACGGTCAGGAGGCTTGAGACAGTTGGGTTGCCTCGCTCCGAGAACATCCGATACATACTTTGCCTGTTGAGGTTAGTAACCTTCGCGACGGTACCAATGCCCCCGTGCGCTTCGGCAACGCTCTTGAGGGCAATCAGAAACCCCTCGAGAGATCCCTCTCGCACTGCGGTTGACAGATACTCCGCCGCCATATCAGGGTCTCGCAGTTGTTTTTTAAGAAAAGAATCGTAGCTACGGCTCTTTGTTCGTTTTTGTTGCTTAGCCATTTTGGAACTCCTTCCAGTAGCGTTGTGCTAGGTTAATATCCTTTGGCTGCGACGCCTTATTTCCACCAACCAGGAGGAGTACTACCTCCGAACCGATAAGTCCGAAGTAAACCCTGTATCCTGGTCCACAATGAACACGCAGCTCAAATACTCCCTGTCCTACGCTCTTACAGTCACCAAAGTTCCCAAACTTCATGCGGTCAATACGCGTGAAGATCTTCGCCTTGGCAGACTTGTCTCGCAGGTCAGATACCCAGTCTTCAAATGGCGATTGGCCGTTTGCACGAACGTAGGTTTTGATTTTCCTTGGGCGTGCCTCCATATACTTAAGTGTCGCCTATGGGCGACAGCGCGTCAACTGTTTAATTGATTGGCTAGGAGGTGCTGAGTATGCTTAGGCGCATAACAATTAAAACCAGCGGAGCGCTGTCGCGCCCGCTGATAGTGGCGTTATCCATTAAAAACTATGCAAATAATCTCACACGGACACAAAGACCTTGCGGCGGAATCTGCGGCGCGCCTAGAAATCGCTGAGCAGCGTGCAGCGCTCAAGAAATTCGAACTCGGCCGCTTTCTGCTTGATAATCTGGGACTGAATGGTCACTGGACCTCCTATGTCCTTATGCATCCTGATCGGGGAAGGCAGAGTAAAGTCAGTAGCGACGGAACCCCTATAACGGAATTAGAAGCATGGCTTCTGGATCGATGCCCGATTTTTCTTGCGACTCAAGAGAGGTTTCGTATCTTTCGTGCTCTAACCCAGCCTCTCTTGCGCCCCGGTATGCAATTAGCTTCGCTCCCAGCGGGGTTGATGGACGATTTGCTGACGCTTGAAAAAGGGGACGCTACCATTTATCGCCTTCATCTAGCGGGAGGGTAAAAAGGTAGCGTCCCCTTATTCCTAACTTCCATCACCACTATCAATAAATACATCAACAAGCTGCCCAACGTAGATCGGTAGAGTGTTGCGGTTAAAGGAGTAGATCGCTTGAAGAACGCGGGTATCAACACGTTCTGAGCTTTCGCCCGTCAACGAGCGCTTTGGAATAACGTAGGGCTCAAAGCGCACAAACGTTAGTGGAAACGTGATAGTAGAGTTTCCACGCAACACCGCTGAAGCGGGTTTGCCGGCCTTAACTCGCCAGGCATCATTTTCATCGATATCTACTCGCACGGCGAGAGGCTCTACTTGTCCAATAACCATCAGAGCTGATGCCATGACCTGCGCCGCTGCGAACTCACCAACGCGGGCGCGACACTGAAGGATCTCGCCATCTATCGGTGCTGTCACTGTCATGCGACTCAAAGTTGTCTCCGTTGCAGCAACGAGCGCCTTCGCCTCAGCAAGGGTAGCGCGAGCCACTGCAGCGCCTGCCTCTCGCTTTACGAGTTCAGTGCGCATGATAGCTCGTGAATCATCTACCCCTTTGTACATCGAGAGCTGCGCTTCGGCATCGGCGAGGGAGGCCTTAGCTTTTTCAACCTGAGCCCTTCGAACTTCAAGCTCAGCCAACGTATCGCGGTCATCAAGAGAGAATAGAGGTTGCCCCTTTGCAACTTTGTCTCCTGCTTTAGCAAAAACTGCTTTGATGACGCCGGGCAGAGGGGAAGCAATTGCTATATTCTCCGAGAACGATTCTATAATACCTGAACCAGCAACAAACTTTTCAAAGGGCGGCTTCGCTGGCTCAACGACAGGTGCTGCAACTGGTGGTGGAACGCTACCGAGAATTACCGTGCGAATAACCAGCACAACGCCGAGGAGGGCAAGAGTTGGTAGAATGTAGAATCGTGACATCTGTAATCCTCTAGGTCTTAGTGTTGAGTTGTCATGTGAAGCTCTTCCGGTGAGTTCGCTACCTGCACGATTAAGCCATCATCCATCACGGCGATGCGATCGGCGTGGTGAAAGATACGAGAGTCGTGGGTAACTATCACCAGCGTGCGGTTGCCATTGAGGGCGTCGCTACGGAAGAGATCCATAATCTGTCCACCGGTAGAGTGATCGAGCGCGCTTGTTGGTTCATCACACACGATTATCCTTGGATTATGCGCAAGGGCGCGAGCTATAGCAACGCGTTGTTGCTGTCCGCCTGAGAGCTCAGTCGGCAGAGTTCGTAGCTTATCTTTGAGTCCAACTTTGACGAGTTCCTCTTCAGCACGCATCAGAGCTTCCTGTCGTGGTACCCCGTTAAGGAGAAGCGGAACACTTACGTTTTCTGCTGTGGTGAGGACCGGTATAAGGTTGTACGACTGAAAAACAAATCCGATATTTTGCCCGCGAAACGTAGTGCGCTCGGGGTCAGACATTCGCTTTAGATCGTGACCGAAGATGGTGCACGTTCCTTCATCATGGGTAAGTATGCCAGCGATTACAGAGATGAGCGTGGTTTTTCCACATCCCGACGGACCAACAAGCATAAAGAGCTCGCCAGGTTTAATCGACAGGTCGATGCCTCGAAGGGCAGGAGTGACGGTTGCTTTGGAATGATAGCTCTTTGTAACGCCCTGGCAAGATATCGCTGCTTCCATCTCTATGACCTAAAAACGATTCCTGGTTCGAGTGTAAGAACACGGCGCAGGCTGATAAGAGTTGTAAGGAGTGTTATCAGAGCAGTTGCGAGTGCCGTGACTACAGGGATCTGCCACGGCATGTAAAAGGCGAGTTCGGAGTTCTTTGAGATAATGCTAGTGAGGGACGCCAGTCCCATACCGAGAGCACAACCTAAAACGCCAACGAGCATCGTTTGCAGAACTATCATTCGTAGCAGAAGTTGATTTGAGGCACCCATCGCTTTGAGGATACCAAGGTAGCGCATATTGTCGATGATAAAGCTAAAGAAGGTTTGCCCCACGATAGCAACGCCTACGAGAAAGCCTAGCCCTACAGCCATGCCGAAGTTGATTGGAATGCCGGTATTACGCATGAAGTACCGAATCGTGAGGCTCTTAAATTCTGGCGCCGTGTAAGCCGCAAGTCCGGTTTGTTTGAAAATAGTCTTAGCAACATCTTCTGGATTAAGACCAGGCTGCACTTCCGCTAGGATAAATGAGAGGAGCTTTCGCTCGCGTGGGGCAAAGCGCGTTGCGCGCGAGTAGGTTGTGTACACAACAGGTTGAGATTGGAAGGTGCGAGTGGTGCGTGCTATGCCGACAACTACGGCTCGGTTGTCGTTTAGTTCAAGAGTGTCACCGACAGTAAGGGGTTGTTTCGGACTTCCCGGTGTTGCACCCGGTTTGGCGAGCTTTCCGTTTGCGGCCGCTTCATCCACTATGACCCCATCGGCGCGCCTAAGATCAGCAAGGGTTCCATTGATCATGGTCGCAGGGCCACCTACAAGGGTTGCATCGTCGAGGCCGATTACGTTGCAGGTCTGAAAGGTTCCATTTGCCAAGCGGGCGCGAATTGATCCCTTGTAGAGAGGCACCGCCCACTTGACGCCTTCTACTCCTCGCACTTGCAGGAGCTTCGTCTCGGACATGGGTTTGGTGTCGTCAACGAACTGAACCATGCGGTCCATGACCCACAGGTCCGGTTGTGGTGTGTCGAAGATGAACCCTACCGTGCGGGACATCAACCCGACAAAGATTGAGCTTTGCTGAGTGATAATAAGTGAGGTCAAAGCTACACCGAAGATCATGGCGAAGAATTTGCCGCGATTTCCAATTAGCATTTTGAGGGCGAGGACGTACACGGGGGTAGAGTACTATATTTCGCTGCGGGCTGACAGCGTTGGTGGGGGCGGGGGATAGTCGTTTAGTAACATCAATCCTGTGTTGGTTTGCACGTGTTAGGTCCTCGCGCATTTAGCTGGCGTTTCAAGAATTTCAGAACCCTGAAACAGCGCTAGTTCACGAGGCAGATGAACTCAAATCTTGAAGATATGATCCGGTAATAAACTCTCTCCACGGGAGGAACGTGATCCTGCCATCCATGTAGGAATGGGGAGCATCGCATACGCAGAACTGGGGGATGTTGGGATAGTCATCTTGAAATGAGAGAAACCCAGGACAGTCATCTGCAGAGGGGCTGGTACCAGATTTTATCTCAACAGCAGCCAATGGAGTTGAGAGATTTCGAGCTATCAAGAGATCTACTTCATGGCCGCTCTTGTCGCGCCAATAAAAAAATCGGTGCCCTAAACCTTGATAATCGTTCGTTGCGACTATCTGCGACACGATGAACGTCTCAAAGAGCTTGCCATACAAAAAGCTACTCTCACGGATCTCCGCGCGCAGGTAACCGTTGATGGCGTTGAGCACGCCGGTGTCAAAAAAGTAGAATTTAGAGGCTTGCAAGAGCTGCTTTTTGAGCGACTCCGACCAGCCGGGAACCTGAATAGCTATAAGCGTGTCTACTAATATGCTGAAGTACTCTTGAGTTGTCTTGCCAGCGATGCCTGTCTGTTTGCCAAGCTTGGAGAAATTGATTGGTTCACCGTTGCTCTGTCCAGCGTATTCTAGAAAACGTGCGAAACGATCAATCGCTCGGACTAAAGATTCTTGTTGTACCTCTTCACGCAAATAGGTTGAGACATAGGTTTCGAGGGTTGGAATAGCTAGCTCATCAGCTCCCAAGTAGACGCCGGGAAGGGTGCCAATTTTGAGCGCTTTGGTGAGATCGATCTCAACCTCAGAAGCGTGTAGTGGATGCAGATAGCAGTTGATAGCGCGTCCGGCGAGCAGGTTTGCTCCGCTGCGCTTCAGCTTCCGGGCGCTGGAGCCTGAAAGCACAAAAGTTACCTGACCCTTAAACTCTTCAATTACTGAGTGAACCTCGTCAAGTAGGGCAGGCACCCTCTGAATCTCATCAATGGAGACTGTTAGGGGGGCACTTGCCGCCTTCAGCCGACTACGGAGCTCCTGACCCAGTTTGTGAGGGCTGTGCAGGTAGCGCTGGTATTCTAGCCCCTGCAAGAGGTCAATCTGTATTTTATTGGGTATTCCTTGAAGGGTAGCTGCTATAAGAGCAGTTTTGCCCGTACCACGAGGGCCGAGTAGGAGAATGGATGCCTGTTTGTTGAGCAGTTTCAGTATGTTGAGAGTTCTGGTGAGCATGCGGAGTTGCTAAGTAAGATTTATCCACTAAATCTTACTTATAGATGCTTGGATATACAAGAAAGGTTACTGCTGGCACCCAAAATTTTTTAGCTCCGCTAGTGAGGCAATGTTCTCGATGCTCGCCGCGATCGCCGCCCCAATCTTTTGGACCCTCCGGTGATGATCGCGAGTTTCATGAGACGGATCCTATATCATAGCCATAAAAAGTAATTTGAGAGGTGATTCTTTTCGAGGCCCCCGAAGGTGAATGCCTCACCAATGCCGGGGAACCCTTACGTTTGACAAATCCTGATCAGCGCACCTAGCGCGTCGTTGCAGCTCCTCTCGCACCGTCATAAGGAGTCTTCCCATATGATTCTCCCCTGCCTTGAGGTTCACGTCGTATCCCCAAAAGGTGTCGCGCCACCACAGGCGCTCTTCGAGGTGGGCGTTTCCGGTAGCCAGCAGCCGGCGAGCCAATTCGGGGCTCTCATGAAACTTGCTGAAGAGAATCGTTCTCATCGAGTCGAGCTTTCGTGTTGGCCACGAGAGAGGATCAACGGCCGGGAGTGAGTCGCCGAGCTTCATTGCCTCAAAGGGGGAGCAGGTCTGAAAACGGGGGCGCTCAGACGGAAACACCTTCGTCGCTTGATAGGCGTTCTCAGCGGAGGGGAACTTCATTCCGAAATAGAATACTTCGCTTCGATGGGTGTTGCTTAACCACTCGTATGGGCCAAAAAATCCGCGGATCTCTTTAGAATTGTGGATCGCCACCTTACGCCAGTCACCGCGGGTGTATTCTGACTGACCGTCAACTCCGATTTGCGAGAAGAGAACTCTGGGTGTTTGCTGCTGCATATCTCACCACATAACTATACCGCGGGTATATTTGCCTAGGACTCCCCAAATAACTACAGCAATCTTCCCCGCGTGATGCTTCTCAGAGTTATGATTCATGGTGGATCTGGGATAATTGATTTGTAAAGGAAGGGTTAACTAGTGGATCCTGGTGCAGGTATTTCTGCTTCAGGTCTTTCACTATAGTATCCATGCAAGTCTGGGTTACCCGCCTGTGCTCAGCAACCCGCTAAACTGACCATTTCTTACGGTCTTTCGCTATGCTAGCCAGGCAGACCCCGTTCGCAGCGGCGACCCCTTCACCGTTCGGCTATCAGCTGTAAGCCACATATCAAGGTATTGGTATCGTTTCTGCCGTGCTCACCAAATGGCTTGCTCTCGTGAATGGTTATCTTAATTTCTCCATCGGCCGGCGGTTTCAGCCCAGAAAATTTGACATAGTGTACGCCCTCAACCCAGTCTTTGGATTGCACGGCAGCTGAACCTGATCTTGTGGCCTGGCGACCATAGTCAACATCGCCGATAGCGACAGAATAGTCGCCATAGAAATTTTCGTGAGAGCTGGTTCCATAAATATACAGCGAGTACAAACCTTCCGGAACATTTAAGAGCTTAACTTGAGACTCTCCGCCTTGGTTGTTTTGGGGGTAGTTGTAAGTATTGAGCATGAGATCGGCTAGGCCCAGTTCGCCTACTTGGGCCCAGCCCCCAGCTAAATTTACCATACAAACCTGGATGTTATTTTTCTCTTTGCGGACGTCTGCTAATTTGCCTTCGCAGTGGTTGTCGTTCCAGGGAACAGCGACAACGTTCCAAAAATCATCTTCTGCGCCAACCGCGGCAGGCCCCACTTTCTTGCTTGGGCCCCATTCCTTCCAGTGCCCAAAATCAATATTGAGTGTAGCAGGGGTTTGATAGTTGATTGTGGCTGGAGGTTGATACACGTAATAACCGAATAGTATCAGAGGAATCAGGGATAGAGTAATGTAATATAAGACCGACTTAATAGCGGCTGGTAGTTCACGGTATTTCATTTCACTAAGCTTCTATACGACTCCCACTCCGGCTCGTGCGCGAATACCCAGCGGTAATACTCCTTCATCTCAAGCTGTGCTGCTGCTGCTTCATCTACAATAACTGTGCAGCGGCGGTGCATCTGTAGGGCGCTGGCGGTGACGATTGCACACAGCGGACCTTCTACTGCTTTGCGTATGATCTCTGCTTTACTTGGCCCGGTCGCAAGCATGATTGCCCAACGTGTGTCGAGAACTGTTCCTACGCCCACGGTGATGGCACGGGTTGGAACCAGATCAAGTGAACCGAACGCATGTTCGTTTTGTTTGCGTGTATCAGGGGTGAGCGCCTTCGGACGGGTTCGCGAGGTGAGGGAAGAGAGTGGCTCGTTAAAAGCAAGGTGTCCGTTTAATCCGATTCCTAAAAGCTGAATATCTATTCCGCCGGCAGCTGATATCGCCTTGTCATACCGCTCACATTCAGCCTCAAGGTCTGTTGCCATTCCGTTTGGGAGGTGGGTGTTCTCTTGCTTGATGTTTATCTTAGAGAAAAGCTCTCGCTCCATGCATGCACGAAACGATTGTGGATGAGTCGTTGGTATTCCCACGTACTCATCGAGGTTGAAAGTTGTGACTTTTGAGAAATCGAGACCAGACTCCTTATGTAGCTGTCCAAGACGCGAATACACCCCCTCAGGAGTTCTTCCCGTAGCGAGTCCGAGGACGGTAGTGGGTTTTGATGCAACACAGTCAGCGATAAGTTGAGCTGTGAGGAGGTTTGCTGATTCAGTAGATGGGCAGATGATAACTTCCATGGGTGCACTATAACGGGAAATAGTGATGGAGGCGAGCTGCTATGCGTGACCTTAGCTGCGCGGCGTGCCGACTTGTGGTCGAATCATACCGTGTGCGAGGAGGTCTTGGATATCGATAAGCCCTACTGGGGTTCCGGCTGGGTCAATTACCAAGATTTGGTCGATCTTCTTCTCCTGGATAATTCGTGCGGACTCCTGAGCTAAATGGTCAGGTAGTATGGTGAGCGGATTTCGAGAGCATATCTCTCCGATGGATTTCCCAAGAAACTCGGTTCCCTTTTCAAGACATCGGCGCAGGTCGCCATCTGTGAATACGCCTACAAGTTTGTTTGCAGAGTTAACTATCGCTGCCGCACCTGGTTTTCCTTTTGTGGCAGTCATCTGTTGAAGAACGATCCGGGTTTCTAGCGTCTCTGGGACAACGCACAGGCACTCACCAGAGCGCATGATTTCACTAACTAGCATAAGAGAACGTCCAAGATCGCCGCCGGGGTGAAAAACAGCGAACTCCTCGCGTGTGAAACCGCGCCGCTCAACTAAAGTCATCGCAAGAGCATCACCAAGAGCCATCATCACGGTAGTGCTCGTCGTAGGAGCAAGGCCAAGTGGGCCTGCTTCTTTACACTCCCCCATCTCGAGCACGAGGTCGCTGTGGCTTGCGAGTGTTGAATGTCGAGAGCGAGTAATAGAGATGATCTCACTGCCGATCCGCTTGAGTGTTGGGAGTAGTCGGACTACCTCAGCGGTCTCTCCTGAGTTGGAAAGAAGTAGCGCGATGTCATCCTTTGTAAATCTTCCGAGGTCTCCGTGGATTGCATCTGCTGGGTGAAGGAAAAAGCTTGGGAATCCGATGCTAGCCAGAGTGCCTGAGATCTTCATGGCTACAAACCCGGCTTTGCCGATACCGGATACCACGATACGCGCCCCGGGTTTGAGCCTTAAGATTGAGTCGACAGCGTGAGCAAAGGAGTCATCAAGCAGTGCGGCTACAGTGCTAAGAGCACGTGCCTCTTCTTCAATAATCGAGCGGCCGAAATCGATATCCTCTTGCGCACGAGAGGGCTTTTTGGAGATAGCTTGAGACATAACTCTACCGGAGTGATTTAAAAAACATGTCCGTTTGAGCACTGATTATATCGCGAAGGCCGAAACTAATCTATGACCGGTTTGTTGAGCGGTTTCAGGCTACTAGTTCATATTTGTTTGCTTGCGAGGGGGCGTCTCCTCGCAGACCTGGTCGTATAAGAGGGGCTCGCTTAGCGATCGCTCGTCGAGTCTTGTGAGGTAAATTTCAACCTCTGGGTCATCTTGTCGATCTCTCTTTGCATATCTCGCTCAAATTTCTCAAAAAACTCGGGTTTGAATGTTTGCAGCGAGCCGGTCATACCACGGCGCACAAATGTGGCAGCGACCTTCCTTTCGGAATGGTCTGAGCCGTCGTATGTCATGCTGGACGAGCCTTTGCGACAGGTGGTCTTGTGTGAAACGTATATCGGCCATCCTCCAAACCTGGGTTCGAACTCACCTACCGATATGTTCGATAGAAACGATGTGGTGCAGTTTTCCCCGCGTTTGGCGAGGTAGGCCCTGACGAGAGGTTCTACCTCAGAGTTTGTTGGGGTAGCTCCTGAGCCGCTCCGAGGTATTAAGCCAGGGCCTAGGACAAGAACGGCCACGGCAAGAAGGACTAATGTGCAAACCGCAAGCCCGCTGCTTGAGAATAGAAACGTCTGTATGGGGCCTGCAGCTTGGTGGCGAGAAATAGATAGCCCCTCGCGAGCTGAGGCATTGCGGACTCGACATGCTTCGCATGAAGCAGAATTTCCCTTCGTTGTGTCACCGCAATAAGAGCAAAAACCCATGTTGGAGGGGTCGGTTCGAGTGGTCGTTTTCTTGAGGTAATTTTCGATCCATCGGTTAACTTCAGGGTTCTTTTGGCTTATGATGTGCCCTTATTGTGAACGAAGAGGGTGGGCTATGAAGGGAGTCATTTCAATCAAAGTGTTGCTGTGGTTGTTGATGGGCCTATGTGCCATGCGAATTCAACCCTGCGTAGCCCAGCAGACCGACTTCCAAAGTTGGTCTCTTCTGACTGCCACTGTCTCGCTTGATCCAGAGAAGAAGTTTTTCATTTATTCAGAAGTGCAGCCTCGAGTTGGAGATGATGTCTCGAGATTGGAACGCCTGCTGATGCGCCCAGCGCTTGGCTACAACTTGAATAAGAATGTTGCTCTATCTGTTGGGTACGCTTGGACGCCTACTTTTATGAATGCTCACTATGAAGAGGATTTTCGAAACGAGAATCGTATTTGGCAGCAGGTCTTAATTAAGCACACTGACTTCGGTATCGATTGGCAGCATCGTATTCGTCAGGAGCAGCGCATAATTGAGGATGCTTCCGGGCCATCAAATCGAACTAGATACCTTCTGAGGGGAAGTTATGGTTTATCTGAGGATCGAAGTTTCGGTATCACTGGATACAACGAGATCTTTGTCACGGAAAACTCGACTCATAAAGGACCAAAGGGCGGTTTTGATAGAGATCGTTTTTTTGCTGGCCCCTATATAGTTTCCGGGCCGGCTCGATACGAGGTTGGTTATCTCGGTGAGTATGCTCGGCGCTTCGGTGACGGTTCAAGAATGATCAATGCTCTTTTGGTGAGCGCAAACTTTAATTTCTAGGGGCGTCCGGGGTAGTTGCTATGGAGATAACCTCTGTAGTTGCGATAACCATCCCTGCCATCACACATAGATTGGTAACTGCGACGAGCAGAAGTGTTCGACATACGCGATTGGTAAAGATCCCACGCAGCGAGGTTATGTCTTGAGCGATGGTCTCAAGGTCCTTTACGCGCGGCTTCCGAATCATCGCTTCAACGATACCAGTGATCCAGCCGGCAGCTATGAACGGATTAATCGCAGCCCACGGGGCAGAGATGAAACCAGCGATAATCGTTAATGGGTGAGCTAAAACAAGAGCAGCGCCTATCGCGCCAGCGAGTCCGGTTATCCAAAACCAGGTCTTAAACATCTCCGCAAAGGTAGCCGTGCCTGAGTCAATTAAGGCAAAGCCCATTCCGCCAATAACTATAATCGGAATTATCCAGGAGAGTGATTTGCTAAGCAGTCCCTTGGGGGGCACCGTTGATAGTGCTGAAAGGTCGGTGCTTAAGCCGATGTGTTTCTTAATGCCGGGAACATGTGCCGCGCCCACAACGGCTACAATCTTGCTGCCCGGTGCTTCGCGAATCTTCTGTGCTAAAAACTGGTCGCGTTCATCAATCAGGGCCGAGCGAACCTCGGGAAATAGCTGAGAGAACTCTCTGAGTACCTCCTCAAGCGCATCACTCGTCTTGAGTCGCTCTATATCTGCCTCTGTGATTTCTGGCGGGCGTTCAACGAAGGAGAGTAGAAGGGAGTAACAGAGCTTAAAGATCCCTTTGAAGCCCAGTGAACGCCATGCTCGTTTAAGGGTTATGGTGATGTCACGATCGGCTAACTGAATAGCTGCGCCTACTTCCTCAGCGGTTTTTGCTGCCGCCATCATCTCGGCCCCAGGCTTTATCTTTAACTTATCTCCCAGTCGGCGTTGAAACGACGAGAGAAGGATTTGCGCCATAAGCACATAAGCCCGTCCTTGTCGGATGATGGCAACAAGGTCTGTGTCTCTCCAGCGATCGGGGTCTTTCAGGTTCTTGTATCTCCCTTCGCATAGCTCGATAGCTACTGAATCCGGTTTATATTCTCGGATGACTCGCTCAACTAACTCAACGCTGTGGACGCTCACATGTGCCGTACCGACTAAGAGTATCTCTCGGCCATCAACGAAGCATCTGTCCACATTGTTCTCGGTTTGTGCTGTAGCGGTATCAGATGACATTAAACGACCGTCGAATAGAGATTATTGAGAAAGAGAGCGATATTTTATTCGAAGCGAGTTCGCGACAATTATGACGTCAGATCCGGTCATGATTAAAGCTCCCGCGACGGGTGATATGTATCCTAGGGCAGCAAAGGGGATTGCGATAACGTTATAGAAAAAGGCCCAAAAAAGATTCTGTCTGATGGTGCTGTTGGTGATTCGCGCAAGACGGATCGCTTTTGGAAGAGCAGCGATTGAGTTTCCGCTTAAGAGTACCTGAGCAGAGTGAATCGCTACGTCGGAAGCAGATGCAATTGAAATTCCCACAGAAGCTTCAGCTAAAGTCGGGGCATCGTTTATGCCATCGCCAACAAAGCCTACGAGCTTCTCTTTCTGGATGGAGCGTATCGACGCGAGCTTTTCGTGTGGAAGCTGCTCTGAGAGAACCTGCGAGATGCCGACGTGCTTGGCTAGCTGTTCGCATTTGTTTAAGCGATCGCCACTGATAAGAGAAGTGGATATGCCTAAGGCATGCAGTTGTGAAACAACATGAGGGGCTTCCTTTCGCATGTCATCGGCGAGTGAGAGCGTCGCAATGAGGGTTTCGTTTTTAAAGAGCGCCACATCGAAATCCGCATCTAAGCCAAGCTCTAGCATCAGTTTGCGACCACCGCATTTCACTAGAGAGCCGTCGCTGAGTCTTCCTTCAATGCCGATGCCTTTTCGTTCTTTGATGTCGTTCACAGTGGCTGGTGTCAGAGTTGAGCCCTGATAGTAGCGTCGGATGGAGCTTGCAATCGGGTGAGAAGAGCCGCTCTGGATACCGACTAGGATAGCAGCAGCCTCATCAGCGGGTGCTCCGTTGTGAGTAGTAAGGCCATGGAAATGAAGGTGGCCGTGGGTGAGGGTGCCCGTTTTGTCAAACGCGATATGTTCTACGTACCCGAGCCGCTCAAGTGTGTCTCCGCCTCGGATCAGGATGCCGTTTGTTGCGGCACGGCCAAGCGCCACCATGATTGCAGTGGGGGTTGCAAGTCCCATAGCGCACGGACAGGCGATAACAACGATAGCAAGACCACGAACGATCGCTTCCGAGGCAGTTAAATCAAAGAAGAGTAAGCCGACGGCGGTGACCACAATACCGATAAAGAGCACGGCTGGCACAAAGACAGCGCTGACGGCATCGCCGATGCGCTGTACCTGGGGTTTGCGTCGCTGCGCGTCCTGAACGAGTCGTACTATTGCAGCAAGGGTGGTGTCTTCTCCAACAGAAGATACTCGCGCTACAACAGAGCCATCCAGTAATATCGTTCCACCTACGACACGATCGCCTCGGGTGTGATCAACCGGAAGCGATTCGCCCGTGATCATTGATTCATCAAAAGAGCCAGAACCGTTCTCTATAACAGCGTCGGTGGGCACTTTGTCTCCTGAGTTGATTCTCAGGCGGTCGTTAAGCTGTAGTTGAGCGGTGGGAACGGTTTCGGTACGCTCGTCTCCGTTTTCGCCCGTGATAATTCGTAGCGCCTGTTGCGGCTGAAGCTTCGAGAGTGATTCGATCGCGGTAGTTGTTCTCCTGACAGCTCGTTCCTCAAGTACGTGTCCGATGAGAATGAAGGTAACTATAGAACCTACAGCTTCAAAAAAAAGAAGGTCGTGTGAGAGGTGAAAGAGAAGAGTTGAAACGCTTGCGACGTAGCCACATAGAATGCCGGCAACTATCAGTACGTCCATGTTTGCCGCACCGCCTCGAATTGATCGAATCCCGCTCGCGCCGAAGTGAAGGAGTCCGATAATGAATGGTGGCGTAGCCAACGCCCACTGAAGGTGTGGGTTGTGTAGAATGTCGCGTAGCGAACCCTGCGGGAGAAACATCGAAAGAAGCATGGGCGCGGTGCATAAGGTGGCTACCACGGTGAGAAGATGAGTTGACGAGTGGTGGTGATCATCATGGTGATCGTGATGATGGTGATCATGAGATAGGTCACTGACCGCATATCCAAGTCGTTTTACGCTATTGATAACATCCGGTAGTGTGGAGGGATCGCTAAGGGAGAAGCTCGTTCGGCCACTGGCAAAATCGACAACCGGATCGTGGGCGCCGATGCGTGAGAGGTGCTTCTCAAGAGAGAGAGCACAGTTAGTACAGTTGAGGCCCGATACTCGAACGACAACCTCATCGGCAGGGGGTGGCTTGCAGGCGGAATCCATCCGTATACGGTATCACGGTTTCCGTTTTTCAACTACCGTTCCGTTAAGAAAAGAGCTGCTAGCCCAAAGCCCGCGGTTTGCCGCGCGCCCCCTTTTTGCGGCATTTGTGAGGCGATCAACATATTTCACATTCGGAGGGATCGTTAGTGGCGAAGCGTAGCCCATCTCAAGCATCTGCTCGTTTGCCATCGATCCATCTGGCAGGTACACGTAGGCGAGGATGCGGCCGTATCGGTCGCGTGGCTCAACATCCTGTTCGAGCTTAACTAGTGATCCTTCAGGAGCAAGCTTTAAAAGGTGTTGTTTTGATTGTTTGCCAAGCTTCACGATGCTCTCTACGTCGATAGACGAGCGGTATGCTTGCTTGTAAGCACGGTCGTTGTGTTTGCTTTCGGGAGCGTCTATTCCGATCAGTCTAACAGATTCCTTGCGTCCGTCTATCTTCACTTTAATAGTGTCGCCATCTGTAACGTAGAGGATAGTAGCAGAGGTGCGGGACGGGGGAGCGGCGATAGCTGGTTGGCAGAGCGCCACAAGGGCTGTTACGAATAAAAGCGAGATGAGGCGGGTAGAGAAGATATTCTTCATTGCTGTTCTATCTTGTTTTCAACATAGGCTTTTATCAGTAATTCGAGGAGCGCTATCTGATTGCGAATCAGCACTCCCTGCTCTGAGTCATTAATCGTTCGAGACTGAGGGTAAACCCTAATATCGTGACATTCGGGAATCATGTCGGTTCCACGTTGAATGGAGTCAGAGACCGAATCAAAGTGGTGATGCAGCGCAAGGTAGGTTCTATCTGGCTGCATTACCAGGGTATACCCCTTATCGCCGTAAGCCTCCGAGAATGCCCCATCGATTGTTACCGCTTTGCCACTTCGTTTAAGAGGTGACTCACCTTGCTCAATCTTCACGGGCACGTGACCATTCACAATTATTCCGTCGTTTGTCTCAGCGCCAAACTCAGCGAGGACTTTTTCGCAGAACCAGCTTTCGTGAATTAGATTAAAGTAGGGGTTTTTGTGTTCGTGATGTGTGTCTTTGTCAGCGATGAGGTAGCTCTCGAAAGTTGCGATTTTGTCTTTTCCAAAAAGTGGAGAAAGGGGACCACACCAGAGGTACCAGAGTAGGTCGAGGTCTCTCTGCTGCGGCGATTGAAATGTCCGTTGAACTACAACTTCTATGGCATCAAAGAGTGTGCGACCTGAGCATGGATTGCCATCGATTGAAAGCGAGAGAAAATTTCCTGCCTCGTCGCATGGCACGCAGCCGTGAAAGATGAGGGCATGGTCACGGATGAGCGCCATGTGCCCCTTGCGCGCGAGGAAGGTCATGTGTTTCCACAGCACCGGACTATTTATGAAAGAGCTCTTAAGAGAGGTAAGACACCGCTCCTCTTCAGAGGTTAGATCGGCTGGTTTATCGGGATTAATAGTTGGGAAGTTTTTATCCAGCAGAGGGTGATCTTTCCCATCAAGAGAGGCGACGCTGCTGCGCCAATCAACGCGCATGAGTAGGTCTCGATGAGAGAGGTTAAAGTGTGGATTGCGAGCGATTGTCTGAGACTCTAGCTTCCACTGCAGCACAGCGATTGCCTTTTGCATGCGGGCAAGGAGCTGCCGGTCTCGACCGCCACTGTCCTTGCACTCAAAGCGAGTAGCAGGGTCGTCAGCGTAGGAATGGGCAACTAATCTCTCAAGCGGGTCGAGCGGTATTCCGTATCCCTCCTCAAGTTGCGTCACCCGACCGTAGCGTAGAGAGAGACGAATAACCGTTGCTATGCAAAGCAGATCGCCCAGGCAGGCGCCCATCCAGCTTGTATCGTGATTCCCCCATGTAATTGACACGTGTGGCTGACGCGTAAGGAAGTCGATTGATTTATCAATCCGCGGACCACGATCGCCCATATCTCCAGCTACAACCAACTCAGAGATTGCAAGGTTTCTGATTAGGCGGGCGGTGAGGCGAAGGAGATCGAGCTCGCGTGAGTGTGTCAGAAAGGAATCTATGAGTGCTTCAAAGTGGTGCGCATCTCGGTGGAACTGAGGGCTTAAAATAAGTTCCCGAAAGAGTTGGAGGTACTGGGTTGGAAGAAGTGCTGCAACGTGATGGAGCGAATAGTTCGTGGCGAGAGAGCGAACGATCTCAAGCTTTGAGCGCATTAAGCGAATCACGAGCTTGCGTCGATCAGCAGCGGAATCAATCGGTTGAAAATAGAATAGAAATGACTCGCGTGGGTAGTAGATAAAACTTAATAGCTGTAGCTGCTCTTCGTTTGAAAGGGTGGGTGAAAAGAGCTGAGTGACAAGTGGTCGTAGAGAGCCGGATGCATTGTTCACGACGTGACGAAGTTTTTTGTACTCACCATGCACGTCACTAATGACGTGAATAGTGCCCTTGGGAAGGGTGAGCGAAGACGACAGCACCGCTATCGTAGCAAGAGCAGAATCGATTGAAGGGTGCAGTTTGCTTAGTTCGCGCAGGTAGGGAAGAGCTGTCTGGTCGCTTGTAAGCAGAGTCACGTGCCTTTTCTCACTCCCTACCGCTTGCTAACGACTGAGTTGAGCTTGCGAGCCGAATTCATAAAGCGCTCTGTCGTAAACGCCTTCGGAGTAGCGAGCGTCTCAAAGAGTTCCTTGAGTTCGACCTCAAACTTCTTTGAGAGTGTTGGCGAGGAGGCCATCGTAGCTTGAATGCCCATGCCGATCTGCTCGGCGACTTCATACGTTGGCCACTCGGTCTTGGCTGCAAAAGCTGTCAGTGAATGCAACACAGCAAGGCAATTCTCTTCGTCGCCAGTAATACTTCGCGCTATCGGTGCAACCTTGTCGTCGAGGATTTCTGAAATCTCATCAAGATGGTCCGCAGCACCATCGTTCTTAAAGCTGGCGTGAAGCGCTGTTATGAGCTCTCCCAACTCAGATGAGGTCGAGGAATCAAGCGAGCTGATGGCTTCTTTTATTATAATAAGCGATGGGAGGTTTAGTCTCAGCTGCCCCGGAGCCCCGCCGTATGTGCGCTGCTTCCACTGCTCTTCGGTTAGGTTGTGATGGCACGAATAGCAATCAAAAAGGCTCAGCTCAGGAAGGCCGCCGTTTTTTGTGCGAGATGATGACTCAAGTAGTGCGATAGCTTCCTTTGCTTGTACTACGTGGCCCATGAGCCAAGCCTTTACGGGGACGTACGGACCCTTCCGTTCGATATAGTCGTTGTCTACTACCCAGTGCTTAGGCTGAAGAATCCCAAAGGTATCGAGCTCAAACCGGAGGCGGGGGTGTCCTACGCCATAGAGGTTGTGGGTAACGCTCTTCTCTTCGTCTCCGTAGTGGCACGATAGGCAGAGCTTTGCGCGTGATTCAAGCGAGACGGTGTCTGTTAGGCCGTGGGCGAGGTTGTCGGAGTGTTTGGTGCCTAGTTCAGCGTGGCTTTCTAGCCAGCCTTCTGCCGCCCCGTGGCAGGATTCACATGAAACGCCATCCTCTATCTGATACTTCTCCCCTCTTTGAGCGGGGTCTGCAACGTATGTCGCATGACACTTTAGGCAGAGTGGCTCTTCGGAAGGGGGTTTCATTCCTAGCAGGGCAGTCATTCTCTTCGCGTCGTCAGTTAGCAGTGCCGTATAAGCTTTGGAGTGCTTGTCGTGGCGAACCCACGTTCCATATTCGTTCTGAAGTACGGACGAACTTTTTCGTGGTTGTACACCCCCGTGACAGTTTGAGGAGCTGCACGAGCCGGTGCCCACAAATTTGTAGTGCGAGTCTTGCGCCTCGGCGGAGGGTCCGATAAGAGCTTGGGCTGAAAGCAGCGTGCTAAAAACGTGTTTTAAAAAATTGCCGTTGCGTTGGTAATTCTTAGGACTGGGATCTGCTGCATGTACTGTTCGCATACTTCGCCTTCTTTCGCAGATTCTCGCCAAAAGAGATAGCCCCGCCGAGGAGAGAGTGAACTTTTGATGAAAAATTCCCAGCGGAAAAAGATTGATCCATCTCTCCCTGGAACTTATAGTCAAAAAATCTACCGATTACGAGTAGAAAACGGTTTAAAGATACCGTTAAGCAAGAGATTAATCCCGTAACCAACTCCGTTAGCATGTCACAGCATTTTGAAATTGCGATTATCGGAGCGGGTCCGGCTGGTATCGGTGCTGCCACAAACGCAGCTCATCATAAACTCTCACACGTGCTCTTCGAGAAGAGCCAGATTGCAAACACTATTTACGACTACCAACTTCGTAAGCACGTTATGGCGGAGCCTGGCCGGCTCCCTCTGCGCGCTAAGTGTCGGTTCTCTGAGGGAAGTAGAGAGAAGATTCTAAGGGAATTTGAGGACGATCTCCAATCTCATCAGGTCAATCTCATTCGCGCTGAGGTGGGTCGAATTGAAAAGAAGGGAGATGTCTTTGAAATCTCCCACAATGGTGGCGTGTGTACGGCTACGAACGTAATCCTCTCAATCGGAGTTCAGGGAGCGCCGCGTAAGTTGGGCGTTCCTGGGGAGGAGCTGCCGCATATTGCTTATACTCTTTCAGATCCGGATGCCTTCGTAGGACGCTCAATTATCGTTGTTGGAGCGGGCGATGCGGCTATCGAAAACGCGCTTGCACTCAGTCAAAAGAATACCGTTTATCTCGTCAATCGTGGAGATGAGTTTGCGCGCGCTAAAGATGCGAACTCAAAACTTATCCTGGCAGCGATAGCAGCGAACAAAATTCGATGTTTTTACAGCGCCACTATTGCTCGCGTAGAACCAGAGACAACGTATATCAATACTCCTCAGGGGGAAGTTGCCGTTCCGTGCAATCACATCATTGCGCGCTTGGGTTGTATACTTCCGAGAAAATTCCTTGAGTCAGTCGGCATCCAATTTCCCAACAACGACCCGGGAAGTGTCCCCGCTGTTAATGCTCGCTACGAGTCAAACGTTACGGGCCTCTACATTCTTGGCGCATTAATCGGCTATCCGTTAATTAAGCAAGCTATCAACCAAGGATACGAGGTTATAGAGCATATCCGTGGTGTGCCGTGTGAGCCTGCGGATCAACCGCTTCTTGAAGAGCGCTTTAAGTATCTCCCCGGTGGATTCGGAGCGCACTACCCGTCGCTTCGCTCAAGCCTGCCGCTGTTTGCTGATATCAGCGAGCCACAGATAAGAGAGATGTTGATCGACTCTGATATATCGCAGCGCCAGGCAGGCGATCTTGTTTTTGAGAGGAATGACTACACCGATACATTTTGGAGTATTGTTTCAGGAAGTGTCACCATCGAGGTTGATGAGAAACTCAAGGTCCGTCTTGGTAAGGGGAATTTCTTTGGAGAGATGGGCTTGATATCTGGGCGTAGGCGTGTGGCGACTGTTCGTGTGGCGGAGGCTAATACGATTCTCATAGAGACTCCTCGCAAGCAGATTTTGAAGCTCATGGCCTCTGTTGGCTCGGTTCGCCGTGCTCTCGATGAGGTTTTCATTAAGCGCGCCTTGCAGTCGACGATATTTCCGTCTGTTGCTCCAGAGTTCCTCGATAACTTGGTAAAAAAGGCCAAGATGAAGAACTTTAAGAAGGGAGATGTTCTATTCAAGGAAGGTGATGTCGGCGACAGCTTGTATGTTATCCGCAAGGGGTCGGTTAAGATATCGCGCAGAAATAAAGCGGGGAAAGATGTTGCTCAGACCTACATTCCTGCAGGCGGCTACGTTGGAGAAATGGCGATCTTGACTGCCGAAGCCTCCCTTCGGTCTGCGACTGTAACCGCTGCTGTTGGGTGCGAAACGATCTTGATTGAAAAAGGCGATTTTCTCGAAGTACTCGGCACGTACCCAGGAGTCCGCGAAGCGATAACTAAAGTTGCAGAGGAGCGACGAATACAAAATATCGTGACGGATTCCAGCGAAGAGACGGGGTCTCTCCTTGAGTTTATGGCGTCTGAAGGGCTTACCGATGCTGAGAATGTTCTGCTTATAGATTCCGACCTGTGTGTTGGATGTGACAACTGTGAAGCTGCCTGTGCTGCGACTCACAAGGGGTATTCGCGTCTTGATCGAAAAGGTGGAAAGAGCCTGGCTTCTATCCAGATCCCGATATCGTGTCGTCACTGTGAAAATCCGTTGTGCATGACTGACTGCCCGCCGAATGCGTTGACGCGACTTGCGAGCGGGGAAGTTGTTATTCGTGATTCGTGTATCGGGTGTGGTAACTGCGTTGGTAACTGTCCGTACGGCGTGATTCAGCTTGTGTACGACAAAGCAGATCAAGAGTTTTCGTTGCTCTCGTTGTTTGGATTTGGTCGCAAGAAGAAAGAAAAGGGGCCTGCTAAGGCAGCTAAGTGCGATCAATGTCACGATTTAGCAGGTGGACCGGCGTGCGTTCGCGCCTGTCCGACCGGAGCGGCAATGCGAGTGAGTGCTGCACAGTTGGTGCAGATAGCAAATGCGAAGAGGATGTAGGGCGTGCGACAGCAGACATTTGTAAATTATAGGCATTATCGCTGGCTCTGGATAACGCTCGCCGGGCTTGTGGCGAGCACTGTTTTGTATGCCCTGAATAACCCATTTGGTGGAAGAAATGGTGGGACTGCTGTTGGATACTTTCTCGGTACTGTATCCACGATAGCCATCGTCTGGTTGATGGCGTTTGGTATGCGTAAGCGTGCATATTCATCGGCTGTTGGAACTGTCGAAGGGTGGCTGGCAGCTCATGTGTGGATCGGTATAGGGCTACTGTATCTGGTGCCTCTGCACTCTGGATTTAGCTTTGGGTGTAACGTTCACACGCTCGCTTACGTATTAATGGTGCTTACGATCGTTACGGGAATATGGGGTGCAGCAAATTACTCGACTTTGTCGGCCCGCATCTCTTCTCACCGTGGCGGACGAAAAGATGAGGTCGTGCTGACAGAGGTTCACTCGATCGACGAAGACTTAGAGAGGGTCAGTAAGGGCAAGAGCGATAGTTTCATGCAGGTGGTTAACGCCCTTGATTATCGCTTCACGCCATCGTTAGTGGCGATCTTTACCCCTAATGCGGTGCCGGTGTTTGACCATGTAAAGGCGCGCGAAATGATCGCAAAAGTTATAGAAGGAGAGCGCGAAGATGCCTTCAAAGTGCTGGGACTTATCGATAGAAAGTCAGACCTTGCACGTCAAGTCCTTTCTGAAGCGCGGATAAAGGCGCTACTAAAAGTGTGGCTGTACTTTCATGTCCCTATATCTGTGGCGCTGTGTGTAGCGCTTGCAATTCACATATTCTCTGTCTTTTTTCTCTGGTAGCGCGCCATGAAGTTTACGTTCATACAACAGACGCGTAATGCCTCGGGCTCGGTAGAACAGTTAACGACCGACTACGCACAAAACGAAATAATAGTTGGTCGGGGAGGGGTTTCGCATGTAGTGCTCTCTAATCGACGGTTGTCGTTAGCGCACGCCACGTTTTCACTAGAAGAGGGAGGAGCCCTCTTCATTTCAGACCTTAAATCTCTTGCCGGCGTTAAAGTTAATGGCAAGCGCGTTACGCGCAGCGCGCTTGTTTCGGGTGATGTTGTGCTTCTTGGGGATATCGCAATCTCCGTTCAGATATCCCCCGAAGCGGTGACGCTCACTTGTGCCGAGCAGAAGCTTCCACCTGAAGATGCCGACCTTATACGCCAGCAGATTGAGAAGCTTCAGATTGGGCGTTACCTACCTTCGATCTCACGACTGAGTTGGGGAGCGGCGCTGGTGCTTGTGCTGGCGTATTTCTTCTCTCCTTTGTTTTACAATTCGCTAACCAGTTGGAGTAGTGGGCCGATATCTAGTCCGCACAAGATTATCGAAAAGGATTGTCAATCGTGTCACACGCAGCCGTTTCAACAGGTTCAAGATAGAGAGTGTTTGCACTGCCACAACATGTCAGAGCACGCTAAAGGCATGCCTGACTTTACCAAAGCGCACGCCGATCTGTCCGTGCGGTGTGCGCAGTGCCACATGGAGCACAATGGTGACGAGGGGCTTACCCGAAAAGACGACAGGCAATGCGTTAGTTGTCATGCGTCGATGACAACTCTCAAAGCGAATACTACTGTCCAAGACGTAGTGAGCTTTGATTCGCACCCGCAGTTCCGTATCTCTGTTGAAAGTGCACATCAGAGTAAGCCAGAGAAGGTTAGCCTTGATGATGGGGAGGGCGTTCGTGACTCAAGTACTCTCAAGCTTAATCACGCACTTCACCTCAAGCCAGGGTTGCGCGGTCGAAATGGATCTACCACGTTACAGTGCGCTAGTTGTCATCAGCTTGAAGAAAACTACAAAACGATGAAGCCTGTAAGCTTTGATAATCACTGTCGTGATTGTCATGCGCTTGAGTTTGAAGAGAAGCTTCCCGGAGTAGAGGTACCGCATGGCGATAGCGAGCAAGTGTATCCAGCTCTCTTTACAGAGTATACTAAGCTATTTCTCATCGGCACGAAGGCGATGCAGGATCCAAAGCCTGCCAGACTTATGCCAGGTGGCTCTGGACTGTCAGCAA
This sequence comes from Bdellovibrionota bacterium, assembly GCA_044360195.1. GTDB lineage: Bacteria > Bdellovibrionota_C > UBA2361 > UBA2361 > OMII01 > OMII01. The sequence continues at coordinate 53,099 of JBIKKT010000009.1, read as the reverse complement.
AGAAGACGCCACCGGTAAATGTACAGCTTGTTCAGCAGAAGGCACGCGAGGCAGAGACCGAGCTATTTACCAAGACTGGGTGCTACCTGTGTCACAACTACAACGAGAAGCCGGGTGAGGAGCAGACTGCTACTAACTCCCACTTTGTAGTTACTAAGCCAAATGTGCCAGCGGTGTGGTTCCCAGCAGCACGGTTTGGGCACGGGGCACATGAAGAGCTCTCGTGTGAGTCGTGCCACGAGAAGACGCGTACCTCGTCTAAGACCCAGGATGTTCTCTTGCCGGGCGTGGCGCTCTGTCAGGAGTGTCACGTGCAGAGTCCCAAAGCAGGTTACGTCACTAGCAGTTGTATAGAGTGCCATTCGTTCCACGACTCGTTGTCGATGCCTGAGTCTAGTAAGCACGATGCGCAGGCATACCTGCAATTCGTAGAGCGGTAAGTGAGGAAGTACAGATGATAACCAAAGCAATTCGCAGTCTACTTGTTACTTCTTCAGCTGTTGTGCTCGCTAGCTGCGGTGGTGGAGGAGGGGGCTCTGGTGGATCGCAAAGCGGCGGCTCAAGCGGAAGCAATTTCGGCTGCGATGGTGGATGTGCAAATCAGACGCTGTCTGAGGCGGATGTTACCCTCATTGTTCAGCAGGCGGTCGCAGCGACAAAGGGTCTTGGAACAGCCGGTACATTTGCGGTTGTAGACCGAGTAGGTAATGTACTCGCGCTGTATCAGATGCCAGGGGCTAATCGTTCGACAACGATTAACGGAGGTATCGGTGCCAGTGGCTTCCTTGAGGGGCTGTCTGTGCCAGCGACGCTTGCAGCGATCTCAAAGGCCGGAACGGGAGCGTATCTTAGCAGTCAAGGAAATGCATTTTCTACCCGTACAGCAAGTCAGATCATCCAAGAGCACTTTCTGCCCGGGCAAACGAATCAACCGGGTGGCCCTCTCTTTGGTGTTCAGTTCTCTCAGCTCCTCTGTGGAGATGTTACTGTTGTAAATCCGTCGTATGCGCGTGGCGCATCGATTGGTGCAAAGCCTGCTGCTGCGGGCTCGATTGGTCCTCGGCCACTACCCCTTGGACTCTCTGCTGACGCTGGAGGATTGCCGCTGTATAAAAATGGGGACCTGGTTGGGGGAATCGGTGTTGAGTTTGACGGGATGTATACGGCAGACCGAGATATTTCAAATTACGATGACCTTCCCGAGGAGCGAGTGGCTCTGTCGGCTAGTATCGGATTTGAAGCGCCAGCTGAAAGGGTGGGAGATAACATCTTCGTAGCCGGAAGAAGCCTGCGTTTCTCTGATATTGGGTACGGCGATCTTGAAGCACTTGGAGCGCTGGAATCATTAGACGACTCTTCTCTTGTATCAGAGCCTCTTTACTCAGACGGTAAGATTCACGCAGGTGTTGCTTTCGGCTCACCAGCTTCAGGTGTCGCGCAGACGGTACGAGCCGGGATACCGGCGGCCATCTTAGTAAATGCAGGCGGAGGCGCACGTTTCCCGAGTCGATCGGGACGTTCCCTTGGAGGAAGTGAATTAAAGACAAGCGAAGTCGAGGCGCTACTTGATTCCGCCATTACCACAGCTCATCGTGCGCGAGCTGCTATACGAACGCCGCGCGACACACCAGCGCGAGTTTCAATATTTGTCATTGACGACCTCGGAACTCCTCTCGGTTTTGTGCGCTCGCAAGATGCCCCTGTTTTCGGAATAGACGTCTCTTTGCAAAAAGCCCGTGCTGCTGCTTTCTTTAGCTCAGCAGATGCTGGTCAAAAGCTTCAAGCTGCTCTCGGGTCTCTATCGCGAAATTACGCCGCGGAATATTCCGCAACAACCGGTCAGGCGCTCAACGGAGCGTTCGTGTTTGGTTCTCGCTCGGTTGGTAATTTAGCACGACCATTTTTCCCTGATGGAATAGATAAGACAGCCCCTGGTCCGTTCTCTCTTCCTTTTCCGGGCACGGCGCCAGGTGCATCGTGGAGCCCTTTTAATACAGGATTGCAACTGGATCTCGTTAGCGGAGGGCTTGCAGGCCCAATCTTGAATCCACGCGCGATACCTAGCAACTGCGCGAATTCGTCGGTATTTGGCGGGCGAGTGCGTAACGGTGTTCAAATCTTCGCCGGAGCAGTTCCACTGTTTAGGGGTGAGACCTTGATTGGTGCACTAGGTGTCAGCGGGGACGGAATTGACCAAGATGATCTTGTGGCTTTCTACGGCGCAAGCCGCGCGGGGCTCAACTACGTCGGTCGTTCGGGGATCGGTGACCCACAGCTCGGGTTTAACGCCCCTCTTGCGCGTCGAGCAGACGCTATCGATCTTCCGCAGGAGCAGTTGCGTTTACGCTATGTCAATTGCCCGGAAGCACCGTTTATCGGTAGCAACCAGCAAAACGTATGTCAGGGATTGTAGCTTAGTAGTGGTAGTGTAAATGGAATTCGCCGTGGCACGTACAGTAATAAGACATGCAGTTGCGGTTGCAACGTTGTGCGTCTGCGTCGCGTACAATGCCGGCGCCGAAACCACTGAACAGCCTAGTGTTGCTGCACCCCAGGAAGAAGCCACAGACCATGTTCCTGATGAGCTTTTGCAGCGTATGCTACCAGGCGAAAAGCAGCCTCAGTTCCCCAGTAACGTATACGAATCTATCCCCCCTATCGAAAACTCAGCATCAGACTTTGTTCCAGTGCCCGATCGGTGGCGCATGTTCTATGCCGGAAAATGGTACGACCCCTACAATCAGAACGTTTTAAAGGGAGATATTCCTGTAGCTGGGTCACCGGGGCATGAGTGGTTTACGGAGCTGTCTGTCATTTCGGATACCCTCTTCGAGGCGCGACGGATTCCTGTCCCGGTTGGGTTTGCGTCAACGAAACGTGGGAACAGCAACGATGTATTCGGTGATGGAGACCAAACAGCAGTAGTGCAGAACGTGGTGGCGTCGTTCTCAGCGATACGCGGAAACACCTCGTTTAAGCCACCTGAGCTTGAGTTGCGTGTTGCACCAGTTTTTAACTTCAATCACGTAGAGGTTTCAGAGGATGGACTCGTAAAAGCAAATCCTGCTAATGGAGCTGTTCGAAACGACAATTTCTTTAGTTTTCAGGAGTTGTTTGCAGATATTCACCTCGCCAATCTCTCTGACCGTTATGATTTCGTCTCCAGCCGCTCTGGTATTCAGCAGTTTAACGCCGATTTTCGTGGTTTTCTTTATAACGATAACTCACCCGGGGTGCGGCTCTTTGGTAACTACGACAACAACAAGACCCAGTTTAATGCGGCGTGGTTCTCGCGTCTCGATAAAGACGTTAATTCAGGGCTAAATACACTCTTCACTGACCGACACGAGGATGTATACGTCGCTAACGTTTATCGACAGGATGCGCTGGCGCTCGGTCATACAACGATGCTTAGTGTTGTTCATCGCGAAGATACCGCCGGTAGTTCAGGTGATAGGTACGACCGCAATAATTTTCTTGTAAGGCCAGCGCCGCTCGGAGACCAACGACCTAAGGATATCTACTCTACATACTTTGGGCTAGGAGGAGACGGTCACTTTGGACGCATCAATACCACGACACAGCTCTACTACGTGACTGGCTCTGAAAGTCACAGTCAGATCGCTAATCGACAGGTTGATATTAACGCAGGAATGGCAGCGCAGGAGTTCTCCTACGATATCGATTGGGTTCGTATCCGCACCTCGTTTCTGTGGGCGTCAGGCGATAGAGATCCTTACGACGGGCAGGCAGAAGGATTTGATGCGATCTTTGATAATCCAAACTTTGCTGGCGGAGACTTATCGTTTTGGCAGAGGCAGGCTATTCCATTTATCGGTGGTAGCGGTGGTGTGAATCTTGTGAGTCGCAATAGCTTGCTTCCAAATCTGCGGGCAGGGAAGGAGTTGGGGCAATCTAATTTTGTTAACCCAGGGTTGCGTATGTACAATGTGGGTGTTGATTTTGAAATCTTGCCGGAGCTAAAGCTGATATCGAACGCGAGTTATCTGCAATTTGACCAAACGGCTACTATCGAGGCGCTACGACAGGATGGCTCTATCAATCGCGATATCGGTTGGGATTTCTCAACGGGCCTGCTGTACCGGCCCTTTCTTAATAACAATGTCCAGTTAAGGATGGGTGGGGCGTGCCTGATACCAGCATCGGGGCAGAAGAATCTCTTCGGAGATAAAACGAACTACGACGCATTCACGAATGTGATCTTTCAGTATTAGGAATATGAAGTATTCACGTAAACGAGTGCAGGCAGGAAGGGTAGCAGCGACGGTGCTAACAGGGCTCGCTGTTAGTGGGCTGGCAGCAGCGTTTGTATCCTTCGTATCATCGGTCAAGGCAGATGAGCCCTACGTCAATATTATCAAACCAGGCGGCACCAAAGCGGTGATGGAGGCAACGAGTACAGGGTGCCTCGATTGCCATACGCAAACCGATGCACCGACGATGCATCAAAATCCAGCGGTTCATATCGGATGCGCTCAGTGTCACGGAGGAGACCCGACCGTTCGCGCCAAGGGGTTTGAAAAGGGGCACGATAATTACGAGCAGGCCAAGAAGCGGGCACACGTGCTCCCATCTCACCCAGAGAATTGGCCAAGTTCAGCTAATCCTAAGCACTCATATGCAGATCTCGGTAAAGAGACGGTGGAGTTTGTTCGCTTTGTAAACCCAGGCGATCTGCGCGCAGCCCCTGAAGCGTGTGGTGGGTGTCACTCGCAGATCACAACAGCAGTAAAGAAGAGCCTTATGACAACATCAGCGATGTTGTGGGGCGGTGCGTCATATAATAACGGAATCCTACCTTATAAGCGTTATCTGTTGGGTGAGGGGCTAACGCGAGACGGTCAGCCAGCAACTATCGTTCACGATGGGCGGCCTCTTACTGATGAGATGCGTGCGCGAGGTGCTCTTGAAAAGCTGCTCCCGATGCCGACATGGGAGGTTCTCCCTCCGGCAGATATCTTTCGAGTTTTTGAGCGCGGCGGGCTCTTTATAAAGAGCCAATTCGCTGAAGTGGGTAATCCCAATCCGCATGAAGACAGTGGCAAGCCTGATATTCGCCAAAGTAATCGTGGACCCGGTACGGGCTCTCGAATAGCTGTTCCGGTGCTTAACATTCACAAGACTCGCCTGAATGACCCGCACTTAAGTTACCTAGGAACCAATGATCATCCGGGTGATTACCGCAGTAGTGGGTGCACATCGTGTCACACCATCTACGCGAATACTCGCGACCCACGGCATGCTGGTCCGTACGCGCAGTTTGGTCATGAAGGGAAAACTCAGACCAAGGATCCAACGATTCCTAAAGATGAAGAGGGACACCCTCTCAAGCACGTCTTCACGCGCTCGATTCCTACCAGTCAGTGTATGGTGTGTCACATGCATCAGCCAAATATGTTTGTGAACACCTACCTTGGTTTTACGATGTGGGATTATGAGAGCGATGCGCCCTTTATGTGGCCAGAGAAGCAAAAGTATCCAACCGACGAGGAGTACTACAAGTCGATGCAGCACAACCCAGAGGAGGCAGCTGCTCGTGGAAAGTGGACAGATATAGATTTCTTAAAGCGAGTGAGCGATCTAAATCCGCAGCTGCAAAACACGCAGTTTGCTGATTATCACGGTCACGGGTGGAACTTCCGAGCGGTGTTTAAGCGCGACCGCAAGGGGAACCTCCTCGATAAAGACGGTGAGCACGTATCATTTAGCGACCCTGAGAAATTCAAGAAAGCCGTCCACCTACAGGATATTCACGTTGATTTCGGGATGCAGTGTGTAGATTGTCACTTCGGTCAGGATTCGCACGGTGATGGTAATATCTACGGAGAGGTTGCGCAGGCTGTTGAGATAGGATGCATTGATTGTCACGGCTCTCTCACGCAGAAGGCTTCTTTAAAGACCTCTGGCCCAGCCGCTCCCAAGGATGGGGGACATGACCTCTCGCTCAAGCGCACACCGTGGGGTCAGAGTCAGTTTATTTGGAAAGGGGATAGCCTCTATCAGCGCTCGCTTGTGACCGAGGGGCTTGAGTGGCGTGTTAAGCAGGTCAAGGACTCAGTTGATCCGAAGAATAAAGATTACAACGAGAAATCAGCTAAGGCTAAGCTCGTTACTAAGATAGAAGAGGGCAAGGATACCTATTCATTCGCATCTGCGAAGCAGGGAACAGACGTACATTTCCAAGAAAAGCTCGCGCACCCAGAGAGTGATATGTCGTGTTTCGCTTGCCACAGTTCGTGGACTACAGCGTGCGGAGGGTGCCACTTGCCGATTCAGGCTAACTGGAAGACCACCACAAACCACTACGAAGGGAAGGAGACCCGCAACTTTGCTTCTTACAATCCCCAGGTTGCACGTGATGAGATGTATCAACTTGGACGCCACGGTCCAGCTAAAGATGGCAAGATAGTGCCTGTGCGCTCATCGAGTGCGCTTGTGTTGAGTTCTACTGATGCAGCTCGGCAGAAGATCTATATTCAACAACCACCAACGTCGGCAGGCGGCTATAGCTCTCAAGCCTTTGCCCCGCACTTCCCTCATACTGTGCGGACAAAAGAAACGAAGGGCTGCAAAGACTGCCACGTTTCAAAGGAGAACGACAACAACGCCATTATGGCGCAGCTGCTTCTCCTTGGAACAAATTTTGTAAACTTCATGGGCTACTACACCTACGTTGCAGCAGGTGAGGAGGGTCTTGAAGCAGTGCAGGTGACAGAGTGGGACGAACCACAAGCTGTCATTGGAAGCTTCCTGCATCGGTACGCCTATCCTGATTACTACAAGGCTCACCAAGAGCGTAACCTTGAGCTTGAAGAGAGCCACAGACATCACGGAGTGGACGGTAATACTCGGGTTGTGCAGATGCGCGGAGAGTATCTCTACACTGCTGCTGGGCCAGATGGATTCCGTGTGTACGATATCGCAAATATCGCCAATAAAGGCTTCTCTGAGCGTATCGTAACGAGCCCTGTGTCGCCCTTTGGTCAAGATACTCACGTCTCGTCAAAGAATGCGACTGGGCTTGCACTTCCAACGACTATGCCGGTGGCTCCGTTTAAGGAGCAGTTGCCAGAGAATCTAGAGACGCCGATGCATCCGATTTATCACTACGCATTTATCTCTGATAGTGAGGAGGGGTTAATCGTTGTTAATGTTGATACGTTGCAAGACGGCGAGCCACGTAACAATTTCCTGGAGCGCGCGCTAACATGGAACGAAGGGGGTGTTTTAACGGGTGCTAGAAACATCTACCTTGCAGGGGCGCGAGCATTTATCGGAACGCCAGATAGCATCGTGGTGCTCGATCTAAACGATCCACTCAAGCCGCGTGTTGAGGCGTCGTGGTCTTCACGTCTTTCAACAGGTATCGCTGTTCAGTTCCGTTACGCATTTGTTACCGATACTGATGGGTTTCACGTTGTTGACTTAACCTTCCCAGAAAAACCTCGCAAAGTTGAGAGCGCTTCTATTGCACTACCTGATGCGCGCAGCGTCTACGTTGCTCGTAATTATGCTTACGTCGGAGGTGGGCGAGAAGGCGTTGTAATTATAGATGTCGAGCGACCGGAGTACCCGAAGGTTTACATGAAGTATGCAGCCGATGGGGCGATAAATGATACCTACGATGTTAAAGTTGCTACCACCAACGCGAGCCTGATTGGATACGTTGCTGATGGAGTAAATGGGCTCGTTATCTTGCAGCTAACCGACCCAGAGCGTGTGCCTGGCTATTACGGGTTTGCTCCGCAGGTGAAGCCGATGGTCATCGCCCGCAAACACACCGCCGGACCTGCAATCAATATCACTAAGCCGCTCGATAGAGATCGCGCTGTTGATGAGACCGGGCATCAGGTCAGCGTCTTTGGCCGGCTCGGTTCACGACCGTTTACGCTTGAAGAGATGCGGAAGATGTTCCTTACTAAGGAAGGTAAGGTGTGGATGGTGGGGGAGCGATAGGGCTGAAAAAAGTTGGGTTGAGAGGCGAAATGCTACTATCTGATTATTTTTTTCGCCCAGTCAAATAGGCAGTCTAACGCTTTAGTCGCATAGCCTTGCTTTTTGTGCTCGGGGAAGATCTCGAAGCCTATCAAAAAGGTATCGCTGCCAGGGCTAAATTGTAGCAGCTGTCAAATCTCTTGGTGAGACTGCTCGCCTAGTGCCTTCACGTTAAACAAAAAAGCCTCGCCAGCCAGCGATAGCTGGCAGCGAGGCTCAGGCTCATAAGTGGCAGTTATCCGCCTATTTGCGGAGGAACAACGGCGAAGTCAGGCTTTTTCGTTGAGCCGCTTAATTGCGGAGGAACAACGCCGAAATCAGGTTGTTTAGCTGAGCTCAGTGGTATCACCGATTGGCAAGCGGTTTGTACCCATTCTTGGCTTCGAGCGAAGTTCGGGCTTAAGCCACTTACTCGAGTAGCCAAGATTTGTGCGCTGATAGCGGCAAATTGAGCCTTAAACAGAGCATAATAAGAAGCGAGGCAGGTGGTCAAAGCGTTAGTTGAACTTGAACTCTCCTTGCCCTTGGCTGAGACTACAGACGTTGTGAAATAGGACCAACCAATTCCGATGTAGCTGTGAATCCCAGAGCCGTCGCTGTTGACCAGGCGTATGTTGAGCGCCTTAACCTTAGCATCATACTGAAGATTAACGTAGCCACCTGGAAAGGATGTGCTCTCAGAGAAAGCTACCCTGGGGTCTGGTCCAGCCGACTGAGCCGTTGACGATTGCACGACTGTAAACTGTGAAAAGAGCGCAAGCGCTCCGAGAAGCAATAACTTACCCACGCTTTTCATCTTTATCCCCATATCATAATAGCACTAAGGTGGTAGCTTCGGCTGGTTGTAGGAGTAGCTTAAGAATTCAGGCTTAACAAAAGGAAATAAGTTGGTGTTTATTGTGGTGCAATGTTTTGGCGCTCCCCGATGACATTCGGTATCCCATCTCCGAGTAGTAAAGTAATGTTCGCCGTGCGTCGGTAGACAATATCCGAGTCCTTCATAGTTTTTAGGAGCCTATCGAGCAGGTCCTCCCACTCTGGCTCCTTGTGCATCGGTTGCTCCTCAGCTTCAAGAGGGCGGTGCGCTTCCAGGTAGAGCTCGTTGTGTAACCAGCCGACCTTTATAGGTTCATCTATTATCCGTACTTTTGTGCCCACTGAGGCACGCTGAAAGAGGACCTCAATATCCTCAGGGTAGAGTCTGATGCACCCGTGACTTACACGCATTCCGATTCCAAAGGCTCGGCTCTCGTCGGTGCCGTGAATAAGGTAGCTTGTGATACCAAGCCGCAGAGCAAAACGTCCGAGGGGGTTCTCCGGATCTCCACCCGGAATATAGGGCGGAAGAACTTCTCCATCGGCGAGGTGTTCAGCCCTGATGCTTTTTGGAGGATTCCACGCAGGGTCTCTCTCTCTTGAGGTTATCCTTGTTGTCCCCAGCGGTGTTCTCCAATCCATATCGCCGATGCTAACGGGGAAGGTCAGCACAGTCGAACTCTTCGGGGGGAAATAATACAGCCGCAGCTCAGCAAGATTGAGGACGATGCCTTCTCGCGGGCCGGGTGGAAGGATGTAGCTGTTGGGGATGGTGATAGGGGTGTTTCTGCCAGGCAACCAACGATTGACGCCGGGGTTAGCAAGGATTATCTGATCATGCCCCACGTCATATCGGCGGGCGATGTCGAGCAGAGTATCTACCTGGTGCGCGTAGGTTTCTCGAAGCGAGCCAACGACGCTATCGGTGGACGATTCAGGTAGTTGAAACTCTTCTCCCGTGGCGACCCCTAGCCCCCATGAGGCGGTACACACGAGGGCCAGAATAGGGTGAATTAGTGCTCTATTTACGCATCGAGCGCTTAAAGCCACGGTCAAGCATCTCCTCAGTTCTCAGTGAGCGATCGTTTGCTTCCTGAGCTAGAGACTTGGCACCTTGTGCTGTTGAAAGGGCCTGTTCGGCTGTGTGTTGAGCGTTCCGTGTTTCGTTTTGTACCTTGGTTACGTCGGAGTGTGAGGCACATCCAGAAAAAACGGCTGCGAGTGAAGAGACAAGAAAGCAAGATATATATTTCATAGATAGGGCTCCATAAAAGCGAGTCGTAACCTTAGCATTCCGTGCAAGCACCGCATCTGTGGCCGGTCAGGCCACACCACTTTGAAAGGGGCTTTCATTCAAAAGCTGAGCTGGGTATCTTGAGCATCGGATTTTCACCGAGTGTTCCCAGCGAGTGGTGGTTGCTTTCGGATATTCAAGAGCTGGGGAGTTGAGATAGAGAAACTGTAACTATATATGCGAATGCAGTCCATTCTTCAGATTCTTGTTGCTGGCTCAATATCGCTAGCCGCTCTGTGGAGCCCGGCGTCCTCTTTAGCAGCCCTCCGCAACTGCCATGCACGTGGCCTAGGTGGCGTCTATGCGAGTTGGTCCAAGAGTGCGGCAGCAAGCGGAGCTGGTAGCTTCGTTGTCGCTTCCCCGAATGTTGCGAGACTGCCAAGCTTTACCTGGCAAGTGACGGGTAGTCCACTAAGCGTACAGGTTCAGTCCGGTGAGCCGTTCCACGGTGGCAATTCTATGAAGGGTATTTACGGACTGGCAGGTCAGCTCGCTCGATACGCCCGAACAGCAAAGCTAAATGCGATCAAGGCGTGCAAACTCGTTGAAGATCCTAATCGGCAAGATAATCGACCAATAATAGCTGATTACTTGAGGTTTTTGGTGCGAGAGATCTCCAAGCTTCCACTATCAGTTAGGCGCTGTGAGTGATTATGAGGCAGATGATTCAAGCGCCATACTTGGGGGTAATTGAGGGTTTCTTCGGCAAGTCCTGGGAGTGGTGCGAGCGCGCAGACTATGCGTCGTTTCTAAGAACTAGTGGATACTCGTTCTATATTTATGCACCTAAGGACGACCCCTTTCTCAGAAAACGCTGGAGGGAGCCATGCCCCGAGGAGCAGCTGCAGCACCTCGAGAGCCTTGCGCAGATCTTTCGTGCTCAGCAGGTGCACTTTGGAGTCGGGCTTTCTCCGTTCGAAGCATACCGAGATTACAGTCGAGATACGAAGAAGATCTTGCAAGATAAAGTTAGGAGCCTTAACCCGTTTTCGAGTGATGTCCTTGCGGTGCTTTTCGATGATATGCGGGGAGACCTTCCCGATCTTGCGCGCAATCAGATTGAGATGCTGACCGACATCCGCGAGGTTTCATCGGCAAAGCGAATCGTTTTTTGTCCAACCTACTACAGCTACGATCCGATACTTGAGCGGGTTTTTGGTGCTATGCCGGAGCGTTATCTGGAGGATTTAGGAGCTGGGCTTGATCCTACCATCGATATCTTTTGGACCGGACCTCGCGTGTGTTCGACTGAGTATCCACGCCAGCACCTTGAAGAGGTGGCCTCACGGTTGCAGCGTAAGCCTTTTCTCTGGGATAACTACCCAGTAAACGACAGCAAGAAGATGTCTCCATTTCTTCACCTCCGCCCCTTCGAGAACCGCGGGAGCGAGCTTGCCGATCTGCTGAGCGGTCACGCTGTGAATCCGATGAAGCAGCCCTACCTCTCATACCTTCCGCTGGCAACCCTTCCGCATAGCTATGCGCGTGGAGGTGTCTACGATCCGTTTCAGGAACTCAAAGCGAGTGTCGGCACATACTGCGGCGAGGAAGTGGGGGCCTTTATTGTTGAAGATCTGCCGCTGTTTCAAGATGTCGGCCTTGCTGCGCTCAGTGCGGAGCAACGTCAGCATCTTACCGCACGATACTCTCGATTCGTACAGAATCCATTCTGTGCTGAAATAGTGCGGTGGCTGGAAGGTAAGTACGAATTCGACCCCGCGTGTCTCACTGACTAATAGCTATCTCTGAGTGATTACGACGAAGGCTTGCAGCGTTGTGTGTAGGTAAGTAGGTGCGGCAAGGTGCTGCCTTGAGCGAGTACAGAGAACAGCACTACTACGTAGGTACACATAAGAAGTAGATCGTGTTCGTGTGTGTCGGGGAGTGAAAGTGCTAACGCGATCGAGATACCGCCCTTAAGTCCAGCCCATGAGAGGATCTTGATGGCGTGCGGGCTGAATGCGCGGTATCTGCGCAAAACCGATATAGGAAGAGCAACGCTTATAAACCTTCCGAGGAGCACCGCCCCAATGGCTACTACTCCGGCGACGACGTAGCGTGGGTCTATTGAGAGCGTTAAAATTTCAAGCCCTACGAGAACAAAGAGGATGGCGTTTAGTAGCTCATCAATTAGCTCCCAGAACGTGTCGAGGTGCTCGCGTGTTCGTTCTGACATAGCCAGCTCGCGCCCCTGGTTGCCGATGATAAGACCCGCTACCACAGCGCAGATTGGGGCAGATATGTGTAGTAACTCCGCTAGTGCATAGCCTCCAGAGGCAAGAGAGAGGGTGAGTAGTATCTCAACTACATAGTCATCGATAGTCTTTAAGATTTGATATGCAAGCCATCCAAGCAAGAAGCCGAGGGAAGCCCCTCCAACCATTTCGACGGCGAGATTAACAAGGATGTCTGATGCAGATATCGCTCCTCCAAAAGCGACTGAGGCGACCGCTAGAAAGACTACAACTCCCACACCGTCGTTGAATAAGCTCTCTCCCACTACTTTGGTTTCGAGGCTCTTGGGCGCCCCTACTTTGCGCATAATACCGAGAACTGCAACAGCATCTGTTGGGGCAATGATGGTTCCTAGGAGCAGGGCTGTAAGGAAAGAGATATCCATGCCTAGACATTGAAGCCCAAGCCAAAACGTCGCCCCTGTGATCAGAGCCGAGATGAGCACCCCGACTGTTGAAAGGATCGCTACAGGACCCTTTTCCGATGCGAGGTCATGCAGGTTGACAGTGAGCCCTCCGGCAAAGAGCAGGAAAGCGAGCATGCCGTGGAGAACTAACGCCTTAAAATCTATTGAGCCAACGATGGCATGAGCAAATGAGATATCTAAAATGCCACATGCGCCAAGAAAGATTATCCCCAGAGAGAAGATCAAGCTAACGGTCATGACTCCAATAGCAGAAGGAAGTTTGATGTACCGTTTGTTAATCCAAGCGCTAAGTGATGCGATTGAAAAGAGGACAGCTAGCAGTTGAAGTAGGGTCATAGTAGTTCGCTCGCAAAAACCCTTAGCTTTACGATCTTATCAACAACTTCTAGGGAGAGCTTCTCTGAGTTTTCTTTGGAGAAACCGACGAGCAAGATAAGCCAATGGCCAATCTCGCCCGTCGGAATCACGTCAGCAACAACTGAAGCGCTGCCAACGCACTGAGCTACGAGTCGCATCGCAACGAACGACGCGTAGCCTTATGCCTTCGGAGTGCTAGTAGCAGTTAGAGCGTTCAGGAAGGTGACGATGTCAGCTACCTGCTGCGACTCGAGCTTCTTTCCGAGTTGATATTCCGCCATTAATGAAACTGCTTCTGGGAGGGTCTTTATGCTACCATCGTGGAAGTATGGACCGGTCTTAGCGACATTGCGCAAGGACGGGACCTTAAACACGAACTTGTCGCTCTCGTTCTTCGTTTGTTCGAACCGACCTTGGTCTTTAGTTGCATACGGCTTTACGACCCCAAGCTTCTGGTACATTTGTCCCCCGAGGGTGGCACCATTGTGACACGCTGTGCAGCCTGTTTCGGCAAAGAGTTTGGCGCCGCGCTTCTCGTCGGCAGTTAGGGCAGAGGAGTCACCCTTAAGCCAGGCGTCGAAACGTGATGGCGTGATAAGTGTTCGTTCAAATGCTCCGATAGCATTTCCGACGTTGGCGTAGGTGAGAGGCTCTTTCTCGCCAGGGAATGCGGTTGAAAATTCCTTCACAGTTGCTGGGTCTGCTTTTAATCGCTCGATGACAGCAGCTTCCGAATCCATCGCCATCTCAATCGGGTTAAGGATTGGCCCGAGTGCCTGCGCCTCTACGGTAGCTGCTCGCCCATCCCAGAATTGAGCGATGTGCAGTGCGGCATTAAATGAGCTTGGTGAGTTTCTTCCTCCCCGCTGACCCTTGTGTCCAGGTGATGTCGGTTCATTGTCAACGCCGAAACCATCCAGTCTGTGGCAGGAATTGCAGGAGATGTCCTGGTTCTTGGAGAGACGCTTATCGAGATAGAGCTTTTTCCCAAGGGCTATCTTCTCAGGTGTAAGCGGATGAGCTGAGCTTGGCGCTGAATCCGGCAGGGGGCTGAAAACTGCCTTCCATGCCTCTGCGTTCGCGGGAGCAGCTACAGCGGCTGCAGGGATGGCGAGTGCACACATGGCTGCTACAAGGATGTATCTATTCATCATTAGCTCTCTTAGAAAAAGTCGTGGTTGTCCTCTCTGGGGGTGGTTAACGCTGGCAGATAGGCCAGCGCAACACAGCAGAGCGAATGAAAGTTTACTACGAAACATTACCCGATGGAAATGATTATCACTGGCGTGCCAGCAGGGGAGTGAAACAGGTTCCGAGCTGAGTCTTATCCTGCCAACCCCCGGTGTCGCCAGATGGTGGTCTTTATGCGGCATCCCAAGGGGCCGGATCGGTAGTACACCTCAAGTCCATCGATGCGTAAGGTTTTAATCCCATAACGCCTACAAAGGGGCCCGTTATTTGAGAGAAAACGGCTCCCTAGTTTATGGAGCCGGTCTAGTTTCTTTGCGTCGATAGCATCAACTGCACGGTGTGTCTCCTGTAGGGACGAGTGGCGGGTTTTTACCTCAACAACCACAAGGGTGCGGTGCTCGAGGCCGATAATATCAGCTTCAAGCCGAGCGCTGTTCCAATTGCGTTTGATAATGATCAGGCCATTTCGTTCAAGGTAGCGCGAGGCGACCTTCTCGCCCCACGCGCCCGTTGGGCCTTGCAGGATCGGTATTAGGGCGCTGGCGCGTATCCAGCGAAAGGGGTCCGGGGTTTCGGTCGAGAGGCGTGTTCGCATACACCAGCAAAAGTTAAACGGTGTATCCGTGAGGGCCCAAGTTCGGCTATCGCCTGCTTATGGCTCGGAGTCGGATATCCCGCATGTTTTTCAAGGCCATAACCGGGATACCGTGCGCCAAGGGTGACCATTAAACGGTCTCGCCAAACTTTGGCTAAGATTGAAGCCGCTGAGATCTCAACGTGCAATCTATCGCCACCCACGACCGTCCGCTGTGGAAGGATGATGTCGATAGGTTGATTTCCGTCGATCAAAACGAGATCAGCCTGCACCCGCTCAACAGCGAGCTTCATAGCGAGTCGGGTAGCTTGAAGAATGTTAAGTGTCTCAATCCGCCTTGGTCCAACAGCGATAATTGCCCAGCTGGTGGCCTGTGCCTTTATAATATCGAACAAAATTTCTCTTTGTTTCGCAGAGAGTTTTTTGGAATCTTTAATGCCGGGATGCTCAAAGCCCTCTGGGAATACGGCCGCAGCCGCCACTACCGGTCCAGCTAGGGGGCCTCTACCTGCTTCATCTACGCCACAAATCAGCATAGTGGCGAGGTTACCAGGGGAAGTGCCTGCGGTGGAAGGGGAAACCCCCTCTTTCTCCGTTGCGCCACTGTAAGAGCCGGGGTACGGTCAAACAGGTCTGTAAGATTAAGGTCGATGTAGACTCGCCAAATCAGGTCTATTGAGCCTTGGTGAGGGCAAATCCGAGATGCCAATGATGTGCAACAGGAAGCCCTTCTCACTAATCTGGTAGGACTAAGGGAGGACTATGGACATATATCGCTTTTTCCACCCCCACCACAATCCGCGGTTAGTTAACGTTGCCCTTCGATACACAGAGTTGAGCGAGCTTCTGCAGGCTGCTGCTGAGCTGAGAAAGGCACTTGAGCGGGGGCAGCAACGGACAACCCGAAAGACTGCTCCTCCCATCCTCCCCGAGCATTTTGCAGATGTAATCAAAGCTGCTAGGTTCATTGAGGCTTCCTTGCAGACTCTGTGTGAGGCGCACCCCGGCGATAATGAAGATGAGCTTCAGGGGTTAGCCGTAGAGCGTTCCTCTTCATCCGGCTGGGAGGCTTGGACCCGTAATGTGCAGTCGGCAGTGGGAGTAAAGTGAGCTATAATGTTCCGTGTCGGGGCATTATTATCAGCCAGATCCCTATAGTAAGGTCATCGTTAAGCACTTGAGAATATGGCAGGCAGTACTAAAAAGAAATCAAAGAAGTTAGTTCGTTCAGCGAAACCTTCAAAGAAGCAACGTCCTAGAGTTCAAGAAGATACCCCTCGAGTTCCGGGTGCCCGTCATGCAGCGCGGGGGAGCCGAACAGAGTTGCGCAAGCACTTAGATGAGCGTTTGAGGCTTCTTCATCAGCGTGCAATGGTAATTGAAGATGAGTTGAGCAAGCTCGACGAAGGACGTTTTTATCGAGTGTGTATCTTCGGCAGCGCTCGCATTAAGGCCGATACTAAACAGTACAACGAGGTGTTCGAGCTGGCGCGCTATTTAGCGTGGGAAGGAATCGACGTGCTCACTGGTGGAGGCCCAGGTCTCATGGAAGCCGCCAATAAGGGAGCCAAGCTCGGTCGTGAAGAGAAGAAAAGTCAGAGCCTCTCCTATGGGCTTTCTATACAACTTGAATTCGAACCAGAGCCTAACCGCCACCTCGATATTAAGCGACATCACCACAAATTCTCCTCGCGGCTTGACGATTTTCTAAGGCTCTCACACTCCGTTGTATGCACCCCTGGTGGAATTGGAACGCTCTTAGAATTCTTTTTCGTTTGGCAGTTGATTCAAGTTAAGCATGCAACGCCTCGACCAATTGTTCTCCTTGAGCGAGCATTCTGGGAGGGGGTACTTAACTGGATGAAAGAGGTGCCGCTTGGTAGGGGCCTAGTTGGCGAGAAAGACTTTGGAGTGATTCACATTGTTGATACTCCGGAAGAGGTTTTTGAGATTATCTCCAAGCATCACCAGGATTATCGGTCGCGCGCTGCTCAACCAGAGGAGTCTGCATAGTTCCAAGGTGGGATTTGAGTAGGTAAGGACTACTCTCCTTGAATCTCGTTCTCTCTGCGTTCAGCCGCAGCTCTAATCGCCTCTAGGAACTTTTCCCTGATAGCCTCGCGTCTCGACTCGGCCTCTTCGGGATTCTCGTAGCTCTGTTGCTCCGCGCCCCACGAAGTGGTCGGCGGAGATTCAGCTTGGTCCTCAAACTGTGGTGAAGATGTATCGCCGTTCGCTTGAGTATTCGAAGAGCCTGCCTGCTCCAGTAATTTGAACAGGTTTCCGTTTTTTTGACCTGCTGGAGCTTGTCCCTCCAGAACGGCGTCTGCCACCTGTATCTCCGACGGAACTCCTCGCACTGTTGCCAGCAACGCCTCTTTGACTGGAAGAGGGTAGCCGTCTAACACAAATGTTCCCGCTTCTTTACGTGGTGCTGCATCGAGTGCTGCAACTGGTGATACCTGTTTTTCAATCGCGGCAACTGGTTGTGCAGCAACGTTTTGGGGGTGTGGCAATGATACCGGTGCCTCCTTCGCTTGAGGTATTGGAGGAGAAGGCGGCATCTCTGAAGGTGCTACAGATATCTCGGCCTGCTTGGTGTCCTGAGATGGCGTTATCATATAAGGGAGAGCTACTACGAGCGTCACGCAGGTAGCGGCTAGTGCGCCGATTGATAGCTTAAGCTTAGATGAGAGTAGTAGGGTGCTCATCGTCTTGCTGCTGGCTGAATGCTCAGGCGCTGTGTTGAGCGCCTGGGTCTGTTGCGATGTAAGACAAGCCGCTGCAGCAGCTGCGGCAGGAGCTTGAGCGTTCTCGTTGTTGTGCTCCGAGCGCACTCTGTTTTTAAGCTCCTCCATGAAATCGTTGGCCGCTGAACCAGCAGCACCAAAACCGATGGTCTTCTGAAGAGTCTGGCCTACTTGAATGCGAGCAACAGCCGGATTGTCGATCCAGCTGTCCGGTCGATAGGAGAGGCTTGGGATAATTATGAGAGCATTCTGGGAGCGAGCGCAGGAAGACAGAAGATCTGCGGTACGTTCGCGCCACTGAGACGATATCGGTTCGAATGGTTCGTTAATAATGATCGCTCTGTGTGGCTGCAAGGTTGCTGCCACAATTCGTGTTCTGCGATCTTCATCAGCAGGTAGCGTAGAGCACGGAGTATCGGAATAGCGCTCGAGTCCAACGGAGAGCAGAAGCGCATCAACAGCCTCCTCAGACGCGCCTACTTCCAGGAGGTAGGCGCGGGTGGAGAGATCGCTCCTGATAGGACCTTCTCCAAAGCCGATCATCGTAGCTTCGGACGGAGAGAATTCGCCTCCGTCCAGCGACACTACAAACCGCTCTTTGGTTGGAACGCCTGCTAAGGCTCTCTGGTATGGGCGAAGATCTGCCGCTGAGTGAGCGCGAAAGACAGATATATTACCGGCGCTACAGGTGACCACATTGAGTAGCTCGCCGGCATCGGACAACATTTTGATCTGAAGCTTTTTTGGCACGATCCTTCCCTAACTCCCCTCACGTGACGAGTAAATTATCGACACGTGTGCGGTTTTCCATAATACATGATGAGCAAAAATGCTTCGTTGGCAGCGGTTCCCTAGGGAAGGGGCAAAAGAGCTCATTATCGCTTTTTAAAGACGAGTTTTTTGGTAAGGTGGACCCCTTTGGCCCTTAAAACAGCCTGATTTTATTGCAACTTTTTTGCGCTGCTTGTGGAGCCTGACACCGGGCAGACCACCCCTATTTAAGGGTCTTTAGCACTTCCTCTGTGATATCTTTCGATTGTGCGCTGAAAACTACTGGACCACGAATCTTCTCGTTTTTGTCTACGATGAGATCGTACTTATGCTCTTTGCCATAGGATTCAATTCGCGCGTACACTTTACTTGTAAGCTCTTGGTTAATCTTGACATATTTTTTTTCAAGGTCAGCTTTAGCGTCAGCTCGCATGCGGTCAAAATCGCGTGCCTGAACACGGAAGCTCTCGGCCTCCTTTGAGTCAGGTGATACCTTTGCTGCCTCAAGCTTCTCTTTGAGCACCTGCAGTTTTTTCGCCTCAGCTTCTACCTTTTTCTTTAACTCTTCTGAGGTTTTATCGAGGTCTTTCTTTTTTGCATCTGCCTCTGGTGATTCATTTACAAGGCGCGTCATGTCCACGGTCGCGATTCGGGTCTCAGCGCTGGCGTGCGAAGACAGTGCTGTTGCAATAGTAAGGATAGCTGTGGTGACAGATGTTCGTTTCATGAAGCCTCTCGCGAGTAAGTAAAGCATCGCCATGATAGTCGGCTTTAGCACAGGAGGCAATCGGAGCAGCAGAGGAGTTCAGGTTTGATGGAAAGTTGCAGCTACCCGTTAGATCTCCACCGGTAATCCGCCCGGGATGGTAGGAAGCTTTTGGTTAAGCATGTCTACAACCACCCGGAAAATGCGCCTAGCCTCGAAAGTGATCGCACCTGTTAGACCACAATCAGCATAGAGAGCTACTGGAGTTTCGTGGTTTGCGTCGATCGGAGCGAGCGCAAATGCGCGTGAGCCCCACGGTGACTCGGCGCTTGCCCTATTTCCAAATGACTGAACCTTTGAGAAACACTGCGCCAGCGGCGATAGCGGATCATCAAGGAGAAATTGTTGGCCAGTTGCTATCTGTGGTCCGCGAGCAGCGACGACTATCGCCGTCTTCCTATCTCTTGAAACTACTATCAGAGCTGATTTCTCAAAAGGACCCTGCTCTGTGAGTACACCAAGAATGTCTCTTAGGAGGTCCTCTGATGACTTTGCTTTCTCAAGCTCCCCGGTGATATTTGCTACAAAGGCATTTCCACCGGTGGTGCGCAGTGGTGGAGGGGGTGCGATTGGAGCCGCCTGCTTTTTGCGAGCTCTCAATTCATCTGCATGCTTGGGTGCTAGATCGTAACTCTTGCTGATGATCTCTCGCGGTAGTGATGATGCACTGCCATCGGAGTCGTCTTTGATGGAGGCCTCTCCCCGCGACGATTGCGGTGGCGACTTTCGTTGGGGTGGAGCAACACGACCCGTGGTCCCCGGAGGTGGAGGAGGAGGTGGTGGTGGTGCGTCGAGAAGCTCTTGGAGATCCGCGTCGAGGTCGAACTGTTCAAATCCATCATCTGCAACCTCGTTCAAAGAGAGGTCGAGGTCGATGCTCGCTAGAAGGTCTTCATCCTCAAGCTGAACGCCTACTGGCTTACCCAAGTCTTCTATCGGCGTTCTATCTCTTGCTGCTTTTTCTAAGTAGAGATACTCCGAGGCGCGTTCATAGAGTTTGAGGTATGTTGAACCTGAGATCTGCAGGAAGCGAAGAGCGCTCTTAGGGGGCAGTTGTCTGCCTGGAGCTAGTTTATCCCACTTTTCGTTATCGAATGAATCTATCATCTCCGCC
This sequence comes from Bdellovibrionota bacterium, assembly GCA_044360195.1. Classification (GTDB taxonomy): domain Bacteria; phylum Bdellovibrionota_C; class UBA2361; order UBA2361; family OMII01; genus OMII01. The sequence continues at coordinate 32,767 of JBIKKT010000009.1, read as the reverse complement.
GCTGCGAAGCAGATCGGACGCATCGGAGATCGCTCAGAGTTCTTTGTGTTTGATGAACGATTGATCGCAGTGACTACCAGCTCGGGCACTCCATTTTTTTGAAGGTAGTTGAGGCCCATCTTCTCTGGATCAAACTTGTGTTCTTGCGACAGCTTGCACTGGACGGTCACAAAGTTTTGAGAGTTGTAGAGCTTGACGTATCTGGTGCCGAGATGCTGTACGGCGAGCATGTCCCCGATGAACATAAACAGCCCGGCAGTATGGCACTCTTCCGCGATTGGTTTTGAGACAACCTCTGCGAGCATGTGCGAGAGGATTCCTGCGCGCTTGCAGCGGTTTCTGTGGAGCTCAAATATCTTTCGGATCTCTAGGTCCTCGATCGGATCTCGAGCGAAAAGTTCGTCCAGAACTTCGCAGATGACCTCTGAGCCTAGCCGGGTCAGTGCTGTAGCGGCGTTGGTGATCGGCGGCCTGCCACCAGAGAAGAACATTGCATTTGCTTTCTTTAAAAGCTCAATAACTATCACCGGGTCTTGTAAGGCGCAAAGCGAGAGATCCGAGACCTTTAAGTCGCGTCGGCGCGCTAGACGGGATGCTTCGCTCCACACAAGTGCGTGCGGAGAGAATACCTGTTGGAAAGGGGATGTTATCTTCGGTTTTTGAGGGTCGACACCGGAACCTGAGTTGGCATCTTGCTGAGTGCTTTCCGATGGTGGGACCTGTGAGCTGCTCATGAATATGCGGTTTCCGTAGCCGATTGATTCGCCGATTTGTAGGGACGTGGGCGCCTTCCCGAGTCTCCCTGCTAAGGTGTTATCGTACGAATAGCCCTGAAACTTAAGGAAATGCCGGGGAGGGCTAGACATGAACAGGCCGCAGAAATCCCTGGTAAGTTCCTTAGCTAAAGTAACCCTTTAGGTTGCTAATCATGTAACTAAAAAGTTTTAAAATCTAAAGAATAAAATCAGTGCGACGATCATCTTAAAAGATATATAGTTTTTACCGCACGCAACGGGAGTTGTTCTTGTCCATTTTCAACTTGATAGAAGCCATCATCGCAGCTCTGCTTGGTTTGAAGCCAGTGCCGGTCCCGGTGCGTCGCCGCAAGGGCCCATAATTACTTGGTTTTTTGCCCGAGGATTGTCTACGGGGGGGCGCTGTGTTCTGATCCTCTTATGAGTTCTTTGCAACCCTCTAACAACGACGATCTCAGTCCTTTCGGTGGCTGCGCTAAGCTTCTGTCTCATTATCGTCAGGTGGGTGCGGCGCTGTTGCGGTATGAAACGGTAGTGTGTGGTTCGCTTCTCCCTGGTCAGCGGTACGTCAGGGAGTTCGGTCTCGCGGTAGCCTTCGTACCGGTAGAGGTGTTGGAATCTTACCTTGATGATGTGCTCGATCTGGGCGTAAACGATGAGTCTCTGTTCATCAGTAAGACACGGCCGGCCAAGCGCGCCATGTTTCTAGTCGTGCTGTGTCTCGCTACAATTTCATATCTCGGTTATGCAGCGTTTACTGGCGAGTCAAATACGGCCTGGCCACTTCTGACCGTAGTGGCGTTCTCGGCCGGAATCGGCAGCGCGTTGTATTTTCTCCCTCGCACTAAAGCGCTGCGGCGCTTCAGTTTCGCTACTGTGATGTCGCGCGAAATAGCACGTCGTCGTGGTCACGACAAAACGAGCATTGGTGACTTTGCTACGCGTCTCCTGCATCGAGAGTTGTGGGGCGCTAAGTCGGTTGGTCGTGTTGCTGCTTTGCGTAACTCCGCTCCTACCGCTTCTATGCTCAGGCTGCAGCGTGAGTCTTAGTGAAGTACCACGGAGCAACTTTTCTGTTCCCTCGTCGCGGCATCGCCTTAATCTTGTCGGCGATTGAAGAGTAGTCGAGATCAAGCTGTTCGCAGATCCACTTGAAAGAGAAATTAGAGCGCCCTGAAGAGGCCTCTTCGTCAAAGAGCCACTCCTGTGCCTCGGCTATCTCTCGTACATCGTTGCCTACGTAGTCAAGTATGGCCCGCTCCAAGATGGCAAGCAGGAGCCGCCTCTCGGGAGAGCCGGTCTGATTTGGGGCTCCAAATATCGAATTAAAATCGTGGTCAACGTGAGCTAAAACTGTGCCTGAACCCTCGTTCATCGAATCCTCCCAATCATTGTGGCGATTTCTATACCTTGCTCGTTGCCCTGTTGGACCGTTACATTCTAACGGGGCATCCTGAATCGACGCCCTATTCGACGAGGTATTCAAGGCATGGCTCAAAAATCATATTTTTTCGGTGGGTTGTTGAGTTTGTTAGTTGTGGCCTCTGTGGTCCCTTTGCCTGCCCAAGCAGAGTTTTCCTGCTCATCGGAGGTCTCGTACCGCTGGGTTAAGGGGAAGGTCACCGCCGCGGGGGGCGACATTAAGGGGGCCAAGCCGGCCCCTGGGGCATCTGGGGGTGCGACTCCAGGAGCTGCTAGCGTTGTGACGGAAGTGGGGACTATCGTTAGATTTGCCGCAATACAGCGTACGGGGACCGATGAGGTAACGGCTAAGCAGGCCTTAGCGGCGGAGGTCGGTCGGCAGAAGGTTAGGGCCTCCGAGTCATGTAAGCGTGCTCATGAAGGCTTTGGGGGGTGTGTGGCGACAAAGATGTCAGTACAGGCTTCTGTACTGAATTCATTGAGTTTTTCTGCGCGTTCTGAGCTTGAAAAGGCTATTTTTGACGAGTGCCGCGAGCAGCAGGGGTCATGTGCTTCGGTTGATTCAACAGAGCCTCAGTGCAAGGAGGTGGTGGTCGCCGAGGCTCCAGCCGCTGCTGCGGCCGATGCTAAGAAGGGAGACGCAAAGAAGCCCGATGCTAAGAAGAAATAGGTGGTCTAACCCCCCCATCTAGGTACTAGATCTTGATTGAAATCGAGTCAATCGCTACGCTAGACTACGAATTGTTAGTTAATCACAACTGGCATGTGCTAGGAGGAGTTTTTTGAAGCCATTTTCTAAGCCCGCGTTCCGCGGTAATCGACCCAATCGTCCCCAGGTTCCACAAGACGCCCACAGGATAAACGAATTTATTTTAGCGAGAGAGGTTCGGGTAATTGCGCCCGATGGAGAGCAGCTCGGAGTGCTTCAGATACGCGACGCCCTGACGAAGGCTCAAGAGTTAGAGCTTGATCTAGTTGAGGTAGCCCCAACAGCCAAACCCCCAGTATGTAAGATCCTCGATTACGGGAAGTTTAAATACAAAGAGCAGAAGAAAGAAGCCGAGGCGAGAAAGAATCGCACTGAGACAACTATCAAAGAGCTGCGTTTGCGATATCGGACCGATGTCGGAGACCTTGAAACTAAGCTTAAACAGGCACGCGATTTTTTGGCTGAAGGCGATAAGGTCAAGTTTGTGATGCGCTTTAAGGGGCGAGAGGCGATGTATCTCGATCTCGGCAAAGAGAAGTTTGAGCAGATCGTTCAGCGGTTGTCGGATATTGCGGTTATTGACGATCGCTCGCCTGCGATGGGGCGACAGATACACATAACCTTTACCCCATCGAAATCAACAAAGCAGTAAAAGTTCATGGCCGGCTCAGACATGGTTCCGGCGGTTGTGTCCTTTCGAGGGCAGACGTGCCGGGAGCTTTACAAATCAATCTTTGAAGCAGATGCGCCTGAGCAGGTTGTTCGTCAACTGCCTGCTCAAAGCCTCTTTATGGTCATTAAACAGATGGGCACGTCATCGTGTACCGATCTGCTTATCATGGCGTCACTTGAGCAGTGTAGGTTGATATCTGATTTCGATCTCTGGGAGGGTGATAAACTTAACGAAGAGGCGTTATGGGAGTGGCTATCTCTCACTGACGAAGTTGACTCTCTTGAAATATTACAAAAGGTAGTCAAATGCATCGACCTCAAGCTCCTGGCTATCCTCATCGGGAGATACGTTGAGACGAAGGTCTTTGATGAGCCCACCGAACAGCCACCGGGTCCAGATTTTCACACCCCTGACAAAGGGTTTACGTGGGTTGGCATTCACACCGAAAACCCTGATCACCACTTTTTGTTGGCGCGCTTGCTCGCGTTGATATTTGAGTCGAGCACAGAGCTATTTTACCAGCTTATGGCGACACCATCTGTTGCTACGCTCTCTATGCTCGAAGAAGAGTCTTATGTCGAGCGAATGAAGCGACTTGCAGCAGAAGGCATTCCCGAGCCTGATGTTGCTATTCAGGTGCATGCTCCCTTCTCGCGACAAGAGGCACTACAGATTGTTCAAGGGCCTGATAGGGCCATGATCGTGGAAGATATTCGTAGCATCGAGCCGCTTGTATATGAGGGAAGAGCCACGCGCTGTTTTGCAGAGCTTCTTCGTAAGGTAGTGGATCGCGATGCAGTCGAGATGGAGTTTACCTATCTCATGAACGCAGCGGTAGTACGTTTTGGGGTAGATTACTCGGAGCAGGATAAGGTGCTCATGTTAGCTGAGCAAGTTAAGGGAGCGATTAATATCGCACTTGAGCGACTTGTGGGCGAGGCTTCAATTAAAGAGGTCTACGAGAAACTCGGACTCGGAAAGCTGTACCGACTCGGACTAACGGAACTCATGGCGCTCCGTCGTAAGTCGCTAAAGGTGGCAGTTGAGAAGATCGAAAAGTTAAGTCACGATGATAAGGTGCTGTTTTCTCTTGTTGCGTGCATTCGGGAGTCGTTCCCTGCAATCCCTGCCTGCCTTAATGATGACGGTTCTCGTGTAGAGCACGAGGACGGGTCGCTGCCGTCAGGTAGTCGACCACTTGAAACCGTTGTAGCGGTAGAGACCGTTTCGCGATTAATCGATTCGTTACTTGCTCCTACCGCATAAGTACCCGAAATAAGTAGGTGTCGCCTGCGACCATGTGGTAGCCGTCCGGTGTTTTTCCTGATCTCGAGATCGGCGATATCGCTACCCGTTGTCACAGAAAGGAAGATTTTGTAGGTAGCTGAATTTTTTTAGCAAAGAGGACGGTAGCTTTACGGCAACTGAGCCGAGAGCTCTTGTGTGGAAAGCACCTCTAAAGTATTCGCGCACGCATTCCTCCAGTTTATGGGTGGGTTGCTCGCATGCGCGCTCTCCGTTGTTTTTATTGCTCGCGAGGCGTGTGCCTATCCGGTCACTGTTACTTTCGTTAACGGGTCTGGTCAACCAGTGCCGTCTATTAAGGTCCGTGGCTCGTTTGGTATTAACGGGCTCCCAATCCTCACTAGCGATTCGCAGGGTAAATGGACCTTTGATACTAATGATGTTACTTCATCTGAGGCCGTGATTGTATTCTCGGGCGCTGCGACCGGGATGCAGCTAGAGCCGGCCGAAATTAGGGTTTCTGAGATTCTTTCCCTCGGATTGCGAACGCGAACTGTTCGGGCAACACCGAGTAATACACCCAGTACGATAGTCAGTTGGACGTACTTCTCTTCCTACACGTCGCGATTGGCCGGCTTGCCGGTGGCGATCATGAACCCGTACAGTTACTCGTGCAGTTTTAGGAAGACTGACACGAATGGCTACGTGGCGTGGTCAGTTCCAAAGCCAACAGCTTCTTGTAATGATGCCTCCCCATCGACGGCGTGGTATCAGATCGTACCAGCGGAGGACTCGCAGGTTCGTTGCTCGGCATTTTCTACTTCGCGAACCTCTGGTGCTCGATCATGCCCCTTTATGGGTGACGATGAGGATGGAATGAGTACCGCCTCGTGTGCAGTCGTGTCCTCGCCTGCTGCTACTCTAACCTCCACAATTAAGGTTTCCGCTGTCGCAGCCGGCACTACGTACGGTATTCCAGGTGTAGAGGTTGTTGGCAACGCAAACGTTATGGCAGTACCGGGCCGTCAGACTAATTCGTTAGGTGACTTCTCTTTCACCATCGCGAGTGTGCCGGGGGCTCAAGCGACGACCGCGTTTGACATCGTCCCTGTCCGTGCAGGTTATGAGTTCTTTCCTCGCTCAAGAAACACCCGTGAGTGCGCCTTTGTCGGATCAAATACGTATCAATGTAAATTTTCGGGCGTTCGCACAAATACTGGGCAGGGGGCTATCCTCTACGATGTAGCTCAGGCTACAAATCCGCTCAGCGGAGTATCAGTAAATCCTCCGCCTGAGTTAGGGTGTATGCCTCAAGGTATCAAAACCACCGATGTATTCGGGCGTGTGGTGTTACCGGTGCGCACGAGAACTCAGTGTGCGGCTGCAGGCTCTGGTTTGTGGAATGCTCCAGTGGTTGCATATCCATCGATGCAGGGTAAAGGGTTCATTAGCCCTACAAACTTTCAATATTGTCCTACCGCTGTTATCACGCAAGCTTCCGTCTCTGCCTACGACAGTAACAGCGGGGTTCAGAATTATTCACTGTCGGGTCGTGTCTTGACGATCGCTGGAGAGGGGTTTGCTGGAGCAAGTCTGTATGTGAATGACGCTTTGTGGGGTCAAGCAGATGCTTCTGGTGCGTTCCGCATCGGGCAAGTGGCACAAGGTTCAACTATTAAACTATCTGCTCAAGCAGCAGACTACAAGTTTGACCCTGAATTCGAAACGTTTCTAGAGGTAGGGTCAGATATACAAACCCTGATTCAAGCGCGTGCGCCGGATCCATTTGCTGGTGGAATCGATCCTCCGTCTCAATCGTGTCCTGTGCAGCCAGACTACGAGGTAAAGGGGCTCGTGATGGATATGGCCGGCAGGCCACAACCTGGCGTTGGAATATTTGTTAATGATGGAGAGCAGGCTGTAGCAGAAACCGACTTCAATGGGCGTTATTCCTTTAGGGCGCCGTTCCAATCAGATGCGTGGGTTTCAGTTAAAAATGGCTCCTCGCACTACGGTCCTATGGCGCGGTCGCTCAATAAGATCGAGTGCGATGAATCGGATGTTGATTTTCAACAAGTTGGTTTTGATAGTGTGGTTGTCTCTGGAACGGTTGTTGATGGTAATGGGCTGCCGTTAGAGGGGATAGACCTAGGTGTACGCGTTGATGGTGTGCCACTTTCATACGCAGTTACCTCATCAGCCGAGGGCAATTTCCGATTTACAGTGCCGCAGGGTGCTGGAGTGGTAGTATCACCAATTGATTCTCGCTTCGTCTTTTCGCCATTGTCTGATGTAATAGAGGTTGCTTCTTCAGATGAAACATTAGGTGGCTTTAAGGGTGATAGGGTTGTAGTACCGGCCCCAATTCCTTCGATCGCTCCAACATTACCTGCTCCGAGCCCAACGCTACCCGCTCCAGTACCAACCGCACCAGCGACGCTTCCAACAGCTACACCGGTCGGTACGTTGCCTGTTTTTACGGCGACGCCAACACCTTCAGCACCATCGCAGCCCTCACCCAGACCCACACCCACACCCACACCAACCACTCCGTCGAAGGGTGGACCACAACCAGCTCCACCGGCATTGACGGCGGTGCCAACACAAGCTCCCTTGGATCCACCAAAGTCAAATACTCCGGTTCCGGTAACGCCTACTCCGCCTAGCCAGGGGGTTCCTCCAATAATTGCCACCCCGATAGGTACTGCGCCCGCCGCCCCGACAAGTCCGAGTGTTCCTCAACCAACTGTTGCTCCAGTGGTTCCGTCGCCTGTGCCGCTACCAACCACACCTCCACCCACCGTAGTGCCTACAAGCACTCCGCTACCACCGGAGATATTCCCAACCGTTAGGGTACGCGCATTATGTAATTCATCAGCTCAACCTGGCACGCTTGAATGGTTTGTTATGAACGATGGGCTGGTTGAACTTAAAGGTGGATGGGAAGGGTTAGATATCACGCAACCTAATCTTATCATCGAATCGGCGCCGCTCTCTCAGGCGGCTGAGAGTGGGGCCGCATTGAGGACATCGTTGGCCGGTGTGCCGGTAAGCTTCTATCGACTGCACGTCTTCACCTATAACAGAGCCGGAGAGCGAGTTACGTTAGCGCTGGAGAGGTGGGATCCGACGAACTGTCTCCGTGCACCGACTCCGACCCCTGTGGCAACAGTTCCGTCGGAACAGCCACCAGTCGGTCCACCAGCACCAGTATTGCCTCCACCGGGAGATGGCGGTCCACCTCCTTCACCGCCAGAGGCCACACCTGTGCCTGTGCCGACAGCAACTCCAACACCGACCCCGGTTCCGATGTACGCCATTTCGGGTGTTATTCGAGATGGTCTTTCGAATCAGAAACGACTAACGCCAGCGGTAGCACGAGCCTTAGTGAATTTGGGAGCGGCGGTTGAGATACGTGGAATGTCCGGCAATCAATTCCTCTCTACCGTGCCGTTTAGTCAACTCGACGACAATTCGTACGCGCTCTCGGCTCCAGCCGGGCGCTACAGAATAAAAGTGGTTGCTCGCAAGGCGAATAGCCTGCGAATTAAATCAGTGTTTAGAAAGAATGCTACGGAGTACACATGTGTTCTTCCCGGTACAACGAGTAGGTGCCGTAACGTTTCATTCATCGTCACTCCTCGTTCTTTATTGCAGGGAGGTGGATCATGAGTCGTATGCTCTTTCGCGTGTATTTCGCTCTTCTCCTGGCTTGTGGGGTAGTGTTGAATGTAAAGGCTGAAGATAGCGTGCTTGTCGATGAGTATATTTTGTCTTCGGTCGCTCCGATCAGACCTCTTCAGGAAAAGGCATTGCAGGTTGTTGAGGCGGTAGCGGGAGAGGAGATGCGCGTTGCGGAAACCTCTGGCGATCTCATGCTTGTAGCTCCGGAAAAAGACAATGACAGCAACGATGTCGAAGATGGCGAACAGGTCGATGCCTCAGAGGCTAAGGTCTGTCGTGATCTGAGACGGATGTTACGCCGAGCGCGCCTGGCAAACGCTCGCGGAGAAGATTTTCACATCGTGCGACGTATTGCGTGCGACCCGAATGCGATTCTCTCTGCTTCAGTAGTTCCAAATGATCCAATGTTTTCCTCTCTGTGGGGAATGAACCAGAGTAATGACATCGATCTAAACGCGCCAGAGGCTTGGGATACAGGGGCAGATTGTTCTAGCCAGATAGTTGCTGTGATTGATACCGGAATTCAGTATGACCACCCCGATCTTATGGCAAACATGTGGGTGAATCCATCCGAGACCGCAAACGGGCTTGACGACGATGCCAATGGGATAATCGATGATATCTACGGATATAATGCGATCACTGGAACTGGCGATCCTCGTGACGATCACGGCCATGGAACGCACTGTGCAGGAACTATAGGTGGGGTTGGTAATAACGGCGTCGGAGTAGCAGGAGTATGTCACCGCATTAAATTAATGGCGGTGAAATTTCTTTCTAGTGGTGGATCGGGGTCGCTATGGGATGCGGTCAAGAGTATTCAATATGTGACCAAGATGAAGCGCGCTGGTCACAACATACTTCTCTCGAGTAATTCGTGGGGAGGTGGAGGATACTATCAAGCGCTGTATGACGCGATCGCTGATGCTCAATCAGCGGGACTCCTTTTCGTTGCAGCTGCAGGAAACAATTCGAATAACAACGATTCTAATCCATCGTATCCAGCAAGCTACAATCTCGACAGTATAGTGTCAGTAGCAGCGATTGATTCGAATGGAAATCGAGCAAGCTTTTCGAATTACGGTGCAACATCAGTAGACATAGCTGCTCCGGGAGTCAGTATCCGATCTACGTGGATCGGGAGTGCATATAACACTATATCTGGAACGTCGATGGCGACGCCCCACATCTCGGGAGTTCTTGCGCTTCTCAAGGTACGAGCCACAGCGCTGAGTGCTTCTCAACTGAAGAGTGCGCTTCTGCGGGGTGATACAACGAAAAGCCTCTCTTCTTTGGCAGGTTTGATGCTCGTGCCCGGCATCCCCAATCTTACGGCTTTGGTGCGCGATCCATCGCGCTTTCTTCCTGGGCCAACACCGATTCCGACCAGCACACCAACCCCGCGACCGACGTCGACACCGACTCCGATTGTTACTCCAACTCCAACGGCTCCCCCCGCTCCAACGATTCCTCCTACCCCAACGCCGACGCCAACTCCAGTGATAGCAGATATCGTTGGACGAGTGTTTGACTCAAGTGGAAACTCGTTGGCTAGTGCCGCGGTTGTTGTTACTACCTCACAGGGCGCACGATACTCCGCGCTGACAGGGCCAAACGGAGAGTACGCTTTCAAGAGTATAGTTGGGCCGGTAACCTACGACGTGCGCGTTACCAAAGGTGGTTACGTATTCAGTCCAGTCCTTGGATCCCGATTGATAGCTTCTGTCACCCACAATTTTGATGCGATACAAAGCGGAGTAGTAGTATCGGCCCGGGTGATCAGGGGTGATTCTGGGGCTCCTTTAGTCGGGGTACCCGTGAAGTTAGGCGATCGAGTGGCGATTAGCGATGGGCAAGGAGTCGTCTCGTTTACTCTTCAATACGGAGCAAGTTACTCGATGAGTGTTATCCTCCCTGTTGGTATGGCGTACGCGGTAGAGGGAGATATCAGTGGCGCGGTGTATGGCCCCGTTCGCCGGACGTTTGTATTGTTTTGAGCTCCTTCGCCCTAAAGTCCGAAGTCCTTAAGGATATCGTCTGCTGAACTTTGATCGACGCGCTCCTGCCCTTCGGGGATGGTCTCTTGAGCGCTGGGCAGGGTTACGGAGCACTGCTGCAGGAGGTCTGAAAGTGATAACGCGAGGGCTTGTAGCAGCTTTATGACTTTTTGAACTCGTTGTCCGCAGAGATCTTGATATTCCTGGCTAGTTATTAGGTCCGTTGTAAGTGTTCTCACATTGTTATGGAGTGAGCGCTGTCTCGATATAAACAAGTTGATAGTTTCTGAGGAGACATCTCCGTCTTTAGCCAGTTGCTCAAGCTCAGTAAGCTGCGCCTCGGCTTCCTTAAGGGTTTTTTCCTGGTGCTCAAGCAGATTAAATACTGTGATGGTTGCCTTCGCTGTTTCATCGAGAATGGACTGAAGCTTCGTTATTGCGTCGGGAATATTGGTCGATGACATGGTGACTGCGGTTGGATCGAAGTCGCATCGCACCCTCCACACAGCTGATTTGAATGAGGCGACTACCTGCTCTGCATTTTGTCCCAGTCTAAGTTGCTGCGTGTCGTACCCTAATGAGGCGAAGGCTTGAAGTACGCGGCGTAAGTCGCCGTGAGCAAATCCAGCCAGCAGCTCTTTGAGAGCTGCGATAGATTTGGGGGAATCTTCGTCTATGATTCGGGTACTCATCGTGCGTGTCGAACTCTTCATGAAGCGCTGAGTGCTGGCTTTAGGCTGCTGGGGGTGCTTTTTTGTTGAATATCGCGGTGATCTTTTGCTCGAGCGCGTCAATAGTAAAAGGCTTGATAATGTACTGTGAAACCCCTGCTTTTGCCGCTTCGATGATGTTGTCGCGATTCGCTTCGGCTGTAACCATAAGAAAGGGCAGGCTCTTAAGTTTTTCGCTTGAGCGGATAGTTTTCAGCAGATCAATGCCCATCATGTTAGGCATATTCCAGTCAGAGATAATGAAGTTGAACTGACCATTCTCTAACTTGTGTAGAGCATCGTTGCCATCTGTTGCCTCTGTGACGTTGTTAAAGCCGAGGGAATTGAGGGATTTTTTTACTATCTGTCGCATCGTAGAGAAATCATCAACGATGAGAATACTCATGTTTTTATCCATTTGCTGTCCGCCTCCGATGGACAAGGTTTTTTAAAGCTGTTTCTCTGACTGCTGCTCAGGGAATGGCCCGACGAACTGCATCTTTTGAGCAAATTCAAGCCAATCCTTTTCGTTCATCACCGGATCTCTTTCGTGATCTTTGTGGCTCCAATACTCTGGAGTTCCAGTAGCTCTGGAGTGCTTGGGATGAATAGGGGTTTTGCACAAGACATCTCCAGGTAGGGCTATGTAGGTAAGCCAGTACTTGGCGGACTTGAGATCTTGGGCCTGAAAGACCTCCTCGACCTGACCAGCTGCGGTAATTCGGTAAATTACAAATGGGACGTTCCAGTCCATGAATCAGCCCGTAAAAAGTTCCCTCTCAGCACACAAATAGAGTATCGGCTTTAGAGGTGATTAAGTTTACGGAAAATTAATCCTCGGTTGAGGCTGCGCGAAGCAGTCTATCCATAATCGCTTCGCCAAGGCCGGCTGGTTGGCAGGTATCGACTATGATGAGATCGACATTAGCTTTATCAAGCTCCCGTAGGGCTGCAAAAAGTGAAGCAGCTATCTGAGTTAGGTCACCTGTAGCGCTCAATATTCGAAGCTCTGTGGTTGGAAATGGCAGCGAGCTCGGAGAGAAGAGTATTGCTCCAACCCGCTTGGGAAGAGGGGTGTCGGGCGTTAAGGCACTACGCAATAAAACAGGGGTGTAGGGAGAGTAGTGCTTTGCCAGCATACCGGGTGATAATAGTGGAGCGCTTGAATCTGCAGAGCGTGATGCGGCACGAACAGGGCAACCAAGGGCTGCTTCGAGCTGCTGCATGGTAATAGCGCCGGGACGGAGTATTCGAGGGGTTTCCTCTAGGAGAGATAGAACAGTTGATTCAACCCCGACTTGGCATGGGCCACCGTCTAGTATTAGAGCAACGTTGCCACCTAGGTCCTCCCGCACGTGCTCAGCAGTTGTGGGGCTCACATACAGGGAGCGGTTGGCGCTCGGTGCGGCTACTGGACCACCAAATGTTTTAAGAAGTTGGAGGGCTACTGGATGGTTGGGTATCCGTATTGCAACTGAATATCCGCCTGCCGAAACAGAGGGTGCGACAGCTGGATTCTTGGGGAGCACTACAGAAAGGGGGCCAGGCCACAAAGTCGCGAGAGCATCAAAACGACGTCGTACCTCTATCGGTGAGAAAGAGCGAGCGATATCAACAACACACAGAGCGCTCTCAGTGTCAGCTACGTGAACGATTAAGGGATTATGAGCCGGGCGACCCTTGACCTGAAATATGCGTCGCACGGCCGCATCATTTCGAGCATCAGCCCCAAGGCCGTATACCGTCTCAGTTGGAAAAGCAACGAGCTGCCCCTCAGAGAGAAGCTGTGCAGCACTTGTAATGTCGTTGTTTGAGACTAGTCGCGTCATAAGTCCCGATGTGTAGTAGAAAGCTAAGAGGGATGTTTGCCTGAAGTGAATACAAGTCGTGCCGATGCCCACCCTGAGCTGCCACGTGCACTCTCAGCGACTGCAGCAAACTCAGAGGGTGTGGATTGTTGACGAAATTGCTCACGTGCTTTGATTCTGATCTCTGTTTTTGCGCTGCCTGATGTTGTTAATTCAACGGGAAGCGAGAGGTTCCTTACGGAGCGTCCCCACGAGTACGTGCCGTGCACGAGATAGTTCTTGCCACTGAGATGTTCAATATTAGTGCTGGTGAAGGAGGTGCGCTTGTTTTCAACCCGCGCCAGTATGCTCTGCAGGAGGATCGCTTGCATTACCTGGTTTGGTGGTAGGGTTGCAGACGATAGAGTAGTCGAGAAGGAGATGCGTGATGACTCAATGTCTGAGGGGTCGATCAGTATATCGCCGGAAAAATCTTTTAGAGAGCCGTTCATTTGCAGAGCGTCTGATTTCGAGTCTACTCCAAAGGTAATACTCGACGAGCTGCGTGATAGTACCTGGCGCACAGGGGTGGCGTATGCGTTTGCAAAGCCGCAGGCTATTAGGATAGCGAGCGCAGTCCCTGTTGCGATACTATTTTTGCGAGATGTGGGCATCGAAGCTGAGTTCATATAAAGCATATCGAGGGTTCGTCAAACGAGCCAAAAGCTTTACAGGAGAGATTTTTATCGTCCTGTTAGACTCTCGACACTATCTTCCTCTGTTATAGAGGGATTGAGCAAGGTCACGTGCCCAAGTTTTCGGCCAGCACGGGGAGATTTTCCGTATAAATGGAGCTTTGCGTTAGGTATCTCAAGCACCGAGCTTTCGGGTGGGGTAGTCCCGATCAGGTTAAACATCACAGCGCGTGCCTTCGGTTCAACTGCTCCTAGTGGCGCCCCCGTTATAGCCCGGATGTGGTTTTCAAATTGACTAGTGATAGTTGAGTCGATGGTGGGGTGCCCAGAGTTGTGCACGCGTGGAGCCATCTCGTTAGCCAAGAGTTCTCCTCGAATATCAAAGAGCTCTATGGTTAAAGTCCCGACGTACTGTAATTCGACTAAAACCTTCGAAATGAGTTCGTGGGCGGATGCGCGCAAGTCAGGCGTCGAATCAGGAGCAGGAATCTCGGTGCGATGCAGGATTCCGTTCTTATGATGGTTTTCTGCGAGCGGGAATACTTCAATTGCTCCATGAACATCGCGCGTTGCTATAACTGAGAGCTCTCGGGAGAAAGGTACGAATCCCTCTACGATAACGGGTGCACCGTGCAGAGCTTTCCACGCGGCTGGAATATCGGCTTCATTTTCTATGCGGTACTGTCCCTTGCCGTCGTATCCGAAGCGGCGAGTTTTAGCGATGCACGGTAGGCCAAGAGCCAGGCACGCGCTGCGTAGCTCCTCTTCGCTATCAGCTGCCCGAAAACGTGGGGTTCCGATCTGTAGCGACTGTAAGAACTCCTTCTCTATTAGTCTATCTTGCGAGACCTCAAGCGCTCGGGGAGGTGGGTATACGGGAACAAGTTGGTTCAGTAAGTGAGCAGCTTCACACGGAACGTTTTCAAACTCGTAGGTGATTACATCGCACTGTTCGGCGAATGAGCGGAGAGCAGCGCGATCGTCAAAAGGAGCTACTGTGGTGGGGCCGAGGGCTTGTGTAGGTGCTCCAAAGTTCTCGTCATAGAAACAGAAGGTGTGTCCTAGATTGTAGCCAGCGAGAGCTAACATCCTGCCGAGCTGCCCTGAACCAAGAATGCCGATTCTCATCGTTTTCCTTGTTATTTTTTGAATAACGGTGCTGGAGTTTCAAGCACTGACTGCGTCTGCTGAGCACGAAACGCCTGCAGCTTGCCGGAGATTTCGGGGTATTTAAGCCCGAGAATGCTCGCTGCTAAGAGCGCGGCATTCGTGGCCCCTGCTTTGCCGATTGCAACCGTAGCTACAGGTATGCCTGCTGGCATCTGTACAATTGAGAGCAGCGAGTCCATGCCTTTCAGGGACTTCGATTCGACGGGGATGCCGATTACTGGTAGGTGGGTAAGAGAAGCAACCATACCAGGGAGGTGCGCAGCGCCACCTGCGCCAGCGATGATAACCTCCAAGCCTCTAGCTGCGGCTTCGGAAGCATATGACACTAAAAGGTGCGGTGTGCGGTGAGCTGACACTACCTTGGTCTCATGTCGGACGCCGAGGGACTCAAGGGTAGCAGCAGTTGATTCGAGGGTCTCCCAATCACTCTGAGAGCCCATGATAACCCCGACGAGGGGCGTTTCGCTCTTATTCATGTAGTAAAGCTACCGTTGGCTCCCAATAAAAGCAATTTGTTATGGACGAAAGAGGTCTGATGACGGCGCCCGCGAGCACTGTCGTAGGTTGTTTTCGAGGGCTTGGTACTGTTCTTGACTGACAGAGCCTTTCACAAGGGCGCCGGACCAGGCGTTGTCAAAGTTATCAACGCACGGACGGTCCACAAGCTGTTGACCGATAAATGAAGGCCCATCTCCGTCCTCTTCAGGAGGGGTAAGGGAAGAGAACTGAGAGCGTTTGGTTGCAAGGGCGCCGGCTGATGTTTCGCTGCAGAAAGAGTGGATTGATACGGCCTTAAAGCAACTCTCTCTCTCAGCACCTGAATAAGCAAAGCACTCCTTAACCAGTTCGTCGCAACCCGATCGTTCGGACGCGAACGCGTGATGTACACCACAGGTCAGGAGAGTAGTTGTGCAGAGCAAGAGTAATGGCAAAACTGTTCGTTTCATAAATCCCCCGTACTTCCCGCGCCATTCTATCACTGAGGGGCGGCGCAAGCTAATCCCTGATCCAAGGGCTAGCCGTACCTCATGAGGAAGCCACTTTCAAGGCGGTTTCTTTAGTGTATTCGCATAGTTCCGTCAGTGTGCCCTGGCACGATTGAGGTGCTAGGAAGGCTATCTGAGTTCCAGCTGCGCCTGCTCGGGGGGTTGTATCGATGAGGGTAAATCCAGCCTCGGATAGACGTTTGAGTTCCGCGTGGATGTCGTTAACTCGGTAACAGATGTGGTGTAGCCCAGGCCCACGCTTGGCGAGGAAGCGCGCGATCTTCGACTGTTCGTTTAGTGGTGCTAGTAGCTCAATCTTTGTCCCACCTGTATTTAAGAAAACAAGCTCCACTCCCTGCGCATCGAGCCGCTCGCGAAGCACGACAGATGTGTGAGCGAGGTTCTGATAGTGAGCGATTGATTGATCGAGATCGGTAACGGCGATGCCGATGTGGTCGAGGGTCCACGCGGAGTTAGTTGTCATTGGATCTCCTTAAAGCGTTGGGGATATTGCTATTCAATAGCATACGTTGCTTGCACTACTACGTTAAGCTCTTGGGGCTTAGATTCTATCGATGGAGCACCTTCCGCCATAGAGTTTGCTTCAGCGGCTACGAACGTTCTCTGCTGACGAAGTGTGTGGATTGGCTCTGCTTTGGTGTCGCCCTCGCTTAGTGAAAGTAGCTTGCCGAGGCGAACTCCTGCGCCAGCTGCTAATTTTTGCGCCTTGCTGCTAGCGTTCTTCGTTGCCACTTCAAGACAGGCCTCCCGCTCGCTCTTTAGGAGTTCCGGAGATACGAATGTTTGCAGTTGAGATACCTCTTGAGAGCCGTGCTTTGAAGCAACCGCGATAACTTCCCCAATCTTAGCTATCTCCGAAGTTTCAAATCGGGTCGCAAGCCGTGCTCTGTATCCTGAGCATGTATGCTTGCTGCCATCATAGGAACAATCCTGATTTACGGTGTAGCTCTCTGTTGTCGCCGTAGAATCTTTAAGCCCCAATCGAGCAATTTCAGCTTTCATTTTTTCGTGTGCCTTAATTGTCTCTTCTGCTGCTTGCTGCGCACCTGGCGCTTGAGTTGAAGTTCCTATCGAAACGGCACCTCGATCTTGGGGGATTTTCTTGAGGCATTCCCCTGTAACGTGAATACCTGCAGTAGCCATGGGTTCCGAGAACGCCGCAGTCGGTGCAAGGAGAGTAAGAGTCAGAACGCAAACTGGGATAAAGGGCAGCTTCATAGGGTCCTCACTATGCGAGAATATTATAGGGCTTGCTTTCGCAGCAGTATAAGCCGCTGAGCGCTATTCCGGCAAACCCGATCCACGGCTCATCTCGCTTCCCCCAGCGGGCAGACCCTACTATACTGTAGAGGTATGACATCTGACAGCAAAGAACTCACCCACCCGACGATGCCGTATGTATCAAAGTATCGACCCTATCCTGATACTTTTCGGGCACCACTTCTTGACCGAACATGGCCGGACCGTCACATAACACAGGCTCCGGTTTGGTGCAGCGTTGATCTGCGTGATGGAAATCAGGCTTTAGTCAAGCCGATGGATATTCCAAAGAAGCTTCGGCTGTTCAAGCTGCTCGTGCAGCTTGGCTTCAAGGAGATAGAGATCGGATTTCCCTCCGCATCAGAGGTAGAATTCCAGTTCGCCCGCACGCTTCATGAACAGGGGTTGATCCCGGAAGATGTTACTCCTCAAGTTTTGGTCCAGGCGCGAGAGCATCTTATTGCCCGAACATTTGAAAGTCTGCACGGATACAAGCGAGCGATAGTGCACCTCTACAACTCTACCTCGGAGCTTCAGCGCCGAGTGGTGTTTGGTATGGAGCCAGCACAGATTCGCGAGTTGGCAGTTCAGGGTGTGCGGCTGATTCAGGAGCATGTCTCGAAGACCGAAACGGATGTCGTTTTAGAGTATTCTCCAGAAAGCTTTACTGGCACCGAGCCCTCAGTTGCGCTTGATGTGTGCGCTTCTGTTGTTGAGACCTGGCAGCCAACGCCGCAGCGCAAGATGATTATAAATCTTCCTGCTACAGTCGAGATGGCAACGCCAAACGTGTACGCTGATCAGATCGAATGGTTTTCGCGCAATCTCCCGCGACGAGATTCTGTAGTGCTCAGCTTGCATACGCACAATGACCGCGGGACGGGCGTTGCGGCAACAGAGCTCGGCCTACTTGCAGGGGGTGAGCGAGTTGAGGGTACGTTGTTTGGGAACGGTGAGCGCACGGGGAATGTGGATATCGTAACCGTTGCGCTTAATCTCTACGCACACGGCGTTGATCCCCGACTTGATCTGCGAAATGTGCCAAAGATAGCGGATATCGTTGAGCAGTGCACCGAGATGGGATTTTATCCGCGACATCCATATGTAGGAGAGCTCGTTTTTACAGCCTTTTCTGGTTCTCATCAGGATGCAATTCGCAAGGGTATGCGCGTGATGGAGTCTCAAAAGGGTGGCGTGTGGGGAGTTCCCTACGTTCCGATCGAGCCATCTGATATAGGACGTGAATTCGAGGGGATTATTCGTATCAACAGTCAGTCTGGAAAGGGTGGCGTTGCTTTCGTTATGGAGCAGGAGTTTGGTTGTCACCTTCCGAAGGATATGCACCCTGAGTTTAGCGCGGTTGTTCAAAAGGTTTCGGATTCCACAGGGGATGAGATCGGAGCTGATGTTCTGTGGGGTATCTTTTCGCGCACCTACCTGGAGCCAGCTACCCCGTTTGAGCTTGTGAGCTTCTCAACTATAGGGCACTTTCCTGATAGCGATACGGTGCGTTGTCTCTTGCGGGTTCGGGTGAGTGGAAAGGTTATCGATCTTGAAGGGAGTGGAAACGGTCCGATCGATGCTTGTCGAGCCGCGCTATTAAATCACGGATCTCGGGCATTCCGAATTGCTAATTACGTTGAGCACGCGCGGACCGCTGGCTCAGACGCGGATGCGGTCGCTTACATCCAGATCGAGACGAGTGGAGGGCGGACCAACTGGGGTGTCGGAATTCACTCGAGTATCGAGAAGGCTACTGTTAAGGCAGTGTTGAGTGCGGTTAATCGGGCTGCACAGTAGTGGCGTCGGTGGCAGGGTAGCCAGAAGTCTACAAGGTAATAAGTTCTTATAGAGGGAGAGAGTTGTGAGCGAGGTATTTTATAACGTCACCGTAAACGTTTCTGCGGAGGTTCACGATGACTGGATTGCATGGTTAAAGGGGGAGCATATCTCAGAGGTTCTGAGCACCGGTATGTTTCTTCGCGCAACTCTGCTGCGGGTGCACGCCTTTGAGCAGGGAGGATTTACCTACGCTGTGCAGTATATAAGCCCTGATATGGCGCATTATGAGCGCTACCTGCGAGATTTTGCCGCCGGGCTTCGGGCACAAACAGAACAGAAGTACGGTGATAAGGTTGTCGCGTTTCCAACTATGCTAGAGGTAGTAGAAACCTTCGTTAGCCGAAAAGTTTAGCGAAGAGCCCTTTCTTAGCAGAAGCGCTTTCGAATATCTCTGATATAAACTTGCACGCGTCGGTGGTCGTAAAGATGCCGCGGACCGCATTGTCGCGAACGATAATTGCGGCGTCTTGCTTCTTTCGAATCATCTTCCGTGCAACCTCGTTTAGCGGTGTATCCTCTTTGAAAGTCAACGGCTCGCTAAAGCAGATATCCTTTACAAGTACCTTGCCATCAAAAAGTCCGCGCTCGTATGAGCGGCGAGCGATTGTAATGTCTCGGTCGCAGATGATGCTGTACACTTTTTTGCCGTCCATGACGGGTAGGTGGTGAATGCCCTTTGAGCTCATCAGCTTCTCGGCAGAGCTCGCCGTATCGAACAGGTCTACTGTTAGCGGGTTTTTAGTCATGAAATCTTTCACGGGTGGAACGGTTTTCATGGCGCTACTATAAGGCGCGAGAGGCTTCCTCAGAAAGGGGGGTTTTGGGGTGGTGTGAGGGAGAAGGCCGAAAGACGAGTGTAGGTGCTACCGCCAGGAGAGGGTGTAGAGAGAATGAGCTGTATATCGGTGCCGATAAAGGGTTTTGCATGAAGAAAAAGCGAGGAGGCTTTTTCTCGTAGGCCCAAAATGCGTTGGGGGTCTCTTACTCTTCCTAACGTGAGGTGAGGAATTGATACATCGCTGCGACAATCAATCCCCAGGCTTGCGAGGTGTTTGTCGATGTGGACAACGACTGAGTCCCATTCGAAACTTGCTCGGGCCCCTGCCCAGATAATTCGCACGGGCTCTTTCTTTTCGGGAAAGCAGCCGCACGGTTCGGGAAAAAATGTTGGGGCAGTGAGTGTTGTTTCTCCAAGAGAAGGCCACGTGGCGATGAGTGAGTCAGCTATGTGGGGGGAGAGGTTACCGAGGAAGCGTACGGTTATATGATACGACTCGCGGTCTGACCAACGAACAGCAGTGCCGTAAATCTTTTCAAGCTGCTGCGTAATCTTTGCAGCTCCACGGATCCAATCGGGCGGAGGTTTTATAGAGGCGAAGAGGCGCTTGAAAGGTGGATTGGTGGGGGAAGATGGCATCTTTGTTGTTCGTTTTAAGCGAAAGATACAAAACTTTTACAATTCTGAAACTGAGCGGTGACAACCCGATCTGTCTATTTTGGCACAACCCGTATACGGTTTCGACACTGGTTGTTGTGACAGTAATGGTGTTCGCGGATCGAATGTATAGAGCGACCGCGAAGTAGTTTAAGGAGTAAATTTTATGAAGAGCGATAACGTTTGTGTAAGCGAGAAAATAGCAGCCCTCTCTGATGAGCAGGTAGATGTGCTCATGGATATTATTTGCGCTGGCGAGGAGTTTGCTTTGCTGCGAGAGACGTTGCGTTTGTATGCTGAGGAGGCTCTCGTTAGCGAGACTATTCACTAACCGAGGCGGGGATTACTTGCTGTTACCCAGCAGCTTAAGCTGCTGTTCGGAAGGTAGCAGCTTGGTCGCTCCCTCGATGTCATCGTGTGTAAGAGCAACAATAAGAGGCTGGCACATCTCAGCGAGTGTGAACTTTTGAAGAGCAGAAATTGGAACCTTGGTAGTGTGTTGGCCCTTGGTCTCATTACTTAAGGTGAAGATTATTGGGAAATCATCGATGCGTTCCTTAAGCAGTTTTGAAGCCTGCTCTTGTTTGTCACCTTTAATCGCAGAGCAGCGGGCAAGTCCAACGAGATTTTCATCAATAGGTGTCGTTCGACCTAAAAATCGTTCGTCGCCAATGCCACTCAGATAACCAGTGGCGTGAGCGAGTGTTACGGTGAGCCACTTCTTTGGAAAAGGCGCTCCTTTCTTTTCGTTCTGTTCAAGGCCGGCAGTGAAGGAGTACCCCTCCTTGTTTATATGTACGTAGCCGAGCGGGCTGCCGGAGGGGGAAGTGCGGTGCCACCCCTGTACGTCAGACTGTACAACGCCGAAAAACGCCCACAACTCTTTGAAGTTCTGCTTTAAAAGCTCGTAAAATGAGGCCCAGACCTCATAGTTAGCTTCAGTTCGTGCGAGCTGCTCTGCTTCCTTGGTCTTATAGATCTGATCAAGCTGTCCAAGAAAATCTTGGAAGGCGCCCGAGAGACGCTCGCGCGCCCCTTCGATTGCTAGTTTGTCAGCGGCGCGGGCCTTGGCCATCTTCTCAAGCAAAAGCTGATCGACTTGCGATTGCTTCCGTTCATCTGAGCGATCGGCTGACTTTGATTCCGCTTTGCGCCTGTCTAGTTTGAAGATCATGTAAGTGAAGAACTCCCTACCTCTATCAGTATACAATGACTTGTTGATTCAGTCCTCTCCGAGCTTCTCATTAGAAGATGAGCAGAGGTAGTAAGTTCAGGGGTTTATCTCGCCGTGAGCAGTACCGTCCATAGTACTTAGTACTAACTACCTGCTACTTCCGGATGAGCATACGTCCCAACTCCATAGAGCGGGACTACCTCTACCTGAGCGACTTCGTGTGGCGCTTTGTAGTGCGTGTAGTTTTCCATGGAGCATCTCACACCTCGAGATCCTTTCTTTTCCGTAAGAAAGAGATATAAGCTCTGCATCTTCCCCTTCGTTCCTGCTTTTACTTCGATCGGCAACAGAGCGTCGTTTTGTTGAATCAGATAATCGATCTCTGCATTGCTACTTCGTTGCTCACGGCTCCAATAATAGAGTTCGGGTCGGTGCCTGGGGGATGAGTGCGCTATCAACTCCGTACCACAGGCCACCTCTGCTAACGCGCCACGATTGACAAACGAAACCTCACTGTCTAGCACTATGTCGCTAATCTTTAAACCGAGTAGCCGGTGATAAATACTTATATCAAATGGTATAGTTTTGAAGCTTTTCGCATCTATCTCTGCACCAATGGGGATGCCATTAGCCGAACAACGCGGCACTTTATAGACCAGGCCGGCTAACTGCAGTAATCCAAGTGCTTGGTCGTACCCTGAGCTCGATGACGCAGGATTAATACGAGAATAAACAAATTTTGTGCCCGCCTGCTGTGCCACTGCACGTAAAGTCTCCCGCAGTTTAAGTGGGCTAATCCTTGTTTTATACTTTGCGAAATCATCTTCGTAGCTGAGTAATATACTTTCGATCTGCGACATACAAAGGTTAATATCTCTATCTTCACAATAACTTTGCACGATCGCCGGGAGTCCTCCGATGATAGTGTACGTCTTAAAAAGATCCGTTGCTTTTGCATGAAGCGTTGAATCAAGCGGGTTAAACGGAGAGGCGCCACGAATTGCAAGGGCGAGCTTCTGTTGTCCTAAGGCTCCTAAAAACTCCTCAAATGAAAGTGGGTACATAAACAAAGATTCTATTCTCCCCACACCAAACGAAGGTATCTCTGAGAGAGAAAACTCAAGAAGCGATCCCGCCGCAATGACATGCAACGAGCTCTGCTTCTCCTGAAAAAATCGGAGCGCGGTGAGTGCTTCAGGACACTCTTGTATCTCATCAAGGAACAGAAGACTCTCCCCTGCTTTTAGGGACACTCCATAGTACACCTCAAGCTTTTCTATAATTTTATCTGGTGCTAGCGAGCCAGTAGAAAAGAACTGGGAGACCTCAGGGGCTTCAAGAAAGTTCACTTCAATTGACGTCGTAAAACCTTTCGCGAGTTGTCGTACACTGTAGGTCTTCCCGACCTGACGCGCACCGCGAAGCAGTAGCACTTGTCGCGACTTTGACTCCTTCCACGTCCTCAGGTATCCATCAATTCGCCTTGCTATTGTAAGCATATGAATTTACTGCGTTTAAGTTGTATGTCGTGAAATATCAAGGCAATATACGCCTATAACTACGATAAAATCAACCCATTATGTGTAGTTAACTATAAAATTATCCAGGCAAGCTGCTTTCAAGCCATCGCAGAACGGACCCCGATCCCTATTTTCTATCAGATACACTTGGGTGATAAAGATTACGAAATGAAGCAGGAACGTATAAGAGTTCTTCCTCTGTCGAAGTTTTGTGCTGAGCTCAACATGGTGTAAGCATTTGGGATGCTAAAAGTTTCATGGCGGGTAGTAAGCTCGGGGGGTTTATCTCGCCGTGTGCAGTACCGTCAGAACTTCCTCTCCGTATAGCGCTAATTTCTTTTCACCGATTCCTGACACGCGGCTAAGAGAGTCGAGACTTGAAGGCTTAGAGCTAGCAATCGCTTGCAGAGTGGCATCGCTAAAGATCATATACGCTGGGAGGCCTTTAGTACGCGCTACACCGGTACGCCACTGGCGTAACTTGTCAAATATGGCGCTGTCAAATTCGATTGCACCAAGAGATTTCTTCTGTTGGCGTCGCTTTTCCTCGCCGAGAGTCGAAGATGCCAGAGGCGCACGTAGCTTGACTGGTTGGTTCTCTTTTAATGTTCGCATACCGAGCGGCGTGACTTCCACCACGTTGAAGCGCTGATGATCGATTGAGAGGAAACCAGAAGAAATAAGTTCGCGGCCATAGTAGAGCCACTGAGCCTTCGTGCGACCCTTTCCGATTCCGTATGTTGATAGGGAGTCGTGATGAAATCGTTTGATCTTCTCTGTCGACGCACCCAGTAATACGTCGACGATGTGCGGTAGTCCGACAGAAAAACCACTGTGCTTCGATACCCTAAGTACGCATGAGAGCATCTTCTGAGTTATCTCTGTTGCATCGACCTGCTCTCGTGGGGTGAGGCAGTTGTCGCATGCGCCGCAGCTGTAGGTTGGTTCTCCTGCTTTGTCGCGGTAGGTTTCGCCAAAGTAACGAAGCAGAGCGACCCGTCTGCACTGCGAGCTCTCTGCAAACTGGAGAAGCTGCGTAAGTTGCCTACTGGCAACCTCCTTTTCGGTTTCATCGGAGGCTTGGTCGATAAAGTTTCTCAGCTTCGCCGCATCGCCTGAGCTAAAGAGCATTACGCACTCGCTGGGCAATCCATCGCGTCCGGCGCGTCCGGTCTCTTGGTAGTAGCTCTCGATGTTTTTTGGAAGGTCGTGATGAATGACAAAGCGCACATCAGGCTTATCTATCCCCATACCGAAAGCGATTGTTGCAACCATCACATCTGTTTCATCACGAGAGAATCTCTCCTGTCTGCCGGCCCGTTCCTTCGTTGATAGTCCGGCATGGTAGGCTTCAGCTCGAATCCCATTTTCGACGAGCTCTTCCGCGACCGCCTCAGTTTTAGCCCTACTTAAGCAGTAAATAATGCCGCTCTCTCCGCGATGTTCAGAGAGTATCTCTAGGATCTGTTTGATCGGGGTAAGGCGCGGAATGATGCGATAGGAGAGATTTGGGCGATTAAAGCTTGCCACAAAGGTGGCTGCATCTTCCATTCCTAACATTTCAAGAATGTCTTCGCGCACGCGTTCTGTCGCTGATGCTGTCAGCGCAAGCACTGGCACGCCTGGAAACCGTTCTCGCAACGCTTTGAGGGCCCGGTATTCAGGCCTGAAGTCGTGTCCCCAAGCGGAGATGCAGTGCGCCTCATCAACCGCGATGAATTCTAGATTGAGCGCAGCGAGCGTTTCAAACATTCCTTCGAGCACTAGGCGTTCCGGCGACAGGTAGAGGAGCTTCATTTCGCCACGGTAGAGTCGTCTCCATACGGCCTTTGAGTCCTCTTCAGAGAGTAAAGAATTCAGATAGCAGGCGTTAATTCCATTTTCGAGTAGCCCGTCTACTTGATCTTTCATCAGCGCTATAAGCGGTGAGACTACAAGAGTTAGACCAGTTCGTGAGATAGCAGGAACTTGGTAGCAGAGAGATTTTCCGCCACCTGTTGGAAGAAGCGCGAGTGCATCTTTGCCAGCCAGGGTGGTCTCAATGATTTCTTTCTGAAGTGGGCGAAAGGAGTCAAAGCCAAAGTGCTCCTTGAGAAGTGATTCCAGTTTGGGGGATGAGGTAGTGTTCATTGGAGGGTGTGTCTGGTCGCGGAATGTCTCATGATATTCGGAGTCAATAGCTTTTCTTGGTGTGTAATTACGCCTCTTCTCTATCCGGCAATCTGTAGCTTGTGCTGCGTCCGCCACCGGGGTTTTGAATAAAGATACCGTTCGCTTTCAGTTCCTGAATATCACGCAGAGCAGTATCATTCGAACACTTAGTCAGCTTGGCGTATTTCGAGGTGTTCATAAAGCCTTTAAAATCATCTTCAAGCATACGGTTAATAATCAGTCGCTGGCGCTCGTTAATTGGCTTGTGGTTAATTTTTCCCCAGAGCGTAGCTTTGAAGAAAACATGACCAAGGGTAGTGTCAGCGCTAGTGATCGAACGACTGAGGCAATCCAAAAACCATGATAGCCACTCAGTGATTTCAGGCGTTGTATGCTGCTGCTTTTCGAGCTGATGGTAATAATCCCTCCGCTCTGCTTCGATTTGGGATGATAGGCTGTAAAAGCGGTCCCGCGTGCCATCAGCACGAGCGAGCGCCATATCTCCGATAGCTCTGGCGATCCTACCATTACCATCTTCGAATGGATGAATAGTAACAAACCAAAGGTGAGCAATTCCTGCTCGAATGACCGGGTCAATATCATCACTGATACCAAACCAGGAGAGAAACATCTCCATTTCATTTTCGAGACGATCTGCTGTCGGGGCCTCAAAGTGAATCTTTTCTTTGCCGATAGGACCAGAAATAACCTGCATGGGTCCTGCATTGATAGGCCGCCATCCGCCAACAGAGATTTTCTGGATGCCACTTCGTCCTGTCGGAAACAGCGCGGCATGCCAGTCAAACAAGCGCTCTTTCGTGAGCGGCTTGGAAAATTGCTGTGTTGCATCCAGCATGATCTCGACGATTCCTTCAACGTTGCGGCTTGGCGGAATTAGGCCAGCGATATCGATACCTAACCTGCGAGCAATGGACGAGCGAACCTCTTCAAGGCTGAGGTTCTCACCCTCGATGGCAGAGGACTTAACCACGTCGTTCGTCAGTGTGCTGAGGCTGGCTTGCTGCTTTAGATCAAAGCCAAGTCCTTCCATGCGTCCAAGTAAGCGTCCTTGGCGATGGCGTACATCAGCTAGTTTGGAGGCAAGAGCTTTTGCATCCCAGATAAAGTGTGGCCAGCTCTTATGTTCATGAATCCACATACAAATCACCGCGTTATCTACGATGATGGGGCTTAATTGCCTCAAGGTCAAGGTTAATCGCTGCAAAATATGCGGCGAATATGACCCTTATTTACCGCATTCTGGCATCCCTGACCATTTTATACGCGGTGAGAAGATTGAATGCTCTTTAACTAGCTGATCTGCGGTAGCAACAGTGCGAATTATTCCATCTTCGGGCTAAACAGTCGCGCTCCTCTCGGGAATGTTCCTCTCTTCAACTCCAGAGCACAGAACGAATGTTGGGAGCGCAACGAGAATGGGTAGGATCGCAAAGAAGAGAAAGTATGAGCTACTAGAGGGTGAGCCTATGAGGGGTGATAGATACCCGCTGCACAGAGCAGTAAAACCGTTACCAAGTGCAACAGAGAGGAGATAGAACGAAGTCGAAAAAGATTTGCTAACTTTTGGCGCTGATGTGTAGGCCATCTCAAGAGTTGTTACAGACACCAACACTTCGGCGGCGGTTAGTAAAATGTAGGCTACTATCTGCCATGAGATCGAAACGGTCGCTCCGCGTGACAGAAGTTCTTGGGCGATGGCAATCGTTATAAATGAAGCTGAGGCGAGGAATAGACCTGTTGTAACCTTGCTTTTTGCAGATAGTAGCCCCCTGCGAGCTAGCCACGGGTAGAAGCCCCATGCAAAGAGTGGAGTGAATACCAAGATGAGAAGCGGGTTTATCGCTTGCAGTTGCGCTGAGAGTAGTTCAACGCTTCCAAACAGCGGCAGTTCAAGGTGCCGGTCCATGTGCTCGGCTTGAAACACCCACGATGACGAGGTCTGATCGAATAGCGACCAGAAGATAGATATCAGGATAAAAAGCAGCGCTAAGTTAGTAAGTTGAGAGCGTTTTGAGCCGCTGTAGATCTCCCTGCTGTATGTTCGCCACGGTGTTGGAGGTAGTGTCACGTAGCGATTGCGACCGATCCAAAACACAAGGGTCGCCACGCCCATTATCACCCCGGGTATCGCGAAGGCAAACCGCGAGCCGTATTGTGCATAGGCCCATGGGATAGCAAGAGATGAAAAGAAAGCGCCGAGATTAATTGCGAGATAAAAAAGGCTAAAGCCCTCAGTTAGCGAAGATGAGCCCCTATGGTGGTGGTACTGGTCTCCGAGGTGTGCTGAGACGCACGGTTTTATTCCGCCCGAGCCGATTGCAATCAGAGTTAATCCGACCGCCAGCCCAAGCCTGGTTTCATCAAGGGCTAGGGCGAGATGCCCCAAGCAGTAGACGACTGAAAGCCTCATTATCGTTCGATACTTTCCCCATACGGTATCTGAGAGTAATGCGCCCAGAAGGGGAAATAGATAGTTCCCCATCGTAAAGGTATGGAACCAGAACATGGCATCGTCTTCTGACATCGGCGCTGGAGCACCATATGAATTCAGCAGGGTGGTCGTCATGACTACGACCAGGATGCTCTTCATTCCGTAGTAGCTAAACCGCTCTGCCGCCTCGTTGCCGATTATGTAGGGGAGCCCGGCAGGGTGGGATGGGTGTGTGGGCGTTTGTTGTGGAGGGGGCATGGTAGCATAGTGCCTGATCAATGACTGCCGAATCAATCGACGGGTTTATCCTCTAGTTCCTTATATCGACCATGAGCGACGGTAGGAATCAGATGGCTCCATGTTGTGTTTATCTGCCAAGCAGAATCGCGCGGAGGTCGAAAATATGTGTTGCAGTGCTTGCTCTTGCGATATGCAGAGTGGAAGTCAGATCAGAGCTTGATAGTCAGCTAAAATAAAATCGTAACCAATCAAACCCCTCTGGACGGTGGCATACGATTCGTTCTTGGCCGTCGGGGATAAGCGCCGAGGCAACTACCTTAGTCCCTTTTTCTTTTGTGCTCCATAAGCTCCGTCCAAAGTAAGCATCGAGCTGGCCCTTATTAGTGATTTCAACCCAACCGTCCGAGGCGATGATACGGGATCCTGCAGGAATTCGGTTTCGGTCAAACGCGCTCATCACAGCAGCGCAGGCAGCCGTGAGGACTTGCAGACTGGGGGCATCAAGTCCGTTGAACCTGATGAGACGCTCAGCATTTCGGGGTGAGTTGGAAACACTATCGGGTAGGTAGAGAGCGACCCTGAATGTAGTCGGTTCACGGAAAGCGGACGAGGGCATGCCAGAGCCAAGTTGCTGTAAGGTTCTCGGCGTTATTATGGGAGTTCTATTATGATAGGTGTCACCGTCGTTCACATCTTTTAAGCAGGCGCTAGGAGAGTTGTCGCTGGAGAACGTGATTTCAAACGATCGATCGTTTCCGAGCTGTCTTACTTTATATTTTGATAGCAACTCGTGTTTAACCGGGGGTTTGAGTTCTCTAAGGTAGCGATCGGGGTCACCTGAAGGGTTTACTACCTTGTTTACGGGTACGGCACCTTGATCGGTTGTCTTATAAAAGGTTACTACCTCTGGCCCTGTGGGGATACCTGGGAACAACCCTCTGTTCATGTTGGTTAGGCTACACAAAGCAATCAACGTTTGGCAAGAAAATATGACCGATGGGGAAAACAATTGAGTGGATTAACAACTTACCTCATACCCCCCCCGAAATCAGTGCGAGCAGGCTCACGTGGAAGCCTATTTTTTAGCGAGAGCGACTGATGGTTAGGGCTTCGCACTATCCATAACTATCAGGGGTTCCGTTAAAAAACCACTTTGATAATGCGTTGACCCCGTCTTCCTAGGAGCTGCTTTTAGCGCCATTCTTCTCGATACCGTTGCGCGAGTGCGCGAAATGAATCCTCGCGTCAACGGTTTTAGGTGAACATTTTGACCCTTTGAATCAGGCAGAATTTTTTTGTCGTGATGTTGATAAGTCGCATGGCAGCGAAAATCATGTTGGTCAGTTGGGTAGGCCAGTGAGCTTGCAGATAATGGAAGCGTGGTCCTGGGTAACACAGCCCGATAAATGATATGGCTGCGGCGTTTCAGGGCCGGTTGCAGGAAGCCCCAGTCTTCAATATCGGGAGCTAGTACCGGGTTTCGATACACCAAGTAGAAGCGTCGTGAGTGATTATCGAGAAAAGTTCGTATATTACTCAACACGATATTCATGACTATTGGCCCAAATGGATTGTATAGAAAACACACAATATTTTTGTCTGGAAACGAGAACTCGGTTGCATCCATCAAACGGAAGTCGATTGCGGAAGCGCTACTTGACCGCAAACGAAAGGCTCGTGCGTTGTCCTCGGCGCATGAGTGCAACTGTCTTGAGAACTCAATACCGATGGCGCTTTGGAATCCACTCTCTGCCGCCATCAGCACGGCTCGGCCTCGTCCACTGCCGAGATCAATAAACGCAAACTGGGAGGGGACGACAATCTCTTTAAGGTCGCTCACGATTCGTCGAAAAACAGCCCCTTGAATGGGCTGATGTCCCTGATTATCAGCAGCATAGGGCCCCAAGAGGTCGTTGTATTTGACCTTCACTGAGCCAACGCTTGCCGTTTGGGTTCCGTATCGCTGATCGAAGGTAAAATCATCCCATGCGCGTATGTGGTCCCTGCCGTATCTGACGAGTGCACCAAGTGAACGCGAGAGACCGTCAGTTCGGAGACGCTGGGTCAATCTTTGGACGAGTTGCATTTTCAAACTCTTTGGGAAGCAAGTCAGTTGACACAATAGAGGACATAGCGTGGCGTCGATATGACGAGCGGCACAGTTGGCCTGAAGATAGCCCTTTGCTGATCACAGTCTTTCCTTAAGTATCCGGGCACGGTCGCAAATGCACAAAATGTTAGACGAATCATAGGTATCTCCCCAAACGCACACGGTGGTGGAGCGGCAACCGGATACATTTTGGCAGAATCTTACTAGGCTAAAGGGGTAACAGCCTATCATAGTAACCCGTTGAAAAGAGCCTTCCTTCCCCCAGCCCCCTTTTTTTGCTACACGTTAACGACACTTATAGAGAATCGTCGTATATGAAGAGTACCCTTGCCCAAGCCATTAGTGCGGTCTGTAACCTCTCAGTTGAGGTAATCGAAAAAAACATCGCACTCACCAAGGATATTAAAAACGGCGACCTAGCCTTCCCGTGCTTCTTGCTGGCCAAAGAGTGGGGCATGGCTCCGCCTGAGTGCGCAAAGAAGTTGGCAGAGACCCTGAGTCTACCGAGTGGTTTTTCAAAGCTCGAGCCGGTTGGGCCCTACCTTAACTTCTTTCTGGATCGGCCGGCAGAGATTACGCGAATTGTCAGCGAGGTATTTTCAGACGGTGAAAAATTCGGAGGTAGAGCCGCAAGTGGTACAGTTGTTATTGACTACTCCGGCCCCAATATCTCCAAGCCCTTTCACATCGGTCACCTCCGAGCCACGATTGTAGGTTTCTCGCTTTACAATATTTTTAAACACCTCGGATATAAAACCATTTCTGTAAACCACCTTGGTGATTGGGGAACGCAGTTTGGCTTCGTGTATGCAGGGTGTCAGATATGGGGAAAGCCAGGCGAGGACATGAACGCTCTGGTTGAGCGTTATGTTGAAGCTAACATGCTGCGCAAGTCGCAAGAGGCGGGCCAAGATCTCGACAAGCCAAACGTAAATGAGATGGCGCGCGAGTATTTTAAAAGGCTTGAGGCTGGGGACTCTGAAGCTACCGAGTTTTGGCAGTGGAACCTGAAAGTTTCTGAAGCGTACTATCGAAAGACCTACGCGCGCATGGGTATTGAGTTTGACTCGTGGGCTGGTGAGTCTTTTTACTTTCAGTTCTTTGATGAATGTAAGAAGACTCTGCATGAGAGTGGAATACTTGAATCCTCCCGCGGTGCGCTTGGAGTAGATCTCGGTGAGCCGCTCGGTTTTTCGCGACTTCTGACGGAAGACGGAAGAACCTTGTACCTTACGCGAGACTTGATTACCGCTGATTACCGCGAGAAAACGTATCATCCAGACAAGATCCTCTACGTTGTTGGCGCACCGCAAACGCTGCACTTCAAGCAGCTGAAGGCGATCCTTGAGCGCTTGCAGCACCCAGTCGCAGCTAAAGTCTGCCACATCCCGTTCGGTAACGTGCCAGGGATAAGCACTCGTAAGATGAAGACTGACTCGGCAGATGTCTCGCTCGATGCGCTTCTCACGGATGCTCACGACCGTGCTCTTGATCAATACAATTCAGAGGTGTCAAAACGTCCTGAGGGAATTGATAGCGAGCAGGTTGCGGAGTCGGTGGGAATTGGGGCGGTTTATTTTAACTACCTGTGTCGTACTAACATCAAAGAGTTCCATTTTAATTGGGAAGAGGCACTTAACTTTAAGGGCGACACTGGCCCATACCTGCTCTACGCTGTTGCGCGGCTCTACAGCATGGAAGAGAAAGCTCGGGCGCAAGGGATTGTCCCAGATGTTTCAGGGTGTGGCTCGAAGTTGCAGGAAGCAGAGGCATGGGAGTTGGCAACGTTGCTGTCTCGCTTCCCGGCGGTGTTAAAGAAGATTGAGCAGGACTATGAGCCGTGCAACCTATGTAACTATGCTCTCGATGTAGCTAAGGCGATTTCGCGAGCGTATTTAACGCTGCGAATTCTTGGGGAGGCTGACCGTGAGGTGGCCTGTGCTCGGCTGACACTTTTTGTAGCAGCGCGCTCAGTGCTTACTATCGCTCTGAAGCTTCTGGGAATGAGGCCGCTTGAGCGTATGTAGTGGTTAGTGCTTTACAGCCCATTTTTCGACACAGCAAAATACTCAGAAGTAGGTGTTCATTCGCACCTTGCAGACTGTGCCCGCTCAGTTTAACATAAGCTTACTTTGGATATCGCCGCGAAAAGTAAAGCAAGCTATTTGTGGTGTTAATAAGAAAAGGCGACGCTACCCTTTTTCTTTTCGCCACACTTACCTGCGGTTGCCCGCAACTATCCATCCATCTCAACCGTCGATTAAAGCAGCATGCCAAGAGCTGCCCGGGTCGTAGTGCGCAAACTTCTCCATCACGTTACGCAGCGAGGTAACCATCGAGCCAAGGTCTTCTTCGATGATGAGGACCGATATTTCTTCCTTGAGCAGCTTGTTCATTACACGATGCAGGCTAGGGTTTTCATCGTCTCTTATTGCTTGATGACTAATCATACACACCTTCTCCTCATCCCGTCGGATGAGACGGGGCTTGCAAAAGCTCTCAAGCCACTCCATATGCGTTACTCACAGCACCTCAATTATCGATTCAAGCGCACCGGACTTAATTGGCAAGAGCGCTTCTTTTCAGCGCCACTCGACTCTACGCACTCTTTGAATGCTCTGCGTTATGTAGCAGAAAATCCAGTGCGGGCTGGTATGGTAGTGCGACCCGAGGAGTATCAGTGGTCAAGTGCGAAAAGGCACATCTCAGGAGATCCTAATCCATATATC
>JBIKKT010000085.1:0-7869 GCA_044360195.1 Bdellovibrionota bacterium | reverse complement strand
CTGGTAGAGCACCGAGGCTTCCGGTGTTCTTCTCCTGTAGTGTTGGAGTTTCTCTTTTGCCTTCTCCCACGTGTAGCGCCTGAGCATGCAGGCTGATTCGGGGATTTAGGGCTGCTGGTTGTGGCAAGGAGTGGGGATAAGGATTCAGGAGGGGGGGAGAGGTCATAGCTTGGAAAGCATGTTTAACGGCTGTTTGACCACTCGATCCCCCGACTGTCACCGCTGGACAGCGCCCGAGGATACCCGAGTTGTGACAGTACCGATTGGGTATGGCGATGGATTCTTACCTTTTGCCGAAGATACTCTCTATCTCAGTCTGCGTGGACACATGCACCAGTCGAAAGAGTCAGGAAGCAAAGTCGTTTATTGAAGGCAGCTTTGGGGAAAGTCAGAAAGTCATGACTGACAGACATTCCTTTTTAGCCACCGCCTCGCATAGCGAGTACTGTCTTTTGAAACGATACGTTCCATAGATCCCTGATTATATCGGGGATGAGATCCTTACGCTAATCAGGTGGTATGGTATTCAAAAGGGTGGGAGGTGATGCTTCCAGAGTATGCGTATAACTATCTGTTCTTATTGGTTTGGTTCAGTGGATAGAGGTCATCGGAGCTAGTAAAGCGGGGGCTACTCAAGCGCCAAAGACAGGGGCGCTACCATTTTCCCCTGTACTGCCTCCTCCAACCGGGGAAGCAGCTCCGTAACCGATCCTTGATACGCGAATCCCGAAGCGTTGAGGTGTCCTTGCCCGGAGAACTGCTCAGCGATAGCTCTCACGTCGAATGTTCCCTTTGAGCGGAGACTCACTTTGCACAGATCTCCATCTACTCGAATCACAGCGCCGATAACGACACCAGAGACCTCCATAGGAAGGTTCTTGAGGGGAGCGAGATCGTGCTCCGTAAGATTGCGCTGAGCGAGTGCCGCTAGGTCGAGTACGATCGGTAGGTACCGTCCCTGACAACGGGTGGTAATCTGCGAGAAGATCTCACCTTTAAGCCTTAAGAGCTCAATTGAGTTCTCTCGGTACATGGTGTCGACGAATCGCTCAAGGTTTCCTCCACATGCGAGGAGCTCCTTGACCACCTGAAGGGTTTCGGGGGAGCTGACTAACTTCTGGAGTGAAAGGGTGTCGTTGTAGATACCGGCGAGGAGCAGCGTTGCCAGATCGGAATCGATCTCGACCCCAAGACCTCGGAGGATAATATACGCAAGCTCCGATGCGCATGAGACCTCTGGGCTTACGAGGTTGTAGGTGCCGTACCCTTTGTTTGAGAGATGGTGGTGATCGAGATTCATTATCGGCGGGGGCGTGGAGCAGAGTTCGTTTATCTCTCGACCGATTAGGGGCAGGGCGGCGCAATCGGTGACGACTAAGAGGTCGGGGTGTGAGAGTGGTGAATCTGTACGCACCTCCGAAACGAGGGGAAGGTAAGCGAGGTGCGGGAGAAGTCCGGAATGGTTGACGCATACGACATCTTTGCCGAGCTTTCTCAATCCCACAGCGAGGGCTACAGATGATGCGTAGGCGTCCGGGTCGGGGTTGGCGTGGCTTGTGACCACTATGCGTTGGGAGTGCGCGAGTGCTCTGAGGATATCGCTCATTGCCGATGACTGAGCAAATCGGAGGTCGGTACTCAATGGTAGAGGAGCGGTTCGTTGGCTTGATTGAGGGATGGCGGTTTCTGGCATGGGGGGATCTTCTCATAGAGTTGTTCGGGCGTGAAGGAAGTTCTACCTAGGGTTTGGAGTTCAGCGCTCCTTAGTCTCTCGCGACTATATGTGTGCCTGGAAAAAGGGGACGCTACCATTTATCGCCCTCATCTAGCGGGAGGATAAAAAGGTAGCGTCCCCTTATTCCGGAAGATTGTCGAACTGCCACGCTTCAGCTCGTTAGCCGCTGAGTGAGGTGTTTTTGAGTAGCCCCGGTACAGGATTGTCAACAGGATTGTGAGAAGATTAATTGTTATTCTTAGTCCTCAAGTAACTCCTCGATCAAAAACTGAGTCTTTGGAGGGATTTTGTCATGCGGATAGTATGATTCGATGATGTTAAAGACTGCTTGGGGCTTTTCTAGGTTGAGCAGCTTTATCAGAAAGATTACATCATCTCTATCTGACGTATCCCACCGAGCGCTAATGCACTTCATTG
Organism: Bdellovibrionota bacterium; assembly: GCA_044360195.1. Classification (GTDB taxonomy): domain Bacteria; phylum Bdellovibrionota_C; class UBA2361; order UBA2361; family OMII01; genus OMII01. The sequence goes on along the minus strand of JBIKKT010000085.1, from coordinate 5,717 downwards.
CAAGCATATAGCGCGGTTCGGGTGCCCACACCCTTAAATTTGATAGGCTCAGAACCTCATGTCGCTCAAATCCAGGCAAGATAAAGCCTTTGGCGGCATCATTAAGCCAATCTGGAGGAATCGATTCAGTGGCGGCGATTCGTGCCGCAAGTTCGCGAATAACTGAAGCTGGCTCGAAGATCGCATCGACATCTCTTGTGGCTACGCGAGCGTTATATACAAGGCACATGACTGCACCACCAACAATTCCTATTTCCCCCAGTTCACCTCGCTCAGCCAAAAGAGTATTTAGTTGTTTAAGTAAGTCTTGAATACGTTCTTTGGTAAGCATACTACACTCGTGATAAAAAATTGGAGTGAACGAAGATATTATTGGCCCTAAAGTGTAGTGGCGATTCTAAGAGTGTGCTTGCCTTGAGTGAATTCATGCCTGAGACAAACCATGGCGTCGGGATGAAGTATCTCAGCGTGGCCCATCGCGGAGTGGATACCCCAAGCTCCTCACACAGCGTGCGAACGGTCGAGGCGAGAAGAGCCCTTATTCGCTTATCAGAGAACGAAGGTGGCGGGAGAATTACTAAGCGCCCGTCAGCTGTTCGCCTATACTCATCTACTAAGTCGAACAGGTGAGTTTTCCACGAGTCGAATCCATCGCGTTGAACTTTAAATGCTGTGGCAACTGTGGAGCAATCCGAGAAGATATCGAGGCCACTGACTAGGACTTCAACGTCGCGGTCGAATACCTGCGCCAGATGCTCGATTGAGTTTACGGTGACATTACCCATCCTCGCAGGATGCAGTAATTGCCGGACGGCACCGCGCGAGAGCTGCCCTGCGTCCGCAAGGTGTCGCTCTGAGAGAGCTCTGAGCTTTTGAAGACGACTAAATGGTAGGTAGTAGTGGATCATATAATATACCACTATGGTACTATATAAAGAATAGTAAAATCAATTAAGTTCCGAGTTGTATCAGTGAACTAGGTAATTGCTGAGAAGATCGATCGCTTTTTTGTAAGTAGCTGAACTGTAGTGGCGGGTTAGAAGAACTCTCCCTGCCAGAGCTTTGCCAAAAAGTCCTGCCACGGTAGAACGTGAATAGTGCCAAAAGCATCGTGAAATGTTTTTGGAGCCAGGTCGAAAGAGATAAGGATCCGATGCTTTATAGGCCCGTCCTCTCTCAGGGTTGTTAAGTGTTTGCAATCGACGAGGTCGGTTCTCTGTGAGGCTTTGATCTCAAGCGCCATCTCTTTATCGTTGATGATAAAGTCGACCTCTTGCTGATTCGATGTTCTCCAGAATCTGATCTCCATCTCCGGAGCTCGGTAAGAGCGATATGCCAAGAGCTCCATAAGAATGAAGTGTTCAAAGCTCTTGCCGAATTCAGGGGTTCCAAAAAGTGGCGCCCGTCGAGCGAGGTAATTGCAGACACCTACATCAAAGAGGTAGAACTTCTCAGTTTCCACCATGCGCCTGTGTTTGCTTTTTGACCATGGCGCTACTCGGAATCCAAGCAGGGTGTCTTCAAGGATTTGAAAGTATCCACGAACAACTTTTGCGGAAACGCCAACTTCACGCGCGACATTGGTATAATTCAGGAGTTCGGCATTGGTAATGCTTGCAACTCGAAGAAAATCGGAGAACGCTGGGAGGTTTCGAACGGTTCCCTCATTTGCGATCTCCTCTATGAGGTAGTCAGAGACATAGCCTCGTAGCTCTTCCTTGTGGGTACTGGAGAGATAGTGGGATGGGATTAGTCCATGAATAACGGCACGATGAACATCGAACGGCTCCCCCGGTCCGTTGTGTATCTCGGTGCTTGTGAGAGGGCGCATTTCTCTCCGCCATGCGCGACCGCCGAGCAGGTTGGCATGCTCGCGTCGTAACTTGCGAGCGCTTGAGCCGGTAAGCAGGAAGCGGCGAGGGGTGTTTTCAATGAGCCAGTGCACCTCATCAAGGAGCGCCGGGCATTTCTGGACCTCGTCTATTACGATAGGGGGATGCGGGGCTGACCCTGGTGGTGCCTGGTATCGCTCTCTCAGAAGTGAGGGCTTGCTTGCATATTCGGACAGCACGTCACTTTTAAGGAGGTCGATATGCACAGTATTTGGAAGGTTGGTTCTTATCCAACTACTTTTTCCAACCTTACGAGGACCCCAAAGGAACACGTTTTGTTGGGTTAGATCAGGTAGTTGTAGAAATCTGCTAAAAAGTGACATGTGGGGATAGTATATCTAGATAAAATGTCCTGCCAAGAGCTATTTCACAATGGAAGTCTAACTAGTTGTATGAACTGTCTATAAATTTCGCATCCGTTCTCCCACCGACAGGTATCCCCGCCGTAGTCCCCTATGAGAGAAACAAAGATTCAGGAAAAAGGGGACGCTACCATTTATCGCTTTCATATAGCGGGAAGGTAAAAAGGTAGCGTCCCCTTATTCCCTTATTCCTTGATAACAACTCCATAGAGCGACAGATGAAGTACATCGCTATCGGGAGAAAGAACTACTACTTCGCTGGCTCTCATGAGGGGGCGCGTCGCGCTGCCGTGCTTTACTCGCTCCTTAGAACCTGTCGGCTCAACAAGGTTAATCCGTGGGAGTGGCTCTCAGACGTGCTCGTAAGACTTAACGTTCGTTCAGACGATACTGCCGTCAGCCTCCTGCCGATCAATTGGAAAAAGAAACCTGTCAGCTAAAGGACTGACACCGGAGGAACAGCCGGCACTACTAATTTAAGAATGAGTGTTCAAAGAAAGGGAGCCTTGACAAATTTCATTTTGCGCAAATGTAAACTCAACTGCGTATGAATAAAATTTGGTTTAACTCTCAGAGCAATATTGCCTTGTGAAGTCAGCAAGTGATTTTACTGTATTTCCAAGCATTCCATTTGTTATTCGCTGGTCTAAGCTTTTAAAACTAATATTTCCATCGGGCACCAGTCCACTATTTACACCAGCTGCTCTCCCTGTGTGCGCGTGGTGTGCGCTCACTTGTGACTTTAACCAGGGTATTGCGAGTGCAGCAAATTCTGATTGAATGTATTTTTCCCAATATTCAGTAAATTTAATCGGAGCACCAGTCATTTCACCGCTGTAGATTCTAGTATACAGAGCACACATACTTAGTGTTCCATCACTAGTTTTTTCGAGAGAATTTCCTCCAGGCCGTAGGTGCGTCGCGCCCTCTTTCAGTCGCGCAAAGGCATATTCAGCAAGCTCTTTTACTGCGAAGCGATGAAGCTCATTTTGGACCGGGATCTTTAATCGAGTCTCTATATAGTCGCCCATAGAAATAGGCTCTCCGACAGTCCCGCGTCCTAAATTTGAAAGTACAGATTTCCAGCTCAGAGCCCCATCCAGAGTTCTTCCTGATCTCTCACCGGGCACAGTATGATAGCGCTTAAAGTATGCTAGAATCTGTTGGTCATAATAGGCTTTCCACACTTCAGCGAAGTGATTACGAATTTCGCTGTGGTTCTTATCCATAATGGTTTTTATTGAACCAGGACGGCCAGTACTTTCTTTGGACAATTTCTCTGCAATATAATTAAGACTCGCGAAAGTGAATCTCTTATCAGGTGTTTTCCCGGCAGTATCACCTGGGATGCGTCTGTTTTTTGTAATGTATTCTTTACACTGACCAATAACATAAGCCTCAAAGACCTCCCAAGATTGACGAACCTGCTGCGTAGTGAAGTCTGTTAAACCATTTTTATAGCCATATTCCGCGGCGAGCTTTCCATGTATTGAATGCCAATTCGCGTGACCATCCAGAGTTCTACCCGATGAAGTTGTAGGAAGTGCATTGTAACGTTTAAGGTAATTCACTGTCTGTGTATGAACGTATTCTTCATATCTTGAGGGGATAACGGGCTCTGTATCTCCAAGAGCTATCTGCAATTTTATTGATTCTACTAGGTTTTTTGGTAACGACTGGAAACCAAGATACTGAACATCTAATTCAGGCGGGAGGTTTTCTAAAGAGTCCTCATTGTTTGTTTTATGAGCTCTTTGAACTACGTCTGGCCCTACCCTAACATCTCGAAGTGCGCAGAGCATTTTCCACACTTTTCTGTATTCAGAGCGAGCAAGCTCATTGTCTACGTCGCCTTTCATATCTAAAGCGACAGGAATTATTATCAGTCCTGCCTCTTTGCCAGGGCTCATTCTACAGACTCTTCCACAATATTGTGTGATTGCTATCTCAGAGCCAATTGGATCAGCAAAGACTATTGCTTCTAAGAAAGGGATATTCACCCCTACTCCAAGGCAGCGACAATTTGTCAAAACTCTAAGAGAGGTGTGGTCTTGCTCCTTGAACCATCTCATAGTCTCTCTTCTTTCAGAGGAAGGTTGGTAACCTGTAATACTCTTTACGCCTATATCCTTTAGATTCATCTCCGCTATTTGACGTTCAAATTCCTGGCATGCTTGTTCCGCGAGAGTGGTATCCGCATGAAACGATATTGCGTGACCAATGTTGTGTTCTTTTCTCGCTTCTAGAAGAGCACGTAATGCCAACGTTCTACGTTGCTCAGGCGCGATCTCATCTCTTGTCGATATGTCAACACCTACGACGAGAACCTTAAAATCAGAGACTAACCCTAAATTGACCGCATCTGGAAACGTGAGAGTAAATAACCGAGGCCCGTATAATGCAGGGTCATCCATTGAGTACACTTTTGCACTGCCTGTGTCGTCAGTAGCCCTCTCTATTATTACAGGCGTAGCTGTAATGAAGAATCGAGATCTACCGGGAAGTCTCTCATGATCTAGTACGGTAGAAAAAAGCTCTTTATTACTTCCTGCGGTTACGTGTCCTTCATCACAGGCAATTGAGTCGAAAATAAATTTCTCTGGTAGCTTATGAATAGCTTCAGCGAGAGTTTGTCCAGATTGATACGTACACACTATGTGTAGAGGTTCATCTGCAGGGATGTCTCTGATAGCTCGGCAAATGTCATCGATATCGGTGCTTACAAATACGTTTTGTGAATTCTTTTCTACTGCTAAAAGAGAACCATCTTTTTTAGCCTCGTTCCGTTCATACTCACTTGCTACTAATATGGTATTTTTCCATCGAGGAGCACTACTTTCTTCTGGCGCAAACTCTTCGATCACTTGTGATGCAAGAGCAAGCGTGGGCACCATGGTGAGAGACTTCCCTCCGAGTATTCGATGGAGCTCCTCTATCATTCTGGTTTTTCCAGAGCCACAAGTGCTCACGAGATGAAAACGTACATCCTCCTCCCCCTGCCTAGGAGTTCCCGCATGGGCCTGCCACTGAGAGCGCACATACTCTGCTGAGTTTATAACAGCCTCAACTTGATGGGGGCGCGCTGACGAATTTTCATGGGTCGTAAACGTAGGATTTGAAACTGTTGCTACTGAGTTCATACTTTGATCTGAGATTAGAAATTATTTTTCTTTAGTAGTGCTTCAGTTGAAGCTCACTACTACACAGCGTAGGTCCTGATGTTCTTGTTTTACGAACAAACTTAATCAAAATGTATGAATTAAACCTATAACTTTAAGCCAGTACTGTTATGGTACGAGTCGAGGGAGGAGACGCATATTTTCTTGTATCCGATATGCCTCACATTAAAAGAAAGGGTGTAGCGCCTCAGCTGGAAACGAACATTTGAAACTCTCTATAACCTACCATCCTCATGGTCATAGTTTTGTTGTTTAGGCAGCCATGAGCGTACGCTCTCGTACTG
>JBIKKT010000084.1:0-7877 GCA_044360195.1 Bdellovibrionota bacterium | reverse complement strand
TGACCACCACCACCATGGGTGAGATGGTCAAAAAGCAGCGAGCATTACAGGGTGAGCTAGAACGAACAATTATGTCCCTTGATGCCGTGCTTTCAGCGCGTGTTCACATCTCTCAACCGGAGAAAACAATCTTTGCTAAGCAGGCGCAGGAGCCTGGTGCCTCTGTTTTACTTAAGCTGCGGCCAGGTGGAGAGCTCGACAAGAAGCGCATCCGTGGAATCGCAAACTTTGTGGCGAGCGGCGTTGAGGGTCTAAAGCCTGAGAACGTGACCATCATCGACGTCTACGGCAATCTGTTAACGCCGAAGGACGAAGATGGCGAGGAGCTTGGCGCTGATGCGACCCGTTTGCAGTACGCCCGTGAGGTAGAGAAGGGGTATGCGCAACGGATTGAAGCGATGCTTGCTAAGGTGCTTGGCCCAGGGAAGGTGGTTGCCCGCGTGACAGCTGATATCGACTTCTCTGCTAATGAACGCGAGGAAGAGAGTTTCGACCCAGGTGGTAAGGTTTTGCGTTCTGAACGCAGTATCGAGGAAGGAAGTGGCGGAGCTGCTGGTAAGGGTGGTGTTGCGGGTGCGCAAGCCAATCTGACAAATGATCCTAAGCTCCTTGCTCCGCCGGACGCTACCACGGAGCAGAGTGCGCGTCGTGAGAATGTAAAGAACTTTGAAGTTTCCCGAGCAGTTACGAAGACCTCGCAAGCTAGAGGCAAGTTAGTTCGTCTCTCTGCTGCTGTATTGGTTGATGGATTGAACGGCGACGGTGAGGCATCTGTCGACGCTAAGGGCGGAGCCAAGGCTAAGAAAAATTTCGTGCCGATTTCGCAAGAGATGCTCGCACAAGTTGAAGGAATCGTTAAGTCAGCAGTTGGTTACGACAGTACCCGTGGCGATGTGGTAACCGTTGAAAACGTGCCGTTCTTTCAACCTGATGAGAGCTTAAAGGAAGAGCTGGCTAAAGCTGAACAGATGAATATGGTTTTCCGTATTGGGTCGATGGCGATGCCGATACTTGCGCTCCTGCTCTTCGTGTTTGTGCTCTTAAGGCCGATGGTGAAGTTCTTGATTACACCAACTGAGGCTGAAGTTGATCTGTCGCGCCTCCTGCCAACTGGTATTCAAGAGCTTGAGGCTGAGCTTGATGCTGAGCGTTCAAAGGCTGTAATTCCTGAGTTTGAGCCGGCAGTTGATCTTGAGCAGTTAGGTGAGTTGATGGCTGAGAACTCACGTCTTGTGAAGGAGAATCCGCAGCAGGCAGCGCTTCTCATCCGTTACTGGCTAAATGACGGCCGGATCTAGTGTAGTGCGATTCCACGATCAATCTGAGGGAAAACATGAGTGAAGATAGCAGCACAGGTAGCGATGGCGGGTCGACTCACACCGTTGAGAGCTTCCGTCCAACCCCTTACGAGGATAGCTCATGGCGGATAGTTGGAGAGTTCCTTAACCAGGACTTCTTCGAGCCGATGCAGTTTCGCACAGCATCTGCCGACGGAGATCAGGTCGATAAGATGTTTTCTGACTACGGTGGTCGCCTCGGTGCTCAGGAGGGCGATACCCGGCCGCATGTTCCTATGGGCGCCGGTGTACCTGCCGAGCGGCGGCGTTCGCGAGCGCCAGAGGTATCTCCCGAGGAGGAGGCCGCTCGTCAGCAACAGGTTATTGAGCAGGCTGTTGAGGAGGCACGGGAGAGTGCTCGAGAGGAGGGGCGGCAAGCAGCTCAAGCTGAATTTGATGAGAAGATGCGTGCTCTAGAGGAGCGATACGGTGAGGTTCTGCGTGATATCGGCAACCAATTAAACGAAAGCCTCGAGGGTATAGAGCAACAGGCAGTCTCGCTGGCGGTTGCGATTTCCGAAAAGCTGGTTGGAACGATAGTGGATGTAAACCCTGAATACATCCTTGAGATTGTGCGGGAGGCTCTTAAGCTCACTGGCGGATCGAGTATCAAAACAGTTCGAGTGAGCCCGCAGGACCTGGAGTTTTTTAATATGGTAAAGTTGAGCAAAGAGTTTAAACAATACGATGGATCGTGGAGCTTCCAGGCTGATGATACCGTCAAGGCGGGCTGCATCGTTGAAAGCTCATCAGGTCAGGTAGACTATGACATTAGTCGTGCATGGCAGCGCATCGCCGATCAGGTTGTTAAGGTAAAGTAGGGATATGGAGGGAGTTTTCGAGCGGGCCGCCTTAGCGCTTAACCAGGTCAGCAACTATGAGTTGCGTGGCATGGTGACCGATATGACGGGGTTGATAATAGAGGGTACGGGACCTGCCGTTCCGATCGGGTCAAATGTTACAATCAAATCCGGCCTCCAGCAGATCTCTGCCCAGGTGGTTGGGTTTCGTAGCGACAAGGTGTTGCTGATGCCCTTTGGCGATGTGCAGGGCGTTGCGCCGGGATCTACCATTACAGCAGTTGAGGGTAATGCAAATGTGTACGCCTCAGAGGCACTTCTCGGTAGGGTAATTGACGCTCTAGGGCAACCAATAGATGGGAAGCCTCTCCCTCCCATGGATGTTGTAGTTCCACTCTACCGGGACCCCCCAAACCCTGTAACTCGGAGGCGCATTACCGATTGCTTTGATCTCGGCGTAAGAGCCATGAATAGCCTGCTAACCGTTGGCGAGGGGCAGCGTGTAGGCATAATGGCCGGATCAGGAGTGGGGAAATCAACGCTGCTGGGCATGGTAGCTAAGCACTCTCAGAGCGAGGTCAACGTGATAGCTCTCGTCGGTGAACGAGGCCGCGAGGTTCGTGAGTTTATCGAGCGCGACCTTGGCCCTGAGGGATTAGCGCGTTCTGTTGTCGTGGTGGCAACCGGCAATCAGTCCGCATTGCTCCGAATTCGTGCAGCATTTCTTGCCACCTCAATCGCTGAATTTTTTCGCGACCAGGGGAAAAAGGTAGTGTTGATGGTCGATTCCGTCACTCGTCTTGCGATGGCTCAGCGTGAGGTGGGGCTCGCAGTGGGAGAGCCACCGAGTACTCGTGGTTATACACCTTCAGTATTCTCCCTCTTACCCAAGCTACTTGAGCGGGCAGGAACGTGTGAGGGTACGGGAAGTATTACTGGGCTCTATACCGTGCTCGTTGAGGGCGATGACATGAACGAACCCGTTGCAGATACCGTTCGAGGTATTCTCGATGGGCACGTGGTGTTGAGTCGAAAGCTTGCTCATAAGGGCCACTTCCCGGCTATCGATGTGCTGCAGAGTATATCCCGTGTAATGTCTGATATCGTCCCCAAGGAGCTTATCGGCGTAGCATCCAAATTGCGCGATGTCCTTGCGGCTTACCAAGACGCTGAGGACCTGATTACGATCGGGGCGTATAAGCAAGGTCAAAATCCGCGAGTTGATAACGCAGTAGCTCGCATCGATAGTGTGAACTCATTTCTTAGACAAGATGCAGACTCGCCCAGCTCAATTCAAGAGAGTTGGGAAGCGCTGCAAGGTGTCATCAATGCACCCGTAGCGTCTTCGGTACCTCAGTAAGGGTGGGGGAAAGTAGAGGAGTATGAAGCGCTTTAAGTTTCGCTTGCAACGGGTTCTTGATGTTCGTGAACGGGTGTGTGACGAGGCGCGTCAAGAACTTGTCGCAAAGAACGCTGCGCGCGACGAGGAGCAACGTATCTTACAGAATTTACAGGCTGAATTCCTCCGGGAACGTATGGAGGAGGGTGGCACATATTCTGCATCAGAGCTTCTGCTGGTAGGAGAATACCAGGCCCGCGTCAAGGAAGCGACCAAGCAACAAGAAGGCGTGGTCGAGAAGGCTGAAGCGGAAGCTGAAGAGGCGAAAGAGAAGTACGTCGCTGCAAGCAAGGATGTAAAGACGATGGAGAAGCTAAAAGAGACGCGTCTCATCGAACATACAGAGGCCGGGCTGAAGGAGCAAGGCGCTGAGCTTGATGAGTTGACGGTTCAACGGCACGGTAAAAAAGATAAGAGTGGTTAGTAATACTTATGGCAGAGAAAAAACTGAGCCGCGAGGAAGCGCGCGAACTTTACGACGACCTTCATAAAGCGATGACCCAGATGATGGCGAAGCGCGGTCAACCGGTGCCTGCTGCGGTGGCGCAGGCGCAGTCCGTGGGGTCGTCCTCAACAGGCGCCAACGCTAAAGTTGCCAAAGAGATTGCAAATGCGATTAAGAGTGGTTTGAACGGCAAGCCACTGCCTCCTCCTCAGGCACCGGGACGTCCTGCGCCTCGGGCGCGTAGTGGTGGTGTATTGCCACAAACCTCAGTCTTCTCCCGTACAACAGGCCGCACCCCGCAGGGAGCAGCTGGAGCGGTAGCTGTGGTTTCTCTATTCTGTTGCGCAAAGATAGCATTGTCTGCTTTGGCAGCGTCAGGAATCGTTGAGGTCGAGCGTGCAGAAGCTTTGGCGACTATCGCTCCCCAAGTTAACACCGGTCCGCAGTGGAGCAAGGAAGAGGTTAAGGTTCTCACAGCGCTTGACCATCGTCGAGCGGAGTTAGAGGAGCGCAGTGCTCGTATCGAGCAACGCGAGCTTGAACTTGTTAATCGCGACCGTGATATTGCAGCTCGATTAACTGAGCTCAAAGAGCTAACCGAACGCTTAAAGATTGAACGCCAGAAGGGCGATAAGCAACGCAGCGGACAGCTTGACCAACTTGCGAATGTATACGGATCTATGAATCCACCTGAGGCAGCGCACCTGCTTGAGCAGCTTGATATGCAGGTGTGTCTCTCCTTGATTGAGCGCATGCCAGAGAAGCGTATGGGGCAGATCCTTTCGCTCATGAATGCACAACGTGCGTTGGAGCTGACCAATCTGCTGAGTAAGAGGTCGCGGTAGTAGGTAAGGGTTATACCGCTGTTCCGGGAGTTTCTAGTAGAAGCTGGGCGTTGTGATGGGGCTGATTGTGGTGGGCTTTGCACCATCCACGAGGCCCTGACTGCAATAAGCCCGTTCCACAAACCAGCCGAGCGTTGAACTGAGACATCCACTGGCCATGGTTTAGTCCTGCCTGGATCATAGAGACTTCACCGCAGTAGCCATTGTTGCTCTGCTACTGATAAAAGGGGACAACTTTATGTGCGGGATATATCACGAACTGGGTTTTGGGAGGCCTTGTGCCGTCGAGGCGGTTTTGAGTGCAGTTCGGCTCTGCAGCGTGAGACCAGATTGTAGCAGCGATTGTGCTAAGGCCGAGTAGCCATGGGGTAACGAATCTAATGAACATCCTGCCTCCGGTTGACTTTCGTCAATATGGTCAAGGGTGCTACTTCTGTATAGAGTAAAAAGGCGTATCCGTCCCCAGATTTATAGAGGACAAATGAGTTCAGGCTTTAGTCGGCGACAATTTCTTTATTCTGCTGGGGCGCTCCTGCTTGGTGCTCGGGTTTGCACTGCTGTAGAAGCGTTTGGGCAGGGCGAGCGGGTTCTGGTTCTTGGTGCTGGCATGGCTGGTGTGTCGGCCGCGCGAACGCTTACTGATCGGGGATACTCGGTGACGGTGTTGGAGGCTCGTGACGTCGCCGGCGGACGTATTAGAACCGATTCGTCATTCGGAGCTCCGGTCGACCTCGGAGCGTCCTTTATTCATGGCTCAAAGGGGAATCCTCTTGTGGCCTTGGCGAATCGATACGGGGTCGCAACGTACGACACGGATCGCGCAGAGGATGTGTATGTGAATGCCGCGGGCGCGTCAATTTCAATGTCGGTGGTGGCTCAAGCGCGAAGGGAGTACGAAATTCTTGTTAGGCGGTTGTTGGCGATTCAGGACGGGCTTAGTCAGGATAGATCGATAGGAAGTGTCAGTGGCTCGCTTCTCAAACGAATTCGACAGCGGCGAGGGGCAGCTATCGGCGACATGGTAAATTTTTTAGTCAGGTCAGAGCTCGGCATAGAGTTTGGTGCGGATCTCAATCAGGTGTCCCTGAAGTACTTCGACCAAGACGAGGCGTTCGGTGGCTCGGACCTTCTTCTGAAACCTGGATATATGAGCCTGATTGAGGGACTGGCTCAGGGGCTTGATATCCGCTTCAGTCAGTTGGTAAGAGGCGTTGCCTGGTCCTCATCAGGGGTTCGTGTCACTACTGCGTCCGGAGTCTTTGACGCGGATAGGGTTGTCATAACCCTCCCTCTTGGTGTTCTAAAACGGGGGGAAATAGAGTTCTCGCCTGGTCTTCCGTCTGCAAAAAAGACAGCGATCTCTAAGCTTCGGATGGGTGTGCTTGATAAGACGTACTTAAAGTTTCCGACCGCTTTTTGGCAGACGAGAGAAGACAGCGTTGGATTTATCGGTAACGTTGGAGCGCGTTCGTCTACCCAGATTCCGGAATATTACACATTAGACCAAGCTGTGGGGGTTCCGATCTTATTTGGGTTTACGGCGGGTGCTCAGGCTCGACGGTTAGAGCAGCTCGATCTCTCCACTATTAGCGCGTCCACCATGGCTTCGTTTAGAAAGATCTTTGGAAATTCGGTTCCTGAGCCCGAGGCTGTGATGCAGACACGGTGGAGCTCCGACCCGTATAGTTACGGCTCGTATTCCTACATTTCGGTAGGCGCGAAGACCGAATACTACGATGCGCTCGCGCGACCGATTAACGGCCGCGTCTTCTTTGCTGGTGAAGCGACTCACCGTACCTATCCGGGAACGGTGCACGGCGCGTATCTGTCAGGTATTCGTGAAGCGAACCGGGTCGTTAGCAGTTTTTCCTAAAAAGAGGAGGGGAGTGCTAGCGAAGTAGATGTTTAAAGGGTGCGAGAAAAGAGATTAAGATTATTAACTACCAGATGCAGATGTGCTTTGTTCATATGAGTGTATTCGATGCGTACTTAATAGCCCCGACCCTTACTCCATAACGCTGGAAACTCCCAGGGCTATCCGTGGCCCCCAGGTGTCTTTCTCTTGACCTGCGACCTCGATGGGACCAAATCGTTCGGCGATAATAGTGATGACTAAGAGTGAAGGAGGCGGGTATAATCGGCCATGCGTGAACCTCCACTCATCCCACGGCCATCCCACAGCGGGACAATTCTACCATCGGTGGGGCAGCTTCCTCGGTTATCAATCCAGGACTCTCTCTTTCCGCCTAACGAGGCCGTGCTAAACCTCACAGGCTATTCAATAGCTGATCTCCGCCACGTCTATACCTCTGATAGAATCGGCTTACATGGACAGCCGATGGACTTTAGTGGTGCTGAAGATTACATGAAGCGAGTCGATGCTGAGGTTCGTAAGGCGTATTACTCAAAGAATTTGACCACGATGAACACGTATGATCCTACGGTAGCAGCCGCAGTGCGGTCTTGCTATTTGCAGCATCCGTCGACCGGTGCCGCCTTCAGGGCGCTGGGTTTACCTGAAACATTTATCACGGGCGCATGTATTCCCTGGTGGAACGAATGTGCAGCTCACGAGAGTGATATCACGGTCGCCCGGGATTCGGTGCTCGTCAAGATAGCCCCACGACATAGCATAGAAACACAGTTAAGAAGGAGCGGGTACGATATCCCCGTTAAAAACATCTCGGTCGGCGGAGTGGTGGTTACCGCCCCCTCAGAAAGGCATCCGCGCGGGGAGATCATACTTGGACTGCGCGGAGGATTAACGGCTCGAAATATCTTTCATATTCCTGCTGGGGCATTGAAGCTTACCGATGAGATCCTGCAAGGCAAACACACTATGGCAGACTTCCTTCTCAAGGTAGAGCTGAAAGAGGAGTTCGGCATAGAGCCTGCTCACATCACAGCTCTCCGTCCTCTTGCCCGGTATAGCGATGCGTCAATCGGTCTTGATGTGTATTACACCTTTGCAACGGAGCTCCGCATCTCAAGCGCTGAGCTTGATTCGGCTTGGCGTGCGAATACTAATCCGGATAAGCAAGAACACCAAGC
>JBIKKT010000043.1:0-26775 GCA_044360195.1 Bdellovibrionota bacterium | reverse complement strand
GGGCGCGGGACCAGCTAAGCTCGCCTGACAGAGAATCGTTGTCGATATCTCGGCAGCCGCTTATTTCGCTCGCCCGATACTGCGGGGACACTTTAAAATCCCACTCCGTATCGGCAATCGAAATAAGCGGTAGTGGCAGCGATCGCTTAGTAAGAATTCATTAATTTCGATCGACGCGTCTCTCCTTATTCCGCTGGTGGAAGTGAATCTTCTCTCGCCCGAAAGCTCTCTCGGCCTCGTAAAGATTGTGCGCAGGACACAAGGTTCTAAGATTTGATAGCTCTGTTAATCCCCCTTTTGCAAACGGAGCGATATGATCGATCTGTAAGCCTGCTTTACTCGTACAACGCATACCATTCTCAGATACGAAGCAGCATTGCCCTTCATCCCGTTCGATTACCCTTTGACGGACATGTTTAGGAATATATCGGCCCCCTACGTTAAATGGACGCATCTGCTCGGTTTTAGGGGCCTTTTCTTTCAGATATGACCGCATTGTCGTCTTTAGGATCTCAACTAGGGACTTACGACCCGTGCGAACAACAACCTGTTTTACAAGATCGTCGAACTCTTGGTCACCAAGGAACGAATAGCTGGTCACTACCACTGGTGGAAGTTGAGGCTCTGGAGCCTTTGGCAGCTCTGGCTCAATACGGCTTTGTGGCTGATCAAATAATGACCCCGTTGGATTGTCTGTCTTCACTGGTGGAAGTAATGGGGTTACAGCAACTTTTCGAATAGTCTCACGCTTTACCTTCGCTGGTGGAAGCTGCTTTGCGACCAACGCCTCGGTCTTACGCTTTGAGAGTCCTTGAGTTTGCTCTAAGAGACTAGCAGCGTTTTCTTGATTGATTATCTTGGACATCTCAGCCATTGAACACAACGTTAACTTGCCCGTCTCTAACATCTCTAAGCTCTCTGGCTTGAGTTTTACGACACGGGCTGCTGCGATCCGGCGATATGCTGAGGCTTCAGAGTAACGACACCGCTCTGTTAGAAAAGCAAATAGCGAGGAGTAGCCCTCCTGCACATACAGCTTCTCATCCATAATTGGTATAAGGCTCTTTACAACCTCTGCGATCGCTCGGCGCTCCTTTGAATTGGCATTGATAAATACTTCGATAGCTGCGTGCATAGATCTCACTCCACTAAGCAATTTTTGAAACCGCAACGAGAGTCTAACCTACGTTTTTTCCACCTCGTATAAGGCTCACAGAGGACCCTTTCGCGCACTTTTTGATTCGCGAGGTGTCTTGAGCGACTAACGCTTGGCTATATCGATTTTACTTCGTTCAACTAAGCAATCTAAGAGCAACCACTGCTCATCAATTTCGGAGTGCGTTTTTTCGCGTCAAGAGTTTTTGAAAATATTTTTACCGTGAAAATCCCGCTCGCACAGCACAGATGCCACTACCGCTTATTTCGATCGCTGATACGGAGAGGGATTTTAAAGTATCCCCGCAGTATCGGGCGAGCGAAATAAGCGGCTGCCGAGATGCCGACAACGATCCTCTGTCAGGCGAGCTTAGCTGGTCCCGTGCCCTGCAGTTAGAGCCTGGGGCATTCTACGTCAGGGACCGCGGTATACGTTCACCTTTGGACCGCCATCTGCACTCATGTGCTCGTCATAATCGCCAGGAAGAAGCTCAGCTTTCACGGGATCGTTAACGTAGACGTTGGACGTAAGCGTGCACAAGCACGCTCAAGTCCGTATAATACCGAGTGTTACCCACTCGATTCCACGAAGAGCCTAAATATTAAGCTGTGCAGTTTTGGAGTTGCATCAATGGACGGCTCACGATGCTACCAGGACATTGTAACTCCGACACCAACGGCTCCGCGCCCCGGTACCCACAGGTAGACAGGAGATTTTTGTTCTAGTTGGTCTTGGAGAAAAGAGTTGGTGTGTTGCTGCTCTTTGACAGGTTCCGTTGAAGTTGTCAGAAATAAGTTCTGCTCCTTCCTCAACTTTCCTTCGGAACGAGTCAACTCAACCCGAGCTTCGGTGCTCTCTTTTCCGGGGTCTTGCTGTAGTGACTCGCTCCTATCTTCAAGCCCATGTGACAGCGTGGGTGCGCAGAGAGAAAAAAACATCAGAGCTAAGATAACAGTAGCTGTTTTCCCAAACATGACCCGGTATTCGGAGTGTATAAGCGGATTTTTTACGGATTGGAGCTAAAAAGGCGCTCCGATGACTAGCCTGCGGCCCTTATGGGTAGCTTTGTGCTGAGAAAACGATGGGTTGCGTTACTCTTCGAGTGAGGCAATGATTTTTCGTATCTCTTCTAGCTCTCCGAAGTTTTCTGGTCCCACAGAGAGGGCTTGTTCAAGAGTTTCTAAGGCAAATCTGTAGTTTGCCTGTGTTTTGTGACCCCCATCTGTCGAGTATATTCCTACAGCGTGGCGAGCGTACGGAATAGCCATTTCAGGCTCAAAGGTTTTTAGGTAACAGGCAGACAAGAACATCTCGGCCTCGGCCTGAAGGAGAACTCCGTCTTTAACGGTTGCTTTGGGGGTATCGATAAGAGCGGCGGCAGTCGTAAACGCCCCCTTCGCAGCCTGCCACTTCTCGTCTTCGAAATATTCGCGGCCGCGCTGTAGGGCCCGCCGCACTTCGAGTAAGGTGCCGAGCGAGGTAATAGCGTTGAAGGCCTCGAATCGTATCGGTATTACTCCATCTCTATCAGTATGGGACGACGGGCTCGCAATTTCAGCTTTTGGGAGTGGTATCTCATCCAAAGAATCACCAAAAACCACTGCGCGGAGCTGCCTTGAGCATGCACCGCACACTTCCGCTGCATCACATTTCCCCTGTTCTCGCAGAAGCCCGGACATGCGATCGAATGTCGTCATGAGGAGATCCTCGTACCCCAATACCTGTAGTCGATTGATGAGACCAAGTAAGAGATCTTCTCGCTGCTCTGTGTTGGTTGGAGAATTGCTAAGGACTTGTTCGGCTGCGATAAGAAGGTGTAGCTGTTCAAGTTTGTTTGTCGCTAAGAGATCCTTTAAGGGCTCGAGGATGCCAAGAATCTGCGTCGCTTCTTCATGTTCTAGTGCATGCTCCAGCGCAGCAAAGCGCGCATCAATAGAAGGCGC
Organism: Bdellovibrionota bacterium; assembly: GCA_044360195.1. Taxonomy (GTDB): domain Bacteria; phylum Bdellovibrionota_C; class UBA2361; order UBA2361; family OMII01; genus OMII01. The sequence continues at coordinate 23,676 of JBIKKT010000043.1, read as the reverse complement.
TAGCGAGTGATTGATTTTTGATGGGCGCGCAGAGTGTTGCATGGCTGTTTACGGCACTGAATACCATGCTGCTGAAGAAGATATCAATATTTTGTCGTGCAGGTTCGTGATGCTTGCCGGGCGGTGTAATAATCACCGTTCTTCAAGGTGCGCAAAGAGATCGCGCCGCACCTCTGGGGTGCTTATGTGCCAGATGCATCCATCGATAAAATAGTGATGGATATTGATTATGGCTGAAATAACCAACCAATAAGCCGCATAGCCAGCTCCTGGCGTGGTAAGGCTTCGCTCAATGAAGAAAAAAACGATGGTGCTGGTGATTGCCATCGCAATGCTATAATTCAACACGTGTCGCCATCGGTCTATGTGAGACTGAGAGAGTACGTCAGCTCGATTGAGCTCTACGCGCGCGGGAAAAGCCAGGTATTGCAGCGCATGAGCGATCTGCACCCAGAAGAGCGATTGAGGGAAAACCCACAAAAAAGCGTACCAGACATAGATACTCACAAAGGGCACAAGCACGGATGCTGGAGGAATCCTCCGAATTCGTTTTGACAGAGAGATAAGAGTCCCTAGTCCGACAATAAAAGAAACGATGGCAAACCCGTGTAGAGAGCTAAAAACCTGCTTGAAGATGGGGATGAGGGAAGAGCCTGTGTAATCGTTTGGTAGGTGCACCAGAGCCCAGCCGACGTGCCACGCTGCCATTGTACGCAAACAGGCACGAAAAATTCGTCGTTCAATACTTGTAAAGCGGATGTCGTGTATGTAAGCGAAAGAGGCCATCATCCCCCACGTCTGTCCAGTGTAGTGTAGGGCGAGGTATACCGAGGCTGTGACCATCAAAGCGCGAATCACCACATCGTTTGGAGTGGGGGCTGCTACTAGTACTAGTCCAATAATGCCGACTGTAATCAGGAGCATTGGAAGGTAGATCGAGGCCCAGCGGTAGCGGCTGATAAACTCGCGAGACGAGTAGAGTAGGTGATACGAAGACATGAAGTGAGAGCCGTTAATGAGGATATTGGCTATCAGGAAATTGCCAACCACCAGCTCTGTAGGCACGCGTGAGCTTGCAAGAAGGAATATCGATAGTACTACTAAAGAAAGCCCCCCTATAATCCACGGGTCAATCGACGGAGAGATAATTGCTCGTGAGGCGCTGGCGCTCATAGATAAATGTGCCGCCCTAGGCAAAGAGTTGCGTAACTGGTTTACCTAGCCCGTCTTGAGTCACGTAGAAGGGACGCTTCTCGATCTCATAGCTCAGGTCAGCAGGTATTCCAAGTGCGCGGTAGATCGTTGCGTGGAGGTCAGCTAACTCAACCGGGTTTTCAATAGTCTGATTTGGGACCTCATCAGCAGTTTTGCCGTACAGGAGTCCCTTCTTAATACCGCCGCCGAACATCAGCACACTTCCAGCGCGGGTGAAGTGGGCGTGCAGCCCCCATTGTCCTACTTTGTGAATAATCAGATTCTTGTTTTTTGGGTCGTGGTGCTCGCCTTCTTTCATGGCAATCCGGCTGAACTCGCTAGCCACGATAACTAGGGTGCGTTCAAGTAGCCCGCGCTCCTCAAGATCTCGGATAAGGCGCGCAATTGGTGCGTCTATCCACCGCTTCATCTCTACGGTGCGCTTATGACCGTTGTCGTGCGTATCCCAATTTCCAAACGGTACATGTTCGGTTGTTACCTCAACGAAGCGAGCCCCAGCCTCAACCAAATTGCGCGCAAGGAGACATCCTCGACCGAAACGGCTGGTGTTGTATTCATCAAACACCTCTTTGGGTTCACGTGAGAGATCGAAAGCCTTTGCTTTTGGTGAGTTCACTAGGTCGAAACTCTTCTGTAGCGAAATTTTAAGTGACTCGCGCTGGAAATCGCTGCCGTATTCTCCAACAGGAGATGAAGCAAGAAGTTTATTTACAAGAGCGTTGCGGTTGCGAAATCTATCCATCGATACGCCGCCTGCTGGTCTGATAGCCTCGATAGCCGTCTCAGGATTTACTATGAGGAGCGGGGCATGCTCCCCGCCAAGAAACCCGGGCGTAAGGAAGGCCTGTACCTCTGCTGCGCCATCGATATCGAGTCGTTGACCGATGTGAATAAATGCAGGCATATCGGGTGATCGTGACCCAAGGGTGCGAGCTACCATAGATCCGATGTGAGGTACGTCGACCGTCTGTGGCGGAACGTAACCGGTATGCCAGTGGTACTGATGGCGCGAGTGTAGGATGTGTCCGAGATCTGGGGGCGAAAAGGAGCGTATCAGGGTTCCGCGGTCCATTACCCGGGCAATCTGTTCGAGGCCACTGCAAAATTTGATATTGTCCACTGCCGTGTCGATCTGGGGAAATGTGGACATGACGGTGTACTGGCGCTTGCCCCGATAATCAGGGGCAATTGTCTTCGGATCGAACGTCTCAGTATGCGCCATTCCACCGGCCATCCAGAGTAAGATTACAGAGTCCGCTGTCGGTCTGAGTGCCTCTTTTTTCTCTTCGGAACCGAGCGAGAGGCGCGGGAACCCCGAAGCTAGGGTGGTCAGCGTTGTAGCTGCCGCTGCCTTAAGAAAGTCTCTACGGCTCCACTGACGCCCGTAGAGGCTAGCGTGCATCGTATCAGAGAAGGTTATCTGAGGTTTCTTCGTCGATGTACTCATGATTGATACCCTTTGTGTGTAATCGATGTAGGCCTTTAGGTTATGAGCTGGAATTCCGGTAATATACAGATGCTCCAGATGATATCTTCAGCTTCAGCGCGATTAATGGTAGCGCCGAAAGTAGACCGTAGAACTTCAAGCTCTTTGGTGTGAGGCTCTCGCCCGAGTAGCCGACTAAATGCCGACGTTGCTGCCATGCGAAGCGGGACCTCTACTTGAGGCTTCTGAAGCTTATTGGAAGTCATCACAACATCGGCCGCCTTGTGGACCAGATCTGTTAAGCCCTCTCCGGTAGAGAGTTCTAACACCTGCATGGTAGAGGCGCTCGTTGAGCGACGAGTGGTGATCTGCTCTCGACGGGGACGCCCCAGGTTAAGAAGTGAAGGGCGAGATTCTAAAAATACAGAGCGTAGGTCGAGATCGCGTACCACCAGAAACTCGACAGCGTGCTCTGTGTCCTGTTGCGGGCTGACTGAAAGCACCCGACCCGTAAGGCGTGATGGTTTCCAGTCGCCTGTGTTAATCCTGATGGCAGTAAAGGCCCGAGTTTTTATCGCGTCCCGTTCTACTGTAGCGTAGCTCTTTGGCTTGTTTGCGTTCACACCTTCGGTGGTTGCAGTCTCAACGGGTTTATCCTCCAAAACCTGAGGTGTTGAGTCGATAGAAAGCAGCGGAAGGTTCTTGGCGCCTACCTGGAAGCGGAGCGTGTCAAAGATTGCTGTATAATTCTCCTCTTCAGGTTCTTTTAGAGCATTCTTCTTCAGCCCTTTAACTCGCTGGCTCTGCTTATCTCGCTGAGTTTGAGATGAACTTACTTCAAGCTCTAGGAGTCCACTATCTTGCTTTTGGATCTGGTCAAATTGTTGTCGCTGCCTCTCCAGCTCACTCATCTTCTCAAAGCGTCGTAAGACTACGAGCCACACACTAGTGTCTTGTGGGTTGAGGCGAACATCGATTGGCACGGCTGCGCCATTAGGTTTGACTTCGCCGCTACGAAAGAGGATCGAGTCGCTCTGTCTCGTTGCGGCATCGGTAAGCTTTGTGTTGAGAATGGTCACGGCCAGCGCACGTTCTACGTCAGATGAGAGCGCTGCGGGTACGACATTAAACGCTTTAGAAACTCCATCCAAAAGCTCTTCAGCGTTCTTTCTGCGCACGTGTGGTCCGGTGAAGGTGTATGGCTTAGTTATCTTTTCAGTCGCCCCAACAGACGGTAGTTGATAGCTGCGCGAAGTCATCAGCAACTCTAATAGTTCGTTGATGTCGTACTTTTGAGCCACGAATTCGCTTGCTAGCCAATCGAGGAGGTCCTCGTTCCAGCCCGGCTGATCCATTTCATCAAGCGGCTCAATTATTCCAGCACCAAAAAGCCGTTGCCATATACGATTTACAAAGGTTCTCGCAAAGCGCCCGTTTTGGTCGCTGGTTACGAGCGTAGCGGCCTGTGAACGACGCTTCCGAGAGCTACCACCATCAATTACCCCAATCTCAGGGTAGAGGAAACCAGGTTGCATAGTTTCGCCAGTTGGCACGTTGCACTCGTGCACCCCAAGCGGTTTCTGCGCAAATGCATTTGCGAATGCGTAGGTCTCGCGTAGCTTCCATTCATCAGTGAAGCTGTTGTGGCACGATGCGCACTTGAGGTTAATCCCCATAAAAAGCTGCCCGACGTTTTGGGCTGCCTGCATACCGGTCTCTTCGTTGGCTGTTACGTTACCAGCTTGCCACCATTTAACACCCTTGATGAAGCCGTCGTTTTCGCGACTGGGAGCGATGAGCTGGTGCACAAAGGTGTTGTAGGGGAGGTTGTTGTACAGCGCAGCGTAGATCCAGGGGGAGTTGTCTTGGCGCCCCCCGTGAAGGAATCCAGGGCCAGAGTAATCGTTGCGTAGCATGTCGTTCCACCACGTTAACCAGTGAGAGGCGAACGCTTTGCGGTCACTTAACAGAGAGCGTATGAGGTCGCGTCTCTTAGTGGGCGAGGTGTTCGATACAAAACGTTCTGTGTCTTGCCGTGATGGCGTTGTGCCGTGAAGATCGAAATAAACTCGTCGTGCGAAGGTGGCGTCACTTATGGTTTTATTTAGAGAGAGGGCTTGTGTGGACGCGTTCTTGGACCAAGACGTTGCGATAAAGGCATCAACCGGATTGTCGAGTGAGGATTCGCCTGTCTCAGGAACCGACGGGCGACGGGGGGCTGTGGATTTCTTGGGAGTAAGTACATTTTTTCGTACCACAGCGCCCCATGTCATTCCTTGATCGATCCAGGCGCGGATAACGCCGATCTCTTCATCCGTTAAGCGACGACCCTTGCTCGGCATTGTCTTTTTGGGCTCAACGCCAGATATGAGTTTAACGACGTAACTAGCGTGGCTGTCGCCCGGTACTGCGGCAGGACCATCTTTTCCGCCTTTAATAAAGAGCTCTCGGTTGTCGATGCGGTAGTCGCCCTTTGATTTTCCGTCATCGTGACATTTCGCGCAGTTCTCTTTTAGGATCGGTTCGATATCTTTTTCAAAACTTATCTTGCGACGCGATGGAGGTGGGATGACGGCTAGGCTGCTGGACTTCTTGTTCAGCGCAGAGCGTTTAAGGCTCGCCATGCCACCCTCTGACGTCGTCGCTTGGGAGGTAAGGGATAGTGGTTCCTCGAAGTAGTCTGCGCCGTGAACGAGTAACCCTCCGTAGTGGGCCATAAAACTCATCAGAAGAGCGTTGCTGATGGTAAGAGAGCGATAAACAGCAAGCTGCGCTCGGGGTTTAATTTTAAAAGAGCCTAGACCCACGAGGCTGCCGAGGATGGCTAGCGTTGTGACTATCAGTCCGCCCCAGAGGTGGATCGAGAAAAATTCGGCCGACTCACCCAAAAACTCTTGATGTGCCGCGTTAGCAAGACCAGCGAGCGTGGCCACAAATGCACAAGCTGCGCTCCATACCAAAGCAGAGAGACCGATGCGGTGGATCTCTGACTTGCGGCGAGCTAGTGAGAACATCTCAAGGGCAGCGGTAACAATTAAGAGGCAGATCGGAAAGTGAACAAGTGTAGGGTGGAGTCTTCCAAATAGAGCTACGAGTCGCTCGCTGAGTGGCGCTAAAGCAACTCCATCTTCTGCGACTGCGAGAGAGGGCAGGAATGCAAAGAAAATGAGTGCTAATCGACCCATGGGTGCCTACAAGATGACGAACAGACGGTGACTCCCCACGATACTATAAGGGGCCCTAGGTGTACACAAGATGAGGTCCGTCTAAATACCCGTAAACGAAAGAATTTTCGGGAAAAATGCGTACTATATGCCTCTGGATTATTAACGCTTTCTTCGAGAAAGCTGCGACGGTCCGAGCAAAGCCTGGCCCCACCTGCTCTGAGAGTGTATTTTGGCTTGCTAGACAGGCCTCAGGGGTTAGCTTACGCTTTCATCCTCATCTCTGGGATTTTGTAAGGAGCAATAAGTGGCGTGGCGGTAGCTTCTGTCGATTTTCAAAGTGAACAGTTAAGTCGAAGGACAACGGCGTTTCTCGTGGTGGTTGTCCTGCTGCTAACCCTAGTACCGCGACTGGTTGGGATCTGCTCGGGGCCTATTCATGCCGATGAAAAGCACTGGGATCGGCGCTCACACAAGATACTACAAAATATAACCAAAGACCCGCGACGAGTTACATCACATCTTGGTCATCCTGGGGTTGTCCCTGCGCTCGTGATGGCTGCAGGACAGGGGATTGCTGTTGAATACAATTCACTGATCGGTGCGCAACCTTCAGATCAGCGGTTTCTCGATTCGATAAGCGGTGCCCGAATTGCTAACGCGATATTCTCTTCCTTGCTGCCAGTCATTCTGCTGCTTGCTCTGCTATCGTGGACGGGCCCTGCTGAGGCTCTCTGTATTTCGCTGGTGGTAGCTCTTAGTCCGCGGTTTATAGACCTTAGTCGGATAGCTCACGTTGATACTGCTCAGGCGGTCGTAGTGTGTGGGACGGTTTTTTTGTATGTGCGTTCCCTGCTTGGAAGCGAGCGTCGCTGGAAGTTCTTAGCGGGAATTGGATTCGGTCTCTGTTTGCTGTGTAAGCCGACCTCGATAGCGCTGATACCGGGCTTGTTTGTAGTGAAGGTACTTCTGGCTCGGTTGTGGCCGCAGCAGTTTCTCCAAAGAGGGCTTTCATGGAGTGATGTTTGGCTCGCACTTACAGCGATGGTGGTGTTTGTGCTGTTGTACTCTCGGATGTGGAATCACGGTGGGGCGTTTATCGAGTGGAAGGATGTAAGTCACGCCGGACCACATCAGGTATACCTGCTGGCGCAACGTCTGGGTTCCGGCATTGTTGGTATTGTGTCCTGTCTCGCTGTCAGTGGCGTACTTGTGTGGTTGGGATTGAGTGCTCGAGGGCGCTCTTCCCAGCCGTGGTACTGGCACGGTGCAGCGGTTGTGGGATTGCTGTTTTTATCGTTTATTCTTTTTCCTGCGGTGTGGGAAAATATAGTGCGGTACTGGATGCGGGTCTTTAATTTGACCTCGGTGAAGCACCAGTCTTTTGCGGGGCCTACCGCACCGCCGGAGGGGGGATATTTTACCTCTATGGCAGTAGAGCTCCATCCGCTGGTGTTGTGTGGGGCGCTGCTCTCGCCACTACTACTCCTGCGCCCGCTTCGAGCCTCCCTTAAAGCATGTGAGCAACAGCTTATACTCTTCTCTTCCGTAATTTTTATCGCGTGGATGATGCTGCTTGCCCCATCAGCCAAGCAAGCCTACCGATACAGTATGCCTGCAGTGCCGTTTCTATTCGTTGTAGCATGTTTCCTCTTGTTTGCGGCCGGGCGTGTCGCTGGTCGAAGGGTGATTCCGATTGTGGTGCTGGGAGCAGCTCAAGCATTCTCTGCTCTTAGTGCCTATCCTGTATGGGATCTTTATGAGAGCGCCTCGGCTCGCTTTGTTTCCGAGGCGGCTCGGCTTGAAGCTCTCCGCCCGCGTAGCGCTCAAGGCGAGGTGCTGGCGTTTTTGCGCGCCGAGTCTGTAAAGCGGGGACGAACACTTCTCGTTACTGTTCTTGGCGATGGTGATGTAATGTCGAGGGAGGCGGCTCGTTCAACATCAGCATCTTCTGATTCCGAAAATCACGCATCATTACGGTTCGGCTATTTCCCCGATTATGCAGCGGATTTTATCCTGGTTCAGGACTATCTGAAGCAGGAGAACTCGCAGTGGAGTAGGCATCTGCAGCAAACCCCTCGCTTTCGCTACGCATCACGTGGGCTTGCTCTGGTTTCGGTGTATGAGGTTGATCCAGCCATTAACGACAGAGAGGTCGTCATCCCCGTTGATCGTTTGCGGGTTCTGCCTGGAACGCGCGGTGCGCTCGATGGTCATCCTGTCGTGACGCTTACGCCAGAGCGCACCAAAGCAGGGTATGGAGCGGCGGTCCCCGGTGGTTTTAGCGCCGCCGCTGGACGGTACGAGATTAGCTTTATCGCCAGCACTGAAGCATCAGGATTTGCGGGCGTCGCTGACTCTGTTCCCGTTGCACGCTTTGAAGCTACCAAATCATGTTCTCGGGTGATTCTTGCCGGCGAAGCGCGAGCAGGACTTGGAAAAGCTGTGCTCAATTGCGAGCTACCAGAGCCGCGTAGGATGAATCTGCATGTGTACTGGTTTGGTAAGGTGCCGTTGCAGCTTGGGGAGATAGCTGTGTCCCGCAAGGATGGTTGATCCTGCGGGGCACAGCTTAAGCTCCTAAAGCGTTTCGTGGTACGAAGATTCTTCCTCATCTTCCTCCTCATCCTTCCCCCTGCACCGGTTTCCTCGCGTAGCGACGCGTGGGGCGCATTTTCCTCAAGAGCCGAGCCGCACACGGAGCTACTTGATCAGGAAACCGGTGCAGGTGCAGGAGGATGATAAGGAGGAGGGCCTGCTACAGCTCTTACACCGAGAGGCTAATATCCCCAACTCCCGGCCTCGAGGTCCCCCGCAGTATCTCGCGCGCATAAAGCTCAGGAGCCTTCTCAGCGATATCTGCAAGCGAAAGCACACCGACGCAGTTGTTGCTCTTGTCTACCACAGGTAGTCGGCGAACTTCTTTCTCTTCGAAAACTTTCAAAGCTTTAGAGAGTTCGGTGTCAGCTGAGATGGTAAACACAGGAGATGACATAAATTCCCCAGCGTGGGTTGTTTGTGGACTCTTGTCAGCAGCGATAGCTCGGCAGCATATATCGCGATCGGTGATGACACCGACTACCTCCTTAGAGGAGTGTGACTTTACCACAGGTATCTCACCACACTCATGTCGCACCATTAGGCGCGCTACGTCACTCAGTGAGGTGGAAGTTAGACATACAGCAGGATTGTAACTCATTATATCTTTGACGATCATATTTTGCTCCTTATGTTTTGGATTAGGACGTTTGCCTAGTATAGGGTGTTAGTGGGATAACGTGGGTGATTATCGTCAGAATAAGGAAGGTTATATGGCGCGATATAGCTGCTTGTGGGGCGTGATTGTGGCATTAAGCACAATTGTTCAGGCTCATGCAGAATCCACCACTGATTTTGAGCGTCCACTACTCCCGTCAGTTAAGGAGTTGTTGCCGCGCGAGCTTGCATCGGGCCCGAAGTTTAAGGTTGCAGATCCTGCGCACAATGATGGTTATTTTACCACTTATACGCTTGTGTCCGACTATGGAAAGTTCGTAGTTGAGGGGCAGCAGATGTTGGAGCTTCGAATCGCTGAACTGGTAGCGCTTGAGGAGCTTGCAGAGCTGTCGAGCACATCGGTTTTTGGGGAAGCTGCTTTGCAGGCAGGTAAAGCGACGGTGCTCGCTCCGGTGCGATTGCTTGAAAAGACCTACGACCGAGTGAGCGACCCGGAGAAGATGGTGGAGACTCTTCAGGGCGTTCCAGATGGGGCCGAGAAGCTCTTTTCTTGGGCCTACAGACAGGTCAAGAGCGCAACGAATGCGGTGGGCGATATGGCAGCTCCTGGGCCAACAGCAACACCAAACCCGATGGCATCTGAAGTCTCTGCATCGAGCACACTCCAGCAAGGAAAGAAGTTTGGGCTGCAATTTATTGGGTATTCAAAGCGCGAGCGAGAGTGGTTTCGCAAGCTCAAAGTGAGCCCCTATACTTCGAATGAGTTGCTACAGTCTGAGATAGAAAGAGTAGCAGCAATAGAAACAGCCGTCGGTATCGGCTTTAAATTCGTACCCGGGTTGGGTCTGCTCGGACAGCTCAGCATGGTGAGTAAGTGGTATGATCGAGCCGAGAAGCTTTCGCTGTATGAAGAGCCTGGGAAGATAGCTCAGAAAAATGCGCAGGAGCTTCAAGAATTAGGAATATCGCCTGAGGTAGCGGGGCCATTTGTAAAGAACAAGGCGTATACACCGTGGTCGAGGCGTTTCGTAGTTGCATCGCTGCGCGCTATAGGTCAGAACGTCAAGGGGCACGAACATTTTATACGAGCAGCAACTGTTGCCACGAATGAACCATCTGCGCTCTACTTCGTATCGGTAGCGGAAGCGCTTGAGAAGATTCATGAGAAGGAGCCCCTCCGTCAGATCGTTGCATCTCTTCAATTGCCTGCGGGTATTACCACCAAGGGTAAGCTCGTTGTGCCGCTCTCGGTTGATTACCTTTTTTGGACCGCAGAGGTCGCTGAGATCTTCCAAGACTTTAAGAACAGAGTACTTAAAGAGGGTACATTCACATCTGTGGAGATCCGCATCCGTGGACGCGCAAGCGCAAAGGCAATGAAAGCGCTCACAGCAATGAAAACTACCGTCATCACTGGAAGGATGTGGTAGTTTCTCATCGCTGGCTGCTCTTATACTGGAGGGATGCCTTCGCTTCGTGATTGGCTGCGAGCCTCACCGCCTAGCCTGCCGATCTCAGACATGTGTTTTCTATCTCGACTGACAGTCTGTCCTCCTTTGCGACCTGCCTCGCGCGCTTCTTCAGCGGTAAACTCATGCGCATGACCACGTTCATGGGCGATTTTACCGCCTTTACTTGCGATCTGTCGCTGTTTCTCGGGGTCCATCGCGGCAAATCCCCGAGGCTTCTTCTCTTTTGGCGTTGAAGTTTCCTGCATACTTCTCTTTGCCTCCTCTCAGCATATGTTGACGGGAGTAGGTTACCGCCAACACATCGGTGGGTGTATGACGGGGGTGACGGTGTCGGAAATAGGTCGGTATTGGTGTTATGCGGTGTGTCAGCGCCGCAGACTCTTCACGGCACATGCCTCATCAATAACCGCATAACTTGCTGTGTGATTTGAGTGGCACCCCATTACAACAGTCAATTTTACGAAAAACAACTTATGTCGAAAAAGATGGAGATCAGGGTCGCAGAGGTAGCATTGGACTTGGTATCTGAGGAACGTCGGGCTTTATTACTCTGCGGAGAGGGCAGTCACTCAGCGCTTTCAAGTCATGATCTGCTGGCGTTAGGTGTTGTTGTTGAACGCGCTATGTGGCGTCTCGAAGACTATTGGCTGCGAAATAAGGCTGCTGCTCTGCGCGATAACGTGGTAGCGGAGAATCCGGACATGTCCGCTGAGGATTTGAAAGCACTACTCCTTGAGACACTCAGTGTCGGAGAGCATGGTAGTGATGGCACAAGCGCCTCTCGGTGGATGCTCACATTCCTTGAGGAGAATAGTGAGCGACCGGACTTAATCGTTCGTCTGCTATGCGAGTTGCAACACCGTGAGAGCTCGGTGCGAGAATTCTTTCTAACATACGTCTACAGCGATACAGAGAACATAGGGGCTAATCTTCATTTACTTGATTGCCAGAGAGCTCTCTCCGAAGAGTTGTTGGAGGAAGCTGATGAGGGTCTTCAGCGAGTTGCAAAAGCGCTGCTCTCTGACCTGTACTATGAACTAGGAATAGATGGTGCTTCCCAGACTGAGCAGCAGTTATGGGGGGTATTCGAGGAGGGATTACGTACCTGGACGCAGGATGACCTTCTTGCTGTGCAACGATTATCCCAGCAGCTTCGAAGTCGACAGGAGCTCTTCGGATTGGCCGCACTTACTCAGTCGCTGAGGCCGCTTGCGCTTTATCACTACTGGCACTGTCTTATTTTGTGTGAGTCAAAGACCTGGAAGCATGTGATCGGTATGGACCGTCAGTACGCAGCAGAGGCGTTGGCGCCGCATTATCGGGTGCTCGATGTCTGTCTCGCCGTGCTGTGCCAAGCTCACGATATAATGCCAATAGTTGAGGTGTCATGTATTGATGTATCAGATGTGCAGACTGCCTCCACACACTTACCTTTTCTATCAGATGGGCGCTTAGCTCGAGCAATTTCACAATACGTGCAGCGTGAGGGGCTTTCAGAAGAGAGGCTACAAGAGTTAAGCAAGGCACTGTGTCATTTGGAAGGCGCGGTAGTAGGGGTAGCCACTTCGTCCAGAGTGTGAAGATGCCGTAGCTGAGGAGGTGACCTAGCCCGCTTTTTGCATGAAACTGCGTAGCGAGAGCGTCGAGAATGGCGATTTTTCGGGCCCAACGGGCGAATTCAAAGACTCGATTTTCAGGGCGGAATCGTATCGAGATACCTTCCGGTCTGAAAATCGAGTCTTGAACCGAAAAGGCACCATTATCGGCGCTCGCAGTAGCTGGCTTCATGCAAAATGCGGGCTCGAGGCTAGCGGACAGCGTTAGGTACTGGGGGAAGATGTAACGTGGCTATCAGCGCCCACTCCGAGTGGTGCGCTGGACACTTTTGCTATCTGAGCTATTCAGCTCATCTTGCAATTTCTCCGAAAGAAAGACCTTCATGAGCGATTGATACGGGACATCCTTTTTATTGGCTAGGGTTTTTATCGCAGCCAAGAGGGACTCCGGTAACCTCAGGGAGATGGTTCTTGTTGAGGGCTTGAGCTCCGGAAATACTCCTATCTTGCCCTTTGACCAATCTATGTAGTCGGCGGAGTCGTGCTTCTGCCAAAACTCCTGCTCGTCGGCTTCCGATGTAAAGGTGGGGATCGATTTACGCGCCATACATTATTCGCTCCTTCCTACTCATGTTTCTCGCCGATATGACACGCAGCTTTCTCCGCCGAACTGTAAAGACGACGAATAGGTAACGGTCAGTATCCGTTCGACCCAAAGCGAAAAACCTCTCCTCATCCTGAGAGTGCTTTAGGTCTGGTGCGACCACGAGAGGTTGATTGAAAAACACCTGCTCGCACTCAAGCGGCGAAACACCGTGCTTAAGCCAGTTCTTCTCAAGGTTTCCTTGGTCCCATTGAAACCCGGTGACACCCAGTAATTTCCTTGAGTCCATAGTATTAGTATATTATAGCCATATACATAATTCAACGCCTTTAAGGGGCGCTTCACGCCGCTGCCAGATTGAGCAAGCCCAACAGCTCCGGGAAGGAAGTATAGCCAAATTCGGCATTTAAGTGACCCCCACGCGCAACTATGTGGTTCTTCACCCCAAGATTGACGGCCAGTTGCTCGCCTTGCTCTGCAGGAACATAGGGATCATTCTCGCCAGAGAGGCACACGACACTTCCTGCATTCCTCTGTATCGTGATCCAATCGTAAGAGGTTTCGATGAAGCTCAAATTTAGTTGATCGTATAACGACTGTCGAGGCTACGAAGCGAAGTGCTTGCGCACGTCCCCCTGTCCACACCTTCATACGAGCTAGGACATAGTTGTTACTAATATCACCGAGGAAGACAGCAATAGTGCCGAACAGCACAAGCTGCGGAGCGGTGGAGAGGACGCTCTGATAGGCATCGTTGTGCGCGAAAGATACTGCTGGTGGGTACCAGGAAACAAACGTGAAGATAAGCGTGGTAGCAACTTGGGCCATAACCCCGTACCAAACCACTCGTCGCGCGGCCGCATAGCCATACACTTCTGTCAGAAGGTCCGCGACGATATAAATAAATGGGAAGTAGAATATGGAAACAGATAGCGGAATCCCGAACACATCAATCATCTTTCCGGAGGTTGGAATGCACACTATCGCGAAGAACACGTGAAGAAGAAGCAGATCGTTGTAGTGCTTAAATCGGTCGTAATGGCTCATGATCTTTATTGGTATAACGTTTAGGGTCACTTGTGCGAAGTTCTCAAATATTGCCCAAAATTACCTGGAAAGGCCAGGAGTTTCGCATCAAGTGCACCCGCTTGTTATCCCTCAGTGCCGCTTAGAGACTTTGCTAGGCTTTCCAAAATACGCATCCCATTTTTTGATTGCAGACCAGGATCAAATGGATTGTTACTCTTTGCATGATCTAACAGTGTGGTTCCAATGTATAGAGAATCACTTGCAGAAAACGTAATATTAGATCTGGCTCCAGTGCGATTTATTTTTTGCAATAGAGCATCACGTTCACGACTATAAGGAGCTCTTTCGAGTGCTCTTTTTAGATACGCCCTGGAATTGGTATCAACAAAAATCGTATGCTCGGTCGATTGCTGTTGCATGTAATTTCTTCCTTTAAACTATTGTACCAATTTAAAAATCTTAATCAAAGGAGGGATAACAATTCCATAACCAAGTCCCTCTCACCAGTGTATGGAATCTACACTCGTAGTCAATGAAGCTCTATAATCAAGTATCTCAACCAGTTAAACACCTCACACTCTGCCCATCTACCCAAGCCATTTCTGGAATGGATCCCCGGGTCTACTGCCACCTGTGGATCTGACTGTGGGGATCTTGGGGTTGGCTTCTCTGCAAAAGGATAAAACGGTAAGGCTGGGACCGCGGACCTTCCAGGTCCGCTTGAGTCTTGGTGCGCCACCGTAAATTTTTGCGAAGCTAAACCTTCGCGGTCCAGTGAGTCCTGGGTCCAGTGATTAATAAACAAACGAGTAAGTTGTCTCTTGGGAGGATAACGTTTCTGCCACCTGTTTTGGCCGTTAGGACGAAATCAGGGTGCGCTATTTCGTTATCTTTCCCCAACTCCTCGCTTTATTCAAGTAACTTGACTGCGTGTGGCTTTAAAGCTACACTATCTCCATGACCCAACGGATAGTCATCTATGAACATAAAAAGGGGAAGAGCCTTTTTCTAGAGTGGCTATTAGGTCTCCGAGACATTAAGGCAAGAGCGATTGTCCGGGCTCGGATTAACCGACTTGAGCTTGGCAACTTTGGAGATTGCAAAAGTGTAGGAGGCGGCGTTCTAGAGCTTCGCATTGCCTTCGGGCCCGGGTACCGGGTTTACCTTGGACGAGATGGCAACACCATCGTGGTGCTACTCTGTGGAGGAGACAAGGGTTCTCAATCCAAAGACGTGAGTAAAGCTAAAACACTGTGGAAGGAGTACAAAGATGCCAGTAAAAGACTATAGAACAGAACTGCTTAAGCAGTTGAAGGACCCGGCTGAAGCGGCTGAGTATCTCAACGCATGTATGAATGACTCCGAGGAGGTTTTTTTACTTGCGTTGCGCGACGTCGTCGAGGCGAGCGGCGGCATGGCGAACATCGCAAAAAAAACCGATTTGAATCGGGAGAATCTCTATCGCAGTCTTTCTAAGAAAGGGAACCCGAAACTCTCCAGTCTATCGTCGATTTTGGAGGCAGTGGGAATTAAGCTCTATTTCGCTCCGACTAAGCGACGAAAAAAGGCAGCCTAACTCTAAGCGTTAGTTTGTCCGCCATGCAAACTTTCCATTCGAGATCATCTTCAGCGCCAGCTCTCCCTGGAGGGTGCCGTGTTCATCAAAGCGGTATTTCTCTGTTATAGCTTTCCTCACACACTCCGGAGTTTTTTGGCTGCACTCCTGCAAACCGTACATGAGGATCTCTGACGCAAGCCTTGGATAGTGATGCAGGGCCTCCCCTTCAATTCTGGGGTAAGAGTAGATGAGCCCCTCGCCGCTCTTGCCAACAGCGGCGAGCACATCCTCTGACTGCGCTGAATACACACTCATGAGACGAATTTCTGCGACCCCGATATTTGTTAGTTGTCGCGCAAGACCATGCATGAGCGGGAATGCGTCAGGCACATAGAGGGTATCCGGTGACAGCCGTTTAATCTGCGTTGCTATCGTTCGTAACGCTGATGCGTCAGGACTTGAGTATACCACCGTATCAAGAACCTCACCCTGAAAAGCCTTTCTGAAAGCCGCTTCATGCGCCCGACTAAAGTCGTTTTCAAGAAATACAATGACGACTTTCCGAGCCCCAAGTCTATAGGCCTCCTTCGCATTAAACGTTGATTCCGTCTCGATCGAGGGCTGCACAGAAAGCATGCGGCCGCCCGAGAGTTCAAAAGCCCGCTCAGGAGCACTACTGCCGAGAATCGCAAGCCCCCCTGATTTATTTAGAAGGGAGGCAACCGCGATCTGCGGAGACCCGCACCATGGCCCAAGAAAAATGCTGGCCTTGTTCGCTGCGCGTAATTTGTGAAACGCGCTTACAGCCGAGCGGGCATTACACCCTTCGTCTTCGTACAGGAGCTTCACTGAACCGACCTTTTTTGATTCGAGCCCCTCTCGCACTTTCTCGCCATATCGAGCGAAATCGCCCGTCATGGGAAGAATAACACCGATAGTTTCGAGAGGCTGCGAGTGCGCAGCTGTTGCCAAGCAAAACGCTAGGGCGACTAAAGATTCTTTGATGGGGAGTAGTTTCATGATGAGCAAGATAACAATTCCATAACCAAGTCCCTCTCACCAGTGTATGGAATCTACACTCGTAGTCAATGAAGCTCTATAATCAAGTATCTCAACCAGTTAAACACCTCACACTCTGCCCATCTACCCAAGCCATTTCTGGAATGGATCCCCGGGTCTACTGCCACCTGTGGATCTGACTGTGGGGATCTTGGGGTTGGCTTCTCTGCAAAAGGATAAAACGGTAAGGCTGGGACCGCGGACCTTCCAGGTCCGCTTGAGTCTTCGTGCGCCACTGTAATTTTTTGCGAAGCTAAACCTTCGCGGTCCAGAGAGTCCTGGGTCCAGTGATTAATAAACAAACGAGTAAGTTGTCTCTTGGGAGGATAACGTTTCAGTGAGCGGGCGCCTTGGCGATCCGCTCGGATATTGCGTTATCCCTTTTGTGGCGATCCCGTGGGTACCTTCGCACCGAATGGGATTTGAGGCGCGTCCGCCATGTTGTAGAAACCAGTAAATCGCCAATCTTTAAACTCACCCATCCTTGTTTTGAATGGGATAAAGCCCGCGGCCTCGTAAAAGCGGATTGCTTTAGGATGGTCCATCCCACAGGTGCTGAGCCACATACGGCGAACACCGGCTCTCCACACAACGGAGATAACATTTTGCAGGAACAACTTGCCGATACCTTGATTAAGAAATCGCGGAATTAACCCGAAATGAATTAACTCTACATCGTCGGGATTGCTGGCATCTAGCTCGGCCATGCCGACGGCTTGTCCCTCTTCAAATAGTACGTACATCCAGGTGGCGGGTGAACTAAGAATAGCTCTAATATCCTCGTGGCTCTGACCCGGTCGGTAGTTCCATAGGTAATCTCGGCCAACCTCTCGATAAATATCCATGTAGTCAGATACGCTCATATTCTCGACGCGTCGCATCGAAAACTGCTCTAGATCCGCCGGTTGCACTTGCGGATCCTGGACCATTTCAAGGTAGGTGACTTCGCTATATATAACGGGAACTTCAATCTGGCCGGTCTCATTCATACTTGCTCATGGGATAATATCTTTCAGACCGCGGCGCTGCAATCTACGAATCTCACTAAATAACCGCTTGCGCCTGTGGTCCTGAAATTTGTTATAGGAGCATTTATTAGCGAACTGATCCCTCGACGATTAGCCGAGCTGACTTTTCCGAATCGCAGAAGTCGCCGATATCAAATTTTCGTTCCGTATTTTCCCAGTCCCGTATTTCGGTGACAGACTCATTAAGTTTTGGCTCCTTTTCAATTATAGCTGTTACAACGGTTCCATTCGCCAGTCCACGTTTTGCACAAAGCCCATTTGGCTGTATGGCATAGAGTCGGTAGCCAATCAATTTTCCGGCCGAATAATAAGGAATAATGCGGCCGCCGTATTTCTCTTCCCCCGGTTGCTTTGTCTGTGCATTCGCGTATGTACTAATCGCAAGAAGCAGGATTAATGCGGGCATTAACAAGAATGAGATCTTCAACCTTAGCTCCGATAACGCTGCAATGAGCGGGCGCGACAGCGCTCTGCTGGATTTGATTGTTATCCAAGAGGGTTAGCTAGTCAAGAAATACTTAAGGAAGTGACTTAGATATGGTAGCATATGTATATATATGGTAGTTGCTACTCATGGAGTTTGAGTGGGACGCCGATAAAGAGTCTGAGAATATTCGAAAGCATGGCTTTACGTTCGCCGATGCGGTTGAGGCCTTCTTAGAACCGAATAGCTTCGCCCTTCGAGATGAAAAGCATTCGAAGACAGAGAGTCGGCATTATTGGGTAGGTAGGCTTGCGAGTGGGGGCGTTGTTACGGCCCGTTACACTCGTCGAGCAGGTAAAGTGCGCATCTTCGGATGTGCCAAGTGGCGTAACTTTAGGAGACTGTACGATGAGAGAACCAACGCTAAGAAATCTTAAGGTTGATGCCCCAGAGACCACAAAGATCAGACGCGCAATGAAGAAGCAAAAGCTTGTAAAGATCACGATCAACCTTGATGCGGACAGTTTGGAGGCCGTAAAAAAAGAGGCTTCAGCATCGGGAGTACCGTACCAACGATTGCTGAACAAACTGTTGAAAGAAAGCCTGGCGAGTAAACGTGCCACCGAATCTCGCATCGATCGTCTTGAGAGGGAATTACGCGAGGTCAAGAAGCGCTTGGCTGCCTAGGATAACGCTTCAGTGAGCGGGTGCTGAAGCGATCCGCTCGAAATAATTGTTATCTTCCATCCGAATCGAGATGCCTAACAAGCAGATATTCGTCAAAATATCTTCCGTTTGCTTTGATCGCCCGAGGTTGCTCGCCTACCACTACAAATCCGATTTTTCGATATAGATCAAACGCAACTCTATTTTCAGTCACCACCTCGATGTCGAGCTGAACCAAGCCCGGAGAGTTGGACGCACGCGAAATGATGTCGTCGAATAGCTTTGTCGCAATTCCTTGTCCGCGGGTTGATGGGTCGACGTAAACGCCCCAGACATGTCCACGGTGCCGCATCTTTTCGAATTTCGAACGTCCCACAGCGACCATACCCGATATAAGACCGCCCTCCCTGAAAGCAGCGAGAGTAAATCCTCCGGCACTTTGCCATCCCATGATTTCGCGTCGGATCTCTTCGATAGTCTGCTGCTGAGCCTCCTCAAACGACTGGCCGAATGCTTCCGGATGTTCGGAAAGCGCTTTGAGGCGGAGCGCTTTGTAAACTTCCGCGTCATCCGGTCCGAGTTCTCGGAGCAGTGGGCTAATCTTCACTTCTTCTCGTCGATTACTTGGCTGAAAAGTCGTCATAAGATTTAGTGAGATAACGTCTCAGTGAGCGGGCGCTTTAGCGATCCGCTCGAATAAATTGTTATCCATAAAGAGCATGGATTACATTTGATATACTCTTCAAGGTCGGATTTCCTTCTGGCGACAGGATCCTGTGCAGGGTTCGGCGAGACGTTTTTGACCTCTTAGCTAACGAGCCCTTATTTACTGCATCCAGATGACCGCGCAGTATGTCCTTGAAAGATTCGATATCCTTATCGATAAGACACTGCCAAAATGCACGAAAAACGAGCTCCTGATCCTGCAATCGCTTGGCGCTGCTCGTCTTGACCGTACCCGCGCCCGCCTTAAGTCGGCGAATCGGAATATCGTTCAAGGAGAGCTCTCGCTTTTTTGATGTCGCTTTTTTGGGCATTTTTTCCTCCGCCGTGAATGAGCAAAACAACCCGTTGGCCAACCCTCGCAAAGTAAACCCTAAGGCCATTCTTCCATCGCAGCTCGGATAGTCCATCCCCAAGGTGCTTAGCGTCGCCCAGGTGGTCATAGTGCTCTAATCGAAAGACACGTGATTCCACTAGCGCTTGAATCTTGGCTGATCCCTTGTTCAACCAATCTTCAAACTCTGTGGTCCGAATCACCTGCATAATAACCAGTGTGCCATATGTGGCACATAGCAGCAAGAACAACCTAGCGAGGTCAAGTCTTTAAATTGGTGCTGGCCACACCCTGGAAAGCACAGAAAGGCTCGATGAGCGCGTAATCTCAAACACATCGGGATTAGAAAGCCCTCGCCAAAAATAAAAACCAAGACTGTCGTCAAGCGAATTGGCAATAAGAGCCAAAAGATTTCCGTGCGAGAAAACCGCTGTTGGAAGCTGCGACTCCCGTAAAACATCCTCGATCACCGCGACTCCCCGCGATTGCGCCACAAGAGAGGACTCTCCTCCAGGTAAGCACAGATTTGGATCGGTAAAACTCAAGTGAAGCGCTGAAAGCCAATCGCCGTCTCCTACGAGTCCAAGCTGGCGTTCCGACAATCGCTCGTCAATTTCGATGGGCAATCCCAGCTTTTCTGATAGCGGACCAGCGCTATCTACTGCCCGTTTGAAGGGGCTGCTCACGATTCGGCTTATTTCCCTTTGAGCGAGGAATGATGACAGGAGCAGAGACTGCTCTCTACCCTCATCTGTGAGAGGAGCATCAGGTTCTTGACCCGCAGCGGAGCAGTGGCGAACTAAATATATGCTCATAGGGAGGAGGATAACGTTTTCGAAACCAGTCGCCCAAATATCACCGAATTCAGCGACTTACTCAAGTCCGAGCTGGTTCTCGGAATAGTTATCGGGGGTTCATGAGAATGCGTCGCAATTCTTGAATGATAGAGGGTATTGCAGTTGGTGGTACCGCCGACTTTAATGTAAATGACTCACCAGTAACTTCCACTTGGCAAGAATCATAGTCAATACTCAATTCGCCACCTCCGAATGCCTGACAAGTTGCCTGCCAATTCTTTCCGAAGGCCTTATTTGCGATCTGTTCGTGCTCATCAAATGGGAAACCAATCGCAACACGAACACCACGATCAGTAAGCGCAGCAATAACTTTTGGTCCCTTTCTCAATACGCTCGCTCGGTCAGCATCGAGAACATCTGCGTAGCCCTGCCATGTTGGTCCTCCGCGTATAGGAGAAACTCGTACTAACTCTAATAATTTTAGTCCCGGCTGAACTCCACCATCCATATCAATATCCTCACAGCGATAACGGTTGCGTGATTTTCGCACGATCAGTGCGTGAAATCCACGCTATTGTTATGTTACCTCCTCCAGGCGTCGAATACTCCTTTTTGTATTTTCGACGTACCTGAATAAGTCTGTTTCTCTTGGTGACCGACTTTCGCACAGCAAATGCGCATTCATAAATGTGCGAACTAGCTTTAAACGTTCAAGCAGCACCCAATTTTGTTCTGCATAGTTGCTGGGTAAACCATGCCCCCGTAAGTAGGCCTGTATGTGCGGTTGTGGAACATCAAACATAAACAGCTCTGATAAATCGAGTAAAGCACTTAGATGCCCTTCGCAGCTTCCCCAGTCGATGATATGGGCCTTATGATTCGAATCGACAATAATATTCTTGGGGAAGAGGTTTCCATGCGCCAACGTAGGCTTGAAGTCGAGATCCTCCAAGGGTCGCAAAGCATCAAGGGCGTTTTCAAATTCTTCGGTTGTCAAAAGAGCTCGTGCAACTAAGTGGGCATCTGCAGCGTTCCCAAGAAAGCTAAAATATGATTTACACCACGGCACGCTGCAGGGGGCGTCAATAAAAACATCTCGGAGATAGCCTGGGGTCTGAATCTCATGAAAAAACGCAGCATAGTGGCCGATCTGTTCCCAAATATTACGCATGTCGCCTTGATACTGCGATGCGACAATGCCCTGAACTTTTTGTTGGACAGAGTACCCATGATCTCCGAATCTCCCAACTGCGATTACTTCAGGAGTCCAGTCATGCGATGCTCGGATTAACTCTGCGCAGCGTTTCTCACGTTGAAATTGACCTAATTCCCCGCGATCGAATCGAACTCTGATGATGAAGTTTCCATTTCGGGTTACCACATCGTACGTAACATTTACAGTTCCTTGCTCTGGAACGAGTGCAATTTGGGTCGCCGACTCCCCTAAGGCTACTTTTACGAGTTCTCTTATCGTGTCGGCACGTGGAACATTTTCGATAACAGCAGGTTCGTTGCCCATAGTTACTAAACAGACTTACCCCGCAGCGCTTGCCATTTAGTTCAAGCAGTTCTGTGACATAATACAAACGGTCGTCAACGAAGAGACACCACCTTTCCGTTTTCAATTCGTTTCATAGTGAACTGAAGCCCTACCACCTGGCCATAGTTGTCAAAATGAAAATCACCCATGAGAGGTCCTTTGAACTTCGTATCACGAAGATACTGTTCGACCGGCACTCCGCTACGAATGGCTTCATCGAGAATGCGAAATGATTCATACGCGAACGATGTGACCATCTCAAAGCTCTTCGGTTCGCCATATCGTTTCACGTACTCGTCAAGGATTTTTCGGCCTTCTTCAGTAGCGTAGTCACGACCATTCGGCAGATCGGAATACATTACACCTTCCGCCAGAGGACCCACGGCATCCAGGTACGCCTTCGAGCCACCGAAATAGACCGTGTAAATCGGAACATTCCAACCAAGTGCGCGAGTCTGTTTTGTTGCGGTAGCGAACGGTGCTTCGGTACCGGTGTTGATATAGAGAGCATCAACTCCTTTCGACTTCAGCCGCAACAGAAGAGTGCGGTAATCTGCATCGTTGGAGAGAAACTGCTCTGCGCTCACTTGAAAACCTTCGAACTTGGCTGCGACGGTCTTTGCTGCCCGCTCCATCATGGTTGGATACTCGTTCGTTTCAGTGAGAATCCCTAAGTGCTTGTGACGTCCAGCAATGTAAGGGATGAGCACATCAACTCCAGTAGCGTCGTTCGGAAAAAGGCGGAACATGTATCGGCCAACGTCACGCACGTCGCCGGTCGATGCAGTGGCTGATATCCCGACGATTTTAGCTCGGTCGTAAATCGGCGCAGACGTTAACAACGGGCTATTACAGGAGAAGCCCAGAACGTATTTTACCTTGTCGATTGACGCCAGCTTTTGTGCCGCTTTAACACCGGTTGCTGGATCGCACCGCTCATCCTCGTAGATGAATTCGTAGCGTCCGCCGGGCGCAAGTTGGTCACGCGCCAGTTCAAGGGCATTTCTAATATCGGCGCCAAACGTTGCCGCATCACCGGTGAGAGAGGTCTGAACTCCGATTTTGATCGGTTCAGCTCGTAATGTCCCGGGGAGAACAGCGGCTAGCAATATTCCGATGAAAACATTCCGCATCAGTAGTGCTCCACGAGGCCAATCAATTTTTACAGCAGATAACGGTTACTTACTGCGGGCGGTGAATGCATTTTACTTTTACTAAAATTGCTTGCCCGCTCCGCAGCTAAGTTGGGTTATACCTTTAGTTGCCAGGAATTGGGCTCTTATCCGCCTGATGGTAAACTGTTCCAGTTCGTCTGTACTTAAGTTGTTTTCCACATCCTTCAAGCTGATAGAGGCTTGACCCCATGTCAACTCGCTCACTTGAGATAATTTTTAGCTGATCCTTAGGACAACCTGAATCAAATGAAGCTGTGGATATCAATGCGCTTTCATCCGTGATCCCATACATAGATCCCATCATGCATCCTGATAGACTGAATAGAGCAATTACTAAAAGTTTTTTCATATCGTCTCCAAATTTGAGTATTTAAGAAATTTACCACATGCTGTTTAAATTAAATTAGCAGGCTGATTTTGTCATTAAGGTATAACAATTCCATAACCAAGTCCCTCTCACCAGTGTATGGAATCTACACTCGTAGTCAATGAAGCTTTATAATCAAGTATCTCAACCAGTTAAACACCTCACACTCTGCCCATCTACCAAAGCCATTTCTGGAATGGATCCCCGGGTCTACTGCCACCTGAGGATCTGACTGTGGGGATCTTGGGGTTGGCTTCTCTGCAAAAGGATAAAACGGTAAGGCTGGGACCGCGGACCTTCCAGGTCCGCTTGAGTCTTGGTGC
>JBIKKT010000083.1:0-8090 GCA_044360195.1 Bdellovibrionota bacterium | reverse complement strand
GTGGCAGTATCTCAGCAGAACACGGAGTCGGCTTGCTCAAGCGTGATTTTATCCACTATACCCGTTCCCCCGAAGAGCTTGAACTGATGCGCTCGATAAAACTGGCTTTCGATCCTGCCGGGATTATGAACCCGGGGAAGGTTATTCCGCCGAGGTAGAAAGGGGCAACAATCTGTTGTTTTCGTGTGTGAGCTTTCGCAGCTTGTGAGACACAATCGCGATAACTGCCAAAACGGTCCCATCGCCATGACCATGCCTCTACGATCAAAGCTCCTTCTGCAAAGCTGTCAAACAGAGGGCAGGACCAGCGCGGTATCTAACGAGAGGTAAAGAATGTTAAAAACAGTGGGCGGATTTTATTAAATCGGTCCATCAACGGAATTAGTGGGCGCTATTGATTTTTAATCCTACCAATCCTAGCCTTTCCTGAAAGAAAGCGGTGTGTTTTTATACAAAAGTACGAAAGACTTTAAACCTTCTAAAGGCGCACCCTAGGCTCCGTAAGGTTGAGTACGCTTTAGAAAGGCAGGTTAATTTTGGATATACGCGCCCTTTTGAGATCAATAAGCCCCGTTTTTAGGCTAATATCGAAACCAGATACGCCCTGCGAAGCTGGTCAAAATCACCTACTTCTTGCAAAGACCTAAAGCCATGCTCCTAATTGCAGGGATCAATAAGAGCGATATTATGATGGGCGTTAATTCAAAGCTCGTTGCAGTTATCCTGCCTTTACTAGCGCTCTTGATGTGCTATCGGCTTTACTTAGTCTCTGAACTTCTTAGTCCCCCGGGCAGTTGGTGTCGGGATATAGCGCAGGACCATATGGCAGCTAGGGCTCTTGATGAAGGGCTCTATCCTTACCAGCCGATCTCGCAGTTATTGAAGCGCTACGTGGGGTTTAATCCGGGATGCAGCATCTCCGATCATCCTACTCCGCACACTCTGCAAGCGATTACATTGATGGGCCTCCTCCCAGGCCTGTCGCTCCTAGAACTCTCTGTCTGGTGGTTGGCGGCTCAGGTTGGTGCGATACTCACTCTATCCTGGTTGTTATGGCGTTTCTATCTCTGCTCGAATAGCACTAACCTCTTGCTTCTCATTTGCTTTTCTCTGAGTGCATCCTTCCCGGGGTTTTCAGACCTAGCCTACGGGAACTATTCTTCGATTTTAACCCTACTTTTCGGTACGGTCTTCCTTCTTGAAGCCGGAAGTCTGCGTGCGCCTTGTCATCTTTCAAAGTGTTGTGCGGTAGGAGTGATCCTCGGGCTTACGTTGGCGCTAAAAATCAGTGGCTGGGTTTTCCTGGCTTATTTTATCGTAAAAGGTCGCTGGAAGGTAGTTGCATGGTGCCTAGCCACCTTAATTGGCACTGTGACTGCCGTTGCGTCTTACCATAGTCGGTGGGATCTATTTGCGCAGTTTTTAGAAGCTGGGTGGCAGACCCGCACCTACTACTCGCATGCTTACTATAATCAATCTTTATGGTCTCTGGGCTCCCGAATTTTCGGAGGACTTGCCCCGACCTCGGTTGGACTGGGAATCAACGCTCCGGCCTATATCATGTTACCCCAAGCTATCCCTGCCGCTAATGCTTTCATAGGCGGAAGCGTCGTCTTGTTGCTTATGATAGTCGCCTGTAGAGGCTCCTCCTTTGAACACTCTTTTGCCACCCTCGCACTGCTAGCATCGGTCGCTGATCCATTGTCGTGGGAGCACAATCTCCTCTTCTCGTTCCTAGCGTTGTTAATCATTGGGAAAAGAGTAAGCCTCCAAAAAGACCCGCGACATGCATTACTCTACATGGCATTGTGCTTAGCGTGGTTCTCTGCATCGCCCCAGGTATGGAGCGTTTCTCACGGCGAGGACCGAGCTGGACTCGCCGCTCCCCTGACTGGGATTGTAAATGCCCCAGTGGTATTTTTGGGGGTAGTTCTGCTCTTGCGATTGCGTTCAAGTATCATGAATGCTTCCGAGACATCCATCCGAGACACATCACCGTAGCCCTACAAATTATGCAAGTGGTCTTTGCTCTTGCCCGGCGAATTCTCAACACCGATTCCTGTGAAAATGCTCCACGCACCCAATGTCAGATGGTTACGAGCCAATATGGGACGTTTTAGATTCTTTGCACACGTGTGCAGCGGGCATGGCAGCACGTGAGGCGTAACGCGACCCCCCGGGGCGATGAGACTACGAGCGAGGATTCTCCCACGCATGCGTGTGCTTACTGGCAAAAAATTCGACAAGTTCTGCTTGACGGAAGGTGCCTACCATCGGTAATCCCAAGGTTTAAAATCCCGAAACCCCTTGGCAGAGCAGCTTAACATCTTAGAATCCCCTTGTTGATTGCCTGCGTAATCCAGCACGGAACGGAAAGGACTAAAAATTACCCCGAGATGCCGCTGAAGGTGTAGAGTCCTTCTGCCTCCAGCTCGGCGGAGCTGTCAGGCCCCTGACAATTCGCGGCACGCCATAATAATTCTTCTGAGTCGCTTTGAAGTTCTCGATCTTTTGAGACATCGTCACCGCGATATCCGGAAACTCATGAGCAATATCTTTTAGTTCATAGGGATCGAGGGCAAGGTTGAACAGCTGCGGTTTACGAGTGGGAATCGAACTTATTAGCTTATAGGGCCAAGAAACCAAGCCATCAAAAGATTGATACGCTTGCAGAGAAAGATAAATATCGCGCTCTTCTACGAGCACTTTCGACTTAATCGAGCTCGTTTGATGTCCGTTGAAAGGTGGTAATCCAATAAGATCAAGAACCGTCGGGGCGATATCGACTTGACTCACGGGGAAGTCCGACAAGCGCAGACCCTGAACTGCTGAGTCATACACAAGAAGGGGTACGCGAACCTGCTCCTCGTATAGAGAGGACGCGTGTGCCAAAAAGCCGTGTTGGCCAACCGCCTCTCCATGGTCTCCAACCACAATTACAATAACCCTCTTCTTTGATGCCCGTGCTTGAATTCCCTTTACCAATTCACCAAAAAAGTAATCGACCTGGTGTAACGCGTTGCCGTAAAAGCGCTTCAAAACATCTAACTCTCCTCGATATCCGCTTGTCATTATTGAGAGAGACTCCATCATAGCTTCCTCGGGCGCTGGAAAGAGCTTTAGAGCGGAATCCTCGATTATCCACGGGAAATGGCTCGACACCAAGTATACGAGCCCAAATAACGGCGTGTCAGTTGAGGTTGCCTCAATCCAATTCGAGAAAGATTTCGTCGTTGCTCGATCTAGCGCACCAAAACTTCGCATGAAGGCTGGATCGTTAGCAGCTACTATTAATCGAGGTTCGAAACCTCGGGCATTCACATCACGTCGATCGAGCGTGTCCTCAGTTGAGACCTTGCCTCTCTGATAGGAATCAACATTGGTCTCAACGCTCGTGCGGTTCATTAGGCGAGCGGTCGCGCTCCAATCAGTCGCGGTAAAATAGCCGGTTTTGTAGCCCACATGATGCAGAAGATCAAAAAGAATTACTTCACGACTCACATCAGAGAGATAGTTCTGGTGCCGCAACTCCCCCTCATATGAGTATCGACCACTTACTATCGCCTTAAGGGCATACCCTGTATCGGGCGCGGCAGCATATGCAGTTGAAAACACCAATGAATTGCGGGAGAATTTGTAGAGGTTCGGCACTATCGTCGCGGGGTCATTCCTTCCGAGTAGCGCGTCTGCTCGAAGCGCCTCGATGGCCACAACAAATACATCCGGCCTCTCCTCCTCCGATGCAGAGTACTTACTTGCCCAGTCCTTGACTCTCTGGAGGGGCTCATACGCGATCACCTTCTCGTGCCCTCTTGTAGTCATCAACCTCCAAATATCCCTGGCTACAGCTACCTCGGGCGATCCACACCCCGAAACAAGATCAAATAAATGATTGACTCGCGACCCGTTAATACCTACGGTGCACGCCACTAGGCACAGCATCAAAATCTCACTTCTCAACGATAGCGACGCGGGGCGACGAACACACCCTCCAGGATGTCTGAGCAGGAACCAGAGAGCTCCCATCAGTAAGGCGGATGCCAAACCAACACGAACGAGGTGTCTGCACTCGCCAGCAGTCATGTGCATGGAAAAAACATAAACCTCCGTGTACATCAGGGACGCGAGGCTCCCGACGTTCGGAAAGCTCCCGTACAGATAGAGACCACTCCAGCACAACACCTGAAAAAGTGAGAAGATAGAAAGAATTAATGAGGAGACACCCCATCGAATACTTGCGCGCGAGGATTTTTTACACGCGGCATAGAGGTACTTCAGGAGATGGACCTCTATGCTCAGAACCACAAGACTCAAAAGGGGCGCGCATACCACCTCCCACACGGAGGTGTCGGCTCCCGTATTTCGAGCCCAAACCTCGGCGTACGCACCTACCATGGCTGGTACGAGACTCACAGCCGAGTACAGCACCAACGCTATTCCCCATGGCGAACGAAGCACCTCACGCATCGAGACCGCAACGTCCTCCGATTAGTAGTGCTACTTCCAATCTCAAGCATCGCGAAATCATAAGTTGCATTTGATTAGCTCGGGTTAATCCTTCATGTCGTTTCCGTCAGTGGGAGTAAGCATACTACTGCATTTTTACCCTTGCAACTACATGGCGATCCTGAGCAATTACTAGTTATGAAGACACTTTAAATAATGACTATCCAGAGTGTAGTCATCGCAGTCTCTTCACTGCCACGGATCGGATCACCTTGCATTTTCGCTCATCAGAAAATACCTCGACAGGATCTCGGCAGAGTACGGAATCGGCCTGCTCAAGTGGGATTTTTTAACTGCAACCGCACACCCGGCGATATTGAACTGATACACCTGACAGACCCAGCTTTCGATCCCCCTGATATAATGAAACCTCGGGTAACTGACGCACCTCTCCCTTCAGCTCCTCGCCGTACTTACGGTACTGCCGAGCTCCAGGCTTATGCTCCTCTTTAGTCATACGTAGTTCCCCTATGCTGTTACTTAACTTATCGACAGCTATTCGGAGGAAAATGACATTCTTCTAATGGTGGGGAACTTTAAGACGTGTGACTACTTCCCTGTTCAACCTATGCGAGTCGAAGCTTGCTGTACTTTCCCCACAACGAGTCGGAGATTTGCTTGAGTGGTTCGCCTAAGACCGGTTAATTCTTCAGCGAGATTCCGCAAGGGAACTATATGATCACGAAGCTGTGCGGCCCCATCGAAATCTTGATCAACAATTGCGGCATCCTTACGTTTCTCATACACAGCGGCAGCTGCCTGTATAAGCTCTGCTGCGATTCTAGCTCGTTGTGGCAGGCTCAAGCTCGGGCAGGCGGTCGCAATATCTCGCGAAGGGTTTTGAGCAAGCAAAGGCAGCGCATGTTGATCAAGTAATACGTGAATTTCATGAAGCCGTCTGGATTCGTTCAACTGTGAGCGCATGCAGAACTCTCCCTATGTTTCAAATTGATCTCCTTGCGTAAGTTAATGGATGCGCGCCGGAAAAGGAAGATTCTCTGCCAGAGTTGCTGCGGTCGTTAATAGCTTGCAAAGGGATTCATCGTATTTGACGGGTTTAATCTAGTGCATAACGGAACCAGATTCTCAGCGGCAAAAGCAGATAGTAAGGGCTTTACCCTCCCCCTCACCACCACGAATTGCATCGAAGACAAAAAAACGTGGTGAACTGGGCACTACGCGGAACAAAGCTCCGCTGTCCCTTGGCCGTAACGGACTTTCAACAACCCTCTCTCCCCTTCAAGGGAATGGATCTTTCTCTCAGTAAGCATCACCACGCTTGAACCCATCTTAAAGGTGCCGATCTTTGCTCCTCGTTCGATCGCAATTGGCGGTGAATGTACTATCTCGCGCTGGTGCTCTCGCTTCCACGGTCGCGTATTCGTTTCGCAATCAGTATACGACACTGCAATGCGCCCAACATTTGTCGCTCCAACCATCACCACACCAATCAACCCATGCTCACTCTCTATCAGAGTTACAACACGCTCATTAACTGCGAAGAGCCCCTCTATAGTGAAGAGTGCCCAGTCGTTTACCGGCCAGAGCTTTCCAGGGATATGTATAGTTTTGACTATCGCTCCACTCACTGGCGAATGAATGTGGTGTGCATCCTGGGGAGAAAGGTAAAAATTCCAACACTGTCCGTGCAGAAAGCGCTGAGCACTACCATCACCACCAAGAAGAGCAGATATCGAATAGTTTTTATCCTTTACCTGAACAACTGTTCCATCGGCTCTAATATCCTCAGCTCGCCGCAGTGTTCCATCCACGGGACACAAAACCCCTTCCCCCAACGGGCGCAACTCAGACTTTAGGTCGCGAGTAAAGAACTCACCTATCGAGTGAAAGCTCTTAAACTCACGGGTCGCTGTAGAGGGGTCTATCTTGTAGGCGCGCGCAAAGATACCCACCAACCATCCTGCAATTGGCTGCGGCAGGGGGATGTTAGCCAGTGAACCTAAACACCAACTCAGGTAAGACTTAGGGATATAACGTAGAAACTGCATCGAAACTCCGAGATCTAAACTAATAGTGCAATAAGCGCTCTAAGCCTTCAACTAACCTAGCACTAGCCAAGAACTGCTTCTCAAGGGGCGCAGCAAAAGGGACCGGGGTGTCTAAGCTTGCAACTCGCACAACCGGCGCATCGAGATACGAAAAGAGGTGTTCACCGATATACGCCGCTACTTCGCCGCCAAAACCTCCTACGAGTGTATCTTCGTGCAGCACAAGCACACGACCCGTGCGCTGTACCTGTTGCTCAATCGCTTCGTAATCAAGGGGCGCAAGTGTTCGTAGGTCAAGCACTGCAACGGATAGCTCCGGTCGCTCATTAAGCGCGTTTATTGCCCAGTGAACTCCTGCTCCATAGGTAATAATCACTGCTTGCTCACCCTCTCGCGCAAGTGCTGCCTTACCAAGCGGGACGGTATAGTATCCCAGCGGCACTTCTCCACTTACACTGCGATAGAGCGCCTTTTGCTCAAAGAACATAACGGGGTTAGGTTCTTCAAGAGAAGCTAACAGCAGCCCCTTAGCGTCATACGGGGTAGCTGGATAAACAACACGCAAACCAGGGGTGTGGGTAAACCACGCTTCATTTGATTGAGAATGAAACGGACCAGCGCCAGTTCCTGCTCCAGTTGGCATGCGCACAACAACACGCGCCGACTGCCCCCAGCGGTAGTGAACCTTGGCGAGGTTGTTGATCACTTGAGTGAAGCCACTTGAAACAAAATCTGCAAACTGCATCTCCACTACAGAGGGGATCTCTTTGATGCTTAAGCCAAGCGCTGCCCCTACAATAGCTGACTCACATAGCGGCGTATTTCGAACCCGAGCTTTACCAAACTCTTTAAGAAACCCTTCAGTAACTTTAAATACGCCCCCGTATTCAGCTATATCTTGCCCCATAAGCACAAGCTCGCTGTGACGCCGCATGCCTTCTCTCAATCCGTCAGAGATAGCGTCAACCAAGCGCATCTGCTTCGCTTCGCCTGTGCTCGGATTCTCTTCGTGCACTACCACCGAGGGTGCGTACACGTCAGCAATCTCATGCTCGAGCGACGGCGAAACTTCGGGCTCTGCAAATGCCTGCTCTACGGCTGCCTCGATATCCTTCAGAAGCTCTTCTCTAATTGCTGCACGTTGCTTTGCTTTTAACCCATACCTACGCGCTGCACTCTGCTCAAAGCGGGCTATCGGATCTTTCTTTGCCCACAAATCAAAGAGCTTCTTCGGGACGTATTTAGTTCCTGAAGCCTCTTCGTGCCCGCGCATGCGGAACGTCATACATTCGATAATGACGGGCCTGGGCTTTTTCCGGATCGACTGGGCGTAACGCGATACCGTTGAGTACACTGAATGTAGATCATTTCCGTCGATCGTGACCCCTTCTATTCCATACCCCGCAGCCTTATCGCTTAGACGCTTTACAAGAAACTGCTCATTAGACGGCGTTGAAAGTCCGTATCCGTTATTCTCGATTACAAAGATCACAGGCAAGCCCCAGACGGCTGCCACGTTTACCGCCTCGTGAAAATCACCCTCACTCGTGCCACCATCGCCTGAGAAAACAAGGG
>JBIKKT010000082.1:0-8391 GCA_044360195.1 Bdellovibrionota bacterium | reverse complement strand
TTAATCAGTTGCTGAACGAAATTATTCAGTTGGCATAGTGGTCTAAGCGGCAGTACCATCAGGATATGAAGTTTTCTGATGACGAACTCGTCCGCGGAGTCCTCGCCCGAGATAGCCGCGCAGTAGCGCGGCTTATCACGAGGCTAGAGGGGAAGGGCACTGCTGCACGAGATCTTGCGGCTCGATTGCGACGGCCGCATGGTCGTGCGCGAGTTATTGGCATCACCGGCGCGCCGGGGGCGGGAAAATCAACGCTTGTAGATCAACTTGCAACGCACTTTGTCGAGCAGGGGGCGAGTGTGGCTATCCTCGCGGTAGACCCCTCAAGTCCTTTTAGCGGGGGAGCTCTCTTGGGTGATCGGATCCGGATGGATCGTTCGGCGCAGAATCCTTCAGTCTTCATCCGCAGCATGGCAACGAGGGGAGCTCTGGGTGGGCTTTCTCGAGCAACGCTGGAATCTGTGTATGTCTTAGACAGTGCTGGCTTTGACGTTGTGCTTGTGGAGACGGTTGGCGTAGGTCAGGCAGAGGTTGATATTGTGCGGGCCGCTGATACGTGCGTAGTCGTCCTCGTTCCCGGGATGGGCGATAGCGTTCAGATCATCAAGGCGGGGTTGATGGAGATAGCAGACCTCTTTGTTATCAATAAAGCCGATCGGGATGGTGCCTTGTTACTGGAGAAAGACATCTTGGCTCTCCTCTCTATTGGGGAGTCATCGCAACGTCAGTGGGAGCCGCGTATCATTAAAACCGTCGCTACGACAGGTGAAGGAGTGTCCGCTGCGGTGGCGGCAATCAAAGATCACGGTGTCTGGCTCGATACTTCCGCAGAGGGGTCAGCTCGGCGGTTAAAGGTAATCCGAGAGAACTTGGTTGCTTTGTCGGCAGAGTGGCTGACGCAGCGGATGGTAGATCGCGCGGGCCCTCTCATCGACTCGCTGGCTACTCGGTGTTTGTCTAGGGAAATTAGTTACCTAGAGGGCGCAGAGGCAATTCTTAAGCAGTTCACAGTATCTTTTTCTGCTCAAGGATAATCGTACTGCTTCCGATGATCTAGTTGGTTGAGATCTTGGTCCTTTGCTCTTTGTTGTTAGAGTCGAGGCGGGCCTATCTCTCCAATTCAGTGTAGTTCTTGCTAGGTAGTGTGTGTTTGTTCTTGTGGTTCTTTTGCTAACATTCTCGTGTGTCGCAGTGGTCTCGGCGCTCTGCCTGTGTCTTTGGTGGCACGCGCGGTGTAGCTTCTACGTGTCACGATGGGCGCATCGCGCTGCGTTGGCAGAGAGGCGTCTGCGCGATCAGGGTATGCTTGCCAACTCAGTGGCTCACGAGCTTAAAAATCCTATCACGGCTATCGTGTGTGCTGCACAGACGTTTGAGCTCTTGCTTGATTCTTCCCTCGATGCGGGCCAGCGTTCTGCATTGCGTCATATCAGGGAACACGGGGAATATGTTCTCTCGCTCATGCGGGATTTTATTGATGTGACGCGCGGCGTAAGCGGTCAATTACACAGTAAAAAAGAGAATGTGCCGGTTGCTGGTGCGGTTCGCGCGATAGCGGGTATGCTTGAGGGTGTTGCCGCTCAAAAGAAGGTGCGCATCGAGATTCGCGGGTGTGATGAAGTGGCATCGCTCTCGGTCGATCCAAAGCACTTCAAGCAGATACTCTTCAATATCGCTCACAACTCTGTTAAGTTTTCACCTGTTGGCGGAAAGGTTGTGATTGCTGCAAGACAAGATGGAGATGTTGCAAGTGGCTGCTCAGTTACTATTTCGGTCAAGGATCGAGGGGCGGGAATTGAGGCGACTCGATTAAAGACTATTTTTGATGCCGCCGAGAATTTTAAAGCGGCGTGTAGGGAGGATTCTGGCTGCGGTCTCGGGCTGCCGATTACCAAAGCACTCGTTGACGTAGAGGGTGCAGAATTGTGTATTCGTAGTAACCCAGGAGAGGGAACCGAGGTCTTGGTTACGTTCGCAGCAGCTGGTGTATCCGAGCCTGTTGTTGCGGGGCGACCCACCGAGGAGACTACGCGCTTACTTCCTTTAGCCGGGCAGAAAGTATTGGTTGTTGAGGACGACCCGGATTTACGGGAATCCGTATCAGGGCTTATTCGGGCCTTGGGTGGGGTTGTGGATGGTGTGGGTGAGGCGGTGCAGGCCTTAGAGGCCGTACAGCGAACTCGCTACTCAACAGTAGTTATTGATGAGTACGTAGGTGGGCTAAGTGCGGATGAAGTTGCGCAGATGATGAGATCGCAGCCCGGCGCCCAAGAGATGCGGTTCGTTGTTGCGGGAGATGGAAGCGGCGAAGCCGCAGGTCAGAATAGTTGCTCGGCCCATCACACGATTGAGAAACCATTTGATTCAAAAACGTTAGTTGCGTCCCTACTCGGACAGGAGTGAGTGGAGGGCTGCGGAGAGGAGCTATGGCGGCTGAAGGATTTATAGGTCAACTTGACGGAGAGGTCGTTAGTGTCATTATTTTTGGCGCGGTCTCCTTTGTTGCTTTCGTCTTTACGGTGCGGTGGATCTTTGTGAATGGTTTTGGTTTCTCAAGTGTTTCTGGTTCGGTTAACTCCTCCAAGGACGCGTGTCATGCGGCCAACGCTTTTATTGACAAGCTCAATAGAGTACGTCAAAAGATAGCGCTTCTTGAGCCTTATACAACCGAATATGTCCACGTTTTTCAATCGACGGGATGGGTTCAGATTATTTCGATGTTTGAATCTCTTGAGTTGGCTGAGATAGAGCTTGATAGGCGTATCAAGTCGCGTAATTACGACGGAGCTGTAGATCTCTCTAGATTCCTCTGCTCGCATGACCCCCTTGTTGCAGATGATTTTATAGGCCACGAAGGGTTTCATTTTGTCTCTCTTGTAATGTGGGAGAGGCAGCTCCTTGAGCACCTTACAGAGCTTCTTGATGAACTCCAGAAGGCTGCTGAGACCATGGCTGGCATTGGTGTAGTGCGGAAGCGCGAGCGCGCTCCTACGCTCATGACGGTAGAGGCTATCCGTAGGGAGCTGATGGCGATGAAGGCGGAATGGGAAGAGCAGTCGGCGTCCTAGTCGGCCTAAACGCCCGTGCTTCGCGAAGAGCAAATACTCAAGCCTGTCGCCCGAGGTCCTTAGCAACAAGCGCAGCCATTATCTCTGATGTTCCTCCACCGATTGGCATGAGTCGTAGGTCGCGCCACCACCTTTCCGGCAGATACTCAGTTGTATAGCCGTATCCGCCGTGAATCTGGATCGCTTTGTCTGCTATCCACACTGCGTCATCGCAAACCATCCGCTTGGCCGCGGCTACGAGGCCCCTGCTTTCAAGGCCTGCATTAATTGCCGTTAGCGCCTCGCGGGCGAGCGCTTCGCCGAGCAGGATCTTGCGGTTCATCTCTTGCAGGTAGTGAGCTACTGCACTAATCGCTGTGAGCGGTTTGCCGAAGGCGTGGCGGGTCTCAGCGTAGCGCAGGGAGGCATCGTGGCAAACACGCGCACCTGCGAGAGAGGTAAGGGTAAGCATCAGGCGCTCCCAGCTTAGATTCTTGGAGGCTTGAATCCATCCGTCGCCGACTGCACCGAGAATGCACGAGTCATCAACTTCTACATCTTCAAAGACAAGTTCTGCTGTATCCGACGCGTGCCATCCGAGCTTGGAGAGGGTTTTTGAGACCGAGAACCCTTTCGCCTTCGTGTCAACTATAAACGTTGTAAAGCCGTGGTAGCCTGCTGACGGATCAGTTTTGGTTAATACCAAGATAAAATCCGCCCTTGCTCCATTTGTGATAAAAGTTTTAGCGCCGTTGATGACCCAGCGGTCTCCTTTGCGAACGGCGCGGGTCGTGATGCGAGCAAGGTCGCTTCCAGCCCCGGGTTCGGTGAACGCGTAAGCGCCGATAGCCTCACCCTTTACCGCAGACGGCAGCCACCGCGCTTTTGCTTCAGGTGTTCCATACTTTTCAAGGGCGTGGCTTATTACGAGAGCATGCATATTCACTGCCACCGTGAAGCCAACTGACGGAAGCTCGCCGAACGCTTCGCACCACGCGCCTGCCATGGAGTAGTCACCACCGACCCCGCCATACTCTTCAGATATGAGGATACCCAAAAAACCTTGGCTTCCTAGTGTGCGAAAGATATCGCTGGGAAAAGAGCCCTTCTTTTCCCATTCAGTCAGGTGCGGTGCGATCTCAGCAGTCGCAAAGCGTGATACAGATTCAACAAATGATTCATGGTTGGCGTAGTAGGGGAGTACCCTCATTGAAGCCTCTCAGCGATAACCTCTGCTATGTCTCGCACATCGAGGTTGTTCTCATTATTA
The DNA here is from genome assembly GCA_044360195.1 of Bdellovibrionota bacterium. Classification (GTDB taxonomy): domain Bacteria; phylum Bdellovibrionota_C; class UBA2361; order UBA2361; family OMII01; genus OMII01. The sequence continues at coordinate 4,074 of JBIKKT010000082.1, read as the reverse complement.
GTTAATTTTACACCATCTTCCATCATCTGCATGCAAAAAGGACATGCGGTGGCGACTGTGCTGGCTCCGGTGGCGGCAGCCTCTTCGGCTCGAATCGAGTTAACTCTCTCTCCTAACTTGAGATCCATCCAAAAATGGCCTCCGCCAGCGCCACAGCAGAGCCCCTTCTCACGGCTACGCTCCATCTCAAGGATACGTAATCCCTTTATGGAACGGAGCGAAGTTCGAGGGGCGTCGTACTCATCGTTGTAGCGCCCGAGGTAGCACGGATCGTGAAACGTTACATCCTTGAGATCGCCATCGGTTAGGGGAAGCTTCTGCTCCGCTAGTAGCCGCTTGAGTAGTACTGAATGATGGATGATTTCAGGTTGCTCCCCATTCCCTAGGTTGCCGAATTGAGGGTATTCGTTTTTGATCGTGTTAAAGCAGTGCGGACAGTTCGCCACGAGGTACTTAAACGATACAGATTTAAGAAGCTCTATATTCTGCTTTGCAAGGGTCTGAAAAAGGTTCTCCTCTCCCAGGCGTCGAGCCGGATCTCCTGTGCATCCCTCCATCGTTCCGAGAATGCCGAAACAGAGCCCCGCTCGCTGCATGATCTTAACAAGTGAGCGGGCGATCTTCTGCTTGCGTGGATCAAATGCTGAAACGCATCCGACCCAATACAGGTAGTCGACCTTATCACCAGCTTGTAGGAGTGGCACATCGAGCCCCGCAATCCATTTCGTGCGGTCCTCAGGAGGGCCATACGGATTTGCTCGACTTTCAAGGGAGCGAAGCGTTGCTTGAGCCTCATGAGGTACCTGTCCTTGCATAAGAGTCATGTTGCGCCTGTTGCCGACGATGTGGTCAACGTGGTTTATCCCCACGGGACATGCCTCTACGCACGCCATGCAGGTATTGCAGCTCCAGAAGACGTTGGGATCAAATACATCGCCTGAGATGAGAGCGTCGGCGTTTGAGCCGAGCGTTGAGACGGCGCCGTGGACTGCATCACTGGTAGCACGCCTAAATCCATCGAGGGTGTAGCCGCTCTCTGATGCTGGAGTGAGTCCATCAAACGGCAGCATGACCGAGCGTGAAAGAGCAGCATCAAGAGCCACAGCAGGTTGAGGCAGGAGTGAGGTGCCCAAGCTCCCTTGAGCGTGGAGGGATCGAACGTGATTGCGAGTGTCGAGAATGACCCACTTCGGCGATAGGGGTTTCCCAGAGATGTATGCCGGACAAACCTCTTGGCACCGTCCGCACGCTGTGCACGCGTCGAGATCGAGGAGGTTTTTCCAGGTGTAGTCCTTGATGGTTCCAAGACCAAGAGAGAACTCCTCGCCGGCCTCAACCATTTTTTCTATGTCCCCAATAAACGGAAGCGCGCCCTTGGGTCTATCCGTTCCGCCGAAGAAGAGGTTTAACGGGCTAGAGATCATGTGGAAGAATTTGGTGTATGGAAAGAGAGCGATGAATGCGTAGACAGTTAGGGTATGGAACCACCAGATGACAAAGTGGAACGTACGTGTTTGGCCTTCAGTAAGAAACCACACCGATTTTGCAAACAGTAAACCAACTGGAGAGTAGAGCGCCCAAGGATCGTTAGTGGCGTGAATTCTTAACCCTTCAAGTGCAAATCCCTGCACCGAGAGCACAGCGAGAAAGACGAGTATTAAGGCTTCATTGCGCGAATTGTGCACTGAGTCAGCCTGTTCAATGAAACGTCGATAGCCGAACCACAGCACTCCGCCAAGCAAAAGTAGACCGAAGACGTCGCTAAAGATTGTGAGGTAGAGGTAGAAGTCTCCTTGGTATATTTCGATTCCGAGATCATGGTGAATAAAAACCATCGTTGTGGTGAAGGTCAGAACAAGGAATCCAAAGTACACAATCAGATGCGCAATGGCGGAGCCGCTCTTTCCGCGGCTTACCTTCTTTTGCAAAAAGCCACATCGGATCAGGTCATCGATTCGACTGCTCCACCGCCCAAGGTATTCAGCGGCTGGCTTTCCTCCAATCCACAGTTCGGCGCGACGCACGACGCCGTTTAGACCTATAAGAACCGATACCAACAGCAGCCCGTAGAGAGCTATAACGTTTGGCAGGGTGTTGAGATTCCACATTATTTCGCGAGTTGGTGTCATGGGGTGTAAGGTAATAGTAATGATGGTAGGTGCGCTAGAGTTATATATCCATGGGTAAGTCTCTGAAGATAGGTCGCCATCCCCCAGATGTAGGTAATGAGCGGCAGGTAACGCTCTTTGGTGCTTATTAAAATGCAAGCTAAGTATTTGTAATTGCAGTGATTGTAGCTAATCTTGTAGGTGGTCGTTGACACCACCCCCGGTGCATCCGCAATAATAAACAGATACACATATGGGCGAGCCTCCCTTAGCTATCACAAATTTTTCGCTTCTTATCGGCTTGAGTAGCGGCGACGTATATCTTCTACGAATGGGCACCGGTCAAGCTCGTTAATCTTTATTTATGTCAAACCTCATCTATAGCTTGCTTGAGCTTGTCTCCGCCGCCGTCCCTCTTTTGGTGTGGGCGGGGGTGTATATCTTTTTCATCGTGGCGGCGCTCGGGGTGGCCAGAAGCCGTTTGGCGCGTCTCGAAGAGATGCGAGAAGATTCCTTCTCAGGGGCGACGTATGCGCTTGATATAGTCGCAAAGTCAGAGGGGTATCTCCTCTGTTCGCAGGTAGGAAGATTTGTATCAGCACTCGCTGCAGGGTATTCCCTGGCATCTATGTCCTCAGACGTCTCTCGGTTTTTCTCCCATCAGGGGGTGCAGTTTGGTACAGCATACGCGTCCGCATTGCTGCTGCTGATAGCGGTAGCCTTTGCTGCCCTGACGCTGGTGTCCGTGCAGGTTGCTAAAACGTTCTCTCTGCAACATCCAGAGCAGTGCCTCTGTTCGGTGGCGGTACCACTGCGACTGGCATACTCCGTGTTTGGTCCCGCGCTTGCGTTGATTCATGGAATGGTGATGGGGGTTTTGAGGCGATTCGGCGTTAGGCCGAGTAATGAACGCGAGATGCTTTTATCGAGTGATGAGCTTGGTGAGATAGTGAAGATCAGCTCTGAGAGTGGAGCTATTGAAAAGAGCGAGCAGGAGCTTATCGAGGGAGTTGTCGAGCTCTCTGAGCAAGTTGCGCGGGATGTTATGACTCCCCGTAAAGATGTTGTTTGGATAAAGGCGTCAGTCTCAACGATGGACCTTGTGCTGGTGCTTACGTCAGAAGCCGTATCGCGGGTGCTTGTGTGCGGAAATGAGCTTGATGAGGTGCGTGGTGTTGTTATTGCGCGAGATCTTATCCGTTTCGTTGGTCAACAGGTCGATGTGAATGCGTGGAAGAGCTATATTCGTCCAGCATTCTTCGTTCCGAATACTAAACCTGTTGATCAACTTTTAGTCGAGCTGCGTGAAAAGGGTGTGCATCTTGCGGTGGTGCTCGATGAGCACGGAAGTGTGGATGGGATCGTAACACTAGAGGATCTCGTCGAAGAGATAGTTGGTGAGATATTTGACGAGTTTGATTCGCCACTCGATCAGCCGTCGGTGGTCGTCAGAGAGGAAGATGGGGCACTGCTCGTTGATGGAGCGGTGCCGATTTCTACGTTGCAGGATGAACATGGAGTAACCATTCCTGAGGGCGAATACAGCACCGTTGCCGGATTTGTTATGGCTCACCTCGGGCACCTTCCGTACGAGGGGGAGGAGTTTGCCCAGGGGGTTCATCGTTACAAAATACTGCAGGTTCAACGCCAGGCAGTCGTTAGAGTGTCCCTAGTTCGCCTGGACCCACTTGATGCTCATGAGGCTAACGAGGCGGGTGATCTCGAGGCCGATTCAGAGGCTAGGGAAGCTGTTCCTATACCCTTAGCGCGAGCATCCCGGTAACTACGGCAGACGATACTTAGGGAGCGCATTTTCGCTCCCATTCAGAGACTGCAAAAAGTCCTCATAAACCGCCGTTTGTGCGGCGATGTAAACTGAGCTTCTAGTTGTAATCTTTTAAAGGTCTGACCACATGGCAGCAGAGCCCCCTATTTCCCCTGAAAATTCGCCACAGCCACCTCAAAC
>JBIKKT010000008.1:0-83950 GCA_044360195.1 Bdellovibrionota bacterium | reverse complement strand
GCCTTCTTTGCCTTCTTTGCCTTCTTTGCCTTCTTTGCCTTCTTTGCCTTCTTTGCCTTCTTTGCCTTCTTTGCCTTCTGTCTGTGACGCATCTTTTCCAGATTGCTGTTCCTGCTGTAGGGCCTTACCGGCTTTGTCGAGTTGCTCTTCTAACTGGTCAAGTGCGCTTTCTGCACCTTGAGCGGAAGAAGATGGTGACGTTGCGCCGGAGGTGCCTGAAGGTGAATCTCCGTTCTGTTGTGGCTGCGGCTGAGAGGGCTCCCCATTTTCACCTTTACCCGTTCCTTTCCCGGAGCCTTGTCCTTGACCGGTCTGGCTTTCACTTTGTTGGCTATCGTCCCCTTTGGAAGTGCCTTGTTGACCACTTCCCTGCTGTCCCGCTCCTTGTTGGCCATTACTTTGCTGGCTTTGTCCCTGCTCTCCCTGTCCTTCTCCCTGACCTTGCTGACCGTCACCATCTTGTTGCTGGTTATTACCTTCCTTTTTATCTTGGGAATCATTCCCCTGCTTATCCTGCGGGGACTGCTGCTGATTGGGGTCCTCTTGGTTACCCTCTTGTTTACTGTCCTGCTTCTCTTGCGCTCCTTGCTGACTCTCTTGCTGTCCCTTCTCGGAGCCTGGAGAGTCACTCTCGTTTTGCTTTAAAGATTCGTCACGTTGTTGCTCAGATTGATCTTGCTTCTTCGAACGTTCGGGTTGAGAAGGTTGTGACGTTGGAGATTGTGGCGATGGTGCTAGCGGTGGTGAGGAAGGCGAAGAAGGTGGAGAAGGTGTGGAAGGTGAGGAAGCTGATGATGGTGGAGCAGGTGGTTGTTTAAGAGCAGTCGCTTCTTTTTTGTCATTGGTCGATTGAGGTATCTCGCGAGAGCCCTTATCGGATTTTGTTGCTCCCTGAGTCAGAGCTTTTTCGAGCTCTGCTTTAGTGCGAGCCAACGATTCTTGCACGTCTTGAGCATCGTAGCTTTCTGACTCTCTTAGGGTCTTAGTAAGCTGCTGAGCTTCTTGCTGTAGTGTCTCGGGAAGAGTCGGATTTGTTTCGATGATCTCTTGGATTCTCTCCGCAATCTGCTCCAAAAGAGGCCGTGGGCGCAGCAGGTAGAAGCTTGTGGCCGAGAGTGCCAATACAATTGATGTTGTCAACGTTATCCAATCCGTGCGCGAGGGTGAAAACGGAGCGATACGAGCGGGGCGAATATCATCTTTTATCTCGCTAGCTATCTGGTGAGCTATGTAGTCCATTCGTACTGAGCGGCAGCCCGGGGTTTCTTCTGAAAGGGTAACGAGTGCACCGAAGCGGTCCTTTACGTAGAGTGCTCGGTCGAGTAGCACCGAGGCCTCTGAAGAAGAGACGGAGAGAGCATTGCGTTTTAGTTTAAGTAAAATGCCCAGGATGACCGCTACCGGTGTAGCGGCGATAAGTAGGTAACGAGTTGAGTAGTAACTTTTAAGAGTAAGAAGAAGAGAGGCCCCGGCAGCTACAGCTATAGCGCAAAGGGCGTAACTTATTTTTCGATTCAGTGCTTCCTTACGGCGTACCGCTGCGATCAGTGATTCAATGTCGCTATCTACCATGAGCAGCTCTGTGTCAAAGCGCGCTTCTGCGCGCTACCTCTGAAACTCATTAACGGCACGATTGTGGTCGTCTAAATTTTCAGAGAAGACGTGGCGACCCTGACCATTCCCAACAAAGTAGAGGTAGTTTGTCGAGGCAGGATTGAGGGCTGCTTGAATTGCCGTTAGCCCAGGATTGCATATCGGACCAGGTGGGAGGCCATCGATTGTATACGTGTTGTAGGGCGTTGGAGTATCAAGGTCAGCGCGGGTGATGTTTCCATTAAAATTGGGGATGCCGTAAATTACCGTTGGGTCAGATTGTAGCCGCATGCCGCTGCGTAGGCGGTTGTAAAAAACGGAAGCGATAAGTGGCTGCTCGTCAACTTTGCCCGATTCCTTCTCGATAATTGATGCAAGCGTTAGTAGTTGGTGCTTGCTGAGCTGGAGTTCTTGCAGCTTCTGATTCCAGGCAGGGTCCCAGACCTTATTGAGCTGCTCCGCCATAGCTGTGATAATTCGTTGTGGTTTTGTACCGCGTGGGAATTGGTACGTCTCGGGGAAGAGGTATCCTTCGAGTGAGTCAGCGCTAATTCCAAGCGATTGGAGCAAGGTCTTATCACTAAGCGCTGCTTGGAATTCTTGCTTTGATAAGATTTCTACCTGCTCGATGAGAGGGCCGATCTCTTTTATCGACATCCCCTCTTTAACTGTGAAGCGACGCAGAAAAATCTTCCCTTCGGTGATAATTGAAAGGATCTGAAGCGGTGTCATGGCAGGCGAGAGTTGATACTCGCCAGCTTTTATTAGGGCGTCTTTTGCTTGAATCTTAGCGATGACCAAGAGCGACCAGCGACTTTTGATGATTCCCTTCTCTTCAAGTTGTTGTGCGAGCTCCTTAAAGCGAGAATTCTCTGGGATTTCAATGAGGGTTAGCTCGCTTCGAGTGCGGTCAGCAGGTTGAGTTAAATAGTCCTGCAAAGTTGTGTAAACCAAGAAGCCTACAAGAGCGGGCAGGCCGATGTAGATAAGAATGAGAATAGCCTTGCGAATCACGTGACCTCTTAACCATTGTGGTAAGCGGATGCGTTCTGTTTCTGCATCACCGTCGTATCTTACAGCAGGTTAGCCAGCTGCGCACCCCGCTACTACGTAGTCGCTGAAGGGTCCTCAAGATACCTATCTAAAATTAGGCACGCGGCAAAGGCATCTACCGCCTGCGAGCTGCTGGAACCGGCCCTTGCTCTTTCAGAGGCTTCCTCCGATGAGAAGGATTCATCGACAAAAACGATTGAGATGGGTGAGCGTTTTGAAATTCGACGGGCAAAGTTCTCGGCCGTATCACACATCGCGGTGCGTTCTCCGTGTGGGCCATAGGGCATCCCAACAATGAGAACTGAGGCAGCTCTATCGGTTATCTCCTTAAGGAGGGCAAGCTCAGCCTGGTTCTTGGCTTTGGCCCACACGGCTACGGGGAATGAGATACGCGCTGCGGAGTCGGCAACTGCGCAGCCCACCCGGACCGTCCCCACATCGATCGCTAAAATGACCATAACCAATTTATACAGAGTACCCTAAGAGCTGGCTACGCGACGACAAGCTTTTCGGCAAGATGGGTTTCGCGGGGTCCTTTCAAAGCTATTTATTGATTGAGTAAAAATAGCTAGTTTAGTCAATTATAGCAGTTAGTTGCTGTGGTTATCCACAGCTTCTACACATACCCTGTGGAAACTGTGGATAACTCCACAAGAGAGGTTTCTTTGCCTCTTGCAGCCTAAGGCCCCTATTTTTTCACCTAGTATCCATAGCTTAGGTGATTTTGGGGGGTTGTTCCCCCGAATAGGTTCAATATACAGTCTCGTCTGCATGCAGAAGCGTAGTATCATCCGAACGGCTCGGGCGGCGTTTGCCATCCTTGGAGCCGCCGTTGCAATCCGTGTCTTAGAGACCGGTTACAGGAACCAACCTCACGAGAAGCTTCGAGAAGCTTCTCGCGACCTCCTTTATAGTCAGGATAGCCCCTTTCAGCAGGATGCAATCACCTCTTCTGAAGCGATGCTACGGCCACAGGTAATTTCAAACGAGCAACAGGTTTCCGCAGTTGAGCAAAGTAAGGTATTCACTCACAAGGTTAGGCGGGGCGATACCCTAGCTTCCTTCTGGTCTGATATCGGAGGAGCATCCGAAGACGCACCAAAATTCTTCGATGCATTTGACGGTAAGCATAACTCGAACAGTTTGCTCCGTGCAGGTGATTCCGTCTCTGTTACTCAGCGTGATGGTGAGGTGGTAGAGGTTCGCCGTAAGCTCTCAGAAGAAGCGCTCTTTGTCGTTACGGGAAGTGGCGATGAAGGATATCGCTCTCGAATCGAGAAGCTTGAGATTAGCGCCCGCGACAGGCAGGTTACAGGGGTTATATCGAGTTCTCTCGTTGATTCAGCAGATAGCCTTGGCCTTCCCTACGAGTTGGTTGACGAGTTCGTCGATCTATTTAGTAACCGCGTGGAGTTTCGAAAGGATCTGCAGCCTGGAGATACTTTCTCCGTTCTCTTTGAAGAGCGCTTCAATGCCGAAGGAGAAGCTATCGCCCCTGGTTCAATTAAGGCGGCATCCATAAAAGTTGGCGGTGAGATCCTAGCCGTTGTGCGTGATGTTGATGCTAAGGGGAACGTTCGATACTTCGACGAAAAGGGGCATATGCCAACGAAGGCGTTCCTACGGTATCCGCTTCAGTACACGCGTATCTCTTCAGTGTTTTCAAAATCGCGCTTTCATCCCGTTCTCCTCATAAGCCGCCCACATAACGGCGTGGATTTCTCTGCTCCAACTGGTACCCCAGTTCGAACTATTGGAGATGGAATCGTTACCTTTGCTGGGTACAATAAGTCGATGGGTAATACCGTTCGGGTCGCGCACGGTTCTCGGTACGTGACTGAGTACATGCACCTTTCCAAGATATCCGCTGGTGTTAAAAAGGGCTCGCGTATTGCTCGTGGCTCGGTTATCGGGGCGGTAGGCGCCACCGGTTTGGCGAGCGGGCCACATCTTCATTTCGGTCTCTTTGATAATGGGAAGTATATCGATCCGCTAAAAGCAAAAATCGCAGATGCAGTTGAGGAGATTAAGGCTCCAAAGGCTGTGCTGGCTATGATTAGCGACATCAAGAGGCTGCACGAGACCATCACTGTTGCTGCAAATGTTACTTCCCGAAAGAAGGCATGACGTTCTCTGTTTCAATCCTCGCCACGGGCTCTGAGCTGCTTGACGGGCGAGTCGTCGATACTAATTCAAATTTCGTAGCGCGAGAGCTTACAGAGATAGGTTTAAAACTCCACCGCGTGCTCGTTGTTGACGATGACCTTAGCGAGCTTGTAGAAGGGCTGCGTGAATTGTCGAGAGTGAGCGACCTAGTCATCACCTCAGGTGGTTTGGGTCCAACTGAAGATGATCTCACGAGAGATGCCGTGGCGCTTTTTTGTGGCGTAGGGCTGCGTGAAGACCCCGAGGCGCGAGCTCACTTGCAATCGTGGTACGCGAAGCGCAACCGAGCGCTCGATGATACGAATCTTCGCCAAGCGCTTTTGCCGATAAACTCTGAGATGATTCCAAACGAGATTGGAACAGCACCTGGCTTTAAAGTTGAGCCTGCGCAGGGTCGCTTGGTGTGCTCCCTCTCGGGAGTTCCAAAGGAATTTAAGAGCATGTTTCTGGCAACAGTGCTCCCGCTGATACGTGCGCGTCACGGGAGCGGCCCCGCTATTCAGCGAAGTGCGTTTAAGTCCTTTGGCCATCCGGAATCAATGGTTGGCAAGATAGTTAAAGGTTTAAGCCTGCCACATGAAATTACAGTTTCATACAGAGCTGCGTTCCCAGAAGTGCACGTGGTTCTTAAAGCAAATAGTACGTTTGCTCTCGAGCCGCACGCTGCGCGGGTGCGAGAAGCGCTCGATACGCGGACTATCTTTACAGAAGATCCCGTTGAAACCTTTGAAGGGAGCGTACATGCGCTGTTAAAGCTTCATGGCGCAACGATATCTACTGCTGAGTCGTGCACTGGGGGGCTTGTGGCTGAGATGCTAACACGTACTCCAGGGTCTTCGGCCACCTTTGTAGGTGGAGTTGTTGCCTATTCAAATGACATAAAAGAGCGCGAGCTTGGTGTTTCAGCAGATACGTTACGTGAGTATGGTGCTGTAAGCGCTGAGACAGTTCGAGCGATGGCCGAAGGAGTGCGAGCAAAATGCAGAACTACCTACGGTGTATCGATTAGTGGAATTGCAGGGCCAGATGGTGGGACCGAAGAGAAGCCAGTTGGAACTTTTTTTGTAGGTGTTGCTGGGCCTGAAGGTGTTATCGATTTTAAATGTCTCTATGTGAACGACCGGCGCAGCATCCGTGCATACGCTGCCCATGTGGCACTTGATATAGTTAGACGAGTGGTTGCGCGCTTTGAGATCCCAGAGCGGTATCCGATTGGGGCGTAGCAGTTTAAGATTTGCCTCAACTGCTTTAACTCCTCGTTATGTCCCAGCGCCTTTTCATAGCGCGAGACCTTCTCCTTCTCCTCATCCTCCTCATATTCCTGCACCTGCACCGGTTTCCTAAATCTCGTCCCGTGCACACTGATGATCTGTTCCCTGAAAGCCCGGGGGCTATTGCCTCAAGTGTCGAGGCGGACAAAGTGCTCCTTTGGGACATAACAAAAACGTCGACGGGACGTTTGCCCGTCACGTAGACGGGTATTTAATTGATAGCGGAGGGCTCGTTCGGTCTGCTCATCTAAGTAGGATGAAAGTACGAAGCCTCATATCCAGTATAGTTAAGTTGCGCGGTGTTTCGTTGCTGCTTGCAGGACTGGTATGTGTGACCTCCCCTGTTTGCTTTGCTGCTCCCAATCCTCGCAGCTCTCCCCAGCCAACCGCATCGCCATCATCGACTCCAACCAGCCCAGCTGCACGAAATAAGTGCTGCTTCTGTATCTCCCCTCCAAACGGCGCGCCAGATGCAGGGCGCTTTTTCAACGAGTGTCTCGCATGTCTTCCTCAAAAACTCCCGGGGTGTGATACCTACAGAACCTTTCCAGCAGACGAGTACCGAGATGATGTTGTTAGAGAGCTCGGTTGCGTGGGTCGCGTTAACATTATTAATAATCAACACGGGCCTGACCTCTCTCGGGCGCAAGACATAATTCGGGTGTGCACGTCTGCATATCCCACATGCAACATAGGCCTAGTGGATCTTTCGTGTGGTTCGTACACGAACGAATTTTCGGCTCAAGCGGCCCTTGTGGATATTCAAAGGTCTCAAGGAGGGAGGGTAAGTGTTGATATATGTGGAAGCGGCTCTAGTAACACGGTTGTTAACTGCACAACAACTCGGATAACCAAAACCTACGTCGTCTCTCCGTCTGTCATTACGAGTGACATAGGGCTCTGTCCTGAGTTCGGTGCGCTGTGCAGTAACGTTGGAGAACGGTTTAAATGCAAGGACACACTTAATCGCACGTTTACCATTCCTTGCTGCAAGGTTGAGGGAGAGGCGAGTATCGGATACTGGGGGAACGGTGGCGGCTGTGATGGTAGGGGCTGTACTACGCAACGATGTCCCAACAGGAATTTTTGCTCTGGGGCAGTAGTTACTGCTCAAGCCTGTTCTTCAATAAGCCCAACGGGCGTGTGTGTTCGGACAGCTCTAGACTGCAGCATATACGGCCAAGTGTGTGGCGAGGAGAATGGTAACGTTAGATGTATTCAGCCCCCCACCCCGCGGGCATCGCCCTCGCCCTCGCCGTCACCGTCACGGTAAGGGCTGCGTTTAGACGAAGTGGTAAAGACAGATTGCTTTTTCTCTTGGCTGGAGCTTTCGGGTAACGTATTTAAGTGTGAATAAGGCAAGCCTTATCACCAGACATACATAGAAGATCGCTTTAATAGATTCATTCGTAGCAGGCAGTGGGTTTAGTCTGATTACCAAGGGATAAGTTATGAAAAAAATCGCGAGAATATTTATCTTCCCCGTAGCACTCATTACTGCTCTCTGTAGCCTCTCTGAGGCATCAGCGCAGGTGCTTACTGTTGACGGCACGATTCCTGGAAGGGCGGGGTACACCGTGTACTTCATTGAAAAGGGCGGCAGAACAGCTTCAGCAGTTGTAAAGTCAAACGGAAAATTCTCTTTTACACGGGTTACTAAAGCTAAACTTAAGACTGCTACCCTTCAGATGAGTGACACTGACGGTAGGTATGCTGGCCCGATAGTTTTGAGTGGTGCAGGATCAAAGGTGGCAACCACCTTCTCAGGAAAAGTACTTAATTCAAGACAGAAGAAGATCTCCCTTGGCAGGATAACTCTTAAGACAGGATATGGCGTTCTCGCAAAGCAGGCATCAAGGAGCCTCGGTGTAGTTGTGGCGAAAGCAACAACTAAGGCAGTCGGTGGAAAGCCTATTGGCGCAGGAGAGCTTGGGCTTGTAAGCACCGGGGTAGCGGTGGGGGTACGAGCATCCTTCACTGGATTAGCAGTAGAGGCGGGAGCCGATGAGGATCGAGACGGTATCCCGAGTGCATTTGATGCAGATGATGATGGGGATTTGATTCTTGACCCATCAGATCCGGATTCAGCGGGGAGTGATATCCCCTATACATCGATGGTTTTAGATTTGCGCACCTCGCTGAATGCGAATGTGCGAGACGGTCTTACAGATGCCGCTATCGACGCGGCAGTTGGGGGTGAAAATCTCTTTGCATTGTACACATTTGTTTCACTTCCCTCCGAGCAGAGTAGTCTTGCAACGGGTGGATATGTCGTGTGTGACAATGCACTTGCTTATTGCAGACCTAATACGCCCCTCGGGTACTCCTCTGGTGTATCAGAGAGCTCTAACGACTTCCGTAAGCCGTGGGCGGAGCTTCTAACCTCAGCCGGTTATCCGCGCATGGAGAAGATCAACAGCCTGGGAGCGATTGTTGCTGCTATTCAACCTCGAGTTGGTCGCAGCCAATTTAGACCAGGTGATGTGTATGAGGCCGTTGTGACTTCTGACACACGGGAAATTACGCGCAAAACCTTTACAGTCGCGCCGTACTTTGTGTCAGCACCAGCTCTTAAATCCTATGATGTAGGGGCGGGAGAGGTAACAGTTGACTATGGCTCAGTCAGTCCAACTTCAGGGTCGATACCTGGTGTTTCTCCTGGCAATCCGATTGTGCTCCCGCCAAGCGGGTTGCTGACTATGACGTTTTGGCGCCCACAGCGCGCAGCTATTCGTTCAGATGAAGCTGGATACTACGACTGGGGGAACCTCAACTACGGGGTGAATGTAGGTGATATTCAGGCAACTTGCGCTGGGCTGTTTTCAAATGTTTCAAGTGAGCTGATTGAGGACACGACTCCTTTCGGAACTGGAGACAGTGTGTTCCTCAATCAGGGAGCGAATTCGGCGCCGTATAGAGATTCGTTTGGCGATCGACCAGCTTCTTTTGGCAACACACTTACCTTCACACTTGATGTTGAGGCGTGTGTTTCCCGTGGCGGAGGTTCCCCAACGGGGACAACTGAGATTGCTCTTGAAGCGCGAGGAGAGGAGGTAACCGGCGGGCAGACGACGGCACGGCAACGAATCTACGTACAGTTTCAGGTTCCTTAAGGGCGAATATGCCCTGAATCAAGTGCTCTGGCGTCAAGTATTTAGGCGCTTGCTACAGGACGTTTTTTCGCTCTGCTTCTAACAGGGTGGTGAAAAAGGATTTCCTGTTGCGCATTTTGATAGTTTGGCTGCAACTTCGTTGGAGACGCCAAAAAAATCCTCAACGTATCTCAGAGGACACGCCTCCGGTTTTTTCGGCATCTCCGCCTCGTTTCGCCTAAACTCTCAAAATGCTCACGACGGAACCCTTTTTCACCACCCTGCTAAAGTTTCCCCCCTAGTTCGCCGACGACTTGGTAGGGTGAAGCATGGGAAAGCGAGTTCTTGTAGTTGAAGATAGTGATGAAGGTAGATCGGCCTTGTTGGCGGCGATCTCGGCGGCGCATGTAATCACCTACGCAAATAGCGGGGATGAAGCACAAGCGCTCATTACAGACGCAAGTGAGCGGCTTACCCCATATAATCTAGTGGTAATCGACATCGACCTCCCTGGGGTGAGCGGCCTTGAGGTGGTATCCCTCCTGCGCCAGCTTGAGGAGCCCCGCAAGCTTGCTGGGGGGGCTGGCGGCACAAAAGTGCTCATTTTGAGCGATAACCCCGATGGGCAGCTTATTTACAGTGCAAACGCCCTTGCATGCGAAGCTTTTCTGGTTAAACCATTGGACGAGGAGAAGCTAAAACGTGAGATTGAGCGGCTCTGTCCGCTGGATTAGTCCCTTCTTTATCAGAAAAACGCGATACCCAAGCCCTGAATAAGTGTTGTAAACTAGAGAGAGTGGTGACGGAGGTGTGCGGTAGTGCACCGCCGGGGAATTACCGACCGTTGCGGCTCGATGGGTCGTGATAAGGCGTGTAGGTGGTTTAAATCTTTCGCATGACAGGATACGGACGGCGAGCGGGTGATCCAAAGGGCGCAACAAAAGAGATGGGAGTGGCGTTCCCTCAATCGAGTGTGATGCAGGCCCTGGTCGGGGATGCAGATGAGAATCTTAAAATCATTGAACGCGAGTTGGGTTTAAAGATCGGGCGCTCTGCCGACGGGCTAACTCTTGTTGGGCAAGATACTGATGTTGAGCTTGGGTGCGATCTCCTTACTCAGCTTAGAGATTTAGTTCAAAGTGGCGAGGTCATCTTTAAGGGTGATGTTGAGAGAGCGATTCGCATGCTTTCTGGAAATAGGAAGCTGCGCCTTGAAGAGCTTTTTAGAGACGAGATACGAGTCTCTGGTAAGCGCACAAAGATTGTCCCCAAGACTTTCAAACAGAAGACCTACATCGATGAGATTAAAAACCACAACGTAATCTTTGGCGTGGGTCCCGCTGGAACAGGTAAGACGTATCTAGCAATGGCGATGGCTGTGACAGCGCTTCTTAACAAAGAGGTAAAGCGTATCGTGCTTTGCCGTCCTGCCGTTGAGGCCGGTGAGAAGCTCGGATTTCTTCCAGGAGATATGGCTGAGAAGGTTAATCCGTATCTGCGACCGCTCTACGATGCGCTGCACGATATGGTTGATTTTGATCGCGCCAAAGATATGGTTGAAAAGGGTGTTGTCGAAGTAGCTCCGCTTGCATTTATGCGCGGGCGAACTCTGTCCAACGCGTTTGTAATTCTCGATGAGGCGCAGAATACAACTCCTGTTCAGATGAAGATGTTTCTCACGCGCTTGGGGTTTGGATCGACGTGTGTTGTTACAGGAGATGTAACACAGATAGATCTCCCACGAGGGACTCAGTGTGGATTGAGTCATGCGCTTAAGATCTTAAACAACACCACAGGAATCTCTATCGTTCATTTCTCAGATGAGGATGTAGTTCGTCACCCGCTCGTATCGCGCATCATTCAAGCGTATGATCGAGATGAAGTGTAACGATTAAGTGGATCCTGTGACACGGAAGGTTACAAAATCAATTAGGAAGGCCGGTGTCGCGCGCAGTGATTCAACGCCTGTAGCGCCGCGTGAGTGGAAGATTCACTGCACATTTGAGAGCAGAAAGTTGCGAATCCCTCTGCGCTGGATTCGTACAGTGATATCCGAAGTGCTCTGTCACGCAGAGCGCGATGTAAAGATTAGTGAAGTGTGCGAGCTGAATGTGCTCTTCACTGATGACAAGCGGATGCGGGTTATCAATCGCGAATATCGCAACAAGGACAAAGCTACCGACGTGCTCTCTTTCCCCCAATTTCAGCCGCAAGAGATACGTGGTAGGCGCAAGGCGCGCGGTGTCATTGGAAGCTATCTAGGAGACTTAGTGATCTCTACAGATACTACTTTCAGGCAAGCAAAAGAGTTTGGCGTCACCCCGCGCGATGAGCTCTTAAGGCTTATAGTGCACGGCATTTTGCACCTGTGTGGGTACGATCACGAAGGGGTTCCTGCTGCTGAGGCGCAGAAGATGCGGCGCAGGGAGAGGCAGATACGGGATAGAGTGTCCAAAACCTTATAGGCGCTGCCTGTATCCTTACAAGGCTTATCCAATTCTGAATTCTAGTGTGCTACCTAAAGTTGCCCCGCGTTCTCTAATAGCACCATACAGCGCTGTTGACGCCCTGCCCTTCTCAACGTATAGCGTTACTATGACGTTAGCCTTTGAACCATCTGAATATAAGTACAAGCTTCAAGGCCTCGGTGAGCGAATCGAGGTTTTGAGGGGGTTTCTTTGACATCCCAACCCTTGAGAAGAGAGTAGACGAACTCGAGCGTGAGTCTCAGTCGAATGAGATCTGGAGCGATGCGGCGCGCGCTAAGTCTATCATGCGTGAGCGCGGGCAGTGCTCGGAGAGGCTGAATCAGTTCCGAAAGATTGAAGGTCTTAAGGCGGACGCAGAGGCTGCTTTTGAATTAAGCAAAGAGAGCGGTGATGATGAGTTCGTCGCCGAGGCGTTGCGGCTTCTTCCTGAGCTTCAGGCTGCTATCGGAGCACTTGAGTTTAAGTGCAAGATGAACGGCGAGTTTGATAGCCAAAACGCAATTATCGAGATCAATGCAGGCTCTGGCGGAACTGAGGCGCAGGATTGGGCCGATATGCTGCTGCGAATGTATCTGCGGTGGACTGAGCGTAAGGGGTTCTCAACTGAGATTATGGATTATCAGCCGGGAGAGGGCGCCGGAATCAAAAACGCAACGGTTCTTGTTGAGGGGGCGTATACGTATGGCCACCTGCGTAACGAATCAGGCGTCCACCGCCTAGTTCGCATATCGCCGTTTGATTCAAATGCGCGCAGACACACCTCTTTTGCATCCGTTAGCGTTATTCCCGACATCGAAGAAGAGATAGAGGTTGAGATTAATGAGGCAGATCTGCGTGTTGATACCTACCGCTCCTCTGGAGCTGGAGGTCAGCACGTTAACAAGACTGACTCGGCAATTCGTTTAACGCACATGCCAACCGGCATTGTGGTTGCGTGTCAGAGCGAAAGGTCTCAACATAAAAATCGTGCGCGCGCGATGAAGATCCTCAAGTCGAAGATCTACGAAGTTCAGCAGGCAGAGCAACGCGAGAAGATGGATGCGCTGAAGGGTATCCGGAAGAAGATCGACTTCGGTAGTCAGATCAGAAACTACGTCCTTCAGCCCTATCAACTCGTTAAGGATCTGCGCAGCGAGTACGAAACATCTGATGTAAATGCGGTGTTAAACGGTGAGATCGATCCGTTGATTGAGTCTTGCCTCTTGATGACTGATAAGTAAAAACGCGTGAAATTAGGAGTAAAAAAAGAACTTCAGCGAGAGCTCGCGCTTGAGATCGCACACAGTGCGCCCGATATCGGTGTACGCGCTGGAGGCGACCCTCTTCACCCACTCTATCGAAATTTGCGCGTGGTGAGCTTTTCGTCGTGGGATATCCTTGGCTTGGTGCAGCGCCGCGAGTTGGTTACGCAAGCTGTGCAGGCTACAACTGAGCTCGGAGTCTCTCCTTCCGCTTGCCGTTTCTCTGGTGCTCTATCCCAGTCGCACGTGCAATGCGAGCAGCGCATCGCTCAGTTCTTCCTCGCTGAAAGTGCCACTCTCTTCTCTACGCGGAATCAAGCTGTTTTAACCACAATAACAGCGTTGTGTTCGGAGGGGGTGGTAGTGCTTGGGTCTACTTTGACCACCCTACCCTTGGCTGATGCTTGTACATTGGTAGGGGCTGAGTATTGCGAGTTTGATAGCGAGTCTCAGCTACGGACTCTGTTAGAGCGGTACGCCCTGGCTAGGCGGGTGCTTATAGTAGTTGAGAGCTTGTCGCTTGTGACCGGAGAGGTGCTTGATATGCAGTCGGTTGTGGCTGCTGCTGAGATCTCAGGGGCCTGGCTGCTGATAGACGACTCAGGCTTGGTTGGGTTATCTGGGATGCGGGGGGCTGCATCGGCCGAGAGTGTGCCGGGGTCCCCTGCCCTTTTAGGACGGCTAGCTGGATTTAGCTGCGCGCCGAGCGCTAACTGCGCGGCTGTGGTTGGTCCAGTTGAATTGAAGGAGCTGCTGACAAAGCGTTCTCGGTATCTGCGGTTTGAGCAACCGCCATCTGCTGCAAGCGCGCGGTCTCTTCAGGCAGCGCTTGATACCATTGAAGTTTCGCTCTCAGTGCGTGAGCGGTTGGCTGTTCGCTCAAAAGTTGTATCTACCGCGGTTGGCGCTCAGGGGTGGAAAGTTCTAGGCGGCGGCGAGCTGCCAGTTTTAAGTCTGTGGTGCGATAGCGTGTCCCTATCTCAGTCAATCCAGGAAGCGATGCTTCAGAGGGGTATCCTTGTTGATTCAATCCCCGCTAAGGGTGTGCGGAAGAATGGTGCCGTGGTGCGAATCCTATTGTCGATCTCGCACTCTGATTCTGAGATTGAAAAGCTGCTTGAGGGGTTGGCAGAGGTTCGTAAGCGACTCTTTGCTGTCGATATAGCCTCAGGGTAGCCCTGAGGTGTTCCACGTGGAACACTCGCGCAAGTTATCAACCGCTGCTTTAGTATGCCGCGATAGGCTTCCCCATCATGAAGCCTTCCCCTCCCCCTCTGCGTGTGTTGCCTCTGCGTAAGTAAAATAAAAAGAAACGGCCCCCACCGGACCACGATGGCGAGATCTGCCAGGAGATGTTCCACGTGGAACACTTTTTATCTTCACTTTATTGTTGTTCCTGCCAGCGCCTCATGATACCACTGCGTTCGCTCTTTTTTTTAGGTGTTTTGTATGGCGCACGTCGTTGCCTTGGCAAATCAGAAAGGTGGTGTTGGTAAGACAACCAGCGCAGTTAGCCTCTCTGCACAATTGGCCCTATTAGGCTTTAAGGTCCTTCTGCTTGATTTTGACCCTCAGTCAAGCGCCACAAGTGGCATCGGGGTTGATAAGCACCCTGAAGGTTCTGACCTCTATGATGTGTTCTTTGGTCGAGTAAGCCTCCCTAGCGTTGTAGTCCCCTCCTCCACTCCTGGTCTTGATGTGGTTCCTGGGTCTCCGGACCTAGTAAGCCTTGAGCTTGAGATCGGAAAGACGCCAGGTCGAGAGCTTATCCTTCGATCTGCAATTGGCGAGCTTGAGGCTAAGTACGATGTCATCCTAATCGACTGTCCCCCATCCTCCGGCCTGCTTACGTTAAACGCACTCGGCGCGGCTAAGTGGGTCCTTGTGCCGCTTCAGGCTGAGTACTATTCGCTCGAGGGGCTAAGTGGCCTGCTAAATACCATCTCTTTTGTTCAGCAGACGTTTAATCCAGCGCTACAGATGCTCGGGGTGTTCCTGACGATGTTCGATGCTCGCACTAATCTCTCTGTGCAGGTTTACGAAGAGGTTCTTAAGCATTTCGGTGAGCAGATCTTTAAGACCCGTATTCCGCGAAACGTTAAGCTCTCTGAGTGCCCAAGTCACGGTTTGCCGATTTGCAGCTACGATCCGCAGAGCGCAGGAGCTAAAGCCTATCTTGCTTTGGCTGGAGAGCTAATTGAGCGGCTGGGCCTTAACGAGAGCGGTGGCTCGGCGAAGGCAGCTTAGGGATTTTGTTCCACGTGGAACACTTTTGAGGTGAGAAGATGGATTTAGCGAAGAACTTAAAGAAGCCACAACGGTCAGCGCTTGGACGGGGTTTAAGTGCCCTGGTTTCATCGGCAGCTCCTGTGCCCGTTGTGCCTGCTGCTGTTTCAACGAGCATTCTTGCCGAGCTCCCAGCGGCTAATTCGGTTGATTCTGCCCAGGTGTCTGAAAACAATCCGGTTTCTGGCGTTACCTTCCTGGACCTTGTGTCTCTTGATGCTAACCCGAATCAGCCTCGAGTGGACTTCTCTGACTCTGAAATAAATGAACTTTCTGAGTCAATTAAGACACTTGGCGTTCTACAGCCGATCCTTGTGCGGCCATTTGCTGGCAAGTATCAGATTGTTGCCGGTGAGCGCCGTTTCCGTGCGGCCACAAAGGCTGGGCTATCTCAAGTGCCTGTAATTATTCGCGAATTGAGCGAAAAGGAAACCCTTGAGATTGGAATCGTTGAGAACGTGCAGCGCCAAAACCTTAATCCGATCGAAGAAGCTAAGGGATATCAGCGACTTATGGACGAGTTCTCGCTCACGGCCCAAGAGGTTTCCGAGCGGGTAGGGAAGGAACGTGCTACCGTAGCTAACGTTGTTCGTATTTTAAAGCTGCCGCAACAGGTCCAGGACCTGGTTAGAGAAGGAAAGCTATCGATTGGTCACGCTAAGGCTATTCTTACGGTAAAAGAGCCATCAGCACAGATAAGTCTTGCCCACAAAGTAATAGGAGAGGGGCTCTCGGTTCGTGCGCTGGAGTCTATCGTGGGGCGGGAGGTCGTACTCGATGGGCCGAGAAAGATCGGCGTGGAGCGTCAGGCTGTTCAGGCGCCACAATTTCCTGAGGTTGAAGAGCGCTTACGCAACGCGCTTGGCACTAAGGTAACGATTCGCAAGGGGAAGCAGGGTGGTGCAATAGAGCTCCACTTCTTCTCTGATGCTGAGTTAGACAGATTGATTGATGTTCTAAGTAACTAGAAAAAGCTTAAACAAGGCCTTAAAAGGGGGCAGGGTATGGCAACAGCAGCGGGTGCACCGGGAGTATTCAGTTTGGGGGCAAAGGGCGGGCTAGCGTCTTCTGCAACGACGCACATCGGTTCAGGTGTCGTAATCGCCGGCGACCTAAAAGGAACTGGAGAAGTTGTCATAGCTGGTGCCGTTAAGGGGCAGATTATCTCTGATGGTAAGGTGGTTGTCTTGGAAGGTGGGGCAGTTGAAGGCTCCATTCGTGCTGTTGATGTTGTCATTTCCGGGGGCGTAAAAGGGGATATTAGCGCAACGTCTTCTCTGACGTTAACTGCTTCCGCAATCACGCGTGGCGATGTTTCCACAGAGCGCCTCGTTATTGAGCCTGGCGCAAGCTTTGTTGGGCGTTGCTCGATGCCCGAGGTGGCGCACGAGGAAAGTGTCGTCAACGGTTGATTTTGTACGAGAAATCAACGAATCTGAGGACCTATGGAGCAAACCATCACAGACGTTCTGGCCGCTATCTCTCTTACCCCGCTCGATGCAAAAATGATCGTAGTGGGCACCGTGTTTATCTTTGGGCTCTATCGGGCGCTTGCTAAGGGGCTGTTCCGTCCCCTTTTAGTGCATGTTGAGCAACGTGAGAGTGTTACGGAGGGTGCACTCTTTACAGCAGGGCAAATGAAACAGAAGTCGCAGGCGCTCCGTGCTCGCTACGACGAAAATCTCTTCGAGACCCGGGTAGAGGCTAACCGCGAGAAAGCAGAGGCTGTCGCTAACGCTAAGAAGGAGGCGGCGGGTGTTATTGCGGCCGCTGAGGCTCAGGCTGCCTCGGAGCTTGCTGCTGGTCGCGCAGCGATTGAGCGGCAGGTTAACGACGCCAAGCAGCGAGCTGAATCTGATGCCCAGGAGCTGGCAGCGATTCTGAGTGCAAAGGTTGATTCCCAGCTCACGGTCCACTAAGCAAGCGTGATTTTTTTGCTTTAAAAATCACGCCTAAAGGCGTGACTTCTTTGCCGTTTGCTACTATTCTGCCGTCGCCGCAAAGTCAGCTGTCATCGGACCGCTGTGCATGTAGACGGTTTTATTCGTAGAGCTTATGAAATTACACTTTCTTTCCACCCTCCTACGAAGCGCTCTCTCGCTAGGTCTTGTTGTTTTTGCGTCTCTCCCCGCGTGGGCATCTTCTGGTGGGCACCATGAGCCGTCGATAGCTGATCTCGGCGTGTTCTGGGTTAACTTCATAATTTACTCAGCACTTCTATTTGTTCTCGTTCGCAAACCAATAGGCAGCGCGTGGGCCGCTCGTCGCGCTTCGATCATGACAGCGGTTACAAGTGCAACCGATGAGGTTGGTTCAGCTGAGCGAGAGCTTAACGCAACTGAGGCACTACTCAAGAATCTCTCTGCCGAGCAAGATCGTGCGCGTGCAGAGATTGTGCGCCAAGGAAAGGTTGAGGCCGAGGCGATAGCTGAGGCTGCGCACGAGAAGGCTGAGCGTATTAAAGCACAAGCTAAAGAGTTGCTTAAGGGAGAGGGGAGATCGGCTGAGGCTGCATTCCGTGCAACGCTTGTTGCAAAGGCTCTTGAGATGTCTCGCGAAAAGTTTGCGCGCGGTGAGTATTCTGCAAAGCAGTCACAGTACGTAGATGCCGCGCTCAGTAGAGCAAAGAGACTGGTCTAGATTTGGTCGCGTAAAGGGGCTCGCATAGATGGCTTTAGGACGAGAAGAGAGGGTTGCAAAACGATACGCGCGGGCGCTTTTTGATGTAAGCGCACCAGCCGAATTTGATCGTGTCGATGCTCAGCTTCAATCGCTCGCCGCGATCTGGAAGGAGAGCGTTGATTTTCGTCAAGCGATGAATAACCCACGCGTGTCCGATAGTGTTCGGCTTTCAATAGTTGATTCGATATCTCAAACTATCGGTAGCTGGGTAACTGAGCCTACAAAGAGAACCGTGCACTTGATCGTTTCTCGTAGGAAGGCAGCCGTTATTCCAGCGGTGGCGGCTGTGTTCTCGCTCCTTGTGAGTGAGTACAAGAAGAGCTTGGCGCTTGAGATTACTCTTGCAACGCCAGTTAACGATGATGTGGTAGCTTCGCTCAAGAGCACGCTGTCGCGTGAGCTTGGTGGAGAGGTTGCGCTAACGGTGAAGAGTGACCCAACATTGCTTGGCGGCGCAACGATTCGTATGGGAGACCGGCTCCTTGATCGCTCCGTGTCGGGAACGCTCCAGAGAATTGCATCGCAGATAGTTCGGTAAATCAGTTTTGGTGATGAGGTAAAGACATTATGACAATAAATGCAGATGAGATAAGCAGAATCATCAAGGATAAGATCGGCGGCGCCTCTGGCGAGCAGGACCTTGCAGAAGTTGGTAGCGTGCTAAGCGTAGGAGATGGAATCGCCCGCGCGTACGGACTTGGACGAGTTGCGCTCGGTGAGCTCGTTGAGTTTCAGAGCGGCGTAAAGGGTATCGCGCTCAACTTAGAAGAAGACAACGTGGGCCTTGTAGTGATGGGAGACACCACAACTATCGCTGAAGGCGACACTGTTCGTCGTACCGGCCAGATCGCGCAGGTTCCAGTAGGAGAGGCTTTGATTGGCCGCGTGGTTGATGCACTTGGTAACCCAATCGATGGACTCGGAGATATTAAGACCGAGAAGACTCGTCGTCTCGAGATTAAGGCCCCGGGAATCATCGGACGAAAGTCCGTACATGAGCCGATGCAGACAGGTCTAAAGGCCATCGATGCGATGACCCCAGTAGGACGTGGTCAACGTGAGTTGATCATCGGAGACAAAAAGACTGGAAAGACTACTGTTGCAATCGACACGATCATCAACCAAAAAGGCAACGGAGTAATCTGTATCTACGTTGCTATCGGTCAGAAGCGATCTTCTGTGGTTCAAGTAGTAGAGCGCTTGAAAGAGCACGGTGCTATGGACCACACTATTGTGGTTGCAGCAACTGCTTCTGAGCCAGCACCGCTTTCGTTCTTGGCACCGTTCTCTGGTTGCACCATGGGTGAATACTTCATGGAGAATGGAAAGCATGCACTCATCATTTACGATGACCTTTCCAAGCACGCGGTAGCATGGCGTACAGTATCGCTTCTCCTTCGCCGTCCACCAGGGCGTGAGGCGTATCCAGGAGACGTATTCTATCTGCACTCCCGACTTTTGGAGCGCGCAGCTAAGTTGAGCGATAAGCTCGGTGGCGGTTCGCTGACTGCGCTTCCAGTGATTGAGACGCTCGAAGGAGACGTATCTGCATACGTTCCAACGAACGTGATCTCGATTACTGATGGTCAGATCTTCCTTGAGGCAGATCTCTTTAACTCCGGTATCCGCCCTGCGGTCAACGTAGGTCTCTCGGTATCCCGAGTAGGAGGAGCAGCTCAAGTTAAGGCGATGAAGAAGGTTGCTGGAACGCTTCGTCTTGATCTCGCTCAATATCGAGAGAAGCAGGCATTTGCGCAATTCGGCTCCGACCTTGATGCGTCAACACGTGCACAGCTTGCAAAGGGTGCTCGTCTCGTTGAGATCTTAAAGCAGGGACAGAACGTGCCGATGCCGGTTGAGCTTCAGGTGCTTTCAATATTTGCTGTATCAAACGGATTCACCGACAAGATAGCAGTCGATCAGGTTCGTCCGTTCGAGGAATCTCTGCATCGTTACATGCTTTCAAGTCACGCTGACCTGATGGGCGATCTTCGTACCAAGGCTGAGCTCGATAAGGATATTACTGAGCGCCTTAAGAAGGCGGTCGGTGCTTTCTCCGAGCAGTTTCTAGCTGGTGCTGCTGTTTCCCTCGGAGCCTCTGCAAACGGCACGGGCAAGGGAGCTACGGCTAGCAAGGATTCGCAGGCGCACGCTAACGCAGCTTAAAGAAGCTTTAAGAAGAGAAAGGCCACATGGCAGGACTTAAAGAGATTCGCCGACGTTTAAAATCGGTGAATAACACAAAGAAGATTACCTACGCGATGAAGCTTGTGTCTGCAGCGAAGCTGCGTAAGACACAAGAGGCGGTGGTGCGTTCGCGCGCCTATACAGAAGCGTTGCGTGCGGTGCTCTCTCAGCTTCAGGCGGGAAGTGATTTTACTCACCCTCTCCTTGAAGCTAGGGCGCAGGTAAAGAAGGTTCGTGTGCTCGTTCTCGGTGGTGCTCGAGGTTTGTGTGGTGCGTTTAATACCAATACAAATCGAAGGGTTGATGCACTGTATCAGGAGCTCTCTGCTAAGTACCCCGGATGTGAGATCGAGGGTGTTATCCTCGGTAAGAAGCCGGCTGAGTACTTCCGTAGAACTAGTAAGGGCTACAACGAGTCTATTGAGGCTCTTTCGGAAGATCCTGGTATGTGGCCGGTCCAGGAGGTGTGTCAGCGCCTCGAGGTCGACTTTTTAAAGGGTGAGTACGACGAACTACACGTAGTCTATACACGTTTTAGATCGGCTATCTCGATGACAGCTGTGTCTGATCGACTCTTGCCTCTTAGCCTGGAAGCCATATCAAGCACTTCGCAGAACGCTGGTGCTGCTGCAGGCGTGACGCTCTTTGAGCCAAACCCACAGCGTGTCTTTGATGCGGTAATACCGCGTATTATGCGAGCAACTGTTCGACAGGCAGCTTTTGATACCAAGGCCAGCGAGCACGCGAGTCGCATGACGGCAATGGATAACGCAACCAAGAATGCCTCCGAGCTGATTCACGGCTTAACGCTCAAGCGTAATAAGCTGCGTCAGACCGGAATTACTAACCAGCTACTCGACATCGTCGGTGGCGCTGAAGCACTCAAGTAACAAAAGGAAGAAAACTATGACTCAAAATGTAGGACGCAAAGGAAAGATTGTTCAGGTGCTCGGCGCCGTAATCGACGTTGAGTTTCCGCAGGGTGGTGGGATCCCAAAGATCTATGACGCTCTTGTGACCAGTAACCCAAATATCGACAATCAAGAGAACAACCTCGTTCTTGAAGTTGCACAGCACTTAGGCGACAACGTCGTGCGCGCTATTGCGATGGACTCATCTGAAGGTCTCGTTCGTGGTCAGGATGTAATCGACACTGGAGCTCCAATATCGGTTCCAGTCGGACAGAAGACCCTGGGGCGCATCCTTGATGTAACTGGTCGTCCGATCGATGAGATGGGACCAGTTGATACCGATACTCGCTGGGCAATTCACCGCCCAACTCCTTCGTTTGAAGAGCAAGCTACTTCAAAGGCGATTCTTGAGACTGGCATTAAAGTGGTCGACCTCGTTGCTCCGTTCCTTAAGGGAGGAAAGATCGGACTCTTCGGCGGCGCCGGAGTAGGAAAGACAGTTATCATCATGGAGCTTATTAACAACATCGCTAAGGCGCACGGAGGATTCTCTGTGTTTGCCGGAGTAGGTGAGCGTACCCGTGAAGGAAACGACCTCTATCACGAGATGAAAGACTCTGGCGTTATTGATAAGGCGTGCCTTGTCTACGGCCAGATGAGCGAGCCCCCAGGAGCGCGTTTCCGCGTTGCTCTTACAGCGCTTACTGCTGCTGAGTATTTCCGTGATGAAGAGAACCGTGACGTACTCCTCTTCGTTGATAATATCTTCCGCTTTTTGCAAGCAGGTTCAGAGGTATCTTCGCTTCTTGGACGTATGCCGAGCGCGGTAGGATACCAACCAACTCTGGCAACAGACATGGGACAGCTCCAAGAGCGTATTACTTCAACTAAGAAGGGATCGATCACTTCGATTCAGGCTGTATACGTTCCAGCGGACGACTACACCGACCCAGCTCCAGCGACCACGTTCGGTCACTTGGATGCAACTGTTGCGCTCGAGCGTTCAATCGCAGAGAAGGGTATCTATCCAGCAGTAGATCCGCTCACTTCGAGCTCAACGGTTCTTGAGCCAAGCGTAGTAGGAGAGGAGCACTACCGCGTTGCTCGTAAGGTTCAGCAGACTTTGCAGCGCTATAAGGACCTCCAAGATATCATCGCGATCCTTGGAATGGACGAGCTTTCTGAAGAAGATAAGCTCACAGTTGCTCGTGCTCGTAAGATTGAGCGCTTCCTCTCGCAACCGTTCCACGTTGCAGAGACCTTCACTGGAACGCCAGGAGTTTACTGTAAGCTCGAAGACACCATTAAGGGCTTCGGCGAGCTTGTAGACGGTAAGCTTGATGATCTTCCAGAGCAGGCATTCTACATGGTTGGTACGCTTGATTCTGTTCGGGCTAAGGCAGAGAAGTTGGCTGCTGAATTCGCACAGGCTGCATAAGAAGTTGGGTAGGGAACAATGTCAGACGGAACATTTACACTGAAAGTTTTCTCTGGACGTGGGCTTGAAGTCGACGCGCAGGTTCGTTCTGTAAACGTTCCGTCGGAGATAGGCGAGCTCGGATTTCTTGCAAATCACTGCGACTACGTCGGGCTTATCTCTACTGGCATCGTTGAGTACGTCGCAGAAGGCTCAGCCGGCACAGCGCGATGCGTTGTGTCTGGCGGCATCTGCACATTCGCTCAAAACGTGCTCACCCTTCTGGCTGATTCTGTTGACCTTCCAGGGGCTGAGCCTGTTGTTGAGAACGTAGAGCTGCTACGTACTCAGCTAGAAACCTTGAGCCTCTTTGACCCTGAGTGGGAGGTTGTCTCCCAGCGCCTTGCTCGTGTTGAGGCTCAAAAATCGCTCTCGGCGCGCTGATCTTAAACGTAGGACGGTCTCAGACGAAGTGCGAGACCAGTAAGGGACGCCGTGACGCAGCCCACAGTTGATCTTCAGATGTTAGCAACCTTGGAGCTGTTGCATTATTGCAAGCGGTTCCAAGACACCCTGTTTGCGTTTTTCTTTAAGAGTTCGTCGGATTGCTCGGCTGTGCTGATGGACCTGCGCGTTCTAATGTCAGCGCAGATTAGGCAAGTAATATTTTGCGAGGCTGACTCAGAGCTTCACAACACCCTCACAAACTGGAACCGGTCAGGTGATAAGTTTTCGGTTGTAGAGATAGCAGCAAGTGATCTCCTCACGGCAGAGCTGTCAGATCAGATAAGGTCTGAGATTATGGCAGGAAATGCTCCATTTGTAGCCATAACAGACATGCCTGCCAACACAGCAACCCGTCAACTTGTGGAGGCAAACGTTATTAACTGTGCCGTGTCGCTGGGGGCCGAGAAGATCTTCTTCCCAGGAAGCGCCCCGGGTTTGGTGGTGAATGGAAAATGCCGGTCGTACCCTTCAGCTCAGGAGGTACGGGAAGTCCTTGCTTCAGGTGCAGACATTAATATACCAGCGGAGCGCTTAAAGTTTTTAACTGAGCAGCAGGAGGTCCACGGAGTTGATCTTGTATTGGTAGAGGCGCGACGAGGCGCCATCTATCAGGAGGTTTTCACCCATGCTGGATCGGGAACGCTCTTTACGCGTGAGTATCCGAATATTCTTCGGTCGGCGCATGAGCGGGATGTGCGTGACATTATGGCGCTTATGCAGCCATACATTGCTGAAGGGTCCCTGAAACGAGTCCGAGAGGACGAGCTACTTGGGATGATCCCCTCGTTTATGGTGTATGCAGTTAATGATCAGATAGTTGCAGCGGCTGCGTTAATTGACTACGGCGATGCGTGCGAGCTAGGAAAGCTTTGCACGCTACCTCGTTTTCAAGCTCGTGGCCGTGCGCGGGCGCTTGTACGAGCGCTGCTCGATGAAGCGCGGAAGCAGGGGAAAAAGTCAGTCTTTGCGCTTACCGTCCAGGCGCATGTTGGCGAGTTCTTTGAGCGCATTGGTTTTAAAGAGGCCGCTCGTGAGACCCTGCCGGAATCGTGGAAGGCAGGCTATGATTTCTCGCGGCCGTCTAGAGCGTACAGGTACAACCTGTAGGGCAAGAGAGCGGTCTTATCCCACCTCCCTAGTTATCCGAGTACAATACGCCTTTTACGTAGTAGTCGACTTCTCCGGCTAGCAAAAGAGTATAAGCTTTCCCTTCCTCAACAGGGATAGACACAGAATTTATGGCTCGATTATCAACTACCCGTGAGGATGTAATCGTAGCAACTCCAGCAGGAACGCTTAGGTATTCAGTTGCGTCACCGAAGGCTGCGTTGGCAGAGGCCGAACCGCCGCCGTTTGATGAGGCTGCGACTCGTACTGCCGCAGCACCGTTAGCGCCGTGCACAACTCGTACAAGAGCCCCTGTGAATGAATTAGGGAATTGATCGTTCAAAAGCCTTACCTGTAGGCCCTTTGAGCTATCTCCGTAAAAGAGAATTGAGAGCTTACTATCTGAAGATATACTTGCTGGGATAGTGGTTATAACGCTTGATGGGGTCTTAGCTCTTATAATTGTCAGCACCTGCTCACCTTTAGGGGATTGGTGGTAGGGGTTAGCCACGCCAAATCGATTCCCTTCTGAGACTACCTCTGTGCCACCAACTGTTGATACATCAACGGGTGCAGCATCAATCGCTGCATGAAAAACGCGAACGCCAGTAGAGCTGCCGTTGCTTTCGCTTCCACCGCCGCCTCCTGTGCCGCATCCGGTAAGAACCGTAAGAGCGCTGAGAGAGATGAATAGGTAAGCACAGATTTTAGACATACTGACCGAATGTGTCGTGCTAGTAAGGCAATTCATGACCACTTAATTCCCAACAATGACGTCATTTTGAGGCAACCCAAGAGCAGAGCTTATCTGAGCAGCGCTACCGGGTGCTGTTACATCTATTCCGAGTAATCCTGCCGCAACGATCTGAGCGAGCGCATCATAGCCTCTGCGGTTTGGATGGAGCCCCTCTGGAAGGTTGTAGAACCTACACTTATCGAGGATCGGACACGTATCGGTGATAGCTTGCTCAACATCGATCAGAGGCACACCGTTAACGCGAGCGAGATCGCGGCCGGCGCGGGAATAGGATTGCGTAAATGGCCTTATGGAGTCGCGATAGGCAACAGGAGGCAGAACAGTCATAACGACAATCTGCTTGCCATCAGCGACGCCAACGTTAATCATCCTTTGAAGGCCGCGGGCGTACTGTCCAGCACTGGTTTGTTGTGAGGCATCGTTGGTCCCCTCCATAATGATTGCAACATCGAAGTTGGACCCAACAAGTTTGCGGGGAAAACGCTCTACCCCTTCGACGGTTAACTGCTCTCCGGGGACGCCCTCGTTGTACACCGGTACGCCAAGGTAACGTTCTATCCTGTCTGGATATCCGCCCTTGTCACCGGTTTCACCCATGCTCTCAACAAACTCGCCTGGTTGGAAGGCGTTGCCGACGCCGTATGTGATACTGTCACCAAATGCGAGAATTCTGACGGAGCCGTCTCCATTAACATCTCTTAGTGCGGTTAGATCGTCGGCCCACGCCCTAACACTGATAGTAAGTGGGAGAGCAATCGCGACACACTGCAACGCTCGTTGAATAATTACGCTTAAGGTGCCGCCTTTTTTTCTATCGAACATCTAGACTCTCCGCTGGACAGCCGCAAACGCCAATAGTTTGGCGCGTAGAGAGGAAAGAGTAAAGGTGGTATTAGCGGGCAACACCGGCAGTGGCAATCAAGAGCACTAGTGACGCCTCCACGGCCGTGTTGAGTAAGCGACGTGTTGAAAGCCTCGCTGCTCAAGCTAGTCGTTTTTACTACCTTGGTGAGGCACCTTAATGTGGTGACCATGGCAAAAAAAGGGGCTCTTGGAGGACCGGCAGGGGTACTTACCGACAATGAGCGCAGAATAATCTCCTGGCTCTTCGTGGAATCGAGCGGGTAACGCTCGGTATTATCCGGACGTGAGGGTGCTTGTGCACGCTTACGTTTACGTCCAACGTCTACGTTAACGATCCCGTGAGCAGCCGCGATTTATGGGTCAAGACAAGGGCTTACGCTATCTCGATCCTCGTTGCCACCCACTCGATTCCACGAAGAGCCATTTAATTTAGAGTGTGCTGGGGATTGGGACTTTGAATTTGGTACAAGCGTGTACGCCGCCCAAGAAGTTATTTCGGTTGTGAATGAACTGCAGGATCAGTTCGGTGGCGTTATATCTAAAGTGAAGACAATACCGCTGTTCTTATATCACAAGGTTTCTAAGTACCCCTTCCCTGTCTCTTGGTCAGTGGAAAAGATCTTTGGGGGAGGCAGCTAGTTGCTGTTGTGCTTTGCCCACTCCAGAATCTCAATGCCATCAACATACATCCCTCGGACGATTCCTCGGCCAGTCGATGGTACCGCAACACGGATGGTAGCATTTGGTGGCACTCGCTGAAGAGCTGATGCATACTGCTCAGGGAAGTAGTAACGCTCGATGTCGGCGGTAAACCGAGAACCCCAATCAGTATGGCCCCGTAGGTATATACCGCAGGTGTTTTGGTCTCGCTCGTCGCACCCCCCGATCCAAGTGGCTTTAGCTGGCACAGTCGGCTCAGCTCCAAAGCAGATGCACTCGGAAGAGGAGCGCGCATAGTCGCCTGCTTTGCTGACTGCCTCTCCGTAGGATACCCGGTAAGTAAGGTAGTGCCCCGAGAGAAGATCTCTTGGATCATAGCCCTCTACTTCAAGGGTGATCTCTTTTGCTGAAGACACAGTGACTACAAGAGATACAAGCCAAAGAGCCATGTAGGCCACTGGCAGAGCAACAACAAATAGAAGAGCACGCTTATTCATAGTTAAACTCCCCCTATGAGCCTTTTTGTAACCAGGGCTCTTAGCTTGTTCCAGTAGATAGCGATGGTGATTATGACACCACCTGAGATGATAAGTCCTATGCCCGTTGTTGTAAGCGACCCAAACACCTCGAAGTAAATAATTACGAAACGGAGCGCTATAACAAACGAAGCAAAATCAAAGAGCCGCTTCATAGAAGCAAGCGCTGCCGCAGTCGCAGCCAACCCCCACACCACTAAAAATCCTACTGCCCCGAGCACTTGATTAAGCGGCTTGGGAAATAGGTAGCTGACATCGCACAGCGCAGGGATCGTTAAGTATGTAGCTGCCGCAAGAAACATGGCGGCAGAGCTGCTTCGTAGTGCGGCTGATAGGGAGGGTCGTGAGAGCGAAACAAGGATTGCCCAGGCTACGGCACCCCATGGGATAAGAATAAACCAAACGTTTTGCCCCAGAGGTTCCCTTGCAATGTAACGGTAACTTGGGCTGTCCCACCATGTATTAGCGAGTGGAACACCTATAAGCATTATGCTACCTATGCCCCACTGAATAGCTGCGCGGCGCAGTTGGTCACGGATAAGGCCATGGTAGTGACCGAAAATAGCAAGCGAACTTAGTAATACAGGAGCAGTTGCCGCGATACATCCGCGCGCAAAAGAGGTACTCCATGAGCTTACTCTATAATCGCTCGCCCAAAAACCGACAGCGCAAAGGAGTGCAATACACCACAACGAGCACAGCATACGTGACTGTGCATAAAGGGTTGCTGGAAGAGCTAGAGCTGCCCACAGTAGTATTGCCTGCCACGTCTCACCTTTAAGGTTATACACCTGCGAAAAGAGCCCTATACCGGCCCAGAAAATGAGTGCAAAAACAGCAAGAGATACCTCACGCCAGAGACCCTCTGATCGCTCGTGCTTTAAAAACAAGGCTCCAGCACCAAGTTGCAGCGCAAAATAAGCAGCTATTTTGACCGGTGTAGAGATTTCGGCCCAATTAGCGGCAACGATACTGATTATTCCTGAAATGAGGGCTGTAATTCCTATTCCAGCGATCCCAAAAACTACCCACGGCCGAGAGTTTTTTGAGCGCTCAAACTCTATGATTCTTTCGCTGGTAGGGCGGTCAATCACTCCGTTTTTCTCCCAGAGCTCTACACGATTCTTGAGGTTGGTTATCATTTGCGCTGAATCCGAGATGTGTTTATTGTAAAAGAGCTTTTAAAGGGAGCACACAAGACCTTTCTGGGGGGGGGATGGAGCGTTAGACGGGCGCCCCGATACCCGACCCACTATTTTTACGCGCGCTTGGTGCCCCCTTGCAACTATTTTTTTGCCGCTCTTTTTATCCTAAAAACTAAGGTTGCGGGGTTTAAGATGCTGCATATGATGGTGCAGTGCAGGTGCACCAAGATTACGTTCTGCAGTTAGGATAGCCCCCCACTATGAAGTGCCTCCAATGCGACAACACAGTGTGGGCTGGGGAAAAGCTGTGTCCTGCATGCCTGGCAGTGTCACAGGGGGGGACAAAAGGGGTAGAGCCGAGATCTTTAAAAATAAAGTCACTTTTCGGATTGGAGGAAGCCGCCCCCGATGCCGCTGGGGGGTGCATTAAGTGCGGAAAATCAGCCGAGCCCGGAAAGGTCCTCTGTGCTGAGTGTTTAGGGAAGCATCCCTCTTTTTCAAAGAGGGATAGAGCTGATAGGTACGCTGACAAGGGGCGCAAAAAGAAGTCTCGACTTGCGCAGTTGCTTTCCCTCTTTCTAACGCGATATCTGCCCGACAAAGATGCCGCGTACATCGAGAGAAGAAGCGATCTTCTGGCTGGAGCTATACCTGGATTCCTCGCGGTCGTTTTAGGTCTATTTGCTATTGTTTTGGGGTATGAGACCTGGCAGGGCCAGTACAATGGAATAATTCCAAGCAGTCCCGCTACATCACTAAAGGCGTCGAATAAGAACTCTCCTCAAGCGCCAATTAGAAAACGGTATAGACCGCCAGGAGCGGAGAATCCATCTCTGCGGATTTCAATCGTTGAGCCAAGAAGCGGTAGTGTATTTAAAGTAGGAGAATCGATATCTATTGCTACGGTGCCTGCTCAAGGGAGCGTAAATCCGTCCCGTGTGCGCTTCTCGCGCATTAATTCTAGGTTATGTGAAGTCAGCTCATCACCATTTAGTTGCTCGTGGGAGTCGCCTCCCTTAGGAAATCACCGCATCAGCGCCCAGGCATTTGGTAGGGCGGGAGAGAGTGGGCCGATCGCCGTCACTGTATTAAAAGTTGTAGCAGAGGCTACGTTTGAGCGGTTGAGTGTGCCAGCAAGGCAGGCGCCCATATTTATCTCTAACCCCGCAGAGGATGCACAGGTAGTCCTTGATGCCTACAGTCCATCAACAGCAGTGCACTTTAATGGTTGGGTAACAGACGCTGCTCAAATTAAGAAGATCTCCGCTCGGATTGGTGAAAATGCTTGCTCCGTTGAGGGCGTGGGGACGTTTAAAGGTGTCTGCGCTGTATCAACGCCTGGTAGTTATACTATCACCGTCGAGGCAGCGCAGCTGGATGGGGCAACTAGCACCTCCTCCGTTGCATTTGTCGCCGAACGCGGCGTGCGAGGGTCTCGTAAGGGGCGAGTAAATCCGTACTACTCACAGGAGGAGCTCTTTGAAGTTGTTCAGGACTGGGGAAGGTCCGATCCTCTGTGGGAACCAAACGATCCGGCTGCTGAGAGCATAATACCTGAAGAAGAGCAGGGTCGAATTGCGCCGATCTTTAACAACGCTGCAACAGCCCCGGAGGTTGCTCGATTCGCTCAGATGGCTAGGCTCACCGAATCCTCGTCGGCAGGCTCATTTGATGATTACGTTGCATCGTCGTCGACCACTGCTTCACCACCAGCGACTGCGTGGAGCGCTCCTTTCGGCAGAATTGTTATACCGCTTCAGCCTCGATTTTTTGGCTTTTCTGGCACACCGCCTATTCCGGCACCGCTTGAACAGACCTCGATATATGGACTTCCCCGATTTTCAAGCCGTGGAATTGCTTTTTTAAGCTTTCATGAGAACGAAGGCGGACACGCACCACTTATGGGGCTTCAAGATCAAAGCGCAGCCATTGAGCGAGATGTATATTTTCTTGGTACGCTTCCAACGACAGCAGCTGAAGGCTCGTATGCGGATACGCTAACGGATGAGACTTCGGATTCATTCGATGGGCTCTTTACTCACTATTTTGCGCTCGCGGGAGAGAAGGGTAGAGAGAATGCAGCGATAACGAAGCTTCTGGCAGCTGGCTCTTTTCTTCCTTACGAAACGAAGCGCATTCTAAAATTGAGCGGAAACTATCCTGCTGCCCTGCAATGGTTATGGAGAGCAGCCTTACCTTACAGCGACGGTTCCGGTCGAGCCCTTCCGTTTTCCCATGATGTGCG
This sequence comes from Bdellovibrionota bacterium, assembly GCA_044360195.1. Taxonomy (GTDB): domain Bacteria; phylum Bdellovibrionota_C; class UBA2361; order UBA2361; family OMII01; genus OMII01. Next base: position 53,741 of record JBIKKT010000008.1, on the reverse strand, counting down.
GCACAGAGTGGCGTACCTAGCACGAGGTGATGAGAATCTGCCTGCACTTTCAGCCGCGCAACCGTATCATCGCTACGATGAGGTATTGCACATGCGTGAGATGGCACGTTTAGCAGGGAGTTTAAAAGGGGTGCTTCCGCCTGTGACGATGCTATCTCTAGTTGATTACTCCGTTAGTAAGGGGCAAGAGGCAATCATCTCGAAGGCAACGTGGGATGAATCACGGCAAAGAATTAAACTTATGCTCCCAACGGTTGCTCGGGTGTGGGCCGAGGAGGGAGAGAGTATCCAGATGCGGATCGATCTCTCAAGCTCGTATGACATTTTTGGCAAGGAACTTAGCTTTACGGTCAAACCACTGTATCCCGAGCACCAAGAAGTTGTATCCGTTTCTAAAGAGAGCTCCTCTCAGTTTCTTATCTCCGTACGTTTTGACTCTAAGTTCCCACGCTCGAGAATTCCAGTCATCGCGACAGCATCAAACGGAACCCTTGAAGGGACACCTGCGTTTATAAATTTTCTGTGGCCAGAATCGCAGCTTAAGGGTGACAGTCTACCAAAGCCGTTCGATCCCAGCCTTCCGGAGACGCACGTTAATAGAAATAAGCGGCCTATTGTGAGTTCTCATACTCCGATAAATCTCGCTGCTAGAGTCGGAACAACTGTAAAAATTCCTTTGTCGTGTAGCGACCCTGAAGGTTTTGAAACGACCTGGATCCGCTGGTCTAAAGAGCCTGGAACGATAGAGAATTCTGTCTACATCTTTCCGGTGTCTGCTGAGTATGCCGGCCGGACTCTCACGCTTCATTTTATCTGTAGTGACGGAACCGGGGGATATGGCGGGCTTGAGCGCACCCTCACAATTGAGTGACCGCGGATGAAACAGGAATCATGCGCTGTCGGAAGAAGGATAGTTTGCGCCCTATCGTCTGGAGCTTGAGACAGAGCAAACATTTTTTCTGATCACAATGCTACCAACAAATCTTCGAGCGGGCAGGGGTGGTTGTCTTTAGGAGAAGAAGCGGATCTATTGATAGTGATGTGTTAAAACTACAGGAGAGATGAGTTTCTTAATCTTGTGAAGAAATAAGTTTTGCTTTGAAGCGCGGGAGTAATCCAGTAAGTACGGTAGCAGCGATAATCAACGCACCGGTCCATGATACGAGGGATGCGATGTGGCTTCTCCCTTGCCAAGTCCACACTGGCTCAGAAGCAATGCATGCAAGACCGAGCACAAAGCCAGCTCCTTGAATTTTATCTCTCCAGGTAGGGCTACGACGATCAGGCGAAATCCAGGTATCAAATCGCAGCAAGAGGAGCAGAGATGGAACCGCCAGGAGCGCTGAGAATATAAAATAATCTATCCAGCCTATGTTTTTTACTAACACTCCAGCCTGTGAAACTAAGACAACGCGCGATACGGCTGTAATACTTGAGAGTAGCGCAAACTGGGTTCCAGTAAATTGCTTACTGCAGACGGTCATCATGAACCCCTGGAGCGCAGCAACACCAAGCCCCATCATAAAGTTCTCAACAAAGATAACTGCTGTGAGTAAGGGCAGATTGTAACCAGCTAATGAAATAATGATAAACGAGAGACCTGCCGTTGCTTGAAGAAGGCCAAATATCCATAGCGCCCGCTTTAAACCGATGCGGTCCATCATCGCTCCGCCGGAGAGAGTTCCTAGGATAGTAGCGCCTAGACCAAAGATCTTTGTAACTCGACCGATCTCAGCTTTTGAGAACCCGATCTCCATCAGAAAAGGAGTAGTAAGGGCCGTAGCCATCATCGTTGATAGCTTATAGATCATAACAAAGAGTAAGATCTCGACAGCACCGGCTCGAAGAAAGAAATCAACAAACGGCCGAGTTATCCGCTCGTTCCAACTTCGCACCTCGGTGGTAGCCTCAGTCAATAATACTGGCTCGGGAGCAAAGACGGTTGCTAGTGAAGCGAGTGCCATGACGCCAGCTAGGATGAGATAAACGCTTCGCCACGGAAGATGCTGGGCTAGTTCAAGTGCTACAGCGCCACTAATGAGCATGGCGAGCCTGTACCCCATAACATAGATCCCCGCTGCTCGCCCCACCTCCCCTGTTTTAGCAAGCTCGGTACGAAAAGCATCGGTTACGATATCTTGAGAGGCGCTGAAAAAAGCGACGGCTACCGCTATGAGTATAAGTTCATGAAGGCCTGTTGCTGGAGAAGCAAACGCCATAACGCTGATGCTTGCCACGAGTGCTATCTGGGTAAGGATAGCCCAACCGCGCCGACGGCCCCAAAATGGCGGCGAGAGGCTATCGAGCAAGGGAGACCAGAGGAACTTAGCGGTATAGGGGAGCCCAACGAGAGCAAATCGACCGATGGTAGCGAGATCTATCCCCTCATCGGTCATCCACGCCTGTAGTGTTCCGCCAGTGAGTGCAAGTGGCAGCCCAGAGCAGAATCCAAGGAACAGGATGACTGCCATGCGGCGGGAGAGGAAAAACGGTGAGAAAGGCTTGCTGTTATTCAAGAATCACTTGTGCGAGGATTTTTGCCCAAACGTCTCAGGCTGGAAAGCATTCTAGTCACCAGCATTATATTGGCACCGATTAGAAAAATCAAAGCAGCTACCTCTTGAGGAATAGCTCTTGGTGTTCAAATGAGATCGTGAAAGTTGTCCCCCGCCCCGGATGGGTAGTCACTACGACGTCTCCCCCTAGTGCGCGGGCCTCTCGTCGCACAACTGCCAGCCCGATTCCGCGCCCAGAGAGCTCATCGGCCTCTGTCTTCACAGATAAAGTTGGCGAGAAAATTAATTCAAGCAGTGCCTCTTCAGGCATATCTTTTGCCGCACTTAGTCCGCGATTTATAGCTAGACGTCGAATAGCAGCAAAATCAACTCCGCGCCCATCATCTTGGATACTAATGCTGTACCCTTCGCTGGTGCTTAAGCACGATATAGCAAGGGCACCTTCGCGGGGCTTCCCTTGACGCAGACGCTCCTCGACCGTTTCGATGCCGTGAACGGCCGCATTCCGTACCACATGGAGCAAGCTTTGAAACAATCGCTTGTACGGGTCTCGCGCCGTAGCTACCGAAGCGTCCCACGTAATTCGTGCGCCAGCTTTTCCAACATCTCGCAGCGTCTCCTGCCATATCTTTTCAAGCCATCCTAGTGTCTTCCACAGTGGCACTGTTGCTGCTTGCTCAAGGTGTGCGATAAGAGACGACTTGAGTGAGCTTTCAAGTGGTAAAGCTTTAATATCGCTGTATAGGTGAGCGATTGACTCCATATCAACCACAAGCTCTTTGCGGCGTAAGTTGTCTCGTCGAGTTATGCCAAGAAAATCGCGGTATTCCTCCAGAAATGAATCGAGACGTTGTCGCATGTTCTGGGTATACAGGAGGCCGCTCGCAGCGTCATAGCCGTGCTGCGTCCATTCTGACTCAGTAACGTGGCAGAATTCAGCGAGGTCCTGACATCCAAATAGTAAAAATCCACCTTTGAGAGTGTGGACGAGCGCGCTCATCGCTTCTGGCTTTTCGATATTAGTCTCTAGTGAATCCGCTAACTCTAAAAGCTCTAAAAATTCTGCGCGTGCTGACAAGACGGCAAAGACAACTTTGGCTTGTCGAGTTTGTCGCTCGACAGTCTCCATCAGCGAGCGGATGTCTGTCACATCCTGGCACGCCACGACCAGGGCGGATACCGACCCTTCAGAGTACATCGGGACAAACTTCACTTCTATTAGCCGACCGTTCTTTATAAACTGGGGAGGAAGAAGCTGTGCCACGGTATCCCACTCGACACCAGAGAACGCTAAGTCTGCGACCTCTCGATACCCCTCTTCTAAACCGGAGAGTTTCCAAAAATCTTCTCCAGCTACTGGCAGAGGAAAGATTGTGCCGACCCGTGCTGAATGGTCGGTTCCAATAAGCCCGCGGCTATCGATGGTTAGGAATTGTTGCGGTAGGGCGTCCAGGATTGCTTTGAAATTTTGTTGCGCCTCTGCTGCTCTTCGCTTGTTGGCATCGAGGAGCTCTTCAACTGACTTAATGAGAAAGGAATATTTATACAACTCCGAGATGTCTGAGAGGCGGATCAATATCTTGCAGCTCTCGTCACTCCCATGCTTCCTTATTGCTATTCTAAGCGGAGTGGGTCGACCTTTCAGCGGACGAACCTCAGCTTCAATGATGTACTCAGGCACGCTCTTTCCAAAAGCGCGCTGCATGGCCGCATGGTCAAAGCCAGGAATTGCATCCTTGAGCAGTATGCCATCGGCTGTGGGCTTGGTGAGACCAAGCATTGCCAAAAACAACGGGTTCGATTGCTCAATCTGTAAGGTATGAAGGTCTGCAAGAGCTAGACCCTCCTTGCAGAACTCTTCGTTCAGGGAGATCACGTAACGATATCCTTTCGAGTTCCTGCTACTGCACCGAGCATAAGCTGCACGTCGGCTTCCTCTACGCCCCCATCGCGCAGAACTTCACCCAGGATCTGGGCTACAAGGTCAAAGTGTTGTGAGGTGATATTCAGGCCATGGTGGGCGACGGATAGCTCTCTTCCCTTGTACTGATTTGCCGGCGCGCCCATAACCATTGCGATGAATTGCGTTTGGTGATGCATGAGTCGCTCCATGTTCACCTCTTCAAAGAAGGGCGCAAGTGATTCCTCTGCCAGGACGCGATCGTAAAAGATCGATACTATCTTGGATATCGTGACAAATCCCCCATACTTCTCAAATAGTGTCTTTGATTCCATGCTGTGCCTCGCGCTGGCGATAACAGTTAACGATATCCTTACGTTGTATGCTCTGTATGGGGGAGAGAGCAAGTAAATAATGGATAGCGAAGTTTTTGGCTTGCACTGGTGGTAACCACTACGGACTGAGTGCATATCTTGGTGCCTTGGCTCGAGGGGCGACCCGTCTGCGTACGTCGTTGCGCATTCGGTGCTTACATACTATCTTCGGAAAATCTTATCGGCTCTATAAGTTTTATCTGCTGTTTGCGCACCAAAAGCTGATGCGCGGAATGGGGCGGTTGACTTCCTTCAGCTAGGGGGGGGGGAAACGGTCGCTGATTTAGCTAGGCTCCGTTACCCCAAAGCTTGAGTCTGGCCGCACGTGGGGGATACGCTATGACACTCTGGAGAATGATGCGCCCGTTAGCGCGGAGGTTGTTGAAGCCGGTATTGCGCTACGCGTTGGACACCCCGGTTATTATGGGTCCAAAAGAGCGGGTTCATGTTGGCGAACGCGCTGCCTTAGCTAATGCTGTACTGAATGTTTCAAGTGGCCACATCTATATAGAAGATAGAGTCATCTTCACTCCAAATGTGATGCTTATGACGGGGCGCCATAATTTTATAAATGGCAAACGAGCCTCAGTTAACCCAGAGCATGACGACGGCAGTTGGGGCGGAGGACCGATGGAGGTCCCTGAGTCCGGATACGATATCCGTATTTGCGAAGGCTCGGTTGTATACTCTGGAGCTATCATAGTCGGAGGGGTGACTATAGGGGCGCACAGCATCGTTGCAGCAGGTGCGGTGGTTACTAAGTCATTTCCAGAGCATTCATTCATCGCAGGGGTACCTGGTAAGCGGATATCTGATACCAGAGGTGGAATTGCTGAGTGAGCAATCCTTCACCCTGTCGTTACGGGTGGTTTTTGCCCCGCTCCTCTAATTCAACAAAAAGCAGACCGAGCAACTCTGTATCCTGCCGGCCGATTACTAAGATCACGTAACAAAATATCTGGACCGAGCAGCAAGAGTAACTGTTTGGGATAGTTGGCGATGAGAGGGGGCTTCGCTCTCATTCATCGGCTAGCTGTCACGCCGTAGCTCTTTGTCTTTGTGTGTATATCTGCGAAATGAACATGAACCTAAATGAATCATCACCAGCATCCTCGTCTGAGCCCCTGAGCCCTGTAGCGCTGCATGAGGTTGGCTATACAGCAAAAGACCTAGCTTTATGCTCAACTGAGGAGGCGCGGTCACTGATACCTTTTGACCGGGCAACGATGCTTAAGGTGTTACCCCTTGCCCTTGTAAAAGGTCGTGGAGGAGAGAAGCTACACTGTGTAGCGCTTACGGACTCTGTTGCAAAGCAGCGCGAGGTGAAATTTGCAACTGGAGTTGATGTTGTCCTAACAGCCGCACCTGTCTCGGTCTTTGAAGAAGCCCTACACTGCGCATACTTTGGGTCAGAAGTAAGGTTTAAGGAGTCGTTTGAAAAAATAGCGGTGCGCGTCGGTGAGCAGAAGATAGCTGCGTTACCGACACCTCAAGGGGATGCAGCTCGATTCTTGGAGGGGTTGATTCAGTACGGTGCGGTGCGGGGAGCCACAGACATTCACCTTGCGCCGGGAGCCCAGGGCTGTGTTGTTAAGCTGCGTATAGATGGTGAGTTGCTTCAACAGAGGGAACAGCTCTACGGGCGCTTGTTTCATGATCAGATCGTAAATCGGCTAAAGGTGCTTGCAGCGCTCGACATCTCAACGCGGTTTCTTCCTCAGGACGGAAGCTTTGTGTTTCCCGTTGCAGATGTTGAAAGACATATCCGAGTAAGCATCCTGCCGGCTATCTGTGGCGAAAGCGTTGTCTTGCGTTTGGCGCGGGGCTCGTCGACCAAAAGCCTCACAGAATTGGGAATCGAACCAGTCGCGCTTCGAATCGTGCGTGAGGTAATGAGAGAGCGAGCCGGTTTAATACTTCTAACGGGTCCGACGGGAAGTGGTAAGACAACGACGATGTATGCCGTGGCCAGTGAATTGGACCAGCAGGGCAGGAATGTCGTGACTGTTGAAGACCCGGTTGAGAAGCGACTCGACGGTCCGGTGCAGATTCAGGTGCGAGCCGAGCAGGGGTTTTCATTCGCTAAGGCGATTCGCTCCGTCTTGAGACACGATCCAGACGTCGTGTTAATAGGCGAGATGCGTGATAGTGAGAGTGCTCGCATAGGCCTAGAAGCCGCATCTACAGGCCATTTAACGGTGTCATCGCTCCATATCGGCTCTGTGCTTCAAGCGATAGCACGCCTTGAGACGCTGGGGATTCCGCGAAGGGAGGGGGTGGAAGCAATATCAATGGTTCTTAATCAGCGACTTCTTCCGCGTGTATGCTCAAAATGTAGGCGGGATGCCGGCTCATCGTACACAAGCTCTCGGAATCCGAATGGGTGCGGTGCCTGTTCAGGAAGTGGCTTCTCTGGACTCGTGCTTGTAACGGAGCTTCTCGATCTGCGCTCTCAGGGAGCAAAGGAGATTTGCGCTGAGCTTGGCCCTCCCGCCGCTATCGCCGACAAAATCAGTAGCAGTGCCTACATTACCTGGCAGACCGCCCTTGAATACCACCTCGCGGCTGGGGCTATTACCCCTATTCAGGCGCAGGAGTTCGTACAGCAGGAGGTGTAGAGAGAAAAGATTCTTGCTCTTGCTCAGAGACACTAGAGTAGGGAGACTTTGGTTCGATGACTTTAAAGAAGCTCCCAACAAAAAAGCTCCCCCTGCGTCCTAATGTTTGCATGCTGGTTTATAACCACGCGGGGGAGCTCCTCCTAGGCAAGCGGATTAACCGCAGAAACCACTGGCAGTTCCCGCAAGGGGGCGCAGAGCCTGAGCTTTCTTTACGTGAGAACGTAGTGCGTGAGATCAGAGAGGAGTTAGGGATACAAAAGCGTAAATTAGGAAAGATAACGAAGCTTAAAGCCACGCATGAATACGATTGGATTAAGCCACCCGAGTATGCTCAGGGCAGATGGCGCGGTCAGTCGCAGACTTTTTGGCTCGTTGAGTTTCTCGGAACAGACAGTGATATCGACCTAACTGCAGACAGAGACCCTGAGTTTCAAAGTTTTAAGTGGTGTAGTGTAGCAGAGGTTAAGCGATTAGCTGCCAAGGAGCGGCTGCCGGGGTACCGCGCAGCGTTGCGTGAGTTCTCAGAGTTTAAGCGTGCTGCGTTAAAGAAGGATTCCGGGGAAACCAGCCGTAGCAGATCGCAAGCGGGGCGAAGAACCATGAAAAGAACAGATAGGGACTCCAGCGACATCAAATAGGTGCATGTGGTGAGGTTCCCTACTCAATTCCGCCTAGAGCCTAAAAGTGATATAGCATACTAATCATGTCTTCTCTGCCAAAATCAAAATCGATATCAAGTCAGGTCTTTAAAAAGATTCGCTGCAAGTCGCACGATCAAGAAATGTCGCGTGCCATCCAACAAGAGATGAACACAAGTGATGTGGTAGCTCGAATATTAGCTGCGCGAGGGTTTAAACCAGGAAGCGACCTTAAAAATTTCATCTCTCCAACGCTCAAGTCAGGGCTTCCGAATCCAAGCGAGCTAAAAAATCTCGACCGGGCGAGTAAGCTTATAGCTGAGGCGCATAGGGCTGGTGGGGCGATAGCTATCTGTTGTGACTTTGACGTAGATGGGCTCTCCGGAGGGTCAATCGTTCATGACTTCTTCAATAAAGCTGGGGTGAAGTCAAAAGTGTTCGTTCCTGACCGCTTCGCTGATGGATACGGATTAAATGAAAAAACGGTGCGTGAAATCGCAGAGCAGGAATTTGCCGTGCTTCTGACGATAGATTTTGGAACAACCAACGTTAAAGAGCTAAGCGTTGCAAAAAGCCTTGGATTAAAAACAGTCGTTGTCGACCACCACCATATCAGCGCAGATCCTCCACCGGCTGATGTATTTATAAATCCGCACCAAGAGGGATGCCACTTTGCAGGTTCAATTGCGTGTGCTGCTGGTCTTGCCTGGTACCTGATGCTTGGATTGCGGCGAGAACTGGAAGCCGAGCACCTTGACGTAAAGGATTTTCTTGATCTCGCCTGTCTTGGAACTATCTGTGACATGGTTCCGCTTATCGGAATGAATCGGGTTATTGCAAAGCGTGGACTGGAAAGGCTCACTGAGACCGATCGACCGGGGCTTAGGGCGCTACGAAACGTAGCGGGTGTTAAGGGTGCAGTTGGATGTCACGATGTATCCTTCGGTATTGGCCCGCGTTTAAATGCAGCGGGGCGAATGGTGCACGGGGAGCTGGTGGTTGAGCTTCTCACTACGAGTGATTCACATCGCGCAGATAAGTTGGCGCGCGATCTTAATGCGCTAAATCTAGAGCGCCAAGAGACAGAGAGTATCGTTAAGCGCGAGGCAATAGCTCAGATTGAAAGTCTAGGCGGCCCTGATTGGGGGCTCGTTGCGTGGAACGCAGAGTTCCATACTGGGGTAATCGGCATCGTTGCACAGCGTTTGGTGGAGCACTTTTACCGCCCGTCTGCTGTCATGGGGATGGATTCACCAGGCATATTCAAAGGCTCTGTGCGCGGCATTAAGGGCTTTAGCGTTGTTGACGCGCTGGGTGCCGTCGGTGAGCATCTAATTAAATTCGGTGGCCACGAAGGGGCAGGGGGGTTTTCTGTAGCCGAAGAGAAGCTCGAGCAGTTTCGTGCTGCATTTATCGCCGAGTGTAAAAAACGCCTCGCTACTATTGAGACAACTCCTTTCGTTGATGCTGATACCGATGCAACTCTTTCTGAGATAACCGTGCCACTCGTTCAAGAGCTGCGCAGCCTTGCGCCATTTGGAATCGGCAATCCAAACCCGCAAGTGAGGGTTCGTGGGCTGCGAGTCGTTGAGATAAAAGTTCTAAAAGATGCGCACTTAAAGGTGCTCTTCTCTGATGGTAGCAGATTTATCTCAGGCCTCATGTGGCGCCACACGTCACATCCTGCTCTAGTACCAAATGCCAAGGTTGATATCGTATTCCGACCAGAGATCAGCACTTTCCGCGATACAGTTGAATTACAGGCTAATCTTCAGGCGATAGAAGCTGCCTCGGCTTAGAATTCATGGATAATGTATTCCGGGCTTTCTCTGTCCCGAGCTGCGTCTGTAAGCTCTCGAAGCGCACCCGCGTAATCGTTTAGAGGGCAATCTGGGATAAGTGCTGGAAGATTTGTATTGCTGAGCGCAAGCATGGCAGTCATCTGCTGAGCCCAGCGTACCTGTTTGTGATTGCCAGAGGCTTGTGGCGCGCTCAATATCGAGTAGGCAGTGCGTAGTTCAATTGAGCCCGAAAGGGGCAAGAGTGCATTTGCGAATGCCCTTAGACGCTGTCCACGGTTGGGCATTTCACTGTCATCAGAAACGGAGCAAAGCTCCTCAAGTTGTTCTGCGAGCTTATCAAAGTGAACCATTAGATTGGAAGAAGCGTTGGTGTGCTTTATTTCAGCTGTCTTCATGTGCTGTTTGAATCTACCGAGAGGTGTGTCTGGTATAGGTTCTGGTGTAGTCAGATTGCCGAACAGGAGAGAGTCGATACTTGCATCATCTTTAAGAGCCTCGTGTTGAGCAGGCTCATTATTCTCTATCTCCGTCTCGATTTCTATTTGTACCTTTGAGTACGGCGCGACTACAAGGAAATCCTCAGGCTCTAGGATGGCTACGTTGTGACCAGTGAAGGCTGCTATGGTGTAGCAATATGCGGTGTGGCTTTTACAGAACGCCTCAAGGGCATCGACGCCCTTCTGGTCATCATGTTCACTGAGGGCGTTTGGGGCTTCATACCAGGCCAGAAAGTTTGAGTAAGCCACGCGGAATGTTTTTGAGGCATCGAGTAAGAATTCATTCCGCACTTCCTTAATGAGTGATGAATCTAAGTTGGCAGCGTAGCCTTCTGGGCTCTCTTTTGAAGATAAAATTGCTGCTGCAGTTTCTAGGTAGCTGCCAAGTTGCGAGACTATCCTTGATGGAGAGCCGCTGTGAAGAATAGCTTTAATTCCGCCCGCGAGGCATTGTTCTGCTTTTTCGGTATTTGTTTCTTTGGGGGCAATGCCGAAAGCATGGCATAGCTGCCGAACATCGGATGAGTCGGCTCCAGCATATAGCGCATAAATACCGAGCGTCTCAACGTCGTCTCTGTATTCTTCTTTAATGGTGTTAAGAGAGGAGTTGTATTCAGGGACCGCTTGAAGAATAGCTGAGAGAAAGCAGACGTGAGGTATGAGGGCAAGAGCCCTCTGCTTAAGTGTGTCTACGTCAGGGGTTGATTCTCGGGAGAGTTTCCACTCCGTCAATGTCGCAAGGAGCCGTTGGTTTAATAGGCCGAGCGCAGGAGAATTCGATGAAAAGATAGACTGTTCAGTCAGCGCTGCCTCAAAGGCAAATACCCCTAGGTATTCGCGTGGAGATTGAGGGTCCCACCGATGAAGTGCTGCGATCAATTCGTCATCTTGCGAGAATTCCTGCTGTCTTGTTTCGTGGTCGAGGCCAAGTATGCGCAGCGTTAGCAGTCGAGAGAAAGCGGCTTTATGAGAGGTTGCTGGTCGCTGATAGAGATCTACAAGTAGCTCCCCAAGATTGAACGAGGAGCTTAGCTCATGAGAGATATATGGCTTGAATGAGGTAGAAAGCGGCGCAACAAGCGCAGCCATGGTTTGAATAGTCGATATATGTTGAAAACTTTGGGTGGTTTCCAAGATACCAGCTAGTCTAGCTCTCAAGATATGTCGCAGTTCTAGGTCATAGGGGTCAAGCGCTTGTACGATCTGCGCAAGATCTTTTGCCTGAGATCTATCTTCAATGCATAGTGGAAGTTCTCGGTTTAACGCGTCTGCTGCGGCTTTGATGAAGTGAGTTTTGGTCGCAAGCCCGCTCTTTTCTACAAAGCGACCAACCACATCGATGCGCGCTGTGGTTTCAGGATGCCCCAGGGTTAGATGGGGAAGGTCAGGAGTAAGCTTACAAAACGCAACGAGACGTCTTGCTGTGGCAGATGGCCTAAGGTCTTTACAGAGACTCTCAAGGTGTAACTCAAGCGTGTTTTTAGGTGTAGACTGCAACATCAGTAAATGATCATTTTATGTACCCTCTCTGTGGTTAAGAATCAATTTATTGGCTTCAACTTCTAGAGTCGACTAAATCACTCTGTATCGTACGAATGACTACGCCGCCGCTCCATCTTCTTAAACGATCTGAGGTCTTTTGCTCGTTGTCTCTCATTTTCAACGGCAGTGGTAGGAGTCGTAGCAATGCGCTCTTTTTCGCGAGTAAGCGCCGCGGCTAAGAGTTCGTTTAGTTTTGCTATCGCCTCATTCTTGTTCATCATTTGAGAGCGGTGTACTTGAGAAGATACTGCTATCTTTCCGTCTCTTCGAATGTGCCTCTGAACATCGGCGGACCGAATGATTGTGCTTTTCTGGGCAAAGGAAAAATGTTGTGAAGCCCACAGGTCGAATACTACGCGGACCTTAGTCTCAACCTTATTAACCCTCTGGCCCCCGGGGCCGCTTGACCGGGCGGTCTCAAAGGATAGCTCTGATTCCGGTACGGGGGGCGTTTGCGCTAGGGCCTGGTTCTTTTGGTTGTTTTTGATATGCATGAAATTAGACACTAGCCTAACCTGTGCCACGTTAATAAAGCAGCCCCAAATGTGGGCGATGTGTTAGACCGAGGAGTACTGTAACAGGCTAGACTCTGAGCATTACACGAAGATAGTTAGCTCGGCCAAGCGAGCTGCTTACCCTCCAACCGCCCCGCGAATCTTATCCTCTAATTTATTCACAACCGTTGCCATGTTTGTAGCAGCGCGCTGGATAGCGCTTAAGGCCTGCTCGGCTGAAGGAGAGAGCCCCTGACTTGAATGCGCTACAAACGCCATAGCAACGATCTCTTGGAGCGGGTTGTTTAAATCATTTCGTAGATCGGCTCCGAGTGCCGAGATGGTTTCAGTCAGAGCAGGGCTTTCCTGCTCTTCTACGGCGTAGCGAGCAGAGAGGCGCCTTAGTTCAACAAAGCGATAGCCAGGATGTGATTCAAGCTCACTGCGGGACGAGAGCAGCTCGCTTAGCACCACAAGCTCTGGAGGTGGGGACATCTGTTCCAAGAACTCGTGCAGTTTAGCAAGCGGGCCATCGGGGAGAACTGAGTTGGTAAGAATGAGGTCTATGGAGCGCCTCTTAAGGATCCACAGTGCTATCTGCAACGTTGGGGCAAAGAGAATAGTTGAGCCTGGCAGGGTTCGTGATAGCTCGTGAGTTATCTCGTGAGCCATCTTCTGACTGGCGTCTATGACAAGCACCGTGCAAGCAGCAGCTTTAATAGGGGGGAGCGGGGTGCTTAGTGCAGCTTGATTCTGCTGGGTCGGTGATGGCGGCGGAGCTAGGGGTTCACGCTTGGGGCGTCTGACGATGCGTACCCCTGTGTCTGCTTCGGTAGTGACATCCCGAACGATAGCGCCGTGGTCTAGTGATATGGTGCGACGCTTTACAAATGGTGGGGGAGTAGGACAACAGCGGGACATCTCTTCTCCAACTAAAGCTCTTGGCGGTAGAGGATTCTTCAATAAGATGTTTTAGCTGTCGCAATCGGTGCGCGAGAGGCTACTTTCGTCGTTTTCGCTGCTTATTTATCTTTTTCCGCCGCAGGCTCTTCGGTCGCTGCAGGATATGCGGAGTAACGAGCTCTTCTTCTTTGCCCTGTAGCTCAAGATTACTCACAAGAACAGCGGGTGCGATCGTGCTGATTGGGATTAACCCTGACTCGGCTCCGCAGAAGCCGTTATCAAGCTGCTGCTCATCTCCTACTGCAACGATGTTGCTCAGTGATTGAAGAGGCGTTCCCACGAAGTTTACACCACGAACTGCAACCTCTTTTCCATTCGGATAGATCAACGTGGCATAGGCAATATCACCAGAGAATGCCTGGAAGTCATAGTTCGATGTATCGGTTTCACCGCCATTAGTTTCATACACGATCATACCGAACGGCTTCTTCTGGCGCTTAATCTCTTGAATGAGGCGCGCCTTCAATTTGTCGAGCGGAAGTCCGTTCTTTCCCTCAATTATCGTCACCGCCATGCGGCTAATCGGTCGTTGCTGGTCGCGTGTTCGAGCGTGGCCGTTTGATTGGTGACGCCCTTTTCGGAGCGCTGCGCGAGTGCTGAGGAAGTTCTTCAGCACGCCTTCCTCAATAAGTACCGTATTTGACCCTTTAGAGCCCTCGTCGTCGTAGGTGTATGAACCGATACACCGATTTCCGTTAAACTCGCGCATCAAGGGGTTGTCGCGCACGGTAATCGGCAGTTTAAAGATCTGCTTACCCTCTTGGTCCTTGAAAGTTTGCCCCTCTCCTGAAGCTAACAACCTGCTCCCCTCAAGCCTGTGACCCACCGCTTCGTGGAAGAGGAGTCCTGCTGGGCCGGGGTAGAGCAGAACTGGACCAGAGAAAGCGTGAATCTTCTTGGCGCGGACTACGCGCATGAGGATCTCGTGCTTTTCGAGCATGAGCCGTTTAAAGGTAGTGAAATCTGGGAGTTCCTCGATAGAGCCGCAGTTGATGACGAGGTCTTGCTCGAGACGTGAGCCCTCTTTGGTTAACTTGTGAATGTTTGCCGTGAGCGAAAACACCTGTGAGTTCTGGGCGACAACCGTGCCTTCAGTGCTAACCAGAAGCCGAGTCTCCTGAGATACGTCGAACTCAACCCAGCTTCCCGTTAGCTTTGGGAGCTCTGAAAGCCACAGCGACGCCCTCTTGCAGAATTTACTCCACTCTTCTTGGTCAAGGTCATCGAGGCGAGCTAGCTGCTTATAGGAGGCTCTCTTTGACCTCGTGAATGACTTCAAGCCGCCATTGGGGTCGACAGTTGAGATACGGCTTGCTTCTTTCTGGTTGTAGTCGGCAAGTGCTTCGCGGAATTTGGCTTCAAGAAGCTTCCACACAGAGAAGCGCAACCCATCGTAATCTTTATCATCTACGGGAACAGCGCAGTGAGAGTTTGACTCCAAGTCTTCATCGAACTCGTGCACTCCACCATCGCTGATCTGATCGTAGTCGTATGAGCCAACGCGCACGTCACAGTACACGTTGCGAGTGCGGTCCGTCTTTGAACGACCGATCGATCCACAGCTCGCCCAAGTGTTGAACCAGTGGACATCCTTCAACAAAAACGAGCAGTAGTAAGGTTTTGGAAATCCGGGCACGTGCATCTTGAGCGCACGGCGAGCGTCTTTGCGCAGAATGGGGATGAGACGCTCAACTGTCGATCGTGAAAGCATATACTATATAGATTAAGGCACTGGAGCCGATTCTTCAAATGCTGAGAGGTGTAATTTTAGTGTGATATATCAATTGGTTAAGACATAAATTGTTTTGCGCTCATAGACACTTTTTTGATAAAATTTTTTAAATTTTTAGGTCCCCGAAGGCACCACTTTTCAACAGGTTATCCACAGCTAAAGAGGCCCCCTAAAGGGGCCTCAAGGGTGCGCCTGTGCAATCAGCTACTTGTCACTCGTCTTGGCAGTTACTGGCAGTACCTGCCATCTGTAGTTGTTGTGTATATAAGACAGCATATCGCGGATACTGCCCTGCTGGTTTCACCGACCTGCTAGGGTCTGGTAGGTAGTTCGGCGGTTTCTAGGCCATGTTGTCTTCAATTTCGCTCGCTAAGCGCCGATGCCAGGCGCGGTCATGTAGAGCTGCTTGCCTTAATGAGTCGGTTGCGAGGCCATCACAAAATTTTAGCACAAGCTTTTCAAAGGGGATGAGGTGTGGATCGTTTGGTCCGGTAATCTGGTTGTAGTGAGCGTAAAGTCGAGCGGCTATCCGTTGGACATCCTCTCTGTTAAAGCCCCGAAATAAAGAGAGGTGTGTTAAATCGTGGAAGTACGCACAGATCGGATCAACAGTTCTTGTTTGGTGAGTAGCTACCAAATTGTTCGATGCGCCAGGATAGAATAACGCTACTGGTCGTTTACCTTGCATAAGATGTAGCAACATCTCCTTCAAGGATGACTCACCGTAGCTTCCGATAGCAGATATCGACCATGAGGGAAGATAGTGGTTCACCTGAATTGGAGAGGGGATGAGGAGTCTTCCTGGATCATTAGGGCTCTCTGTCGGTATGTAGAGAGGGAGCCTTGTTCGCTGAAATCGACCGACCGTGTCATGAGCCAGCGGATCGCTTCCATGGTCCACCACACGATCTTCCTTGAATGCATAGGGAGGCACGGAGACGGTGATACACTCTCTAAATTCTTCTGGAAGTCCGGGAAGAATAGTTGGTTTCTCACAGAGCGAAAGCTCTCGGCCTAAAAACCACGCAGGGGGATTCTTAAGCGCGTCAAATACTGATTCCTGAAATACGCGATGCTGCGCGGTAGAAGTAAACCAATCCCGTGGGAGGGTAACCCCGTGAGGTGCTGTAGCAGAGAGCGAAAGAGGAGAGCTTTGCATGTGGAGCATAATAATCCAGCTACTCTGGTTATGGTATGCCTCCGCCACTGCGCCTACGTTATTTCCCCGCCTACCGATTTCTCATAAACGACCTAGAACGCACTGCTTTAGCCTCGAAAGACAGCGCCCACGCGCCTGTTTCTTTCAACAACAAATATGCAGGTTCGTCGTTTGTGGGTGCAAGCGCCAGTCCATCTCACAAATCTGCGTCCTCGGGCCGGTACTGCTGTAAGTCTGATAGTTGTCCCTGCAGCAAACGCAGCGCTACACCGTGTGCCGCAATTGATTCGTTTCCCGGGTGTTGCCACTGTGCCTTTACCGCTACGCACTACGCTTACGGTGAATGAGTTTGGGGACCGCGGAGCCCCAACGTAGAGACGAAGAGCATCATACTTTGGCGACGAAGTCTCGCCGATTGTTTCAAAGGGCACCCCACGAACCGAAACGAGAGTAGGGGCTGATGTCAGAAAAGTTCATAAACAAGCCACCGTTGCGAGCTTTCCAACCACCTAAGTAGCTCGTGTAGAGAGTCCCCATGCGCGAGTCGCGATTGGCTGAAGTAAAGAGAGTTGTTACGTCATCGTCGTTGACCTCGTTAAGGTTGGTTCCAAGCTTGTAAGAGGAGAGATCTTGAGCCTGCGCGCTTAAGGGCGTGGCCAGGAGGGCTACAATGAGCAGAAGGATTGTGAAGGGCTGCATGGTTCTACAGTATAGCTTATCTGAGGATACCAAGAGGATGCCATGAGTAGTATCCGCACGGCCCGATGAATTTGAACCTTTTTTAAAGGTAGTGTTAGACTTATCAGACAAAAGAAGTAAGGTCTCACCGTTTCCATGGGGCACATGATAGATTGTACATTCGCACTAAAAGCCTTTGCAAAATATCGACTCGCGCAACTAAACGCCCAGGATCCAGTTGCGACTCAGGAGGCCCAGCTTCGCTGGCTCCTTTCGCGTGCTGCACAGACCCGTTTTAGCAGAGAATACAATTTCTCAACTATCAAAACCGTCAGTGAGTATCAGTCGCGAGTTCCTCTAAGAAAATACGAAGATTTTTGGCGTGATTATTGGGAGCAATCGTTTCCACGGCTGGATAACATCACCTGGCCTGGATTGATGCCCTATTTTTCATGGACCTCCGGAACAACGACTGGTAAGAGAAAGTTCATCCCGTATTCAAATGAGATGGTATGGTCGTACAACAAAGGAGGCCGCGATCTCCTGGTTCACCACGTTCTAAACAAGCCTGATTCCAAAGTATTTGGTGGCAGGAGCTTTATGCTTGGTGCCACAACGAAAGTAACCGAGGAGTCCTCAGGTGTGTGTATCGGAGAGGTCAGTGGGATCTCGGCTAAGAAGCTTCCGTTTTGGGCAAAGCCATTCTTCTTTCCTCCGAAGGAGCTTTCCGATATTACCGATTGGATTAAGCGAACGGAGGCGATTGCTAAAGCATCAGCTCAAGAAGATATTCGCCTTATAGGTGGTATGCCGAGTTGGCTACTTATCTTCTTAGAGAAGTTTAAGGATACACATGGCTCAGGTGAAGGGCTACTCCACCGACTCTATCCAAACTTGGAGCTCTTTGTTCACGGTGGCGTTAAGTTTGACCCGTACCTAAAGCAATACCAATCTCTTCTTTCTGGGAGCAGGGCAGAGTTCCGCGAGATCTATCCAGCAAGTGAAGCCTTTATGGCCGTTGCTGACAGAGGATACGGCGAGGGGCTCCGGCTTGCACTTGATACGCACATATTCTACGAGTTTGTTCCGGTTGATGAACTTGGAAAACCAAATCCGACAAGACACTGGATTAAGAACGTTGAGCCTGGGATAAATTACGCGATTATCTTAACCACCTGTTCAGGGTCGTGGAGTTATATCATTGGCGATACAGTGCGCTTTATCGACACGAAGGTCCCGCGCATTCTTATCACTGGGCGTACTTCATATTCGATGTCTGCGTTCGGTGAGCACCTTATAAACGAGGAGATTGAAAAAGCCATCGCTGCCGGTGCTGAGGCGATGAATAACAGTGTGGTTGATTACACCTTGGGTGTGGACGTAAACGCTACGATACGGCCCGGAGAGCTCGGACGACACCTTTATTTTGTTGAGTTCTCAAAACCAATAGCTGACGAAGGGGAGCTTAGAACGTTTAGAGATACTGTCGACCAGGTGCTCTTGGGATTGAACGATGATTATGCCGACCACCGGGCTCCGGGTTGTGGATTACTAGAGCCAGCGGTGAGCAGCCTCGTTTCTGGAGGCTTCGCGCGATGGATGGAGAGTAAGGGGAAGCTTGGCGACCAACATAAAGTGCCACGAATTATGAACGATAGAGAGCTCTTCGGTGGCCTTGTACAGTTTTGCACTGATCAGGGCCTTGTGCAGTCGACAGTTCGCTAGGCGATGCCTTTGGACCGCGGAGCTTCCAGCTCCGCAAAGTATCGGCAGTAAAGTTATCTCCAGCAGAGTAGCTTCGGTTCGAGCGGTCGTAGCTAGCCAAAGTGTTGGGTAAAGAGTAGCCTCCCTTCGATGTGTAGCTGCTTTAGCGTGTGTTGTTATGCGGATATCAAAGACTCTTTTATTCATCGTCATCGCATGCCTCAACGCATGCTCTACTGTTCGTCTCAAGGTCGTAGATCCAGCCGATACGCTACGCGAGTTCAGGCAGGATATTATCTCCTCAAAGACTCTAAGCCCTGTATCGCTACAAGCGGTAAGAGTTGCTGGGCTAACCCAGACCGAAGTCTTAGAGAACGGAGTCGACGAAGGTGTTGCTCGGCAGTTCGAGCAGTTCGCAGACGCAATTGATAGGGTCTATATTGAAAGCGAGATAGCGATCGGACGTGCACAGCTCCTTGAGAAGAAACAGCCTGAAAAAGCCGTGGCGCTCTATTTGCACGCAGCCGATCTAGCCTTCCAAGGATTCTTCCTTAAGGAGTGTTCGAATCCGGTCGATGTGCGGTGCGACAGTTTTAAGGTTTTCTACGACCGCGCTGTGCGAGGGGTTCTCTCGTACCTTGCGCAGAAAAAGTGGGACAACGCAGTTATCCCACGTTTTGATTCTGGTATCGGCAGAACCTTTACGCTTTCTGTTTCCGAAGGGTCCAATGTTGAAGACCCCTCAGAGTATGCCTCAATCGAGCCTGCCTCTTCGATCGGACTGGAAGGTTTAACGAATCGCCACCGGCGAGCCGGAGTGGGGGTGAGTCTCGTGGCGTGTCGCAAGCGTCGCGATGGAGATGGGTTGGAGTCATACCTACCCCGTGTCGGAACGTGCCTACCTCTTACGGCTGTCGTGCGCTTTCCGGGTAAGGGCTGCCAAGGGGCGGAATGCGCTGCAAACTTCGAGTTGATAAATTCAAATACAACCGAGGACTACATCACTGCGTGGGGTACTATACCGCTGGCGGCGGATTTTACTGCACCTCTTGCGGCGGTAGTTGATAAAACGGGGATGAGCGGCTGGGATGGTCTATTTGACGCAATTCAAGGAAACGAGGAGCTGCTAAAGAATACTGGCTTTTATACCCTTGAGCCTTACGATTCAGGAAAGATTCCGCTTGTAACTGTACATGGTCTCTTCTCAAATCCACTTACCTGGCTCGATGTCCATAACGAATTGATGGGAGATCCGGTCATTCGTAGGCACTTTAAGGTATGGCACTATCTGTATCCGACTAATCTGCCGATCCTAGAGAACGCACGCGTATTTCGAACAAAGCTTGATGAGCTTGAGGCGTACCTCGAGGCGCATCAGTCAAAGAAAGACAGTGCGAAAGGGATGGTGGTCATCGGTCATAGCATGGGAGGGCTGCTGACTCGGACAGCTGTAGTGGATAGCACACCACTTATGGAGTACTTTCTAGAAGACCCTAAGCGTATTTCAAAATTAAATAAGGATACAGCTGATGCGGTGCGTTCGTACCTGGAGTTTAGCCCGAAACCTTACATCGACCGAGTTATATTTGTTGCTGTTCCTCACCGCGGCAGCTCAATAGCTGACAATTGGGTCGGAAGTATAGGGCGGTGGCTGCTAGCACTCCCGAAAGCGATCGTGCAGAGAACTGTGCACGTAGCGCGAGAGGCGCGAAATATCCTGCGACCGGAATTGCAGACAGCCTTTGACGCCGGCCAGGCATCAAGTATCAGTGGTCTTTCAGAAAAGAGTCCAGCGCTCCAAGGGCTCTCTAAGACAACGGTTTCATCGGCAATTCCTTTCCATTCGATAATTGGTGACCAGGGACTGGGGAACACTCCAGATAGCTCAGATGGAGTCGTTGCATATCGTAGCTCTCATGTGGACGGTGCCCAGTCTGAGTTAATCGTGCCAGCCGACCACACAGCGCACGCGCATCCGCAGGCGCTACTTGAGATTCGCCGCATCTTGCGCTTGCACACTAAGGAGCTCTCGGAGGTATCTGCAGCTCCTAAGAAGCCGACTTCTAAGGGCGCTCGATAATGCAACGTACAATTGGGCAGCTGCTATGGGTATTGTTCGTGCTGTCACTTGGCACGTGGGTTAGTTTAACTATCGCGTTCTCTCCAGCCCTGCGCAGTGATCTGAGAACGCCTCTAGCAGCCATTACGGGAGTAATAATGCTTCTATCGCTCGTGCGATGGAAGAAGCTGCTACTTTTCAGACCGATTGCTATAGGGTGCTTCGGAATTGGTGCATTCATGTGGGCGGGCATTCAACCGTCAAACGACCGAAATTGGGCTCCCGAAGTTAAAAACATTCCGTGGGCTGATATTTTAGACAACGGTACCGTTACCGTCCATAACGTGAGGAATTTTAAGTATCGGACAGAGAGTGACTTTGACCCAAACTATGAAACTCGCACCTTTAAGGTGCAGGACTTAACAGAGGTCGACATACTGGTTACCTACTGGGCCGGTAAGGCGATTGCCCATGTGATGGTTAGCTTCGGTTTTAACAATAAAGATTTCATTGCGTTTTCGATAGAGACCCGCAAGGAAGTTGGTGAGTCGTATTCAGCTATCAACGGGTTTTTCCGTAACTATGAGCTGACATACGTAGTAGCTGACGAGCGTGATCTTATCGGTGTACGAACTAATCACCGAGATCCAGAAGAGCGTGTCTATGTTCTCAGGACTCGCATGGCGCTTGAGAATGGGCGCAAACTCTTTCTTGAATACCTTCGTCGTATCAACGCTCTTCGCACCAACCCTGCTTTCTACAACACCCTGACCACAAACTGCACAACGCAGGTGCTTGACCAGGTAAAAGCTCTCGGAGGAGTTGCCAAGTATACGTGGAAGATACTACTGAGTGGGTACGTGCCTGAGTATCTCTATGAAACAGAGACCTTAATGCCAGGAATGTCGCTTGAGGATATTTTAAGTGCATCTCTCGTCAATGAGCGTGCAAAGAAGTACGCCCATGACGAGAGCTTTTCGAGGCTAATTCGGGAAGGGGTTCCCCGTCCGGAGCCACGAGCAAGGCCGCTGACGGGGCCTTAGGGAACCCCCACTCAGTCACTAGCCCTTGTTGGTTAGTTCGTCTGATACCCAGTATTTGGTTCCAGCGATGCTTGCGCTCACAAGCGCACCTGACTCTGCGATGTTGTAAAAAGCCATACCGCCGTTAAACTTAACCTCGGCGGCTGCGGCTGCTTTTCCAAAATTCGCATCTGCGCCAGTGTTAGCTTCCCATCCAGAGGTGATGAATGACTTAAAAGCAGCCTCTGTTTCAAACAGGAAAACTGATTGATAGAACTGCACTCCAGCTCCAACGTTGGCTCCGATGGATGCCATACGCATGTACACTCTCTTTCCAGACTCCTTGTTTACAGCAACGCCTGCTCCCGAGCCGGTTGCAAGAAGGAAGGCAGTCTTTCGGTTGTCAAACACCGCATAACCATAAGACTTATCAAAAAGAGCCTTAGATTTCGGAGCTGCTACGAATAGCTTCTTCAGGGATGCATCGGCAGTTCCATCAATCTCCTTACGGACCTCGGGAAAATTAACATCCCCGGTGATTCGGTCGCTTACGCCGCTTACCGTCTTTCCAACAGAATGGGCGGTATCAGATACGGTGCGACCAACAAAACCTGCCGCTTCGCTGACGGTCTCTCGTACCGGACCTGCGGAGGCTGTACATACGCTAGCGGCTAGCGCCACTCCTGCTACAGCTGTTGGAATGAGGGTTCTCTTTATACTTGGGCGCATAATTACTCCTTAATTGATAGTTATGTTTCCCCGTCAGGGCGAGATTATCTAACCGTTAAATCGGATTAAATGCAACACCCGGGATGTGCGGTCTGGTATACTCTTACCCGCGCGCCTACTACTCTGCGTTCCCTAACTGATACTCTTTTAACTTGTAAAGCAACGCTCGATGGCTAAGCTCTAAAATCTTAGCGGCATGAGTTCTGTTGCCATTTGTCTTTTCAAGCGCACGCGTGATGAGTTGTATCTCAAGCTCACGGGTGCGCTGTTTTATCGAGAGGTTGGAGTCATCACTCGCATCGGATGAAATCCCAGGAGCCTTCTTGGCAGGCTTCGCAATGTGTGGCGGAAGGGACTCTACATCGAGCTCCTCGGCAACGGAGAGTACGAGAGCACGCTCAATGCAATTTTCAAGTTCACGTGCATTTCCGCGCCAGTGGTACGAGAGTAAAATCTGCATCACTTCTTGAGGCACTACCTTCTTTGTGAGACCTAGCCGTTTTGCGTGCTTGTCTACGAAGTGGTCGATCAAGATAGCGATATCCTCTGGCCGCTCGCGCAGGGGCGGAATGTGAATCGCGACAACGTTAAGGCGATAAAAGAGGTCTTCTCTAAAGCGGCCGGACTTGACGTCGTCTTCAAGGTTTCTCAGGGTGGCTGACACTATTCGAACATCTATTGGGATAATTTGCTCATCTCCAACGCGCCTAATCTGCTGCTCTTGAAGTGCGCGCAGAATCTTTACCTGCAAATGCAAAGGCAGCTCTCCTATTTCATCAAGAAAAAGTGTTCCACCAGAAGCTTCCTCGAAAAGCCCCTTCTTATCGCGCGAGGCGTCGGTGAAGGCTCCTCGTTTGTGTCCAAAGAGCTCAGACTCCATGAGAGTTTCCGGGATTGCACCGCAGTTGATTGCTACGAAAGGCTTCCCTCTACGCGACGAGCTTTCGTGGATTGCTCGCGCAACAAGCTCTTTGCCGGTACCGGACTCTCCGGTAATCATCACCGTTGTTGAGAACTGAGCGAGCCGTTGGATGGTCGAGAAGATAGCTTTAAAACTCTCGC
Source organism: Bdellovibrionota bacterium (assembly GCA_044360195.1). Classification (GTDB taxonomy): domain Bacteria; phylum Bdellovibrionota_C; class UBA2361; order UBA2361; family OMII01; genus OMII01. The sequence continues at coordinate 30,249 of JBIKKT010000008.1, read as the reverse complement.
TCTGCGCGATAATTTTATTGAAAGAATACTTCCCTGAGATAGTTGCTTTGAGAGTGGCGTTTTCGCGTTTGAGGCGCTCACGTTCTTCAAAGCGCTTAATGGTAAAGATTAGGTCGTCGGGAACAATCGGCTTTGAAAGGTAGTCGTAGGCACCCGAACGCACAGCCTGTGTGGCGATCTCGGTGTTCCCATACGCTGTCATGAGAATAAAAGGGCAGGAGTCTCTGCGCTGACTTAAAATATCAAGACCGGAGATACCCGGAAGCCTAAGGTCGCACAGGATAAGATCAAATGAACCAGTAGAGAGTTTTTCAAGACCCTCTTCGCCGCTTGCAGCACATGTTGTGAGGTAGCTACAACTTTCAAGTACTACCGACAGCGACCGCCTGACCTCTGTATCATCTTCTATAATGAGGATGTGAAGCGGTGATTGATCGAAGGTGGTTGATGTTGAGGGTGCTGTCATAGTTATTGATGAGCTATCCACCACGAGTTTTCAAATGGGATTTCGCGTAACCAGAAGATAATGACCTGAGCGTCGAAAAGATAAAGGAGTGTTGCTGCTGCCAGGTAGGGACCAAAGGGTATGTAATTTGAAAAGCGACCCTTGCCGATAAGTATCAAACCAATACCAACGATCGCTCCGATGATTGAACCGAGGAATATCGTGGCGATCGATCCATCGATACCGAGACATGCACCGATAACAGCTAGGAGCTTTACATCCCCTAGCCCTATTCCTTCACGTTTTCTTACGTAGAGGTAGAAATAGTAGATCGATAAAAGCAGGCCTGGACCAAAGAGTAGTCCTAAAAGCGCCCCTGTAAGCGAGTCCACGAACGGCTCTGCAAGAAGTGGCGCACCAGGTGAGCTGAATGCTTGATTAGCGACTGCTAGCGCTAGTCCGATAACGGTTCCTGGATACGTGATCACATCGGGAATAATCATGTAGTCGAGATCGATGTAAGTTATCACTACCAGAGTGCAGCAGAGGAGAAAGGCGCATACTCCAGTTGGATTCAATCCAAAGCGCATATAGCAGAGTGTGCAGAGGGCTCCGGTAGCTAGCTCGATAAAGACGTACCGGAACGGGATCTTCTCACTACAGAAGCCGCAGCGCCCACGAAGCAGGAACCACGAAATGACTGGGATATTGTGCCACCATAGGAGCTGCTTTTGGCAGTGGGGGCAGAACGAGCGGGCGGGTTTTAGGATCGATACCGGCTCAGAGAGCTCCTTAACGCCCTCATGAATCGGCTCGTATCGGCACATCGGTAGTCGATAGGCGCAGACACTAAGAAAGCTGCCGATAATAGCCCCTAGAATAAAACAGTGGATTGAAATTAAGATGATAGTGTCCATGTGGCCCCCAATCCATTTGATTCCGCAAAGAGGTAATATGGTCTAACTTTTTTGCGTAGTATAGCTGCTGATTTGGTTTGGGCTTGGTAGCACCCCGTTCCCGCAGCGCTTTTGCTCGTGGTAGGGTGTACCGCTGTGAATTCGCGCTTTGACAAACTCCGTTCTCAACATCAGGCACTCAGGTACCGTGGGTACTCCCTCGTGCGAAGCGGAGACGAGGTAACAGCTATCTTCGACCTATACCTTGAGCCAGGTATTCAGTTTCATCCGACCCTTTCGTTTTCTGCTCCGGGAATAGACGACCTGTTCCTTGCGCCCTACCTATTTCGCATAGGACTCGTTGAGGCGATTAGCTACTGGAAAGCCGCATGTCCGAAGCAGATGATTATAGAGCGTGGAGAGCTCTCACAAGAGGAGCTCGAGTGGTGGCACGACCTTTTTCTACACGGATTGGGTGAGTTCTATTTTCAAAACGACATCGACCCAAGTAATCCCGACCTCGTTTCGATAGAGGCTAATGGGCCAGTGGTCGCAAATCACCATGTCCAACGTGCGGCGCGCGGTGAGCTTGTACTTGCAGCGGGTGGTAAGGATTCTTCACTTTCACTTGAATTGCTAAAGAGCTTTGACTCTGAAGTGCGGCGTGAGGTGATGATCTTAAATCCAACTCGCTCTGCACTCTCAAGTGTCGAGATTGCTGGTTATTCAGCGCCTCTTGTTGTTCGACGAACTATCGACAAGAAGCTAATCGAATTAAATTCGCAAGGATACCTTAACGGGCACACTCCGTTCTCAGCTTATCTGGCCTTTCTCGGCACCATGATCGCCGATATTCATGGATTGGGTTTTGTCATCGTTTCAAACGAACGCAGTGCAAGTGAAGAGAACGCAGTCTTTCATGGTCTTGCCGTTAATCACCAGTATTCAAAGGGAGTGCGATTCGAGCGACTCTTTAGAGGTTTAGCAGCGAAGAAATTTCCAGGTAGTGCCTCGTACTACAGCCTTATTCGTCCGCTGTACGATCTCCAGGTTAGTGGGCTCTTTGCAAAGGTAGCTCCGCAGCATTTAAAGTCATTTCGCAGTTGTAACGTCGGACAGAGAGAAGATAAGTGGTGTGGACGGTGCCCTAAGTGTGCTTTCGTCTCTCTTACGCTTGCCCCATTTGTTTCACCTCCGCAGCGCATTGAGATCTTTGGGGGTGAGCTCTTTGAGGTGCCAGAGATAGTTACAGCGATAAAAGAGCTGACTGGTTTGCAGGACCACAAGCCCTTTGAGTGTGTGGGGACACTTGGCGAGTCAAGGGATGCGCTTGTGTTGACCCTTAGCGAATACAGCGATGCAGGAAAAGGAGCGCCGCAGGCTTTAGTAGATATCGCTGAAGCGCTTTCAAAAGAGGGCTTGCTTCCAACCATCGAGGTAGCACAAGCAACGCTACGAGCCTGGAGTGATGACCACGAGCTACCGCCGCACTACGCGACCGCGCTAGCTGAACTCGTGCGCAGAGAGGGGGTATGAGTAACGCAGAGCTTAAGGGAGACTCCTTCCTTATCGTTGGATATGGACGCGAGGGAAGAAGTGTGCGGGAGTTTCTCCGAAAACGCGCCCCTCAAGCGCGTATTGGTATCGCCGATAAGAACCAGCTATCAAGCGATGATCTTGTGCAAGAGGAAGGAGTAGCCCTGTACTCGGGTCCGAATTATCTCTCTGCTTGCGGTGAGAACTTTTCAACTATCATCCGCTCTCCCGGTGTTAGCCTTAGAGACCTTGAGCCACATCTGCCACCTACAGCGAATGTAACCTCTGCTACAAATATCTTCTTTGCTGAGTGCCCCGGAAGGATAGTTGGCGTTACAGGAACTAAGGGGAAGAGCACAACGTCATCCCTTACGGCAGCTATCCTCTCTCAAGGGTTACCCGATGTGCGGTTGGTTGGAAACATCGGGCTTCCGATGCTTAACTACCTAGACGATGCAACTTCAGAGACGGTTTTTGTTGTTGAGCTCTCCAGTTATCAATTAGAGGATCTTCATCGTAGCCCACACGTTGCGATACTCCTTAATATCGTTCCAGAGCACCTCGATTATCACGGAGGCTTTGAAAATTATCGTAGCGCTAAGTTCTCAATCGCTCGGCATCAAAGCCTCTCTGATACGCTGATTTGTAACGACGCGTTTCCTTCCCTTGCTCCCTGTGTTGAGCAGGTGCAGAGCAATCGAGTCACTTTCAGAGAGTATGATGACCCAAGAGCTCGTGTGAGCGTGTGCGGGAATGAGGTTGTTGTTAGAGGCTCAAACAAAGTTGAGTCGATAGCTTCTCTCTCTGAGCTTCCTGTGCGTGGACCGGGTAATCTGCAAAATGCACTTGCAGCAATTACATGCGGGGTAGTATTTGGGCTCTCTCTGGAGCACATAAAGAAGGGGCTGTTCTCCTTTAGACCGCTTGAGCATAGACTTGAATTTGTTGCAGAGCGGTGTGGAATAAAATTCTTCAATGACTCGCTCTCAACTATCCCAGAAGCGCTCATTCATGCACTTGCGGCCTTGGGAGAAGATGTAGAAACCGTGATAGCTGGTGGTTTTGATAGAGGTGTCGATATGGCTCCAGTTGGCCGGCCGCTAGCAGAGTCAAAGGTCAAGAATCTAATCCTTTTTCCGACAACGGGCGAAAAAATATGGGAAGCTGTTACAAGCGTAGCGCCTGAGCGATTCTATCAACGTGTTGACGTAGAGAGTATGGAAGAGGCAGTTCAAGCTGCTTATGATCTGACCTCGCCAGGAAAGATCTGTGTAATGTCTCCCGCTGCTTCGAGCTTCTCTGTATTTCGCGACTACAGAGATCGGGGCGAGAAGTTTAAAGATGCAGTCATGCGGCGTCTGCGGCAGGGTGGATAGAGAGTAAGCGTAGACAGGAATACACCTTCAGGTCCGCCAGAAATATCTGGTGGGCACCTGTGATCTTTTGGCGAAGCTGTAATGGACCGCGGACCTTCCAGGTCCGCCAGAAAAGTATGGTTGGCAATTGTGATTTTTTGGCGAAGCCCATGTGGACCGCGGACCTTCCAGGTCCGCCAGGGAATGATGGTGGCGGCTCGGGATGTTTTTTGGCGAAGCCCATGTGGTGAGCCTGTCGAACTACCTGTGGTGAGCCTGTCGAACCACCTGTGGTGAGCCTGTCGAACCATAAACCTTCGCGGTCCAGGCTAATACTGAATCAACGACGAAACACTCGCCCCTTCAAGCTTTCTACGACCCTCTAAGGCCGTAAGCTCAACGAGGAAGACATACAAAGAGGCGTGTGCGCCTACTTTGGTAACTAACTCTCTCGTTGCGCACGCTGTGCCTCCAGTAGCAAGCACATCGTCAATCACTGCAACACGATCCCCTTTCTGAAGAAGTCCGCTCTTAATTTCAAGCGCATCGCTACCGTACTCAAGGCCGTATTCGATGCGAGTGATTTCTCCTGGTAGCTTCCCTGGTTTTCGTACGAGAACAAGTGGGACACCTAGGTGATGAGCAACAGGAGCAGCAAAGAGAAAACCACGAGATTCAATCGCTACGATGCTTGAGACATTCGCGCTTGATACGTGAGCAGCCATCCCTGCTACAGCATGTCGAAATGCCTCTGGTGAATTTAAAAGGGGTGAGATGTCTCGGAAGGTAATTCCTGGCTTTGGGAAGTCGGGGATATCAGAAATGTGTTTCTTTAGGTCGCTACTCATGTAGTCCCGTGCACTTGTTTTCAAGAAGGGGGTAATTATTCCCCAGCTGCCTTCTTAGCCTTCTTCGGCGCAGCAGCCTTGGTCTTCTTTGTGGCAGCAGCTTTCTCTTTCTTCGGAGCCGCAGCTTTTGGTGCCTTTGCTTTAGTCGCACGTTTCTTCTTTGAAGGCCCTCGCGCAGCGCGAGCTTCAAGGAGAGCAACTGCTTCGGTCATTGTGAGTGTCTCTGGGTCGCCGCCCTGAGGGAGGGATGCGTTAGTTGTGCCATCGGTAACGTATGGACCGTACCGACCGCTCTTAATGACAACGCTCTCGCCAGATGTTGGATGCTTACCAAGATCCTTTAATGTCTTTGGCTGGTTTGCCGCACGACCACGGGTGCGTGGTTGCTTTAAGAGTTCAATCGCGCGCTCAAAAGCTATCGTGAGCGGTGATTCATCTGCTGGTATTGAGCGGCTCTCCTCCAGGCATTTAACATATGGACCAAACTTTCCGCGGTACACGAATATGTCTTCGTTGTTCTCAGGGTTCTTTCCTAAGTTTCGCGGGAACGCAAGAAGTTGAAGCGCTAGGTCGAGCGTCACTGACTCAAGTGGTGTACCTGCAATAAGCGAAGCCATCTTTGGCTTGTCCCCGCCTTCAACCATGTCGCCGAGCTGAACATACGGACCGAAGCGTCCCTTCTTAAGGTAAACCGGCAAGTTCGTTGTTGGGTCAACTCCGAGAGATTCAGGGCCCTTCGCGGCTTCAGCGAGTATATCGGCAGCCTTTTCAACTGTGAGTTCGTCGAATGCGATTGAATCCGGGAGCCCCGCGCGTTGCTCTCCGTTAGAGAGGAAAGGGCCGTATCGACCGATTCGAACCTCTACATCCTTGCCTTGAGAATCTTTGCCGAGCCGAATCCCGCATACTTCGCGCGGATCGATCTTCTCTTCTCCGCTGGTGACGAGATCTTTTAGCCCCTGGGTGGCCCCGATCTCGCCGAAGTAGAAAGATTTCAGTTTGGTTAAGTTGTCTTTCTCTCCACGCGAGATGGCATCAAGGTCATCTTCAAGATTCGCCGTAAATTCGTAATCGACGAGGTGTGAGAAGTAGCCCTCAAGGAGTCCTATCACTCCAATCGCAAGAAACGTTGGAACGAGGGCTGAGCCCTTTTTGAAAGCGTAGTCGCGTGACAGAACAACATCAACGATCGTTGCCCAGGTGCTCGGGCGACCGATGCCTAGTTTTTCAAGCTCTTTGATTAGGCTACCTTCAGTGTAGCGAGCAGGTGGTTGGGTTGTGTGCTTAAGAACATCATAACCCTTCGAGGTAACCTTATCCCCTTGCTTTAGCGGGGGAAGATTGCGCTCTTGTTCGGCGAGATCTGCCTCTGGATCGTCAGAGCCTTCAACGTATGCGCGCAAAAATCCTGGGAATGAGATCGTTTTTCCTGAGGCTCGGAACGTTGCATCGTTAACTCCGATGCTAACAGAGACGCGAGTTCCTTCAGCATCCTTCATCTGCGATGCAAGGGTTCGCTTCCAGATCATTTCGTATAAGCGAAATGCTTCTAAACCGAGGCGGTCTTTCACTGTCGCAGGTGAAGTAAACTCAGAGCCGGCTGGGCGGATCGCTTCGTGCGCTTCCTGTGCGTTTTTTACTTTCGTCTTATAGATGCGCGCTGAATCGGGTAGGTATTCTTTGCCAAATTCGCGTCCAATAAGTGCGCGCGATGCAGCAAGAGCCTCGTCTGAAAGGGTCGTTGAATCGGTACGCATGTAGGTGATGAAACCGTTTTCGTAGAGCGTTTGAGCAACGGCCATCGTGCGCTTAGCACCAAAGCTCAATTTGCGGTTGGCTTCCTGTTGCATGGTGCTGGTTGTGAAAGGAGGGTAGGGGCGTTGAGTGAAAGGCTTGCTTTCAACTTCACTTACGACTGCTTGGCCCTTTGTTAGTGCAGCGGCAAGATTATCAGCCGCTGTCTGATCAAGCAGAACGACGTCGTCCTTTTTGGTGAGAGCGCCGGTGTTGGGGTCAAAATCTTTACCCGTTGCAACGCGCTTGGAACCCACGTGTGTCAGCTGAGCTTCAAACGGTATTGAAGGATCCGAGGCAGCTTCAAACACAGATTTCAGATCCCAGTAGTCGGCCGGGCGAAAACGAGCACGCTCACGCTCGCGCTGTACGAGGAGTCGAATCGCAACGCTCTGTACGCGCCCAGCACTTAGGCGAGGGACCATCTTCTTCCAGAGCAGCGGGCTTACTGAATATCCGTAAAGCCTATCGATGATGCGGCGGGTTTCTTGTGCTCTTACTAAATTCTCGTCGATCGCTCTTGCGTGGGCTAAGCTCTCTTCGATCGCCTTTTTAGTAATTTCATGGAAAACTAAGCGCTTAACTGGAACCTTGGGGGCGAGCACCTCAAGCAGGTGCCAACTGATCGATTCCCCTTCGCGGTCTTCGTCAGTCGCCAGATACACTTCAGAAGCGTTCTTTACGGCGCGCTTAAGTTCATTAACGCGCTTCTCTTTGTCGCTGGGCACTATATAAAGAGGAGCAAAGTCAGAGTCGACGTTAACGCCAAGGCGTGACCACTTCTGTTTCTTGATATCAGCCGGTATCTCGGCCGCGCTGTTTGGTAGGTCGCGGACGTGGCCATAAGAGGCTAACACCTCGAAGTCTTTACCAAGAAACTTCTCGATCGTGCGAGCTTTGGTGGGTGATTCTACTATTACGAGTCTCTTTGACATGGATCTACAAAAGCTATCTTCCCTAGCGCCAGCCTGCTAAGTCGGTTCAAATGATTACAGGCTATAGCCCCTTCTTTGCAACCCTTTGCGGGTTTTAAATTGCAAAACAGCGTTTTGGCTAGTACTTAACTGAACACCCGTAGGGCTCAGTTGATGCCGGTGACACCGCGCCGCCGCTCTTTAGGGTAGTAATCGCTGTGAGCACGTAATTAGTTGCGCCAGCTATGTCGGTAGAATCAGTGGAGGCTTCGCTATCGATGGCTCCGTCGTAAACGAGGGTGCCTTTAGCATCTATCACAAACATATGCGGCGTAGTGCGGGCGCCGTATGTCTTACCGACTGTTCCGTCGCTATCCAGTAGGAGGGCGGTTGATTGAAGTTTCTGCTCAGCGCTTACTTCCTTGGCTTTGTCGGCTGAGATGTGTCCCTGCTTTCCTGGTGCAGAGGAGTTGATCGTAAGCCACACGCCACCATCGCTAATAACTTTTGATTGAAAGCGCTGCATATCGCCGTTACTGTAAAATTTCTTAACGAATGGACAACCTGGATTGAACCACTCAAGCACAACGTTTTTTCCTTTGAAGGATGAAAGCGACACTGGGGTGCCTGACGCATCGGTAAGGGTGAACTCAGGAGCGGGGGAGCCCACGCTAACTTCGGCAGACGCGGCCGGACAAGTGATTGTGACAGCGGTACAGAGAAAAGAGGCAACGAGCAAGTTAAAGACAGTGCGCATGATTTTCTCCTTAATAATTAGTCGTAAGCCTACAACAGGTGCTACTCGTGGTACATAGTAGAATATCAGCGGGGCTTTGCGCACACAAAGAAGAGCTCCTCCGTCTTGGCCGTCGGCCGACTCCGCTCGGGGTCAACGGTGTAGACCTTGCCAAACAGTTTCGTAAGCTCTCGCATGAGGCACAACGATCTCCGGAATATTCAATTCGTGGTGGAGAAACGTCTCGCCGCGCACCCGCTCCAGCAGCTTTAACTGCACAAGGTAGTGGTACTGCTTATTTCTTGTGACATCCACAATAGCAATGTTGTCGCGTGTTATATCGGCTGCCGCCGGCTCTAGCCGGTAGCGCTCCATCTTAGGTTCAGTGTTTGCGTCAAAGATAAAAACGCCGTCCGCGGCCAAATGTCTATGTGCGTTTCGGAACACCTTGCCGTTAGTGAAGCCTCAATTGCTAAGACGATCAATTAATTCTGGTTTTCTATCAGCAGAGTAGTGATTGGGGTCGGTTTTGGTAGCCCGTGAGGGATCGTTCTAAGGGTCGAAAGAGGAGTCAGCAGTGTAGGACCGGACTGTTAGAGTGGCCCTAGCGCACCAGCACGGCTCTGCCAACTTTTATAGTCTTCTTAACTATTCCTGACCAGTTGCAAAAGCCGACCCCAACTACCTAGCTCGCAAAGGAACACTTACTTGTGAGTAAAGCGCTAATCATATTCCGGACCTCATACTACTCCTGCGCATGTGGCGACTTATCACTTTTACACGAGGCGTATGATTTCAGTTCTCAGTCTAAGGTTTGAGGCGTTCCCGCCTGCACTCTAGCGAGCGTAGGTGGAACTCTTCTGGCTTTCGTTTCTCAAGTCTCCCTTTGCTTTCGCCTCTTCCTTGAAATTCACCGATAGCCCCGGAGTTCGTCGTCTCTCGTTCGAGCGAGTATTCGACGCTATTATTTCACGGTGCTCAGAGTGGATCCTAACACAGCGATTCAATTCTTTTCCGCCCAAAGATGTACTACGTGCCCCGCTGTCCCTTGAAGTTGGCTAGCGTTTGCCCTTGTGAGATAATGCGCGCCTCGTCGGAAAACCTACTAACGTAAAATTGACGAAGCACGGGTCAACATGGGTTCAGCCTTCTCTCGTTCCTCTTTTGATAAGTATGCGGCCTACGGCCAAGCAGTTCAGGAACCGCAGCGGGAGGCTCGTTTTTTGCGCTTGCTCTATCGCAATCTGAACAAAGCGGAGCCAACTACCCTTCGAGAGGATTTTTGCGGAACGTTCTCGATTTGCTGTGAGTGGGCAAAACTTGGTGAGGAGAAAAGGGCGATCGGTCTCGATATCGACCCAGAGCCGCTTGAGTACGGCCTAAAGAACCACCTCCCGAAACTTATCAAGGCGCAGCAACGTCGGGTAAAACCACTACAGCGTGACGTGCTCGGCAAGGTTTCCGCGAAGGCCGACATTATCTGCGCGCTCAATTTTAGCTACTTTGCCTTCCACGAGCGCGTGACCCTCGTGAAGTATTTTAAGTCGTGCTATCGGTCGCTAACGCCAGGAGGACTCCTCGTTGTAGATGCATTTGGAGGACCACAGCATGGGGAACCGTCAGTAGATACGAAAAAGATCCCCGGTATGACGTACTACTTCGAGCAGCAAAATTTCGATCCCATCAACAATCGCACTCGTTTCAATATTCACTTTAAGCCGAGGCCATCGAAGGTTCGAAAGCTCGCGTTCACCTACGACTGGAGAATGTGGAGCATCCCTGAGATACGGGATGTGATGTTGGATGCTGGCTTCAAGGATGTGCAAGTCTACTGGGAAGGGACCGGTCGTAACGGCAGAGGAAGCGGAGCCTTTTACCCCCGAAATCGCGGAGAATCGTGTAAGGTCTGGGTGGCCTACATTGTCGGACGCAAATAGCGTTGGGGGCCCCCGTACCCTGACTCGCACACTTTTCAAAAGCCGAGAATAAAACGGGTGCGTTTCTCTTAGCTGCTATGCACCACATCAGCACCTGCGCTACATCCTCAGAAATGAGATTTCGTTTAAGGAGCTACGCGAGGGTCAGTTCAGCGAAGGCGTCCTAGCTTGGTTTTGAGGTCTAACTCCGAGAGCCGTGTTGCTAAGCTAGTGTCCGCTAGTACATGTAGAATGTTTGGGAAGTCAGACACACTCCGGCCGTAGCGGCGAGTCTGCTCGCCTTACTTGTTTGGCTGGGTTGTGATCAAAACCCCGTCAATGCCTCAAGTACCACCCCTGGCGTCAGAATGTTCGGTAAGACCTGAGCCTTAGAAAGATCCCCTTGGGGTATCAAGACATTCAGAGGCACCCCGTTTCGTCCGTACCGAGCAAGCGCTGCTGTTATGGTTGGATCGTGTGAGGTCCAATCGCCGCGAACGAGCACTACATCTTTGCTCCTAAGTGCATCGAGTACCTCCTGTGAAGAGAAAACAACAAGTTTGTTTGCTTGGCAGGTGATGCACCACTCAGCGGTGAAATCGATGTAGATGTTTTTACCCTGAGCGGTGAGCTCTGCTAGTTTAGCTTCAGAGTACGGAGTCCATGCGAGTCCAAATGAGTCGATGTAGGGCTCGTTGCTTGGGGAGCCTTGAGAAGGTTGTGTGCTGGCGCTGTGTAGTGCAAGCAGGGTTCCACCAACAAGAATGATTGATGCCACAATCTTTAGAGCAGCGCGTGTGAATGTGCGTGCTGCATGCGCCGAGCGAGAGAATAGCCAGAGAGCAAACGCAACAAGGAGCACACTCCATAAGAGATATGTCACAGGGCCTATCGACTGAATACTTACCCCCATCTGTCGACCAAAGACGCGCAGTAACCATATTGAGGTTGCAAAGAGTGGAAACGCCATGAGCTGTTTAAAGGTGTCCATCCAGGCACCCGGACGTGGAAGAGATTGCACAAGCGATGGCCTAAGAGCGAGCACGAGGTACGGCAGGCTCATGCCAACACCGAGGGCCGTGAATACAAGAAAGCTCTGAGTTACAGGGAGTGTGAGAGTTGCAGCGAGGCTTGTGCTCATAAACGGAGCAGTGCACGGAGTGGCAACAGCAGTGGCGAGTGCGCCATTAAAGAATGAGCCGAGGTATGAAGCTGAAGTGCGTATGCTCCCTGCTGCGCTTTGTACGCGCTGTCCAAGTGAGATCTCGCTAAGGAAAAGCAACCCCAGAGCAAAAAAGAGTAGGATCATTACCGCAACAAAAGTTGGTGACTGTAGTTGAAATCCCCACCCAAGTTGCTCGCCGCCAGCTCGTACGGCCAGCATGATTGCTGCTAAGATCCAGAAAGAAGCAATCACACCAAGTGAGAATATAATCCCATGTAGTTTAACCTTTGTAGCATCGTGCTTTGATTGTTCTATGAGGCTTAAGATCTTGATGGAGAGCACAGGAAAGACGCACGGCATCAGGTTTAAGATAAAGCCACCAAGGAGAGCAAAAACAATCGCGGTAATAAAGGGCACGGTGGCGTTGTTTGAAATCGGGAGAGATGCTGTTGGTAGAGTTGTCTGAGAGGGAGCGCCGACCTCAATAGCTTCTGGGCTCGTATCAACATGTACAGCAAGAGGAGTTCCCTCTTGTGACCACCCTTGCTCAGATACCAGTACGCCACGAAGTCGAGAGACTGAGTCTTTGCGATTCTTGTCGCGCTTTAACGTTATGGTTAGGACATCTCCCTCTTTCTTGCTCGAATGTGGACCTGCGTTGGTAATTATCTTGGGATCGTCTGGGAAGAAAATTGCAGAAGTTGGAAGGAAGCGTCCTTCCAGTGGGATGATAGCGAGAACAACGTGGTCCTCCTGCTCCTCGATGGCGAGTGAGACTTTGTCGAGGCGTGGGGGAATTAAGCGGTACGTCTTTTCAAAAAGCGGCGCTTCTTTTGAGGGGGCGCTTGGAGTTGTTGAAACAGGGAGTGTAAGCGACAGCGCTGCTTTTCCTGGCAGACACTCCTCTTTACACACCAGCCATTCTGCTGCGAGTTTTACCGTAACTTTGTTTTCTGTGGTTCCAGAGTCGAGCGTTGATTGAAAGGGTAGAAGTGTCTCACCAGTTGAGTAGCCGTAATTTACCAGCGGGCCTGTTGGAATTCTATCAGGGTACGGCCAGAGGGGATTGTCGATCGTAATCCCACGTGGAGCTGACCACCGAAAGCGCGGAGGTAATCCTGAGTCTCCTGGGTTCTTCCAGTATATGTGCCATCCAGGTTCAGGTTTAAAAAGAACTCCGAGGGTAAAAGTTGAGCCAGGTGAAAGAGATGTTTGGTCTGCTACTAACGTAACTGACATGTGTGGTCCTGAGCCCTCGCGGTTATCTCGGCAGCCAGAGAGCAGAACAATAAGTGAGAAAAGAAGGGCGAGAGTAGTAAGGGGCGAGCGCATTACAATCTTTTACTACTTGGGCGATTAACTAGGCGACAGTAAAAATCACTGGGGCTCGGGCTCTTGGGTAACGAACTGGGGGGTGCGTGCTAGCAGGGTGGTCATGCAGCAAATGAAACTTCGCTGCTCTCAGCAGCCTTTGCTCGATCGCGCTCAAAGTTAGCAAAGTTTATTTCGAAAATTAAGGTTTGCACAGAAGGGAGCGTTCCACTGCCGGGCACTTCACTTGTGCGGGCTCTAATCTCTGGCTGCTGTCTCGCGAGGTCCTCTTGCTGAGCCCCTAGTTCGGCTGGATGAGAGTGTACAAAGGCACGAAGAGAATCAAAAACGTTGCTGGATGCCGATAGGTGGCGAAAATCCTCTTCGAGTTGGGCTAGCTGTATCTGTAGGGTAAGGGTATCGCCCGAGCCTGAGGTCTTACCCCCAAATGTAGTTCCATCGAGCGCGTCCTTGCGGAGTTCTTGAAGAGGCTGTTGGTTTGCTTGAGCGGGCTGCATTTTGTTTTATTTATTCTTTAGATCAGAGGTACCACGACATGACCGTCCAAGAAAGTTAAATCGCGTTAGAAAATACTTTAAAAGTGACGGGCCTCAAAGAGCTAAGCGTTGATTCGGTCTTCTATTCTGAAGTTAGCGGTTTTTAAGCGCCGATTGGATTGGGGGTTCTTTTTAGCGAGGCTTAGTTCTTAGTGCTTAAGGGGCCTTTTGGAAATGGGGCTTGGTTTATGTAAGCTTTTGATTTAGCTGATTAAGTTGCCATTTTTGTGTGCCTCTGGTCATGTTTTTCTACGAGGCCTGTGCCCATTCCTAGGCTGTTTCCGCACCCGCCAGGGTTGACCTCCCCGGTGAAAGCAACTAGACTCCGCCCCTCATTGAGAACAGGTAGTACGCTATGAAACGCACGTATCAGCCAAGCAAAAAGAGTCGCAAGACCACACACGGATTCCGCAAGAGAATGGCTACTAAGGGTGGCCGAAAGGTCTTGAACGCTCGGCGCGCAAAGGGCCGAAAGAAGCTTGCAGTCACAACTCCACGCAAGGGTCACTATCGATAGTCGCGATCTCTCTTTGAGTCCTACGGGGCGTCTGCGGAAAAAGAGCGAGATCGCTCGCTGCAGGGATAGAGGGGTCAAGATTTATAGTAAGCACTTCCTCATACTCGCCTTCGAAAATTCAGGTGAGGAGAGTCGCATGGCTGTGGCCGTCACCACAAAGATAGAAAAACGCGCAGTGGGGCGTAATCTCGTAAAGCGACGCCTGCGTGAGATATTCCGTCAAAATCGACACGGCTTCATTCGCAATTACGACCTGCTTGTAGTAGCGCGTCGGGGTGTGCAGGACTGTTCCTTTGATGACTACCGTCGGGAGATACTCGGCTCCTTGCGGGCGAATAAAATATTGAAGTAAGTGCTTAGGATATGGTCTCTCATGACGTGCAGCCGAAGCGGCAACGCAGGTTAGTGGCGCGAGTCCTCTTTCGGGCCTACAAGCTGCTACTCTCGCCTCTCATTGGCAACTCTTGCCGCTTTCAACCAAGCTGTTCTGAATACGGGCTTGAAGCGGTCGAGGTGTATGGTTGGCTTAAGGGTGGCTGGATGGCGCTCAGGCGCGTATGTCGGTGTCATCCGCGACATCCGGGCGGGATTGACCCAGTTCGATAGGGGGGTGCCTCTCCTCTGTGCCAGTGTCAAACATCTTGCTCCCTGCACTGGCATCGACAGTAAAAGCAGAGTATTAACAGGGCGGTAAAAAAGCTTTCGTTCAATTTACTTTGATCCAGGGGTTCTCCGTGACGCAGCAATCTGAAGAATTTAATCAACGTACCATGCGCGCAATTATTTTGTGCGTTTTTGTGGCGGTTGTGTATACCCAGATGTTTCTCGCGCCTAAGCGCCCTCAGGTCCCGCCCGCTGCGCAACCGAGCGCTACATCGGGGCAAACTTCGCCAACAACTTCTCAGCCGGCGTCACCTGTGCAACCGGCCGCCAAGGTTCAGCCAGCCGTGCCTGCTCAGGTGGTTGGTGCTCCGTCTGCTGTTACGGCTGCACACATTGCTCGAACTCAGCTTGAGCTTTCACCGACCTCGTTTATCAAGACCGATACGTTACAGGTAGCTATCTCGCACCTTGGTGGTCGCGCAGTGTCGTACAAACTCTCCAATTACCGTGAGAAGCAGGGAGAAGAAGCCCTCCTTGATATCGTTAATTCACCCGATGGCGCCGTGTTTCCTCTCGGTGTTTACGTAGGCGGAGTGAGCGATGAGAGCGTATCGTATTCGCTTTCAAGTATTAACGGCATCAAGGCTACAGAGGCTACAGCGAATATCGTTGTTGCTCCGGCAGGTTCGGCTACCCTTGAGCTTACAGGAAAGTTGCCAGAGGGAACTAAGATAACTAAGCGACTCATCTTTACTCACGGCTCGTACATCGTTGGCGTTGAAGTAGTCCTTGATAAGCCATCCGTTGAAACTCAACCGGTGTGGCTTGAGTGGAGTCGATTATATCCGCAGGCACAAGATACGCGCGCAACACCTTCGCACGTTACCTACCTTGATGGCTTTGATAAAATTAAGCACGTGCCGATCTCTGAGTTGCCAGAAGGGGTGCGTGATTTCGGCACGAGTCGTTGGGTTGGAATTGGAGATATCTATTTCATTGCAGCCCTTGTTCCGACGACAACTGGGCGCAACACCCTCATTGGTCATGAGGGTGATGTGTACGTGAGTCGTGTTGCCGGTGGCGCGAGTGGCGGCACGTTTTCAATTTATGCAGGTCCGAAAGACTACAAGATTTTGCGAACGATTGAGGGTTTGAATTTAGACCGCGCAATTGATCTAGGCTGGTTCTCTTTCTTGGCCATACCGCTTCTACGGTTACTCGATCTTCTTTATTCGCTAATTGGTAACTACGGACTCGCAATTATCGGACTTACTCTCATTGTTAAGACCGTTATGTTGCCGCTCTCTAAGGCGAGCTTTGACTCGATGAAGAAGATGCAGGAGCTTCAGCCTGAGATAAAGGCGCTAAAGGAGCGCGTCACTGATCCTACCGCGCTCAACCAAGAGATCTTCTCATTGTACAAGCGGCGTGGTGTTAACCCGATGGGGGGATGCTTCCCGGTGTTAATTCAGATCCCGGTATTCCTCGGACTGTATCAAGCGCTTCTTAATGCAATCGATCTGCGTCACGCGCACTTTGGTGTTTGGATAAACGATCTCTCATCACCAGAACGGTTGGACCTGTTCGGTATCGGTATTCCGGTAATGGTTCTTCTTATGGCGGGATCTATGATCGTTCAGCAGAAAACCATGCCTAACACCGCAACAGATCCAACGCAGCAACGAATGATGGCAATTATGCCGTACATGTTCGCCGGTATGTTCATTATCTTTCCGATGCCTGCAGGTTTGGTGTTATACTGGTTGGTAAATAACCTGATTTCAATTACGCAGCAGATCTATATGCGTAATACAGCTAAGGGCTCGGTCTACGTGGCAACGCTCGTGGCAAGTGTTCTTATCTTTGGAGTCGGGTACCTCGTTACCCTGATATAATGGAAGGAACTACAATAGCTGCATTGGCCACCGCTCCGGCACCAGCCGGAGTTGCAGTTGTGCGCGTAAGTGGTCCGCGCACACGTACGGCATTGCGGGCGCTGTTTAGGGGTAAGAAGGATCCGATACGACTGCCACGGACCCTCGTGTTTGGCGACATCCTTGATTTTAAAAGTGGCTCATCGATCGACAAAGGCTTAGCCGTGTTTATGCCAGCCCCGTGGAGCTTTACGGGAGAGGATGTTGGAGAATTCCAATTTCACGGAAGTCCGGCGCTCGTTCAACAGGTGCTGCGCTCTCTGTATGCGTACGGAATCCTGCCGGCGGCGGCGGGTGAATTTACAAAGCGTGCGTTTTTAAACGGGAAACTTGACCTCGCCCAAGCAGAGGCGATTGCCGACGTAATTAACGCCAAAGGCGAAGAGGAGTTGCGCTTCGCAGGAGAGCAGCTCAAGGGGCGGTTGAGTAGCGCTGTTGCTGCGATTGGCGAGCCGCTGCGCGATGTGCTCGCTGAGATCGAGGCTTCTATTGATTTTCCTGAAGAAGATATTCAGCCAGATCGAATCGATCAGATCGCAGCTCATGCTGAGGTCGCGCGCGCTAAGATAGAACAGCTCCTCTCAACTTATTCCTTCGGAGCATTGGTACGAAGTGGGTTGCGTGTGTTGCTGTGCGGGCGGCCGAATGCCGGGAAATCAAGCCTCCTTAATTTAATACTCGGCAAGAAACGCGCGATAGTCTCGGCAGTTTCAGGCACAACGCGCGATCTTATCGAAGAAGAGGCTTCGCTAGCCGGCTATAAATTTACCTTCTGTGATTCCGCTGGAATACGTAAAACAGAGGATGCAGTTGAAAAGATAGGTGTTGAGCTAGCGATTGAGCGTATTCCGTGGGCCGATCTCGTCTTGTTTGTAGTTGACGCCACAGACTCAGCGGGTGAATGGAAAGAGACTCTGGAGCTTCTACGTGGGTACGATAAGCGCGTGTGGATGGTAGTTAATAAGATCGATCTCAATCCGCAAGCGCTCGAGCAGTTTTATGCGGACTCAAGTCACTGTCAGCAAAACTTCTACATTTCAGCCAAATCTGGGGCAGGTATCGGCCCGTTGATAGAGGCCTTTGTTGAGGATTTCGCAAAGCAGCTACCCGACTCCTCTGATGTCGGTGAAGTGATAACGAACGAGAGGCATAGAGATTGTCTGCGACGAGCAGAAGAGTCGCTCTCAAGCTTTATCGAAACTTCCCGCAGTGGGTCTGCTCCGTTCTCGATACTTTCAGCCGATATTCGTGAGGCGCTGAGCGCGCTCGATGAGATAGTCGGAAAGACATTTACGGAAGATATCTTAGGGCGCATATTTTCAAAGTTTTGTATCGGCAAGTAACGCAGGTCTGTCATGGATTCGACCTACACATATCCGAAGCTGCGTTCACCGCTTGATATACGTTGGCAAAAGATAGAGAACGAATTGGCGTTGGTGCTGCAGTGCCCAAGTGGTGTGACCGAGGAGCCACTCTTTCTCGTTCCTGCCGTAGCTCCGATTTTGCAGCTCTTTGAGGGTAATCTTTCGTCTGAAGAGATTCTGAGTCATTTCGCCAAGGACGGTCTAACGCGTGAGGTGCTTAATGGCCTCATAAAGCTGCTCGACGATAAGCTATTCCTGGCAAACGCGCGTTTCTTTGTAGCGGAGCAAGGGGTGCGAGACGCATTTCAGTCATCAACTGTGCGGGCTGCAACACGCGCAGGTTTCGTCTACCCTGCGGAGCCTAGCGAGCTACGGAAGATGGTCGAGGGGCTTCTTGTAGTCCCTGGTGCCGAGTCAAAGCCAGACACGCGCGAGCTGTTGTGCCTCATGGCCCCACACATAGACTACAGACGTGGTGGGCGATGTTACGGAGCAACGTATCCGCGTATCGCTCCAGCTTCAGCAGATCTTTTTATCCTTATGGGTACTGCGCACAAGTATAGTCGCCATATCTTTCACCTATGCGCAAAGGACTTTGCTTGCCCGCTCAGTACTTTCCCGTGTGACACTGAGTTCGTAACGCGAGTGTCTCATCGCTACGGCATCAAACGCTCGTTTGCGGATGAGTATTTGCATAAGAACGAACACTCACTTGAGCTCCAGCTCCCATTCCTTGGTGCGCTAAAGCCGGGCGCCACGATAGCTCCGATATTAGTCGGTAGCTTTCACCATATGGTAGCAGCCGGAAAGTTGCCGCACGAGTTCGATGAGTACGAGTCGTTTGTATCTTCACTGATTGAAGCTATTCGGTCCAAGGAAGCCGAAGGGAAGAGGGTCTGCTTCATAGCCGGTGTTGATATGGCGCACGTGGGACGTCAATTTGGTGATGAGGGAGCGCTGAGTCAAGAGGGGATGCAGGTAATCGCTCGTCGAGACGAGCAGTATTTATCGGCGATAAGAAAAGGCGACAAAACGACCCTTTTTAATCACATCTGCGAAGATGGCGATGCGCGCAGGATCTGTGGATTTCCCACCATGTATACGATTATGGATATCCTTGAGCGTACGGAAAACTCGTACGACTGTGACGTGATTTCGTACGACCAAGCCGTAGATTACAAGAGCGATTGCGCAGTTACCTATGCTGGCGCAGCGATGTACAGACGCGCGTAATTTTCAGAAGCACAAACGACCTCACTGAAGATATGGGAGTATAAGCTCTACTCTTGTGAGGAATTACGTATGGAAAATAAAGACCAAACCTTCTTCGAGAAATTCGGATGTGAAGTACAGTTCGGTGAAGTTGAGGTTGGCACCACGTATCCCCTATACGGAATGATCACGAAAGTTTTGGATGATACCCCTGGTAAAGTTATCGTTGAGCTTAACTTCTCAATCACTGCAAATATGAGTATCCCGGATCCAGCAAAAATTGAGCTTCTTAAGGAGCGCGCTTTTGAGCCAGGAATCTTCGTTTCAACTGTAACTAACAAGACCCCTCGCGTAGAGGTAGATTGCAGCACGGTAGTCTTCGGTAAGCGACAGGGGTTTAGTGCGTAGTACGCCCAAAAGTAGTCTTAGCCCGGCTCCGTCGGATTGACGGATGTGGGTGGAGTTCGTATACCTAACCCTGCTAGTTTTGGCTTAGCCAGCTCGGCTTAACGCACCCAGCACTGTGCAGCGGTTAGGGAGTTATAAAGTGAGACAAAGTACTAAGGAGTTGGTTTCTGAGGGTGTCTCCTTTGTAAAGACCCTGGCAGTTATCTTAGCTATCGCCTTCTCAATCCGCGTAGCAGTTGTTGAGCCTTTCAAGATCCCCTCTGGATCAATGATCCCCACTCTGCGCATCGGGGACTTTATCCTTGTTTTAAAGTTCTGGTACGGCCTGCGTCTGCCGATGGTCACCGACACCTATACGTTGTGGAACACGCCTGAGCGTGGTGATGTGGTCGTGTTTACCAGACCGGATGACCCTAACACCCCTGATGAGGATGACTCTTCAATTCATATCATTAAGCGTGTCGTAGGACTTCCAGGTGAGACGATAGAGGTACGTGGAACACAGGTTCTTATCAATGGACAGCCGCTGGAGGAGTCGTACGCGCAGTGGATTGAGGGTGGTAACCTTGAAGGGTACTTCGGTCCTCGAACGATTCCCCCAGGCCATGTGCTCTTGTTAGGTGACAACCGCGATCACTCAAAGGACTCGCGCTTTTGGACTGAGCCTTTCCTCGATATTCGACGCATCAAGGGGAAAGCCGTTGTCGTCTTTTGGTCATGGGATAGCTGGCGTCGTATTGGAACACGGATTAAATGACGCGACTCTGGAAGACTCTCGCAGGTAGTGTTGTCCTAAAGGTCTCGGGAAAAGATTCTCGGAGGTATTTAAATAATCGTCTTTCAAACGATCTGCGCTCCCTTTCTCCCGGTGCTTCAATTGCCGCAGCCGCTTTAACGCCTCAGGGTAAAGTCGAGGGATTGTTTACCGTCTTATGCGAAGCAGATGATCTCTTCTACCTTATATGTGATGGCGGCGTTAGGCAGGCTATCTTTGCAGCGGTTGGTCGCTACGTTGTAGCAGATCGCGTATCGATAGAAGATCTCTCGTTGAGTGCTGTGGTAACACATGTATCTGGCCCTGAGGCTGATCTTAGGGCAGAGATTGAAACGCTTGGCGCTCAGGTAACTTCCCGAGTTTTTCAATCTTCTATTTCACCCCTTGGTATTGTTGTTGTTGTGCTCGATGGGGCAGGCGAGTCTATGGAAGCAGCTTTTGCGGCTCTGTGGGGCAAGCCTCTTTCGGCAGAGGAACTTATGCGGGTGCGCTTCTCGGGAGGATTCCCTGAGTATCCAACAGAGGTAAATGACGAGGTTATTCTTACAGAGTGCGGATTGCTCTCTGCCGTGAGCTTCTCCAAGGGGTGTTACGTTGGTCAGGAAGTCATCGAGAGAAGCGATGCAATTGGACGCCTTCCCCGTCACCTTGAGAGGATCTCTCTTTCAGGGTGTGGTAGCGTTCAAGTCGGTGATGCGGTGCTCAATAGGGAAGGAACGGTCATTGGAAAAGTTGTCAGCAGCTTTTGCGATGCGACAAACGAACGAACGTTTTTATTTGCACTACTTCGCTCAGGTAAATATGCTGCGCATGATGCTGTCTTGAGCGGCTCTCTCACAGGATACGTGCTTTCATCGGAGGAAAAGATACCATGACGCAACAAGCTCCCTCGCTTCAGAAGAGCCAGGTAATAGATTTTCTCATTAAGACACAGGCTTTAAAATTCGGAGAGTTTCTCCTTAAGTCTGGGCGCAAAGCACCATATTTTATCAACACAGGATCTTTTGACGATGGCGCTAAGATATCGCAGCTCGCTGATTTTTATGCTGCTAAGATAATCGAGCTCGGCCTAGATACCGTAGATGCTGTGTTTGGCCCAGCATACAAAGGTATCCCTCTCTGTGTTTCAACAGCGATGAGCTTGCAGAGAACCTTCGGCAAGAATATGGCTTTTTGCTTCAATCGCAAAGAAGCAAAGACGCGCGGTGAAGGAGGGGAGTTTGTTGGTAAACCTCTTTCAAAGGGGATGCGCGTTGTGCTCGTAGAGGACGTCGTTACGGCCGGCACCACGCTTCAGGAGATGATTCCAGTTCTCAGAGATAAGGTTGGAGTTGAGATCGCAGGTGTTATCATTTTGGTGGATCGTGCTGAGAAAGGAACAGGAAGTTGCTCAGCCGTGGAAGAAGCAGAGCGCGATCTTGGCATCCGCGTAACGTCAATCGTTACGATTCACGATATAATTTCATACCTCTCACAAAGCAATTCATCTGGCTTCTCAATCGATGCTGAGCTTCGCTCTCGTATTGAAGCATATCGCGCTGAGTACGGAGTCGCATGCGCCGCGTAGCTGTAGCCCTGTTTGTATGGTTCATGTTTGCGTTGAGTGCGCTTCCCGCGAGCGCAGACGGGCGCTCTGCTGCGCTTGAGAAAGAGACAACAGCGCTCTATCAAGGAATGTTAAGTCCCTTCTGCGCTGGACGTTCGCTTAACGATTGTCCTAGCTCGAAGGCGCAAGAGCTCAAGGATGAGATGCGCGCTCGACTCGAAGCGGGAGAATCCAAGGATGTAATTCTTGAAGATGTTATTGCGCGGTATGGTGAACAGTACCGTGCTGTACCGCTCTTTGCTGGTTTTGGGGTTTTTGTCTGGATCGTTCCTATCGGCTTCGTGCTGGTGGGATTGACGGTGGCGGTTTTGGTAAGTTCTGGTCGTAGGAAGGGTGAGCAAGTGCGGGCGGGTGTGGATCATTCGTCGGTTTCAGATGACATGACCAAGAAGTTGCAGGATGAGCTAGCCAAGCTTGATTAGGGTTCCTATTTGCCGCATCGTGTGATTGACGAGACCCGATTTTGCTTTCCGGGACCTTCTTGATGATCTGAGACCCTATGGCTTTAGCTACGAGTGAAGTTACTGTAACCAGCGAGACCTCCCAGCGAGCTATCCTCTTGTTTGGGTCTTTCACTGATTTCGTTCGCTTCCTTGCTGTCTTTCTCTGTTTAATTTGTCTCTTTAAGAGTTCCGTATTAGAGGCCTTTTTTGTTCCTTCATCGTCTATGTCTCCGACCCTTAAGGAGCAGGACTATATTCTCGTGCCAAAGTTCTCCTATGGTCTCCGTCTGCCCTTCCTGTCTTCGGCGGTTACGACGTGGTCAGAGCCCCGGCGTGGAGATGTGATAGTTTTCAAACGCATAGACGATCCGCGAACGGTAGAGGATGAAAGTGAGCGCCCATTGGTTAAGCGAGTCATCGCGGTTGGTGGTGATATCGTTGAAGTGCGTGACAGAGAAGTCTTTATCAACGGCGTGCTGCAGGATGAGCCGTTCGCTGTTTGGGGAGGAGTCGCGAAGGACAAGGATTTTCCTCCCCGCAAAGTGCCAACAGGCTCGCTCTTCGTTCTTGGCGACAATCGAGGTGAGTCGCAGGACTCACGGTTTTGGGCTACCCCGTTTGTAAGAGCTGAGCACGTGCTCGGTAGGGCTATGTATGTCTATTGGTCTCGTTCGGGATTTGAGCCCAGCGTTAGGGCGCTGTAGAGAGATGTCGTAGCAGAAACCAGTGAACCCAGCTAATACCGACCCTGGATCCGTTGACAGTCTGCGGGTGTGTGCCTAAGATCCGTTCAGTATGAAAAGTGGTGATACCGCAGACACTAAGAAGATCTCAGCGTACATGTGCCTAACAAAGCCGCGTATTCTTACAATGGTGCTCGTTATGAGTGCTGCAGGTTTCTTCTTGGGAGCTAAAAGCGTTTATCCACTCAGTACCTTTATCTTTATGTTGATCGGTACAGCCCTGAGCTCGGGCGGAGCCGCGGTGCTAAACAATTACCTCGAGCGAGATTGCGACGTTAAGATGCACCGTACTAAGACTCGGCCCCTACCCGCCGGGCAAGTGACGCCGTCCGAAGCGCTCTCTTTTGGGCTCATCCTCGTGCTGCTTGGGGTATCGCTTTTAGCGTGGCAGGTTAATTTACTAACCGGGTTTCTCTCTCTCTTAACGGTTTTTCTTTATGTTTTAGTCTATACGCCACTAAAGCGGGTTACCTGGTGGAATACTGTTATAGGCGCTATTCCAGGGGCCTTGCCTCCGATGGGTGGATGGGCGGCTGCAACGGGAAGCCTTGATCTGGGGGCGTGGGTGCTCTTTCTTATCCTCTTTGTGTGGCAGCACCCGCACTTCTACGCGATTGCATGGATGTACCGTGAAGATTACAAGCGCGGTGGATTTAAAATGTTGCCTGTTGTGGAGCCCGATGGGCGCAGCACATTTAGACAGGTTATCTGGTTCTCAGTTGTGCTTGTTCCAGTCTCGCTATTGCCCGGGTTTCTTGGCATGGCCGGAGCTGTGTATACGTGGGGAATGGCCGTACTTAGTCTAGGGATGTTGTGGTACGGAGTTGTGCTGGCGCGCACGCATTCGGTGCAGGATGCGCGTGTTCTTCTTAAAGTGTCGGTTATCTACCTGCCGCTATTCTTTATTCTAATCCTTGGGGATTCGTCGCTGTAGCTGAACAGGGACGAGGCCGCAAACTAAAACTCACTCTTAAGCGGCCTATTCATAAGCTTTTTAGCAAGCTCAAGCGGCGAGTGAGTGCCTGCCATAAGCTCTACTACCATGTCTGTAATAGGAACTTCTGTCTTGGATTGTAAGGCTAGCTTTTGAACAAGCGGAGCAGTGTTCACGCCCTCAGCAGTAGAGCCTAACGATGTAATTATATCTTCTAGCCTCTCGCCCCTTCCGAGGCGTAATCCAACTTGACGGTTGCGGCTCTGGTCCTCAGTAGCTGTCATTACCAGATCTCCAAGCCCTGATAGCCCAGAGAGCGTTCGGCCATTAGCTCCAAGCGTTACAGCGAGGCGCGACATCTCGGCTAATCCCCGCGAGATAAGAGCGGCACGCGCCGAGGGGCCGAATCCTAAGCTATCGGAAACACCGCAGGCGATGGCGATAACGTTTTTAAGCGTGCCTCCTAGCTCAACACCAAGTGGATCGGGCGAAGCATAAACTCGCAGAGATTCCCCCGCGAGAGCCTCAGTTACGAGCATCGCTGTATCTCTATCGCGAGAGGCAGCAACTATCGATAGAGGGCGCCGGGCTGAAAGGTCAGAGGCAAAACTAGGACCAGATATAACGCACAGATTTTGATCTTTAAGTGATAAAAGACTTGCTGCGAAAGCAAGAGGAGTCTGCCCCGTCGTTTTTTCAAGGCCCTTCGTTGCGCTCACAAGCACCGTAGGCTTGGGGATGAGGGGAAGAACCTCGCCCCATGCGCTTGAGGGCAGGGCAATTATTGTAATCTCCGCACCTGCTGCATCTTGCACATTAGCTGTTACGGATAGGTTGTGAGGTAGCGGGTGATACTTTGATGCGCACAGCAGGCTCGCCGCTTTCTTTGTCTCATCAACAAACCTCCCGTCTCGGTGCCAGCCGATCACCCTGTGGCCCTCGCGAGCGCAGTGGAGCGCTAGCGCGCTCCCCCATGCTCCGAGACCGATTACTGCTATGGTGCGAGGAGGTGGTATGCGCATCGCTTAAAAACGCTTACGACGTTAGTTGATTGATTCAGGAGCTACTGGAGGACTCTCGTCCGTAGGAGGAGTTTCCTCTGAGCTGTTTGTGTCGAGAGGTGCTGGAGCAACCGCTACAACCTTCTCTCCTTCGTCGAGGTCGATAAGCTTAACGCCGCGAGTGTTTCGTCCGATCACAGAAACCGTTGCGGCTCCCGTGCGGATTATCTTACCACCGGATGTTATAAGCATCAGACCAATGCTGTTGTCGCACGCAAGAGCCTCGATAACAGGGCCGTTTCGTCCCTCGGTTTGGATATCGATCAGCCCCTTACCACCGCGACCCTGAGAGCGGTACTCAGAGAGTAGGGTACGCTTGCCATATCCATTCTCGCACACGGTGAGCAGCATAAGCTCGTGTTCGCCCTCTTTAGCGCTGTCCTGCTTATTCACCACCGACATGCTTACGACCTTATCATCGCCTTCAAATCGGATTCCTGTTACTCCACGGGCGGATCTGCCCATGGCGCGAACTTGATCTTCTTGGAAGCGAATCGCCATTCCATCGCGGGTGGCCAGGATGATGTCATCTTCGCCGCTCGTAATCGCCACTCCGATTAGGGTGTCTCCCTCATCAAGAGTGCAGGCTACAAGGCCCTTACGACGGCAGTTTGCATACTCCTCGAGGGCTGTCTTTTTAATAACGCCGTTTCGAGTGGCAAGGGCCACAAAGGTGTTCTCAAGTCGCTCTCTAAGCGGAAGAATTGCGCACACTTTCTCGTCCTCTTTGAGGTCAAGGAGGTTAACGAGCGCACGCCCCCTCGAAGTTCTCGCAGACTCTGGTATCTCATACACTTTGAGACAGTAGAGTCGCCCATGGTCTGTAAAGAATAGTAGCTCGGCGAGGGTTGAGCATACGAAGAGGTTTTGAGTGAAGTCGTCATCATCAGAAGCTGCACCGATAACGCCCTTTCCGCCTCTGCGTTGCTCTCGGTATTCGGTGACGGAGGTGCGCTTGACGTACCCCTTGTGGCTCACCGTTACAACCATCTCTTCGTCTTCAATGAGGTCGGTAAGATCGATCTCTGCTCCGTCATCGACTATCTCTGTACGACGAGCATCGCCATAGTTCTCTTTCACCTCGGAAAGCTCAGCGGCGATGATAGAATTGACTTTCGCTGTATCTCCTAAAATAGAGAGCAGCTCTTCGATGCGTTTAGCGAGCTCTTCATATTCTTGCTCGATAGCCAGACGCTCCATGCCGGTGAGCTTTTGGAGCCGTAGGTCGAGGATCGCCTGAGCCTGGATCGTTGAGAGCTTGTAGCGCGTTATGAGTTCGTCACGAGCATCCTTAGGGGTGCTCGCTTTTCGAATTAGCTGAATCACGTCATCAAGGTTAAGGAGCGCGATGCGGAAACCTTCCAAGAGGTGCATGCGTTCTTTAGCTTTCTTAAGCTCGAATTCAGTGCGGCGAGTTACCACATCTCGGCGGTGGTTAAGGAAGTAGG
Source organism: Bdellovibrionota bacterium (assembly GCA_044360195.1). Taxonomy (GTDB): domain Bacteria; phylum Bdellovibrionota_C; class UBA2361; order UBA2361; family OMII01; genus OMII01. Next base: position 3,728 of record JBIKKT010000008.1, on the reverse strand, counting down.
TAAGCAGCTGGATGAGCGAGCACACTACCGGTCGTCCATCAACGATTGCGAGGTTAACGATACCGAAGCTCGATTGCATCGGGGTCATCTTGTAGAGCTGGTTGAGTACGACTTCCGGCGTGGCGTCGCGCTTTAGCTCCATCACGATACGCATGCCAGAGCGGTCGCTTTCGTCTCGGAGCTTGGAGATTCCCTCGATCTGCTTTTCATTAACAAGCTCAGCGATCTTTTCAATCAGGCGCGCCTTGTTGAGTTGGTACGGAATCTCAGTAACGACGAGTACGTCGACTTCGCGAGTCTTTGTCTTGAGCTTCTCGAAGTGTGCTTTTGCACGAACTTGAATGATGCCACGTCCCGTGGAGTATGCGCTGATTATCGGTCCGCGGCCAAAGATCGTTCCGCCAGTTGGAAAATCTGGGCCTGGGATAAGTGGGAGGAGATCCTGAAGGGTTGTGTCAGGGTTGTTTAGCAGCGCAAGTGCACCATCGATAACCTCAGAGAGGTTGTGTGGCGGGATATGCGTAGCCATTCCAACTGCAATACCGTTAGCTCCGTTGACGAGCAGGTTTGGAATTACAGAGGGAAGAACTTGCGGCTCAAGGGTTGAGTCATCGAAGTTAGGGGAGAAATCAACGGTCTCTTTGTCGATATCCTCGAGCAGCTTCTCAGCTAGGCTAGTCATGCGGCACTCGGTGTATCGGTACGCCGCAGGGGGGTCGCCGTCAATCGAGCCGAAGTTTCCTTGCCCATCAATCAGGGGGTAGCGCAGGTTCCACGGTTGGGCCAGCCGCACGAGTGCTTCGTATACGGGCATATCACCGTGAGGGTGATAACGCTTGAGCACCTCACCCACAACTCCCGCGCACTTGGAGTGCTTACGGTTAGATACCAGACCCTCTTTGAGCATCGCGTATAACACGCGGCGTTGTACCGGTTTGAGTCCATCACGGACATCAGGCAGGGCGCGCCCAACGATTACGCTCATGGCGTAATCCATGTACGATTGGCGCATCTCAGATTCGATCGTTATGGGGCTGATTGAGGATTGATTTTCCATCCCATGAGACTACGAAAATGGGCTTTTCAGTACAAGGGTTTAAAGCAGGTTTGGGGGCCAAAAATAGGGGCTTTGGAAGGGGGTTCGTACCTGGACCGACGGGGTATAAAGAGGTACTCTCCGCAGGGTTATAAAAACAGCTCATTAGGTACTCATGAAGCTCTCTATCGTTATCCCTTGCTACAACGAGCGAAACACAATCCAGGACATCGTTACTGCAGTGAAGGCAGCTCCCGTGGCAGAGAAGGAGATTATCATTGTTGATGACTGCTCAACCGACGGAACTAGGGAGATACTCGCCTCTCAGATAGCCTCACAGGTTGATAAAATCGTTTATCACGAGGTCAATCAGGGGAAAGGTGCTGCTTTAAAGACGGGTTTCAAGCATGCAACTGGTGACGTGGTTATCGTCCAGGATGCTGACCTTGAGTACGATCCGCAGGAGTATCCAATCTTGATGGAGCCAATTGAGAGGGGGAAGGCGGATGTCGTTTTTGGCTCTCGTTTTATGGGCGCAGCCCCACATAGAGTTGTGTATTTCTGGCACATGATGGGGAATCGGTTCCTCACTTTGCTTTCAAATATGTTCACCAATATCAACCTTACGGACATGGAGACTTGCTACAAGATGTTCCGTCGCGAGGTGATCCAGGCGATTGAGATTGAAGAGTCGCGTTTTGGGTTTGAGCCAGAGATCACCGCCAAAGTCGCCGCCATGGGGTGCCGAATTTATGAAGTGGGTATTTCCTACTACGGACGTACCTACGCCGAAGGAAAAAAGATCGGTTGGCGCGACGGATTTCGCGCAATCTACGCTATTCTAAAGTACAACCTCTGTAGGCCTGCTGGATCGTTTGGGCAGAAGGCTCTCTAGTTTGAGGGGAGGAGTGAATCGACCGGGACACCTTGGGATAATAGCAGCGATGGATGAGGAGTTTTCACTCATCGCTGCTGCTTTTGGTGGTGGCTCGATGAGAAAGATTGGGCCGCGCGAATTTTTCTCTGCTTCGCATGACGGTGTAAAGCTCACCCTGGTATGTTCAAGGATTGGTAAGGTGGCAGCGGCTTCTACTGCTACTTTGCTTTTGCACGAGTTCGGATGCGATGCGCTGCTCTTTACCGGTGTAGCGGGGGGTATCGATCCAGCGGTTGGAGTTGGGGATGTTGTTGCAGCCGATGCGCTCGTGCAACATGATATGGACCCGAAGGGGGTGCTCGGCTACAAGCGGTTTGAGATCCCTCTTTTAGGTGGCCCACGATTGGAAGCGTGTCGGTATTTAACGGTTATAGCTAATGAAGCTGCTCGCGTTGTTGTAGCAGACCCGTTGTACCAAAGCGCCGTCAGTGAGTTCTGCCAACGACAACCCGAACATCACTCAGGAGTTATTGCAAGTGGTGACGTCTTTGTCTGTTCTCATGAAGAGCGCGAGGATCTGCGCACCTCTATTCCGTCTCTAAAATGTGTTGAGATGGAGGGAGCAGCGGTAGCGCAGGTGTGCGTTGAGCACGACGTCCCATTTTCCGTAGTACGAATAATTTCAGACAGCGCCGATAGTGGAGCGCACATTGATTTCCCGCGCTTTATTCAATCAGCGGCGGCCGTGGGTTCTGAGATGCTGGTGCGCGAGTTCGTTCGGCGCGTGGCGGGGGCCTCCTCGGACCGCGGACCTTCCAGGTCCGCTTGAATGGTACGTGCTCTACTGCCGCGCGGGCGGGCTGAAGCCTGCGGTCCGATTCGGCGCCAAGTTCGAATCGATAGATGTTTAGCGGAGGCGGCCGCCAAGGCCGGCGGGTGTCCAGTGACATCGCTGGTCGTTAATTCGAATCTTGGCGGCGCCAAGTTCGAATCGATAGATAATTGGCGGAGAGGAAGGGATTCGAACCCCCGCTACCCTTTCAGGTAGACCTGATTTCGAATCAGGCGCCTTCAGCCACTCGGCCACCTCTCCGGAGGGTGTAATGAATTAACCCATTCACGGTATGGCATTTGAGGGTAAAAGTAAAATGCCTTGTGTTTAAAATTTTAAGCTAGGGAAACGCAAAAAAGTCCCAGCCTTAGCTAAGAAGTTCGCTTTTGAAGGAAGAATCGCTTAAGGAGCTGCTGGCAATCGGATTCCTTAATGCCGGAGATTACGCGCAGCGCGGGGCCAAGGCGCTCATCTTGGCTTAGGTCGTATAGAGAGCCAACGGCGCCTTGCTTAGAGTCCCCTGCTCCGAAAACTACTAGCGGAATGCGCGCTAAGCGGATAGCACCGAGACACATAGTGCACGGCTCAAGCGTAACGCACATGATGCAATCAGTAAGGCGCCAGTTGCCGAGATGGCTTGAGGCCTCACGTATCGCGTTTAATTCAGCGTGAGCTACGACGTTTGCTGATGCCTCGGTGGTGTTGTGACCACGGCCAATAATTACACCGTTGTGCGCGATGGTACATCCAACTGGGACTTCATCGATATTGCTGGCCCTCTCTGCTTCACGGAGTGCCGCCATCATGAGTGTTTCAAGGAGTTCTGGGGACGGGGTTGGGGGCATACTTTATTATAGCAGGTAGTAATGAGTTGACGAGCGAGCTGGAGGGTCGGCGCTCCGGTATGAAAGCCCTGACTGGGACCGCAGAGCTTCTGCTCTGCCTGATGCCGCGGTTCCCACCGCAAAATCTAGCGGACCGGA